>CAJUNX010000047.1:0-7708 GCA_910587865.1 uncultured Roseburia sp.
ACTTGGGGTAACTATCAGTTGATGTTTTGAGTATATATTTTACGATTTTTAGGCTTTTAAATAATAGCAGATCGTCGTATACATCACGTCAGTCTTTTGACCTTCCGCCTCCCGATACTGCCTTTTGTTCTGGATGATCTCACGGTGTATCTTCAGAAGCTCGGGAATCTGCGCGGTCTCAATCTCTATCGGATAATCCATGCAGATAAACGCCGCCTCAATCTCTTCCTGCGCCGGGATCTTCCGCTCGATTCCGAACAGATCCGTCTCAAACAGCACGACAAACAAAAGCGAGACGATCGCAAAACAGCACCATTCCAGCAGCCTCTTTTTGCGGAACACGCGGAAATTCTTCATAATCAGCATCTGCGCGACAAAAAAGAACAGAAAACCCGTGACGAACATGCAGATCATAAAACAGGGAAACCGCCTGGTATTCTGCGTTTCGGCCAGCACACCCGTCAACAGAAGCGAAACGGAGATCCCGCCGCACATCGCCACTCCCCAGCGGAAGACCGGCTTTATGATACCGATGCTGATCACGTCGCCCGCGGTCTCAATCATTCTTCTGCGGTACAGACGGTATGCCGCCACCGCAAACACGACCGCCACGGCCGCATAAATCCCGACCAGCCAGATACCGTGAATCTCCAGTCCCTCAATCTGGTTCGTCGCGTCATCGTATACGTTGCGAACCCACAGGTTATTTCCGAGATAATAAATCGGTGAGAGAATGCTCGTTTTTCCCGGATTCCAGAAATCCGAGATGCCGTAGCAGAGCAGCTCCACTACTTCCGTAATCAGGAATCTGCATCCGATATACAGATAATTTGCAATCAGATAGTACACCGGCATGGCCAGCATGTGCCCGGTAAACATCGTCACAAACACCGCCAGTGAGTACGAGAACAATATCATACCCAGCCGGCAGAGAAATCCGATAAACAGGTACTGGATACAGGTAATCTCATTTCCGATACAGACCAGCACGGTAAACAAAAACGCGATCACCTCCGGAATCACCATAAAGCTGAGTCCCGACAGATAATTGGTCACAAACAGCTCCAGCCGGCTGACCGGAAGCGCATGCACCATATTCGCACTTTTGGCCGTATACAGATAGGAAAACACCGCCAGCGCCATCACCGCAACGATCAGAAACACAGGCCCCGGCGAGAGTGCCGTCTCAAGCGCACGGCTGACCAGCATGTACATTTCAGAGCCGTTCTCCTGATAGCCGTAGTACCAGTCCTGACTGGCCCCCTGCCAGAGCGACACCGGGATCATGAGCAGCAGACAGATCAGATACAGCGTCCACAGCGGCCAGAAGTGCGTGAAATTTTTCATAAAGATCGTCCTGTTAAAACAGAATGTCTTTGACTTCATAATCCGCACCTCCCATCTCATAAATAAAAATTTCCTCGAGCGTCAGAGGCAGGATATCTACAATCGTAGGATTGCTTTCAGCCAGCGCCGCGCGCGCCTCGTTCGGATCTCCCTTTACAATCATCGTATAGACACGTCCGGTATTTGACATGTGCAGCACTTCAAAATTGTCCGAAAGCTTCGGCATTCCGCTGACGCATGCCACCTGAATCTTTGTCACACTGCCCTGCAGGTCGCTTAACGACCGCTCCACGATCAGCTTTCCGTGATGCATGATTCCCACGTGATCACAGACGTCCTCAAGCTCCCTTAAGTTGTGGGAGGAAACGAGAACCGTCATCTGCTGTTCTGCCACCTCCGCCAGAATAATACTCCAGATCTGCCGGCGCATCACGGGATCAAGACCGTCGACCGGCTCGTCCAGAATCATCAGCTCCGGCTTGCAGCAGATCGCAAGCCAGAACGCAACCTGCTTCTGCATTCCCTTTGAGAGACGTCGGATCGTCCGCTTCACATTGATATTCGGAAAAAATTCCTGCATCCGGTAAAACAGCTTTTCGTCGAACGACGGGTAGATTCCCTGATAAAAACGCTTCATCTCCATCGTGTCCGCCTGCATAAAATAAAACAGCTCGTCCGGAATATAAGCCATCTTCGCCTTTATCGTCCGGTTCTCAAATACCGGTTCCCCTTCAATGCGCACTTCCCCTGCATCCGGCCGGTACACGCCGGTAATATGGCGGATCAGCGTGGATTTACCCGCGCCGTTCGGCCCCACCAGCCCGTAAATCGCTCCTTTTTTCACATGCATATCCACGCCGTCGAGCGCAGGAAAGCCTTCGAAGGATTTTGTCAGTCCGTTTACCTGTATCATTCTTCTCCCCCTCCTCCTGTCAGACTGTCAATGCGCTCCAAAAGATCTGTTTTCCTGACAGAAAGGAAGGAAAGCTTTGTCACGATCTCATCAAATTCTTCCAGGAGCTCGTGCTGCCTGTTGTCAAAAACTGCTTTCTGTTCCGCCACGAAAGAGCCCTTCCCTGCAACCGTATAGATATATCCGTCATTCTCCAGCGCGCGGTACGCCTTCTGAATCGTGTTCGGATTGATCGCGAGGCGGGACGCCAGTTCACGGACGGACGGCAGCTGTTCATTTGCGGATAAAGAATCCGAAAGAATCAGCCTGCGAAATCCGTCCCTGATCTGTTCGTAAATCGGTTTGGAATCCCGGTAATTTAACTGAATCAAGCCACAACCTCCCCTGTATCCTGCTGTACTATCTGCTTTGATACGGTCAGTGTACCATGGGCGGTCAGAGGGCGCAAGTGAGAGAATCCTAGGATATTATGAAGATTTTCTTAATACCTCCCCGTCCTCCACCATGGTCTTTCACCGCAGGTATTCTTTTTTTAACCTTTCCGTGCCGGTCTGTGTGATGACGTAAGATCTTTTCTCCCCCTCCCCGCGCTCAGACACCATGCCCAGAAGAATATCGGCACTCGATATTGTCAGGAGGATACGCTATGCTTTATCTGTTTTCCTGCTGAACATGATTCCTGTCAGCAGCAGCACCGGAAAGATAACACCCGCCAGAATTCCTTTTTTCAGATCATCTCCCAGCGCTCCCGACACCAGCCCGACCAGCGTAGGCCCTCCCGAACAGCCGACATCTCCGCCCAGCGCCAGCAGGGCGAACATGGCTGTCCCGCCTTTTGGTATCGCTGCGGATGCCCTGCTGAACGTTCCCGGCCACATGATCCCGACGGACACCCCGCAGACGGCACAGGCGATCAGGCCGAGCTGCGGCAGCGGCAAAAAGGAAATCCCCAGGTAGGATAAGATGCACAGGCAGCAGCTGAACATCATAAAGCGATCCAGATGAATACGGTCGCCATATCTGCCATAAAACAGCCTGGAGCCACCCATTAAAACGGCGAACGCCATCGGTCCCGCCAGATCTCCCGCTGTCTTTGAAATTCCAAGTCCTTTTTCTGCAAATGTAGAAGCCCACTGACTGACCGCCTGCTCCGCTGCTCCCGCGCATATCATCATGATAAGCAGAATCCAGAAGACTTTCATCCGGAACAGTTCTTTTAATTCCAGCCCCGGCCCGCCGTCCTCAATCAGCGGCGCGATCGGTACTTTTGAAAAAGCCACAGCATTTCCAAGCGGAATAAGCGCCCAGATCACTGCCAGGATCTTCCAGTTCTCAATGCCAGCCAGGTAGAAAAAAAGAGTTGAAATCAGTACAACCCCTGCATGTCCCCAGCAGTAAAAGGAGTGGAGCATACTCATCGCCTTCTCTTTGTTATCAGAAGGGCACGCTTCCACAACCGGGCTGACCAGCACTTCCAACAGCCCTCCGCCGATCGCGTAAATCATTACCGCAGTCAGAATCCCGACAAAAGGATCCGGCGTAATCTCCGGCAGAACCGCAAGAAGAATCAGGCCGGCGGCCGACATGACATGCGCCATAATCATAGATGTCCGATACCCGATTTTGTCCACGAATCCGACGGAAAGAAGATCCACCAAAAGCTGTATTCCAAAATTAAACGTCACCAAAAGCGTAATCTTTGAGAGCGGAATCTGGAAGCTTCTCTGAAAAAATAAAAACAGCAGCGGTGTAAAATTGTTGACAATGGCCTGTACGATATATCCGACAAAACAGACCGTGATGGTTTTATTATACTGATTTTTCATTTCGTCGCCTCTTCACGGATGCGGAACTTATTCCTGATGTGAAAACAGTTCCCTGGTCTTCTTCATCCGCTCCACGATCGGCACCGAAAACGGACATCTGCTCTCGCACCCGCCGCAGCCGACGCAGTCCGACGCAGTCGCCTCCAGCTGCTCATAATGCGCACGGACGGTCCCCGGAACCTCATCCTGCATCAGTGCCAGATCATAGAGCTTATTGACCATGGCGATATCGATTCTGGAGGGACACGGCGCACAGTGTCCGCAGTAGGTGCACTGCCCTGTCGAAAACCGGTGGTACGGCGCGTTCGCCAGCACTCCCGCATAGTCTTTTTCTTCCTCCGTGGCCGTCTCATAGGCCACTGCCTCCTCCACATGCCGGACACTGTCATAACCGACCATCACCGCAGCCACCGCCGGCCTGGTCAGCGCATAGTGCAGGCACTGTACCGGGGTCAGCGCAACCCCGAACGGCGACGTGTCCGCCTGAAACAGACGGCCGCCCGCATAGCCCTTCATCACGGTGATCCCGACCCCGTTCTGCTCGCAGAGCTTATAAAGCTCCTCCCGTTCCGGCGCAATCCCGTTTAACGCTTCGTCATACTGCCCGGAAAAATACTGATCGATGTCCGAGACCGGCGGCAGCATGTCAAAGGCCGGATTGACGCTGAACAGGATCATTTCAATCTCCCCCTGGCATGCCGCCAGCTTTGCGATATCCGGATTGTGGGTGCTCATCCCGATATGGCGGATCGTTCCCTCTTTTTTCAGCTGACGGACATATTCCATGAACGCCCCGTTTACCGCCAGATCAAATTCTTCCGTTGTATCCACAAAATGAATCATGCCAAGGTCGATGTAATCCGTCTGCATCCTCGCCAGAAGATCCTCAAACGCCGGTTTTACCTTCGCGAGGTCGCGCGTCCTGACATACTGCCCGTTCTCCCAGGTGGAGCCGATGTGGCCCTGGATGATCCACTTCTCCCGTCTGCCTTTGATCGCCAGCCCGATATTGCTCCGCACATTCGGCTCTGACATCCAGCAGTCTAAAATATTGATCCCCTCTTTTTCACAGGCGTCGATGATCTCCTGTACCTCCTTCGTATTGTGGCGTTCCAGCCATTCGCCGCCGAGACCGATCTCACTGACCTTCAACCCCGTCTTTCCAAGCTCCCGATACTTCATGATGTTCCTCCTTTGTCAAATCAATCACGATTCCTGTTCTGTCTGATGCCGCTTCCCTTTGTTGTCCGTCCGGGCGCGCCGGCGCGCGTCACCTCAGACATAAAAACGCCCCGAAATTTCCGCGTCTGCCATGGCTTGCACGGTGTGAAAACAGCACATCCGGGTTGCAGCAGGTGCAGATATCCGTCACTGCGATATGCTCCGCCAGAATGCCGGCCTCTCTGAGGATGATTTCATTCGCGCGCCACAGATCAAGCTGGTACTTTCCCGGCGCGCCGGGACGAAGAATCCCTCGTCCCGCTGTGATGCCTCCCGCGGACTCTTTCTCTTCGCCGGCAGCTCCCGCGGCTCTCCCTGCCTCATTCTCCACATCAGCCAGGACCGTCCGTTCCGGCACGCTGGACAGTGCTCTCTCCTGCCCCGCGGCGGCCCCCGCGAACTCTTTCTCTTCACCTGCGTCTCCCGCGGCTCTCCCTGCCTCATTCTCCACTTCAGCCAGGACCGGCCGTTCCGGCACATCGGACAGCTCTCTCTTTCGCCCTGCGACGCCTCCCGCAGACTCTTTCTCTCCGCCTGCGTCTCCCGCGAACACGCCGCGAAATTCCTTCGCCACATCATCCCCGACCTCGTAGCAGTCCTGGCAGATCGAGGGTCCGACGGCGCAGAGAAGATCCTTGGGCCTGCTGCCATACTCGCGCTGCATCGCCGCCACAGTCCCGGCTCCCATCCGTCCCACCGTGCCGCGCCAGCCCGAATGGGACAGACCGATCGCCCGGTGCACCGGATCCAGTAAAAGCAGCGGCACGCAGTCCGCATAAAAGGTGGAAAGCACCAGTCCCGGCTCATCGGTGATCAGTCCGTCCACATCCCGATAATCCCGCTCTCTCGTCAGTCCTTTCCCCGCATCCGCGGCCGTTACTTTCCTTATATTTGTCGTATGCGTCTGATCCGTAAACACAAACTCCCGGTCATCCACCTCAAGCGCTTCCGCAAGCCGCCTGAAATTTTCCATCACCGCTTCCCGGTCGTCTCCCCGGGAAAAGCTCAGATTCATGGAGGAAAAAATACCCTTGCTGACACCACCATAACGCGTGCTGATCCCATGCTTTACCAGCCCCGTCTCCTCAAACGACGGATATTTTAACAGGAGAAGCCCCCCGCCGTCCTTTGTCCCATGCCATTCCTCTGTCAGTACCGGCTGCTCTCTGTCTTTTCTAACGATCCGCATGTTTCCTCCTGTCATCTCCTTCCCGGTCCCGCTGCCCCGTCAGGCGCACTTTTCCCTTTTTCCTCACCGCTGCTGATCACGCGCTCCTTTTCCTGATTCACCGCACGGCAGGCGCTCCGCTTCGTTTATTCCTGCTGCCCCTGCAGGCACACGCACTCCCTTTATCCGTTCCTCTCACGCCCCGGTGTACTCAAATGCATTCTTTATCACACGCATCCCGTCCCCAAGGGCCGCAACCACATCAAACCGACAGGGCGTCGTCTCTCCATATCCGTGCGAAAGGCAGTAATACAGGGCAGTCCGGCTGATCGCGCGCTGTTTCTTCTGATTCACCGCCTCGGCAGGCGCTCCGCTTCCCGGATCACGCCGGTATTTTACTTCCACAAATACCAGATAACCGCCTTCCCGCGCGATGATATCGATCTCCCCCTGCGCACAGCGGTAATTATACTGAAGAATCTCGTATCCCTGCTCACTCAGAAATGCTCCCGCCTGTCTCTCATATGCCGTTCCGACTGCCCGTTTATTCAAACTATATGGTTCCTGCCCTTTCCGCCTTCTCATTCCGTCCGGCTGTACACCGGCTTCGCGTTCTGCCGGCTGCACATCCGCGCGACGCCTTCCCCTGCCGCACGTTCATGCGTCGCTTTCTGCGCGCTGTCATTTCCTTCCTCTCATTCCGTCCGGCTGCACACCAGCTTCGCATTCTGCCGGCGTCACATCCGCGCGACGCCTTCCCCTGCCGCACGTTCTGCCGGCTGCACGCGCGCATCACATCAGCCCCGACTCCCGCAGTTTCCCTTTCATGCGGTCCATATCGTCCACAAAGACAAGGATCTCCGCAACCACCTCATAGAGCTCCGGAGGAATCGCGTCGCCGATCTGGAGCTTCGAGAGCGTCTGTGCAAGCTTGTTATCCTGATAAAACGGGATATCATGCTCCTTTGCCTTCTGTATGATGCGCTCCGCGACCTCTCCCTTCCCGGTCGCAAGGATCTTCGGGGCCGCATCCCCCGGTTCATAGGCGAGCGCTACGGCCGTCTTTGTCTGCTCTGTTTCCTTTTTTGTTCCGCTTTCCGCCATGGTACCGGTTCCTTCCTTCCCTCTGTTTTCACAGCGGCATCCGTGCCGCCCTCCACACGCGTCCGACTATGTACTTACATCAATGCCGATCTGCACGGTCTCACTTCAGCTGCGGTTCCACTCCCGTCC
>CAJUNX010000047.1:7808-32702 GCA_910587865.1 uncultured Roseburia sp.
GTTTATGCGCGCACGTCAGACGCCGATCTGCACAGTCTCGCACTCAGCTGCGGTTTCACTCCCGTCCGTTTATGCGCGCACATCAGACGCCGATCTGCACGGTCTCGCACTCAGCTACGGTTCCACTCCCGTCCGTTTATGCGCGCACGTCAGACGCCGATCTGCACGGTCTCACTTCAGCTGCGGTTCCACTCCCGTCCGTTTATGCGCGCACGTCAGACGCCGATCTGCACAGTCTCGCACTCAGCTGCGGTTCCACTCCCGTCCGTTTATGCGCGCACATCAAACGAATACCGGTGCAGTCCGCCCGAAGGCACACTCCGCCCGTGCTTAACAAAGTTTTCTTTAAAGCTCACATTCTTTTTCTCATTTGTAATCGTAATCTGACAGTGATATCCCTTCTTTATGATCCGCTTCTCCAAAATCGGCAGATGCTGCCGGATCATATCATAGGATGCGTCGTCATCCATATAAAAATTTGCCTTCACCTGGCGGTTTTTCATACGGACAGAGACATCTGTAGAACCAAGGTTGTCAAGATCCAGATGCAGAAAAGCGCTCAGCTCCGCATCGGGGTCGCGCAGGTTCTTTTTATTCGTATACACGTACAGCTCACCGTTCGCGTGCTGCCCGGACAGCTTTAGCGGCAGCTGCACATAATTGTAAATCTGGTTCATCTGATTCATAAATTCCAGGTTGCCGCGGACATCCGCAGCCGCCTGCAGAAACGAACTCTGCCCGGTTCCGCCGGTCAGCTTTATCGCCGCCTCCATCTGACGGACCTGCCGATCGAGCCGCTCATAAAGATCACTTATCTTATTTTCCTTGCGCAGATCCTCAGGGGTTAAAAGCCACTGCCGTTCGATCATGCCGCGGAAGACCGTCTGGAATTCACGGCTCCCAAACAGCTTCTGAAGACCGGACAAACCGTCCCGGCCGCTCTCCGCCAGCGCATTTTTCAGCGCGCTCACAAACTCCTCCGCGGTCAGATTCTCACGTAGCGCCGCGGTCTCCATACCGGTCCCAGCCTCTGCATTCCCCCCTGCCGCCTCCGCTCCTTCCGACATCGTATCCACATAGACGGCCTCCGGATCCGTCACGGAAAACAGGTTCTGATTGCCCGCCAGCGCCGGTATGTTGTAAAGGACGCGCGCCAGCGCTGCCTGCTGCTCTGCGGAAAGCAGGCTCCCGATTGACGCGCCGCCGCTTCCCGGCAGAAGCGCTTTTGCGGCATCCTCCTCTGTCGGTAGTCCGGTCTGCACTCCCGTTTCAGACGGATCCGTCTGTACGCCGGCGGATCCCGCCGGTTCGCCGGTCAGAAGATCGGATGCAGCCAGCCGGTTTGCGCCGGCGGTATCCCCCGTCCCTCCGGCCGCAGAACCGTCCGGCTGATGTGCCTCCTCCGGCGTCTCCGCCGGCATGCCGTCCGGTTTTTGCGCCGCGGTCTCCTCCTGTAAAAAAATATCCGCCAGCCGGTCAAAAAGCGCAGCCGCATCCCCGGACGTAAGCTCCTCGCCGGCCAGCGCTTCCGTCAGATGGCTCACCAAAAGTTCCATTTCGTCAAAAAGCGCATGCCGGTCCGTCAGATAGCGCTCAAACTGCGACGCCATCTCCTCCGTCACCGGCAGCCCCAGCTTTGTCATCTGCACAAGTGTCTGCACGTTCGTCTGCGGATTTGCCGTCAGGATCTTTGCCATGTTTAAAACGCTCTGCCGGCTGATCGGCATCTGTTCCTGCATCATCGCGTCCACCATCATCAGCGTCCGCTCCGTCACCGGCACCTGCGCCGCGGTCAGCGCATTCGTCAGAATCGGATTGCCGGCATTGCCCGGACCGGTATACGGGCGGATCGATACCGTCGTCCCGTCATTTGATTTTACCTGAAAAAACATGGACGATCCCGGTCGGATATCCACCTTTCCCTCCAGGCGCGCCGTGATCAGCTGGCCGTTTCCGAGCGCAAGCGTGACCCGGCCTCCTTTGACGCCGTTTACCGTACCCTCAAAAATATTACCCGCGGACAGCTCCCCCACGGTGGACACCAGCTTCTGCGTGCCCTGCGCACTCTTAAGCTCATCCGTGCCGTTCGTCACATTGCGGTTGTACTGTCCCAGCATATCCGATATCTGCATCATGGGCCTCCATCTGTGTCATAAAAAATTTCCGATAAAACTTCTGCGGTGAATCGGCGAAGGGCCGTATTTCCGAATGGCGGCGATATGTGCTGCCGAACCGTACCCCTTGTGCGAAGCAAACCCGTATTCCGGCATCTGCTTATCGTACGCGATCATCAGCCGGTCCCTCGTCACCTTCGCCACGATACTGGCCGCGCCGATGGAAATGCTCTTTGCATCCCCCTGAACAATCGGCACCTGACGGATCCCGACCTCCGGAATCGTCACCGCATCATTTAATAATATATCGGGTTTTACCTCCAGTTTGCTTATAGCCTCCCGCATCGCCTCATAGGTCGCCTGAAGGATATTGATCTCATCAATCCGCTTTGGACCGACGATTCCGACAGCCGCCGCGACGGCCTTCTCCATAATCACCTCATAGAGCTCTTCCCGCTTTGCGGCGGAGAGTTTTTTCGAATCGTTGATATATAAGATCTCACAGTCCTTCGGCAGGATGACGGCTCCGGCCACCACAGGCCCCGCCAGCGGCCCCCTGCCCGCCTCATCGATCCCGCAGATGTGAGCATACATCCCGTATTCCGTCTCGTATTTTTTCAGCGCCCTGATCCGCTCCCGCTCCGCGGCGAGCTTTCGCAGCCGGCTCTCTGCCTGCGCGACGAGCTTTTTTACCCCCTCGCGCGCGTCCTTTCCGTATGCTTCGATAAAAGAAGGCAGCATATCCTCCGATGCCGCCTTTAGCTCCTTACCGATCGCGCTGACCGTCTTCTCTTCTGTCATATGATTGCCCTTTCTCCGCCCGGCTGTCCGAATCCACTCCTGATATGCGGATCTTTCCCGCCCATATCACTCTGGCATATGCTGCGGTGTCTCCAGCGTAATCCGGCCGAGCTTTCCGCTGCGGAAATCATCAAGGAGCATCGCAGCCGCCTTGCCGTAATCCGGCTCGTTTCCTCTTGAGATACACTTTTTGTTCACGGCGATCTGTTCCAGCAGCTTTACCGGCTCCGCCGCCTCGTCCAGTTCCCCGTAGCGCGTCGTCAGCGCTCCCGGATATCCCGCCGCGAGTATCTGAATCAGAGAAAGGCCAAGCTCTTCGATCTGTAAAATCTCATCCCGGATAGCACCGGTGAGCGCAAGCTTTAATCCCACCGCCTGATCCTCAAACTTCGGCCAGAGAATCCCCGGCGTATCCAGAAGCTCCACCTGCTTGTTCAGACGGATCCACTGCTTTCCTTTCGTGACGCCAGGCCGGTTTCCGGTCTTTGCACACGCGCGCCCCGCATAGGAATTGATAAACGTCGATTTTCCCACGTTCGGGATTCCCACCACCATCGCGCGCACCGGACGGTTTAAGATGCCGCGCTTTCTGTCCCGCTCCGTTTTCTCCTTACAGGCGTCTGCGATCACCGACGTCACCTGCTTCATGCCGGCCCGGTTTCTCGCGTCAATCCCCACCACATGGTATCCCTTCCCACGGAAATACGCGGCCCATTCCGCGCCGGCTCTCTCATCCGCCAGATCGTATTTATTCATCAGAATCAGCCGGGCCTTCTGTCTGCCCAGCTCGTCGATGTCCGGATTGCGGCTGCTCGCGGGAACCCGCGCATCCACCAGTTCGATCACCAGATCGATCAGACGGATGTCCTCCTGCATCTGGCGCTTTGCCTTTGTCATATGTCCCGGATACCACTGAAACTGCATATCTGTACTCCTGTTCTGTCACACTGCATGATCCGGCATCACAAAAATCCGGCAAGCCCCCACGGTGCGATACGGAACCATGCTTTTCCGATAATATGTTCTTTTTTGATATTGCCGATATTGGCATACCGGCTGTCCTCGCTGTTGTTGCGGTTATCGCCCAGGACAAAAAATTCGTCCGGCCCCAAAGTGAGCTCCTCCGCGGCCAGCCCTGCATCCTCGATCGCCGCCACCTCCGCGGTCTCATGGAACGGTTTTCCGTTGACATAGAGCACACCGCCCGCAATCTGCACGGTATCCCCCGGGCATGCGACCACACGCTTCACGTAATAGTGGGATTTTTCGTTGCCGTTCGGCAGAAAAACAATGATATCGTCCGGCTTCGGATTCGTCACCTTATAGATAAAACGGTTCACAAGGATCTCGTCTCCGCCGTTTAACGTCTCCGCCATCGACTGTCCCACCACGCTGGTGCGCAGTCCGGCAAACCAGACAAACGTAAACGCAATCAGCAGAGTGATCAGAATCTCGACCACCCAGATGCAGATCTCCTTCATCACCGTTGTATTGACCGTTTTTTTCGGCCTGCCAAAATGCAGGCCCTTCCTTCGTCTGCGCATAGCTCTTCCTTTTCCCGCCGGATGCCCCGCCGGATCCCTATTCCAAAAATTTAACACAGCTTTCCAGATCTGTAAAGAGGCAAAAAAATTACCAGGGCATATCCGTCAGGGGATATGCTCTGGTATTGCGATCTGCCTCTGGCTATTTCACCAGCTCCTTGACCTTCGCCTTCTTGCCGACGCGGCCTCTTAAGTAAAACAGCTTTGCACGTCTGACTTTACCTCTGCGCACAACCTCCACCTTCTCCACATTCGGAGAATGTAACGGCCAGGTCTTCTCAACTCCGACGCCGTTGGAGAGCTTACGCACCGTAAAGGTCTCGCGGTTGCTCGCGCCCTGTCTCTTGATCACGATTCCCTCAAAGATCTGGACTCTCTCACGGTTTCCCTCTTTGATCTTTCCGTAAACCTTCACCGTATCTCCGACACGGAACTCCGGCACTACTTCCTTCAGCTGTCCGGCCTCAATGTTCCGGATAATCTCAGTTGCGTTCATCTTATGACCTCCTATGTCTTCTGGATGTTCTTGCCGCGCCTGTCCGCAGCAGAGGACCATCTTCCTATTCACAACTGTTGTATTTTACCACAGCTTTTCCCTCTTGTAAAGAAAAATCAGCGGTTTTTCTGCATCCAGTACACCATTTCTTTGGAAAAACAAAGTCCCAGCGTTTCCTGGAGCCGATGCGACGCCGTATTTCCCTCCTCCGTCTGCCCGTAGGGGGTAAATCCGCGCTCCAGCATCTCATTGATCAGAAAGGTCTCGAGAGCCGTTCCGATCCCTCTTCTCCGGTATTCCGGAAACACGGTCAGAAATCCGATGCTCCCCTCCGTGTGCATGCCGATAAAGCCCGCCAGCGTTCCTTCCACGAATGCACCGAATATCCATCCCTTTTCCATTCTCTCCCGAAGATATGCGGAATCGACCCCTGCAGAACCCGTCTTCTCATAATGCGCCGCCACCTCGTCTGACCATGCAGGCGCAAGACGGCAGATCCGCGGCCGCTGCTTTTCCTCCGTTCCGGCCTTCCGCCACGGCACGCTTTGGGCCGTGTCCCGCTTTTCCTCCGTTCCTTTGACCGATCCGCTGCAGTGACCCGGCTCATTTTCACAGCCGTCCTGCTCCCCTTCCGTTCCGGCCTTCCGCCACGGCACGCTTCCCCCGGCCTCCGCCGGGATCCGTTCTCCCGGACAAACCGGCTCACCGGCAGCATAGCGCCCTCTCACCGGCAGCTTCTCCCTGCGCGTGTACGCCGCCTGACGGCAGGTCATGATCCGCGTATATCCGTACTCACGGCTCAGCAGATCGGCCATCCATTCCTGATGCACCGCAAAAAGCTCCCCGCATCCCGGCGCCGCCTGCTCCTTCTCCCCGCTTCCAAGCTCCTGTGCGCCTTCCTTCCGCAGCAGATCCGCGATCATGCGCTGTCCCGGCGCTTCCTCCTCCGCTGCGGCAAACCAAATCCCGCTCTCCTTATCCTGCAGACAGAAAGCAGTGCCGTCCTCATACAGAATGCGCGCTTTTCCCCGGGCGATCAGCTCAATCATGTCGGTATGCAGCAGCTTCTGCCGCATCAGCCGCTCTCTGCACGCCTGCAGACGCTGATACGTTTCAAACAGATCCGGGCGGCGCAGCCTGGTCCGTTTCTCTGCCTCCTCCCTGCGCCATGCATCGATCTGTCTCTGATTTCCGGAGAGCAGGACATCCGGCACCGCCTTTCCTCTCCACACCCGCGGACGGCTGTACTGCGGATATTCCAACAGCTCCCCCTCGAACGATTCGTTCTCACCCGAACGCTCGTTGCCAAGCACTCCGGGCACCATGCGCGCCACCGCGTCCGTCAGCACCATCGCCGCCAGCTCGCCCCCGGTCAGCACATAGTCCCCGATTGAAATATAATCCGTCACAATCTCGTCAAGCACGCGCTCGTCGATTCCCTCATAATGCCCGCAGAGCAGGATCAGTCCCTGTTCCTTTGCAAATGCCTTCGCGTGCTCCTGGGTAAACGTCTCCCCCTGCGGCGTCAGGTATATCGTGCGCACGGCAGCGCCTGACCGCTCTTTTGCCGCGCACCACGCGTCGTAAACCGGCTGTGCCTGCATCAGCATGCCCGCACCGCCCCCGTAGGGATAATCATCGACCTTCCGGTGGATATCCTTCGTGTAATCTCTGATATCAAACGCCTCGATCGACAGCAGTCCCTGTTCGCCTGCCCGTCCGATGATCCCGGCGGAGAGCCCGCCGCGCACCATTTCCGGAAAAAGAGTCAGTATCTGGATCTTCATATCACCTCTCCTCTCTGCCTTTCTGCCGTCAGATAATCAGATACAGCAGGCTCCCGATCAGCACGAGCGCACCAAACACCGTCCCGATGATCCCGATCACAATTCCCGCGACTGCCATTCCCCGTTTGGATGACTGAAGCGCCTTATTTCCATATACGATCCCCAGGGCTCCAAACAGGATCCCGAACATTCCCCCGACAAAACTGGTCACAATACCGATGAGCGAAAAGATCAGCGCCATTGTGGCATACTGCGACAGATCCGTCCCGCGCACATAGATGGGCTGCGGCGGAACCCCGTAACCCGGCTGACCAGACGATCCATAGCCGCCCTGACCCGGCATTCCGCAGCCACTCTGCCCCTGCGATCCATAGCCGCCCTGACCCGGCATTCCATAGCCCGGCTGACCAGACGATCCGTAACCCGGCTGACCGGCATTCGGCGTATACAGCGGCTGGGTCAGCAGGCCGATCAGCTCCTCGATGTCTTTTTTATAAGCGCTCTTCGGCACACAACCCAAAAATCCGGTCATGGCAATCTCTCTGCCATACACGCCCGGAAGCCAGAGGTTCCTGGTCCACGCCTCCACATGAAAGACACCGTTCTGGTAGCTCCAGATCATAAATTTCGGAATCTCAATCAGGCCGCCGCCGGCGCGTAAGATTCGCTCCCCCTTAAATTCCGCCATGTGAAACCCGTGTTTGAAGATAAAATCCGACATAATGTACTGCACAAAATCATCCGGCCGGTTTAAGACGACCTCTCTGATATATCTTGCCATAACTGTTTCTCCTCTCCCTGTGGCTCCTGCCCCGCCTGCAGATCCCTGTTACTCTGCACCTTTTATCCCGCCTGCATATCCCTGTTACTCTGCACCTTTCATCCCGCCTGCATATCCCCGCTGCTCTGCAGCTTCTGCCCCGCCTGCAGATCCCTGCGGCTCTGCGCCTTTGCCCCCGCGCCGCGGCCTCTTCTTTCTGGCTGCGGTGCGCTCCTTCTTCTGATTGAGCTCCAAAAGCCCGGACAGCAGATGCACCAGTATCGTTCCTCCCTCGATATCCACCTGGCGAATGCACTGCCGGATCACCGGGATTAAAATCTCCTCACCGTTTTCCCGACGCACGGCGTAGACGTCGTTCGCCCCTGTTTTTATGACATCCGTCAGCACGCCGAGGGTCTCCCCTTCATCGGTGCGGACCGTAAGCCCGATTAAGTCCGCGATGAAATATTCGCCTTCTTTTAACTCCACCGCATCCTCCCGCGTGACGTAAATATTTTTTTTCATATACTTTTCCGCGTCTTCTCTATGATCAATCCCCTGAAACTTCACGATCACGAACTGTTTGAAAAATTTCACGGACGCAATCTCAAGCTTCTTTTTTTCCGTTCCGGTATCAAGGATCACATGCTTTAACTTTGTGTAGCGCGCCGGATCATCCGTCGTCGGAAACACTTTTACTTCTCCCTGGATACCGTGGGGCGTCGTAATCACTCCCACCTGCAGCAAATCTTCCATACTCTGTTCCCCATTTCTATCCGCATGCGCACGCCCGCTTCCGGCGGATCGCCGCACCGGCCGTTTCGCGAAAAGAGGCTATCGCTGATACGGGAAATGCCCGTGTCAGGATAGCCCTGGATTTACTGTGTAATCTCAACAATAACCTTCTTTTCTTCCTTTGAGGCAGCCGCCTTGACAACAGAACGGATAGCCTTCGCGATTCGTCCCTGTTTGCCGATTACCTTTCCCATGTCGGACTGCGCAACATGCAGCTCCACGACGATCGACCTCTCATTTTCTGTCTGGGTCACAACAACCTCGTCCGGGTAATCGACTAGTGCTTTGGCAATTACTTCCACTAATTCCTTCATAAGACCTACCTCACCAATCTTATTTCTCGATTCCTGCCGCCTTTAAAATACGGGCTACAGTATCGGTCGGCTGTGCTCCGTTAGCTAACCATTTCTTAGCTAATTCTTCATTGACATGATACTCGCTTGGGTCCTTTGTCGGATCGTAAGTTCCAATCTCCTCGATGCATCTTCCGTCTCTCGGTGATCTGGAATCCGCAACCACGATTCTATAGAAAGGAGCTTTCTTCTGTCCCATTCTTCTCAGTCTGATCTTTACTGCCATCTCTTTCACCTCCCTTGATCTGATGACTATCAATATTTATATGAAAGCCCTGTCCGAAAACCGGACCGGCCTGCATCGCATGACGCGTCTCACACGTCGTGCGCACAGCCCGAAGGGCGTTCATGCCTCTTTGCTTCCGTCAAAACGGAAGTCCCTGAAACAGTCCGCCGCGCCTGCTCTTTTTCATCATGCCCGGCATCTGCTTCATCATCTTTTTCATCTGCTCAAACTGCTTGACCAGCCGGTTGACCTCCGCGATATCCACGCCGGCTCCCTGTGCGATCCGCCGCTTGCGGCTGGGATTTAAAAGCCCGGGGTTCTGTCTCTCCTGCGGCGTCATGGAGTAGATGATCGCCTCTGTGCGCGCCAGACTCTTCTCGGCCGCCTCCTCGTCGATCTTCGGCGTCCTGCCTCCTCCGATTCCCAGTCCCGGCATCATCCCGAGAATCCCGGAAAGACCGCCCATCTTTTTCATCTGTCCCATGGATTCCAGGTACATCTCGAAGTCAAACTCATTGCGGCGCATCTTCTGCTCGAGTTTTCTGGCCTGCTCCTCGTCGATCTCCTCCTGCGCCTTCTCAATCAGCGTGAGCACGTCGCCCATGCCGAGGATCCTCGACGCCATCCGATCCGGATAAAACTGTTCGAGATCCGAGAGCTTCTCACCCATACCGGCGTAAAATATCGGCCGTCCGGTCACTGCACGGATGGAAAGCGCCGCACCGCCCCTGGTATCGCCGTCAAGCTTGGTCAGAATCACTCCGTCGATCCCGATTTGTTCGTCAAATGTCTTCGCTACATTGACGGCATCCTGACCGGTCATCGCGTCGACCACCAGAACCGTCCGATGGACGGTTATCTCCTCCTTGATCCGGATCAGCTCTGCCATCATCTCCTCATCGATATGCAGACGTCCCGCCGTATCGAGGATCACCAGCTTGTATTCGTTCTTTACGGCATGCTCCACAGCCGCCTTTGCGATATCGACCGGACTGTTCTTCGTGCCCATGGAAAAGACCTCGACACCCTGCTTCTGACCGTTGACCTGCAGCTGCTCCACCGCAGCCGGACGATACACGTCACAGGCCACGAGCAGCGTCTTCTTTCCTTTGCTCTGGAACTTTCCGGCCAGCTTCGCCGCTGTCGTCGTCTTACCTGCTCCCTGTAAACCGGTCATCATGATCACGGTGAGCGCCCGTCCCGGCTCAAGTGTGAGCTCCGCCGTCTCGGCACCCATCAGGCGGACCATCTCCTCATTGACGATCTTGATCACCATCTGACCGGGATTCAGCCCGCTCATGACATCCTGCCCGACCGCGCGCTCCTGCACATCCCGGACGAACTGTTTTACGACTTTAAAGTTGACGTCCGCCTCTAAGAGCGCGAGCTTCACCTCCCGAAGCGCCGTCTTTACGTCATCCTCGGTCAGCCGCCCCTTGCTCCGCAGGTTCTTAAATACATTCTGAAGTTTTTCGGATAAGCTGTCAAACGCCATCTATAACTCCTCCGATAACTGATTGGAAATCTGCCCGATCTCGTCGATCAGCGCGTCATCCCGGCTCGTCTTAAACGATTCGGCCAGCCGGTGAATCCGTGCAACCTTGCGCTTTGCGGACAAAAACTTCTCCACCAGGTGAAGCTTCTCCTCATACCCCGTCAGCGCCCTGGTACAGCGCTTCACCATATCGTGCACGCCCTGTCTGCTGATCCCTTCCTCGTCCGCGATCTCGCCGAGCGAGAGATCCTGAAAAATAAATGCCTCGTAAACCCTGCGCTGATGTTCATTCAGCAGCTCTCCGTAAAAATCATAGAGATATGCCTGCGCCACCTTTTCTTCCATTGCAAGCTCCACGTTTTGCGATAAATAATCGGTTTCTTTTCTGTACCTGGGTCAGTGTAGCATAAAACGACATGGGCGTCAAGTATTTTTTCTTTACACCCGGAACAAACAGGATTTTTACACAGAAAAATCCGGGGCCTAAGCCCCGGAGAAAACCACACAAAGTATTTAATTTATGCTCACACTGTTTTCTTTCTGCTCACAACCACTGCCGCTGCCGCGCAGAGTGCCGCGCCGAACACGAAACCAGCCATCCCGCTGTCTTCCGCCGTCTTCGGGGAAACGACCGGAGCTGCCGCTGCTTCCGCCGTGTTGCCGCCGTACATTGCCTTTAACTGCTCGTAATACTCGGGCGGATGAATCTCCTGAACCGGCGTATTTGCCGGAGCCGCTGCCGCTGCTGTCGGACGCAGGAACGCCACCGGAGAGAGATCCGTAAAGGTCACGGCTACCGTACCGTTTCCGACCGATACATTCGGCATTACTTCCCATCCTCTTGTGCTGCTCTTGTGCAGTACGATGATCGTGTTTCCTGCAGCCACGCCTTCCACGTTAAAGGTGATCGTAACCGGATTCGCCGCCGATACGCCTGCAAGATTTACGTCCTTTGTCGCCAGCATATCCACGCTGGTATTCATAAACGTATTCATATAACTGGTAGCCTGCGCAAATGCCTCCGCTTTCACCGCTTCCGAAGCGTCTGCGACCGTTGCTCCCTGCACCGCATTTCCGTCCTTGTCAACAACACTGCTGATGCTGACCGCGACATTGTGCACATTCACTGTCTTTGTCACGCTTGCCGCCATTGCCGTAACTCCCATTCCAAGAGTCAGTACCAGGGCAAGTGCAGCTGTCATCATTTTCTTCATTGGACTTCTTTCCCTTCTTTTCTATTTTTGTGTGGTTCTATATCAACGCTTTCGCGCCAATATCAGTTTTCCTGCGGAACATAAAACAGCTCCAGCATCATCTCATAAAACGCTTCTTCATCCACATGGTATTCCTCAAACCGCTGTCCTGTCCTCTGCTCTCCCGGGACGACATAAAAACCGCTCTCTGAAAAATCGCACCTTACCCCCGCAATCAGCGCAGAGAGCAGTCTGGTTCCCCCGATATCCGTGCTCATATGATCCGACACGGAATGGTAAATCCGGACCGGCAGAAACGGATCCTCCTCCGTACAGGCAAGCGCTTTCTGAAGAAAGGACGTCAGGTACTGTCTCTGCCTGCCCAGCCTTTTCTGCGCACTGAAGCGTTCGTCGCAGTCTCTGGACTGCACATAGCGATATGCCTGCTCATTGTTCAGCGTCACCTGCTCACCGGCGTTTAACTCCTCAAACGTCTCCTCCGGAGTCACCGGCACGCCCCCTATCATCCCGTTTAACACCTCGATCGCCCTAAGATTAAAACAGACGTATCCGTTCACGGGCAGCCCGTAAAACAGGCGGGATGCCGCGCGCATTGTCATTTCACAGCTTTTGTCCCCGCCATCGCCGTAAGCGAACTGCAGCGCGAAATGCTCCTCCACCGTCGTCACATATGCTCCTCCGACGTCATAAATCTCAATCTCTGTCATCGTATCCCGCGGGATCGCGACAATCTTTATCTCATTCTCTTTTCCATCGAGCACCACCAGAAAATTCGCGTCCGACTGCCTGGCATTTCCCGTCTCACCTTCGCGCACCATATCGTCCGCCGTGTCGATTCCCATGCAGAGAAACACAAAGAGGTCCTTCTTATAATGCCAGGTCTGTCCGTTATAGGTAACCGTCTCTGGCAGGCTGACCCCGTCCGCCGTCACCGCGTTGTTCCGCAGCGACCATCTGCCGGTCTGATACGCCAGAAAAAAGAGCAGCATACAGCCCCATACCACGCCGGCCAGAAGATACAGCCCCCGTTTTACCTTCACGGCATCAGTTTTCTCTCTCGTACACATCAATGAGTACCGCCTCCACGATCAGCCGTCTGTCATCCTGATCTTTCACACAGGTGGAAAGGGTGATCAGCCGGTCATCCGTCGTCATTTCCACGCCTTCCCGGAATACGTCTTCCATATTCCGGTTGTCCGTCAGAGAATCGAGAAAAGCCTGATAGCTGCTGTCCTGCTCAAAATCATAAATCCCCATAATATGGCGGTTGTCATAGAGTACTGCCGCGCAGACCTCATACACCATATTCTGTTCCGGCGTCACAAGATAGGCATACGGGTGCTCTTCCATAAAAACATTGTCCTTATAACGGTCAAGAGACGCAAACATGGTGCCGTTTTTCATATGATGTCCGTAGAGAACCGTATTCCGGTCCGAAAAATCCCTGGCATTGCACGGCTCTATGTAAATCGCGCCCGGGAGCCCCGACACACGGTCCACCGTGTGATCCAGATAATACGTGTCATGCGGATCCGTTGCAGCCGCATTCTGAAGAACCGGATAGTTTACCTCCGTTCCCGGTATATAGATCCAGGCACAGATATCCGTGTTGGTCTCCCACAACGTTTCAAAATCCACGACCGGCATCTCCTCATACTCATGCGGCATCTCCTCCTCTGTCTGTTCCTGCGGATCCGCCTTTGGCAGCTGCTCCGCCATCCCGAACGCAACGCACTCCTGCCGCAGCTTCTCATAGACTCTTCCGGCGTGCCGTCCTTTCACGAAATACATCACCGCACAAAACATACAGATCACGCAGCCTGCCGCTGCCAGGATCAGAATGCCTCTTCTGATGAGATCCGTTTTCTGATTTCCGTTATTTTTCTTTTCCATTATGATTGTTCCCTATTCTGCATATTCTATCTGAAACGCCATATCTTCCGCTGTCATGCCGTCTCTGAACTCACGAACATTTTAGACCAAATTGGTCTAAAAGTCAATAGGCCATTTTGGTCTATTATAGATTTTTCTTTAGCTTTTTTGATACAAAAACTAAAAAAACAGAAAAGAGGATAAATATGACATTACTTCTTCATCGAATCCGCGATCTGCGGGAAGATGCCGACTACACCCAGGAATACATCGCACATCTGCTGCACACCAGCCAGCGAACCTATTCCAGGTATGAAAATGCGGAGCGGGCGATCCCCCTGTCCGTGCTCTGCTTCCTGGCGGATTTTTACGAGACGAGCGTCGATTATCTGATCGGCCGCACGGATGTCCGTACGCCCTACCCCGCTTCAAAGCGGCAGTCCGATCTCTCCTGACGGCTCTGCCCAGGCACAAAAAAAGCAGCTCTCACTCACGGTGAAAACTGCTTTTTTTCAGATAATCCGAAACGCCTTCGCGTACGCCATATGAAACGAGTACTCCCCGTCCCGGCTTACCTCGGGCTGCATATTGGCATAATTGCGTTCTTTGTAGGACCAGAACATCTTCGGATGCTCCCTTCCGTAGTCCCACACTTTATAACAGATGATATTGGTGTCATACAAAAGCTGCAGCGCTTCGTTCGCCGACTGCATAAACGGAGGGATCTCCTTGCCGAGTTTCCTGATATACTCAATATATTCCAGATGCTTCTCCTCAAACAACTGATGGTCAAAATTACGGCATCCGGCAAAATAGTCAAAAAACAAAATAAACGTCGCGTACTCCGTTTCATTCATATAGATCAGCATATAATCCTTGAGCTCACTTTTGAGATAAATGGAATAATTCGCCATCATTTTCTCAAAATCCTCATGCCGGAAACACTGACCGGACGTCGCCTCAACCATCTCGTTTAACATGGTAAGGATGTCTCTCGGCTTATACAGGGAATACCGCAGAAATTCAATAAACGGATTGTCGGGTTTTTTATTTCGCCCGGGGTATTCCAGCTGATACGGAAAATACGCATTCCAGCATTTTCCGAATTCATACCTCATGTCCTGCTGTTTGCTGAAATATCCGTCTGCAATCCGAAACAGCTTGGAACTGACATAATTGCGGTAGGTTGTCACCCAGTCCAGCAGAACCGAATTGCCCCGAAGCTTCTGGTTCATATTATGGATCGGCATTTTGTACATGATATCCGGCCGCACGAGGAGCATCACCTTGATGCCTTTTTCCCGCAGAATCGAATAATTCATCTCAAGAACCGCATTGACCAGTCCGGTCAGACATTCAAAATACTGCCCGTTGTCAATCTCCCTCGGTCTGGCGTCGATCCCGTCAATAAAGAGAATCACCGGCTTTTTTAAGTCCAGCGACTGAAAGGCCCGCTCAAATCCGTCCCGGATCTTAAGCAGGCTGACCTGATAGCTCTGCTCTTCGTATTTCTTTGTCTTTTCATGCTCCTTCGCCGGACTGACCGTAAACACGCCGTGCTCAAGCATCGCGTTGATGGAATTGGTCGCCTTATCCACAAATTCCATCGCATTGACCAGTTCCGGCTTAAAGGCATCGCTGTAAAACTGCCGGATCGCCTGCGTCAGCTGCCGGTACTTTAAACTCTGCAGCAGAGACTCTCCGCCCTCACGGCGGATCTCCTCCGCGAGAATCAGATACAGGATATTGATCCATATATCCTTATAACTGGACAATTCGAGCGCTTTCTGACGTTTCATATTCAGAAATTTCTGATACAAGGTGTTTTCTACAAGTGTAATGAAACCAAAATATTCCTGTGTCCGGCTCTGTGACATATATACCGAATAAGCCGTCTTTCCGGAACCCTTTTCCCCGATGAGAAAATACTTGTCTGGCTTTTTAATCTCATCTATGATCTCATCCACAAGGAAAATCTTTTCGAATAATTCCCGATCTTCCCCGGATGCGATATAATAATCATACGCATCGCCTTTTACCTGACGCAGCTCCTGGATCTTTTTCATGTAAAACAACACCTCCTTCCCCCGAACATACTCTGTCTTAAGCACCCGTTCCCGCAGTCTTACGCGTAAGCTTTTTTACCACCGGAACTTCTCTGCCAGATACGCCTCGAGCTCCGCGATCTTCACGCGCTCCTGCTCCATCGTATCACGGTCGCGCACGGTCACAGCGCCGTCCGTCTCCGACTCAAAATCATAGGTCACGCAGAACGGCGTGCCGATCTCATCCTGTCTGCGGTAGCGCTTGCCGATATTTCCCCTGTCGTCAAACTCACAGTTATAGGTCTTTGAGAGCTGCGCGAATACCTTTTCCGCACCCTCGTTTAACTTCTTTGACAGCGGCAGCACACCGACCTTCACCGGTGCGAGAGCCGGATGGAAATGAAGCACGGTCCGCATATCCGGCTTCTCCTCCGTACCGATGTTCTCCTCATCATATGCCGCACATAAAAACGCCAGAACCACGCGGTCCGCGCCGAGTGACGGCTCGATGACATACGGTACATACCGCTCGTTTTTCACCTCGTCAAAATAGGTCAGATCCTGACCCGACGTCTCCTGATGGCGGGAGAGATCGTAATCCGTGCGGTCCGCAATGCCCCACAGCTCACCCCAGCCGAACGGGAAGAGGAACTCGATGTCCGTCGTCCCCTTGCTGTAAAAGCTAAGCTCCTCCGGATCGTGATCGCGCAGGCGCATCTCCTCCTCCTTCATGCCGAGCGAGAGCAGCCAGTCGCGGCAAAACCCTCTCCAGTACTGAAACCACTCGAGATCCGTCCCCGGTTCGCAGAAAAACTCGAGCTCCATCTGCTCAAACTCACGCGTGCGGAAGGTAAAATTCCCCGGCGTGATCTCGTTTCGGAACGATTTGCCGATCTGGCCGATGCCGAACGGGATCTTTTTGCGCGAAGTCCGCTGTACGTTTTTAAAATTCACAAAAATACCCTGCGCCGTCTCCGGACGCAGATACACGGTGTTCTTCGCATCCTCCGTCACACCCTGAAATGTTTTAAACATCAGGTTGAACTGACGGATATCGGTAAAATTATGTTTGCCGCAGGACGGGCAGGGGATCTGATTCTCCTCGATAAAATCGCGCATCTCCTCCTGTGTCCAGCCGTCCACGGACCCTTTTAACGTAATCTGCTTCTCCTCCGCAAAATCCTCGATGATTTTGTCCGCGCGGAAACGCTCATGGCATTCCCGGCAGTCCATCAGAGGATCCGAAAAACCGCCCAGATGGCCCGACGCCACCCAGGTCTGCGGATTCATCAGAATCGCACAGTCGACACCCACATTGTACGGGTTCTCCTGGATAAACTTCTGCCACCATGCCCGCTTGACATTATTTTTTAACTCCACGCCGAGATTTCCGTAATCCCAGGTATTCGCCAGTCCGCCGTAAATCTCGGAACCCGGATATACAAACCCTCTCGACTTTGCCAAAGCTACGATTTTTTCCATTGACTTTTCCATGCTCTTCCTCTTTTCTGCACTATTTTCCCCGGCTGCCCCGGACGGCAGCGCTGCTCTCACTGACACACGGCGCTGCGCACAGCGCCCTCACGGCTTATGATGCCGCATTAACGGTACACGATAAACGTGTATACCTCCGTACTTCTCCCCTGCTCTGACGCGCCAAAGGCATCCGCTCCGCCCTGCGTCCCCGAGGTATCGGCGTCGATCACCATACCGGCCTGCGTGCTGTCCTCAGACGACACGCTGCTGTCCCCGTCATCCGTCTCATCCACGCTGCCATCCGATCCGTCTTCCCCGGCAGCCGCATCCTCCGTCGCATCCACGGCGTTGCCGTCATCCGCAGAGGACGGTTCCTCTGTGGACGGCACGCTTCCCGCCGGTCCGCCGGCAGCAGTTCCCGTCGCCGCCGGCGCGTCACCCAGGTAATATTCCGGGCGGATCGATACGCCGTCCGGCCCCGTTAAGCTCACATTCTGGCAGGAGACATAGCAGATCTCCCCCTCCACGCGCACATCCAGGTTCGCCCGGATGATCACGACATTCATCTCGTTCTCCGTGTAGATCTCCTGCTTGGTCGCCTCTCCTGTGACCGTCCCGTTCTCCACCTTCGCGAACGTCCCGTCAAACACATAGCCGGCAGCCAGCGCGTCCACGATGCGCCCCTGATACATCTCGATCCCGTTATACTGCGCAAAATCCTGCGCACTCTGACAGGTCAGCCGAAGCTTCGCGATCCCGTCCTCCACCGTCAGATCCTCCAGCTTCACCGTATTCTTCCCGTGCTCGTCCGTGTAGGCTTTGATCTCCTCCTCCAGAAAGCCGCGAAGCCCTTCTTCCTCATAAACCCCCTGATCAAACGGCTCCACGTCAAGATACGTCACGACTCCCTTTTTATTCACATATACGACACTCTCGTCCGCATCGGGCACAGCTTCTCCGCAGCCTGCAAGCAGCATGGCAAACAGCAGCAGTCCCGGGATGGCATACAACATTCTCTTCATAACCCAGTCTCCATTCTTATGTTCAACAAAATATCGCTGTTATTATACTATTTCCGAATTATGATTTCAACCTGCAAAATGCTCTGAAACGCATCTTTTTGCGGAAACAGCCCCTTCATGAAGGCCCGGAATCAGGAAAACGCGTCCATCTCTTCCAGGATTTTTAACGATTTGAACGGGTGCCCTGCATACAGCTTCAGGTATTCCTTTAAAAGATCCGAAAGCTCCTTTAACACCTGACCGCTCACCGCAAAGGTATAAAGCTTTTCGATTTTTGCCGAAATCACATACTGCATCGTATATAGAGTGGAATAATTCAGAAAAACGACATCTGTCGCATGATGTGCACAGTCCCCGCAGAGCACACCGCCTTTTTTTACGGAAAAACGAACCGCCGGTTTTGCTCCCGGCCTGGCAGAAACGCCCTCACTCTCCGCGCTCTCATCCCGGCACGCTCCGGCTCCCGGCACACCCTCAACCGGCTCCGCGGAACCTTCCCGCACGCTCTCATCCCGGCACGCTCCGGCTCCCGGCACGTTTCCTCCCCGGCACGCGGCCTCCGCGTTCACGCAGTCCTTCCTGCCGCAGGAAATACAGGAAAATACATTCGGCCCCTCGCCGTTTATCGTAAGCGCCTTCAGCTCAAATACGGCGCGCACGAGCCGGCGGTCCAAAGACGGGTGCAAAAGCGCGCGCAAAGACTGATACAAAAGCTTTAACATCTCCCGCTCATCATTGTTTTCCTGACAGTAATACGCCGCAAATTCCAAAAAATAAAAACCGTAATATGTAGTCTGCGGGTCTGCCGTCAGCTCTCTGAAATAATTCGAGACAGAAGCCCGCGCCACTGTATACGAGCTTCTTCCCTCGAACAGTTCAAATTCTCCGAAGGAAAAAGGATTGGTCGCCGCCAGAAGCTGGCTGTTCGGTCGCCTGGCCCCGCGCGCAAACGCCGTAATCTTTCCTCTGTCCTTTGTCAGCAGCATAATCCGCTTGTCATACTCTCCAATCGGCATGGCATGTAAGACCATCCCGGTCACCGTGATATTCTGTCCCATCCGGTCTCTCTTCCCGCTGGTTTCCCTGCTGCAGCCCGCTTGTCTCCGCAGATTTAAACCGCAAATAATCCGCTACTTTTCCTGATACCAGAAACTCTCTCCAGGCTTCATCCATCGGCATACCCTCACTTTTTCTAAACGCTTCATCAACCGCTAATGTTAGGGTTTCCTTAAGAATCCGCTTCTATACCAGCAAAATATGGCAGTCAGAATTCCTTTGATCAGAGTTCTTTTTTGTTGTAGCCGAAATTTTTAAGCATCGTATCGCTGTCCCGCCAGTCCTTCTGCACCTTCACCCAGAGCTTTAAGTTCACCTTCATGTCTAAAAGCTGCTCGATCTCATAGCGCGCATTTGTGCCGATCTTTTTTAACATCGCGCCGCCCTTCCCGATCACGATCCCCTTGTGGGAATCCCGCTCGCAGACAATGGTCGCGTCAATGTCGGTCAGCTTCTGGCCCTTCCGCTCCTTCATGCGGTCAATGTATACCGCGATCCCGTGCGGCACCTCTTCCTCGAGCGCATGCAGCGCCTTTTCGCGAATGATCTCCGCCACAACGGCCCGCTCCGGCTGATCGGTCACCGTGTCCTCGTCATAGAGCATCGGCCCGCACGGCAGATACTGAAAAATCAGGTCTGTCAGCGTGTCAAGGTTCTGTCCGCGCAGGGCGGACGCGGGTACGATCTCCGCGAACTCGTACACCTTCCGGTAGGTATCGATATAGGAAAGCACCTTCTCCCGCTCCACCGTATCCACCTTGTTGATGACCAGAATCACCGGGGTCTTTGCATGCTTTAACTGCCCGATAATGTGCTGTTCCCCCGCACCGATATAGTTCGATGGCTCCACCAGCCAGAGGATCAGATCCACCTCGCCAAGCGTCCGCTCCGCGGCCGTCACCATATATTCTCCCAGTCGGTTTTTCGCCTGATGAATCCCCGGCGTGTCCACAAACACGATCTGCCCGCGCTCTGTGTCGGTGTACACCGTCTGAATCCGTTTCCTGGTCGTCTGCGGCTTGTTTGACGTGATCGCGATCTTCTGGCCGATCAGATGATTCATCAGCGTGGATTTGCCCACATTCGGTCTCCCGATAATCGTCACAAATCCGGACTTAAAATTTTCGTTCATTCTTTCCTCTCATTCCGCCGCGTCACGCAGCTTTTCTCCGCACAGATTTCCGGCGCCATAAACATTTTTTCCGCCGCGCCGCGCAGCTTTTATCCGCACAGATTCTCCAGTGCCATAAACATTCCTTTTTCCTCCCGCAGACTCTCCTCATTTCCGATCACACAGAGATTTCCGTCGGAGAGCACGGACGCGACCAAATCCTTTAAGCCGCGGATATCCGCTGCGGAAGCTCCGATCACCTCGTCCCGCTCGCGCTGCAGCTCCTCATAGGTGATCCCCTGCAGATAAGCCGTCATCGAGCGCATCCCTTTTGCACCCGGATTTAACGGCGTGTCCATATCGCTGACGGTTCCGATCACATACTTCGTCATCTCATGCTCATCTGCGTCGAACTTTTCCAGATACTCCGGTATCCCGTCATAGACCGTGTTCGTCGCCGCAAGATTCGGGTCGCGGTAGGACACAAAATACGTGTCCCCGTTGCGCAGATACCCGTTCATGCAGCCGTAAGCGCCGCCTCTGACACGGATATTCATCCACAGATAATCGTATCCCATGATCACTTTTAAAATCCGAAGCGCCCCGTGATACCGGAAACCGTGCGCCGCATAATTTCCGGCGCGGGCCACGTACTGTACCTGAGAGGCATCCATAAAGCCCTCGTTTTTCTTCTCAAACCGCATCGGCGGCAGCGTGCGCTCCCCTGGCGGCGTCTCTGACTGCGGCAGCGCGTTCCTGATCTGCCGCACCGCCCGCTGTGCATCCTCATAATGCTTCTGCCCGCAGGTGACGCTCACAAGCAGCCGCTCTGCGGTAAAAATCCGCCGCACAAGCCCGGACAGGATCGCTGCCAGCTCCTCTTTCTTCTCATCAAACCGCTCCTCATATTCCCGGACGACCTTAAAACAGTCGATTCCCCCCGTCGCGTCCTGATAAGCGGCCGCCCTGGAAAAATAGGACATCGCGCGCGTGGACGCCACGGAATGCGCCGAGGAGCTTAGTCCCGCCTGCAGCCTTGACCGAAGCTGCGCCAGGATCTCGCGCAGCCGCTTTTCGTCGGAAAGCGTCGAGGTCAGAAGCATTTCCCGCAGCAGCTTTGCCGCCTCCGGCAGCTTCTTAGCGAGCGCCTTTACCCGCACTTCGTAGCGCACCTGCGCGTTGTCCGTATCGTGCGCATCCGGATAAATACCGATGCTGCTGCCGATCCCGCCGGTGTGGATATTGACCTCGTTTGCAAACTCCGCATAGCTGTAGTTCTCCGTGTCCACAAAACCGAGCACCGTCTTTAAAATGCCAAGATACGGCAGCTCCCCGGGCAGAAGATCACGGATGTCAAACATGAGGGACAGATACACAATGCCGTTCGCATGTATCTCGTGGTGCACCACAGTCACATCCTCCACCGTGTGAACGGTATTCTGCAGCGGCATCGCCTCTTTCTTTAAATCCTCCCTGCCAAGCATCGGGATCTTCTCAAGCGCCTCCTTCGGCGACGGTTCCTCCTGGTATGCCCTCAGGCGCTTCGTGTCCGCGACGAGCGCGGCAAGCTCCTCTGGCGAAAGCCCTGCCTTGTACGCGGCGAGCTTCGCCGAAAGCGCTTCCTCCTTCACCGCATTTAACCCGCGCTTCGGCACGGCCGCCACAAACGCGGCGTGCGGATTCTGCAGCAGATACTGCTCCACCAGTCCCTCAAAATAGCCGGTGTCCACCTGCTCTTTTAAAAACTGATAGATCTCGATCGCATCCAGATGCAGAAACGGCTGCAGGTCGTCGTAAATCCAGCTGTCCAGGCACTGAATCCCGTAAAGCAGTCCTTTGGGGAACTGTCCGAAATCGGCCTCGCGGAACCGGAATTCGGCGCTGCTGATCCCTGCCAGAAGCGCTTTTTTGTCGATCCCCTGCCGCACCTGCTCTTTTAACACCTCCCGGATCACGGCGAGAAAGCGCTCCTTATCCGCCAGATTCGCATTTTTCGCAATGATGGAAAACGTCGGCTGTAAGATCCCGTTGTCATAGCCGCCCAGGATGTCTTTTCCGATCCCGGCATCCGTCAGCGCCTTCTTAAGCGGTGCGCCCGGCGCTTCCAGCAGCGCATAGTCAAGCACGTCAAACGCCTGATACAGCTTCCGGTCGAGCACTGAGCCGATCACGAAATTACAGGACAGATACGTATTGTCCTCCTCCGGCTCCTCCGAAGCCACCGGGTATTCCGTGATCACCTCCGCAGGCGCCGCAGGCGCCTTCTGAACCTTGATCGCGGAATCCACCGTGATCTGCCCGTAGGCGCTCAGGTATGCCTCGTCCATCCAGCGCAGCTTCTCCGCCGCATCCATATTCCCATAGAGATAAATATAGGAATTGGACGGATGATAGTACGTCCGGTGAAAGTCCAGATACTCCCCGTATGTGAGCTCCGGAATGTGGTCCGGATCACCGCCCGATTCCCTGCTGTAAACCGTGTCTGGGAAGAGCGCATTCAAAATCTGTCGCTGCAGCACATCGTCCGGAGAGGAAAACGCCCCCTTCATCTCATTGTACACCACGCCGTTGATTGTCAGCGGCGCATCGGGCTCCTCCAGCTCATAATGCCAGCCTTCCTGCTTAAAAATCTCCTCGTACCGGTAGATCTGCGGATGGAAGACCGCGTCCATATACACGTCCATCAGATTCTGAAAATCCGCATCGTTGCAGCTCGCCACCGGATAAATCGTCTTGTCCGGATAGGTCATCGCATTTAAAAACGTATTGAGCGATCCCTTCACCAGCTCCACGAACGGATCCTTCACCGGATATTTGTCCGAACCGCAGAGCACCGTGTGCTCTATGATATGCGGCACGCCCGTGGAATCCTCCGGCGGCGTCCGGAAACCGATATAAAACACCTTGTTCTCATCGTCATTTGTAATCACGGCGATCCTGGCGCCCGACTTTTTGTGGCGCAGCAAAATCCCCTCCGAATTCAGATCCGGAAGCGGATGCCTCCCGATTACCTCATATGCCGTCAGCTCCTCTATTCTCATATTCCCTCATTTCCGAAGCGCTTTTTAAAACGCAGCGCGCTCCACCGTCTGTCATTTTTCTTCTATCATTATACCCAGAAAACAGCCGGCTGCCTGACTTTTTTTTAAAACACACAGCACTGTTTCCTTTGATAAGAAAAAAGGATGTCCCACGAAATATCGCAGACATCCTCTTTGTGGTACGTCTATCACAGATGGAGACACCAGAATCCTGCCGGTGTCTGTTCACGGCGTCTTAACCGATGCGCGTAACGTTCGCAGCCTGCGGACCCTTCGATCCCTCCGTCACCTCGAACTCTACCTGCTCGCCGTCCTTCAGCTCCTTAAAGCCATCCATGTTCAGTGCGGAAAAATGTACAAAGACATCGTTTCCGTCCGCATCCGAGATAAAACCATATCCCTTTTTCGCATTAAACCACTTTACAGTTCCCTGTTGCATAACTCCTCAAAACCTCCTAAGAATACAAAAATAGTATTGATGTTGCCTCACAAAGGATACGCTAGCATAAATTACATATTTTGTCAATATTTCTGTACACTATTGTTTAATCTGTATATCTATCTGCTGATACGGGATCTCAATCCCGCATTCGTCGAGCGCATATTTGACGCGTTCCGTCAGCCGCCATTTTGCCGGCACATATTCCGACGCCTTCACCCAGACATGGAGACCGATATCCACCGACGAAGCGCCTAATGCGTCGACAAACACCTCGATCTCCTCCTCCGCGATCCTGGCCTCCTCCTCTTTCGCAGCCGCAAGCAGCGCCTCCTTCGCGGTCCTTATATCCGCCTGATAGGAAATCCCCACGACAAGATCCACCCTGCGCTTTTCCATATAGGTGGCGTTTGTCATGCTGCTGTTCGAGAGCATTCCGTTCGGAATCACGATCAGCTTGTTGTCAATCGTGCGAAGCTTCGTGTAAAAAATCGATATTTCCGTCACGATCCCTTCATTGTGATTCGTATCCTCGATGATGTAATCCCCCACACGGAAGGGCTTCAGCATCAGAATCAGCACCCCTCCGGCAAGATTCGACAGACTGCCCTGCAGCGCGAGTCCCACCGCGACGCCGGCCGATCCGAGCACGGCTACTATGGATGTCGTCGCAATCCCGAACATCCCCATAAGGCTTAAGACCAGAAGCGTATAGAGGCTGTAGCGGCACAGAGGGATGACAAACTGCTTCACCCCCTCATCGGCTCCCGCCCGCTCCATCGAACCGCTCACCATCTTCACAAACAGTTTTATCATCCTGGTTCCGATCACATAGACAGCGACGGCCAGCACAATCTGAAGCGCAGCATGAAACAGATCCGGCAGCAGCCCCTCCAGCCAGGTCCGGATCAGTCCCGGATTCTCCCTGACCGCCGCAAGCCCTTCCTGGGCATTCGCAATCGCCTCAAGCGTCTCCGTCGTATCCGGAAACCCGTCCGTTCCTGCTGTCGAAGCAAAAAAACGGCCGCTTCCCGCCAAAACTCCGATATATCCCCCTCTCACCGATACCTCCTGCATCTGTTATTCCCCGCGGCAGCCCGGACGACACGCTCCGTTTCATTCCACAGACTGCATCCGGCGCGGCGCGGACGCCTTCACTCCACGCGGCTGCCCGGACGACACGCTCCGCTTCATTCCACAGATCGGAAGAGCGTCGTGTAGGGAAAGAGTGTAGATCTCGGTGGTCG
>CAJUNX010000048.1 GCA_910587865.1 uncultured Roseburia sp.
ACCAATGTCCTTCCGATTGCAGTGATAAGCATATTTTTGATCGATATCCCGCTGCGGCTTTCTGCGGCTCAGCTGGCCGGTTTTGTGGTTTCCCTGGTGTTCGGGATTCTGCTGATGTTTGAGGTGACTTATATTTTCGGGCTTCTCGCGTTCCGGATTCAGCGCTGCTGGTATCTGGGCTTTTATATCAGGGGACTCAATGTGTTTTTCGGCGGAACAGCCGTCCCTCTCTGGTTTTATCCGGGATGGCTGCAGAAGGTCAGTTATGCCCTGCCGTTCCGCTATATCACCTTTGAGCCGGTCGGTATTCTGCTCGGGCGGACGCAGGGGAATGAGATATGGATGTCGCTGCTGGTGGCGGCGTTGTGGCTGCTGGTGTTAAACGCGGTGGATCACCTGATGTGGCGGAGCGCGGTAAAAGGGTTATCCGTGAACGGGGGCTGAGAGATGAGACGATATCTGAAACTATACGGGATCTTTATCCGGACGACCTTTCGCAGGCATATGATGTACCGCAGTACATTTTATGCGGGGATTGTGGGGCAGTGGCTAAGCTACGGGGCCACGTTTGCGACGCTTTTTATCATGGTCTCAAAGTTTGAAGCGCTTAAGGGCTGGAGCGCGGATGAGGTTCTGCTGCTGTATGGGCTGGCGACGCTGTCATACGCGATCGGGGCCGCGTTTTTTTATACTCCGGCCACGGATCTCGGCGGGAAGATCCGTTCCGGGGAATTTGACGGTTCGCTGACGAGGCCGCTGCATCCCTTCGTGCAGGAGATGTTCGCGGGATTTAATTTTGGATATATCAGCCATTTTACGCTCTCGCTGGCGGTGGTGTTGTATGCGCTGTTAAAGCTGGAGTTCGGGTTTTCGGCGGGAAATGTGCTCTGCCTGTCTGTCATGGTGCTTGGCGCGTCGCTGGTGCAGGCGGCGGGGCTGATTGCGGCGTCCGTGATGAGCTTTTTTACGGTAAACGGGAACCCGGTGCTGGATTTTCTGCTGTTTAAGGTGAAAGAATTTACAAATTACCCGATCACGGTGTTTCCGTATGCGATTCAGCTGATTTTAACGTTTCTGTTGCCGTATGCGTTTATCAATTTTTATCCGGCTTCGATGCTGCTCGGGAAGCCGGTGCCCGACGGGTTCCCGGCGGTACTGCCGTATCTGACGCCGCTGGTGGGAATCATCTGTTTTTCGCTCAGTGTGCTGCTGTGGTGTTTCGGGCTGCGGCATTATAAGAGCACGGGGTCATGAGGAGGAAAAAAATGAGCTTTATCGAGGTGAGGGATCTGTGCAAGGAATACCGGATTGCGAAGGTGGAAAAGGGTGTTGGCGGCGCGGTAAAATCATTGTTTCACCGGGAGTATACTGTAAAAAAGGCGGTACAGGACATTAGCTTTCAGATCGAACGGGGAGAGATGGTCGGATACATCGGGCCGAACGGCGCCGGGAAGTCCACGACGATCAAGATGCTCTCGGGGATCCTGATTCCGACGAGCGGGACCGTGCTTGCGGACGGGATTGTTCCCTACGAACGTCGCAGAGAGAATGCGAAGCGGATCGGCGTGGTGTTCGGACAGCGCTCCCAGCTGTACTGGGATCTGCCGGTTTCCGATACGTTCGATCTGTATGAGAGCCTCTATGATATTCCGCATGAGGAGTTCCGGAAGAACCGGGATTTTTATACGGAGTTGTTTGAGATGGGGGATTTTATTGGCCAGCCGGTCCGCCAGCTGAGTCTGGGACAGAAGATGAAGGCCAATATCGCGATCGCGCTGCTGCATAATCCGTCGATCCTGTATCTCGATGAGCCGACGATCGGGCTGGATGTCATGAGCAAACGGGTGCTGCGCGAGGCGGTGAAGGTCATCAACCGGGAGAAGGGGCCGACGATCATGCTGACGACCCACGATATGGATGACATCGAGGCGGTCTGCAGCCGTCTGATCCTGATCGATCAGGGGACGAAGCTCTTTGACGGGACGCTGGAGGATTTTAAACAGCGGTACCGGAAGGGGACGGCGGTGAAGCTGGAATTTGAGGACGTTGTTCCACAGATGGAGGCACCGGCGGGATACCGGGTGGCGGAACGGACGGAACATACGCTGCTTCTTGTGACGGAGCAGAAGGCGTCTGCGGATGCGATGATCGAGCTGATCGGCTGGTATCACCCACGGAATATTTATGCGGTGGAGCCGCGGATCGAGGATATCGTGCAGGAGATATTCCGATAACGGAATACGGGAAGGAATGATCGGGGATATTTTTCGATCTAACATACGAGGCTGGCCTTTCCACATCCAATCAAATATAAATCAACTCGCTGTTTATGATTTCCTCTGCCCGGCTGCGGATATTGTTCATTCGCCCCACCCATTCAAGCTGGTTCCGGGCTTTCAGTTCCTCGGTCACTCCTTCGGCGGCTTTCATCTGCTCAATGATTAAGTCAAGCCGTTCTTCCGCCTGCTCGTTTAGGTCGGCAAGGTATGTCCATAATGTCCCGGTCAAAATATCTGTACGGGTCGGGATATGAGATGCTTCTGGGTCTGCGACTGCCCGGATACCGCTATCAGCCGTTTCTGACTGCGGTATCTCTTGTTCTGCTGCTGGCAGGAATCTCTTCCATCGAGGCGGAGAGCGGGATGAAGATGCTCTGTGAGAGTACGCAGGGAACGGATCAGATGCGGAGGCGGAAACTCGCCACGGCACTGGTATTAACGATATGTGTGGCTTTTGTAAACTGGCTGCCTGAGATGCTGTTTGCTGTCAGAAATTTTCCTGTCAGTCTGAGAGAAATGCAGGTTCCGGCGGTCAGTGTGAAGAGTCTGACGACGGCCCCCGGCTGGCTTTCGCTGGGCGGTGCGGTTGCCTGGGTGGCGATTGTCAGGCTGGCAGGTGCTGTCTTAACCATGCTCATCGTGCTGGAGTGTTCCAGGGGAAGTCAAAGCTATCTGGCAGCTGTTTTAAAAAGCGCGGCTGTGCTGGCAGGAGAGCTGGCGCTGTACCTGGTGCTGCCGGGACAGTGGAAACTGATTTCGCTGTTCGGGATGCTGGCCGGGGAAGGGGCGTGCGGGTTTGGAATCGTGAGCACGACGGCTGTGGCGGGATGGTGCGTGGCGGGCGGGATGCTGTATCGGAGGTATATGGGGGGGGGAAGAATCTGGAAAGGTTGACGAAAAATGTAGATGGATATGATGAGGTGCCTGATGATGAGGGAACCTGTATGGCGGAGTTTGTCCCGGCAGAACTGATAATAGAAGAAACATAAAGGCGGATGTTGAATACATCCGTTTTTTGTAAAAGTCGTGCGGATATTTCCTGTTACTGAGAAAGAGAAAGTGTATTGTTCAAAGCCCCAAAAGACGGTATAATGTAGTTGGAATAAAAACCAAAAGGTGAGGAGCAGATAAATATGCCAGAATCTTACGACCATTCCGGGCTGTGGATCGAGATGCTGCCGGCAGGAGAAGGAGACTGTATTTTCATCACGATTCCGGGGCCGGATATCCGCATCCTGATTGACGGCGGCCCGAAAGAGACTTACCGGAACTGTCTGCGGGAGAGGCTGCTGCAGCTGAAGTGCGAAAACAAACCCGTCGATCTGCTGGTAGTCACGCATATTGATCACGACCACATCGGCGGCATCATCGAGCTGTTAAAAGAAAACGGTTCGGATCAGGAATCACGTATTGTAAAAATAAAAAATATCTGGCATAACAGCTACAGGCATCTGCAGATCGACAAGGCGGGTCAGACAGGGGACGCAGAAAAACAGATTCTGGAAACGATCGTTTCAGGCGGCGCATCCCGGGAAGAGGGAACGGCGAAAGAAGGGAAAAAAGAAATCAGCGCACTGCAGGGCACGACGCTCGCGGCGCTGATTCTGCAGGGAGGATACAGCTGGAACAGGCAGTTTGGCGGCAGGGCAGTGAGCAGCCGGTCAGAAGAAATCTCGCTCGGACCGGAGTGTTTTGTGAGGGTTCTGCTCCCGGGGCAGCGGGAACTGGAGGCGCTGGCGCGCAGCTGGAAAAACGAGCTGAGGCGCAGCCGGATCACATTTCAGTTCTCGGAGGACGCGCTGTTTGACGATGCATATGAATATTATTGCCGTTATCTGAAATCGGAGACTACAGCCGTAAAACAACAGATCGCGAAGGAACCGGAGACAGACAATGCGGAGAAATCCATAGAGGAACTGGCGGGAAAATCATATGAGCCGGACCAGTCAGAGACGAACCGGTCGTCCATTTCCCTTCTGATCCGCGGTCAGGAAAAACAGCTCCTGCTGCCGGGAGACAATATCGCGGATCGTGTGCTGGAATCCCTGGGAGATGCAACTATGTTTGACGCGGTAAAACTGCCGCACCATGGATCCGTAAAAAATATATCGGATGCCTTTCTTAAAAAGCTTTCGATAAAGAGATTTCTGATCTCCACGAATTCGGCAAAATACGGGCACCCGGATCTGGAGACCCTTGCGAAAATCGCGAGCCGGAAAACAGATTACAAAAGGCAGATTTATTTCAATTACCGGATTGGCAAAGTGGCAGAGTTTGAGACCAGACTAAAAGGGCGGAAAGATCTCGAATTTCTTTATCTGCGGGATGGAAGCAGGATTGTGATACAGGAGGAATGAGATGGATGCAGTAAAGTGTGCAGTAGCCAGACTGGAATGCGGGAAACAGGGAACGGCGTTTCTGGTGAACGAGGATACGGCGCTGACCGCGACACACTGTGTGACTGCCGCGGCGGAGGAGGACCGGGAGATTCTTTTGACCTTTTATAACATTCCGGGAAACGGGACGCTTCCGGTCAGGGCGACGCTGCTTTCGGGCGCTCTGAATGCTCCGGCAGCAGTGCTGAAGCTAAAGCAGCCTGTTAAGACACAGTATCTCACCCTGGCCTGCTATACGGATCAGATCGCGCGCGGGGAATCGCTTTTTTCATACGGCTACCCGGGCGTGGAGGGCATAGAAGGCTATCCGCTGGATATAAAGATCAGCCAGTATTTAAATGAAAATATGCCGTTTGATTACGACATCTCCGTGCGGATGGATGCGGCGGAGCGGGTCGAAGATTTCACGGGCATGTCGGGAAGCCCGGTTTTATACCGGAATCAGGTGATCGGTCTGCTCACGGATGAGACGCTGGAACGATCGGAGAACCGGAGCCATGCCGTCGCGCTTAAGGTCATAAGCAATCACAGGATCAGGGAGCTTCTGGAGAAGCATCAGATCCCTTACCGGGAACAGTCTTATCAGGAGACCGTGCAGTCGATCGCAGGTGCGCAGATTCCGAGAGAATACCGGCCTGTCGCAAACAGCTTTGATAACGGGCAGAAAAATTACAGGGAAGAGAGTATTACAGGGACGGCGTACGGCAGGATTGCGGCGGATTATGAGGATGCGGTAAAGCGGGAGCTGAACCGTATTTTTACGGAAAAAAGCCAGGGGAGATGTGAAGCGGCCTGGAGGGATCTGATCGCGCTGACGGGAGAGGTGCGAAGCAGCCGCAGCAGGCCCAAGAAGCTTTTGGCGGACCTTTACTATACGCGTGCGGTCTGGTATCTGGATGATAAGAGGGACGGCCATAATGCGCAGCGATATCTGCAGAAGGTGCTGGAATGCGATCCAAAGTATGACCGCCGTATTTACGATGCGAAAAAATCCCTGCTGGCAGGGAATGTCATAAATGAAAAAGAGATCCTGTATCCGATTGATCAGAAGGAAGTGCTGAATACATATCTTCAGATCTGCATCTGCAGACGGGAGACAGAGGATGCCCTGGATACATACCGGGAGGCGGGGCGGTACGCGGACCATACCACGTATTATCTGATGGCGGTGGTGTCTCTCCTGGATCGGGAATATGACCTGGCGGAGGAATATCTGAACCGGGCGGAAGAGACAGTGAAGGATGCGCCGCTGTATCTTATGATGCGGGGCGTGATCCGGTACTGGAGACTGCTGCCGGATGATCTGGCGGGGGCGGACAGTCTGCTGCCGCCGCTGTATTTTCATGCGGTGATACTGGCGGATGACGGGATGCGAAGAGAGGTCGGCGCCATCACGGAATTGTATCAAAAAGCGCTCGCCCTGGCGGAGCAGGCGGACAACAGAGAGCTGCAGATTCAGATCCTGACGGTGTGGATGGACACGCTGTCGTTTTCGGATGTTTACCGGGAGGATGGAAACCGGATTGCGAAAAAACTGCTCGGACTGGAGGCATATCAGTGCCAGGCCGTGATCTATCTGTGTATGTCCGGGGAGGATCTGTCGGAGATCCGGATTGAGGAAGTAAAAAGAAGAGTCAGAGAGGCCGAAAATCCGGTTGAGCCGATGATGTCGTGCGTATATCTCGCTCTGGGACGGGGAGAGAAACGGCAGGCTTATGCACTGCTAAAGGAGTTCCGGTACAAATTTGAAGAGCAGGATATGATGGAATACTGGTTCACACTGGCGGCCAGGGCCTGCAGCGATGGGACGGAAGTTTCGGATCTGGAGAAAGAATTAAAGGACAGCGGACTGGATCCTGCGGTAAACGGACGCATCAGCGGAATTCTGCTGGAAAGCGCGCAGGACTATGAAACCCTGTTTCGGCATGCGGAACAGTTGTATGCACAGACAGGGGCTCAGATCGACCTGGTGAATCTCATTTATTCCGCGGAGAAAGTAAAGCGGTGGAGGGAAGCGGAGGGCTGCTGCAGGGAGTGGGAGGTAAAATTCGGCAGCGCGCTTGCAAAAATCCATGTGATCCGGTGCCTGGCGATGCAGGGGCTGCAGACAGAGTGTCTGAATGCGATTGAAACGCTTCGCGGTGCGGGCAGAACGGAATGTCTGACAGACGAGGTGCTGTATCTGGAGGCGCAGGCATTAAAGATACTGTGCCGGTATGAAGAGGCGATTGAAAAATCCGCAAAGCTTTGGGAGAAGGCTGCGAATCAGCAGGCGCTGCTGCTGTTATCGGAATGCTATTTTTTAAACGGGGAGGATCAGAGCGCGATCAGCATTTTAAAAGAGGGGGTGCGCAAAGGAAACAGAAGCGTGAAGGTTTATCAGACGCTGGCGGAGCTCGAGAAGAGAGCTGACACCCGTGAGGCGGCGAGGTATGTGCAGAAGGCATGTATGGTGTCGGAGGATGATCCGCAGGTGATGCTTTGGGGGATGAATTTCCTGTTTCAGATCGGGCAGAGTGAGAAGGCAAACGAGCTTCTTGTAAAGCTGCAGGCTTTGGGGGAGACGGATTATCTCAGACAGATGACGTTTAAAGAAGTAAAAGAGCTGATCGACGAGGCGGAGAGAGCGGCCGGAAAGAAATATGAGCTTTACAGAGACTGCGTGATTCCGTATCATGTGTTTTTTGATGACCGGGGAAATGACAGCTATACACGATACTGCTGCGAACTATGGGAATACAACAGGCATCACGAAATCAGAAAGGCGATCCGGTTTGCAGACTGCGGGAATCATCAGACGGACGAGAAGGGATGGAAGGACTTTGACCGGGATGAGATTGTCGTGGACTTTTCTGCGCTGGTGACGTTCTGGCATCTGGATCTTTTTCGGGAGATACGGCAGTGCTTTAAAGAGATTTATCTGTCGGGAAATATCAATCTTCTGATCGCATATGAGCAGGCGTGCTGTATGCCTCATCAGCCGGATGTTACGGCCGAAAATAAGCGCGTGATGGAGAGCTGGGAGAAGCGGGTGCGTTATCTGGAGAGGCCGACGGAGAAAGAGGCTGAGGAGTGGGAGATTGGCGGTGTGCACCGGGGAGACACGGTGCGCCACAGGATCGCGGAACGGGAAGGGCTGTTCTGGATTACGGATCACCTGCTGACCGATCTGATGGATCAGTCCGGGAACGTTCCGGCAGACATGCGCCGCGCGGCGGTCACGACGGACGAACTGCTGGAGGCGCTCAAACGGCGGGGTGAGATCAGCCGGGAGCTGAAGGAAGGGATCCGGACAGGGTCAGAAAGAAATCTGCGGGAAGAGATCGTGGAAATGCTCATGAGGCATGAGGGAAGGCTACCGGTGCTTGTGGATCTTGGTTTTCTGCAGAATGTGTTGAAAAAGGACGGAACCGCGACGGTTTCGCAGGCATGTGAGATCTGCGTCTCTGACAATATTTTTGAGGACATCCGGGAAAAGATCCGGCGGGAGGAGGCCGGGGAGACGGCGATCCGTTTTTTGGAGGAGCTGAAATCAGAGATTGCTGACGGAAAGGAGGAGGGATATATCCGTTTCTTCGGACATTATTCGGAGGAAGACGGGGATAAGAGAGAAGATGAGATCGGAAATCATACCGGGATCTTACGGGATCTCATGCACTTTGCGCAGAATAACCATAAAAATATGATCTGTGACGACCGGTGGGTGAACAGCTTCGGCCATTTTGAGGAAACACGGATCGGATGTGCGATGGATGTAGTTGAGTTTATGCATCTGAAAGGAATTCTGTCCGATGAGAAATATACAGATGTCATTACACGGATGATGTCGGACGGATACGGATATTTTGTTCCGCCGACGGCATATATGAGACTGCTGCTGTTTCGGACCAGGGGCAGGGACGACAGGTTCGGTGAAATTTCTGCCGAACTGAAGACCGTGTGCCGCTATCTGACGAACTGCACCGCATCGCCCGGCGGGCTGAGCGATAAGGTGATACATGAGGGAATGCTGCCGGAATCCGCCGCATTTGTCCGTCAGATGCAGCAAAACTGCATGAAGCTTCTGGGAGAGATCTGGGATTCCGGGCGCCCGGACGCGTGGAAGTATGGAAGCTCGAACTGGCTGTTGGTGAATTATTCCGTTTTTGCGTACAGATCCGCGTTGAACAGGGGAGCGGAGTATAACGTGGATTTTTACGCGCTGGAGTATGCGGAATTTATCTTCTGCGGCTTTTTTGATATCGCCGCAGGAGAACGCCGGAAATCCTATTATAACTGGCTGTACGGCTGGATCGGCCCGCGTCTGGAGGCGGAGGAAGGGCTGGAGGAGAGGATGATTCACTGGCTGGCGGATGTGATTGCAAATGTCAATAAACACGCGCCGGCATCTTATTATGAGATCGGCGTCGGGGCCGTCGTATCTGCGGCGATGGAGGATATGCCGGTGCATTATGCGGATAAAATGCGGGAAAACGGTGTCATCCGCTCCATTGCGGAGGCGTTTGAGGGGAGATATACCGTTCTTGGAACCCGGGACAGAGATATGATCAGACGCGAGACATTTTCCCGGTGGATTGAGGATTCCATGAGGGCCGGAACAGGTCAGAACATCAAAAGAAAAAACGGGGAGAAGGAATTCGAACTCACATGGCTGATGGATGATGTGCTGACACAGGGCTTTCGTATCCGGTGCGGCAGCGGGACAGAAGAGGAGACGCTTTATATCCGGCTGGAGGGGGCAAAGCTTTTCTGTGCGGACGGACAGCTCAGGGCGAAAGGATTTTACGCGCTGGAAACATATATCCCGGATCAGAACCGGAAGGGTTACAGAGCGAAAATGCAGCGCCCGGAAGAATGGGAGGCGATGGCGGAGCAGATGATGTCGGAGGTAAAGCTGTCCGAATCGTATCTGCTGCACAAAGCCGCATATATGCTTGAGCACGATGAGTATACCGTGTATACTGTGGATGAGCTGATCCCGGAAGAGCCGGCGTACTTTGCGGATAAGGTTTCCGGGGCGCCGGAGGATCTGCCGGAATTGCTGTATCTGAAATGGGCGGACAGGGAAGATGAGATTTTCCTGGAGCTCTATACAGAGCTGGTTATGCTTTTTACAGGGGTCATGAGGCAAAAGCGGAATTATCGTACCATCGATCCGGATCAGTGTGTCGTATGGATATTCTATCAGGCGGATCAGATTCTGGAGCAGATGGAGGACTGCCTGCGGAACGGCAGTTCAAAGTACGCATCAAAAGAAATTCTCGCATATCTGAGCAGGATAAATGCGGTCAGGAAGAATCGCGAATTGTTCGAAAGACAGTTTGCACTGACAGCCGGACAGGAGGCGGAAGGGACAGAAGAGCTGATCCGGCGTTTTTCGGAAGCGGGTGATGGAGTCCCGTATCATGATATGCTAAAGCTGTGCCGGGGGTTGGGACATGCGGACAGGGAAGGCGCATCGGATCTGACCGCGCAGATCAGGCGCTGGATCGGACGGCAGTGGAGACTGGATCGGAAGGAGTCGGAGGAGGAGCTGCTTCTGATGATGCAGTACGTCACGGCAGGAAAAGACAGGGAGACGTCTGTAGAAAACTATCTTTCCCTGTGGAACGAAATCCTGGAGGAGGATCGAAGGATCTGCATATCGGCAGAGGGGCTGAATCAGCTGAAAAGCCTGATGATGATTCTGGGATTTAAACAGGGGAGGAAGGTTATGGAGCTGACGGAGCGGATTTGTTTTGGATCACATGGGCCGGCGTGAGAAACAGAGGGAGGATGCGGGAAGGAGGATGCAGGAAATTTCTGATTGCATTTTGAAAATTATGTGTTATACTGGTGGAGTCGCACAATTTAATAGTCATTGCAGAGTAGACACATGCGCGTTAAGTGCTGCCTGAACAGGGAGTTGTCAGGCGGACGAAAAGGTTATCTTGCGGTGCATGCGTCGCATCCCGCTGCATCAGAAGATAGGAATATTATCTCCCGTTGTAGTAAGAGGTCTGCAAAGAAACAGGTTTCATAAGGGAGGTAATTTTTTATGAAAAAATTTGTTGCTTTGTTTACCGCATCGTTCCAGGAGTTAAGACAGGTCAGAACCGTCACGGTGATGGCGATGTTTGCCGCGATTGCGGTCGTCCTTGGCATGTTTTCCGTCGAGATCGGGCCCTATATCCGGATCGGTTTTTCCTCGATACCGAACGGACTGGTGTCGTATCTGTTCGGCCCGGTTGCGGGAAGTCTCTTTGCCGGTACTTTGGACATTATAAAATATGTCATAAAGCCGAGCGGAGCCTTTTTCCCGCCGATGACACTGGTGACCATGCTTGCCGGCCTGATCTATGGCTGCATGTATTACAAAAAATCCATCACGCTGCCTCGCGTGCTGGCGGCAAAGTTTCTTGTGATGCTGATCTGCAACGTGATCTTAAACACGCTGTGCCTGTCGATGCTTTACGGCAAGGGATTCTTTGTCCTGCTGCCGGCGCGGGCGCTGAAAAATCTGATTATGTGGCCGGTGGATTCTTTGGTTTTCTACACAGTGGCGAAAGCGCTGGAACGGATCGGGGTGTTTCGTTTTCTGCATTTTTCACGCGGACAGCAAATTTAGTTTTACAAAGCCGGATTCTGTGGTATAATCTACATAAAAGAAATGAGCAGTTTGTCGGGGCCGCAAAAGCGAAGACACTGTGAAACAGCGAATTACCAGAACAGGATATTACGGGGGTAAGAGATGAAGACAAAAAGGGTGCCGTTGTCGGCAGAGGTAGTAAAATATGAAGTCGGATGCGGTATGGAAGACGGCGTTGAGCTGTGGCCGGATGTTGTGACGAAAGGCTGGATTGTCACGGATTTTCTGGTAAAGATTAAGAGAGAAGACGGGACGATCGTCTGCCCGTATATTTTAAACCGGCGCGGGCGTGAGTTCATCGGTGTGGGCGATTACATCGTGCGCGATGAGGATGGAACGACACATGTCTGCAGCGCGGATAAGGTTTGGAAACGCTATGAGCTGGTGGAGGAACAGGATCCGGAATAAAGATTCAGCCGGATAACCGGCTGAGCCATGCGGGTATGGCGGAATTGGCAGACGCGCCAGATTTAGGTTCTGGTGGGAGACCGTGCAGGTTCGAGTCCTGTTACCCGCAGTTATGCAAAAACGCAGCATACTTGAGATTTTCCAGTAAAATCAATGGATTGCGGCGTTTGTTTTATTTCATTACGCGATCCGTTTCCCATCCCGCCATCCGCAGTATGTCGTATTTTTGGTGCTGACTTATGTGGCTGCATAAGCTATAATAGATTATAGTTAAGAGGGGCAGGAAATTAACGGAAAGGGGAAAATAATATGGAGGTAAAACAGGATATGACAGTTGAAGAAAAAAGAGATATGCTGTTAGAAATCTTAGCAGATTTATACACAATCAAGGCGGCTAACAAAGAAGAAAATGCAGTGTTAGACCACAAAATCAAAGTAACCGAAAAACGTCTTGAAGTCTTAGGAGTTACAAACTTAGCAGACATTAGACCGTAGCAGACAGAAGAAAGGGCGGACTTGCCACCGCCCAATCTCCTATAGTCAATATATCACTGATAAGGGGTGATATAAATTAGAAAAGAAAAAAATGGGCAGGTTTTTTGCTTTTTCTAAATCCGCTGTCTGCCGTCTGTGCGTAATAAAAGAATCATATTCATCAATGTGCTGATATGTTTCACACGGATATTGTATGCACTCATAGCAATATTCAGCCCCGCCGTGGTTAAGGCTGCATTTTGCTATCCTGCACGACTGATTGCCATTGCCGCAGCCCCCGCAATGATTTCCTAAAAGCATAGGACACAGCCCGCAATTTAATCCGCAAAGCGATAATAACTGATTTTTCCGTTCAAAACCTTTCATAAAAATCTCCAATCCGAAGCGTTTACGCGACCTCCCCATATATTCTGTGCCTGTGCCGCATGGCAGGGACGATGGTATCCCAGCTGGCAGCATCAAAAATGTGGAACGAAAGTTCGGTGTTTTCGATTGCTGAGATATCGTTTTCCTCAAGCTCCAATGACAGGAACGTAATGGCGTCCGCCGCACGTTTCCCGATTGCCATATCAGAAGAAAAAACAGGTGATAACATAAATCCGTTTACCGATACATTGCGTGCCAGAACCGTGATGTTTTTGTCAATGCTATGCTGTTTTCATAAGAAATCACATTCTTTCCTTGACAGACCTGCTGCGGATGCGTATACTTATCACAGAAACAGAATAAAAATCTTCAGGGCAGGGTGCGATTCCCTACCGGTGGTACAGCCCACGAGCCTGTCGCTGCGTTGTCAGCGGGGCATGATTCGGTGAGACTCCGAGGCCGACAGTATAGTCTGGATAGAAGAAGATATCAGAATGCAGGATCAGCATATGGTTTTGCGTGCGGAAGGATTGCTCTGGATTGTTGTCACATTCCAGAGCTTTTTTATGCAGGGGCGTATATAAAAGCCGTTTGTTTTGAGGCATGGCCCCGCGCGGCAGCGGGAGAAGAAGAATCTTTCCTGCCCGGGCACGGGAAATTGCGATGCGGTTTCCCCGTGAATACTTTCGTCACGGATACCGGTCTCTGACTCTGCCCTTTGCCCTGAGCCGTACGGTTCAGGGCTTTTTCTATGGGGGAAAACATATGGATGATAACGGTTATATGCGGTTAGCAATAGCGCTTGCGGAAAGGGGCGCCGGGCGGGTTTCGCCGAACCCGCTGGTGGGAGCCGTGATTGTAAAGGACGGACAGATCATCGGGCAGGGCTGGCACGAAGCGTACGGGGAGGCTCACGCGGAGCGGAACGCGCTGGCCTCGTGTACACAGCCGCCGAAGGGTGCGACGATGTATGTCACGCTCGAACCCTGCTGCCATTACGGGAGGCAGCCGCCCTGCACGGACGCGATTTTAAAAGCGGATATCCGGCGGGTGGTGGTCGGCTCCGGCGATCCGAATCCGCTTGTGGCGGGACGGGGCATAAGGATTCTGCGGGAGCACGGGACAGAGGTGACGGAGCATGTGATGCAGGAGGAGTGTGACCGGCTAAACGAAGTGTTTTTCCGCTATATCCGGACAGGAAGGCCATTCGTCGTGATGAAATACGCGATGACGATGGACGGGAAAATCGCTGCCTTCACCGGCGCTTCAAAGTGGATTACCGGGGAAGCGGCGCGGGCGCATGTGCAGAGTCAGAGAAACCGCTATACCGCGATCATGGCAGGCGTGGGAACCGTGCTGGCCGATGACCCGCTGCTGACCTGCCGGATGGATGGCGGCAGAAATCCGGTGCGCATTATCTGTGACAGCAGTCTGCGCACGCCGGTGACGTCGCGGATTGTCAGGACGGCGGAACAGGTTCCGACGATTCTTGCCACCTGCTGCCGCGACCGTGAAAAGCAGCTTGTATATGAGAGAAGGGGATGCCGCGTCTTTTGCCTGAATGAGGACGGCGGTCATGCGGACCTGCGGCAGCTGATGGAGCGGCTGGGAAGTGAGCAGATCGACAGCATTCTTCTGGAGGGCGGTGGCACACTGAACTGGGCGGCGCTAAAAAGCGGCATTGTGCAGAAGGTGCAGGCGTATCTCGCGCCGAAGCTGTTCGGCGGAGAGACGGCGAAAACCCCGGTCGAGGGAGAAGGGGTGCCGTCCCCGGCGGCTGCCTTTCTGCTGAAAAAGCCGACGGTGACATCCCTGGGCGATGATATTCTGATCGAAAGTGAGGTGGCGGCTGATGTTTACGGGAATCGTTGAAGAGATCGGGACAATCGAAAAGATCCGGCATGGAGCGGCATCCGCCGTGCTGGATATCCGTGCCCACAAGGTGACAGAGGGGACGAAGACCGGTGACAGCATCGCGGTAAACGGCGTCTGCCTGACGGTTGTAGAAATCAATACCGGTCATTTCCAGGCGGATGTCATGCACGAGACGCTGGAGCGCTCCGCATTGAAGCTGCTCCTGCCCGGGAGCCGCGTCAACCTGGAGCGCGCAATGCGTGCAGACGGGCGGTTTGGCGGTCACATTGTGGCGGGACACGTGGACGGTGTGGGCAGGATCACCGGCATCCGGCGCGACGATACGGCAGTCTGGTATTCGGTCACGGCGCAGCCGGGGGTGATGCGGTATATCGTGGAAAAAGGATCCGTCGCGGTGGACGGCATCAGCCTGACCGTGGCAAAGGTTACGGCGACGGGTTTTTTGGTGTCGGTGATTCCGCACACGGCCGGCCACACGACGCTCGCGGAGCACAGGGAAGGAGATGCGGTAAATCTGGAGACGGATATCATCGGGAAATATGTGGAAAAACTGCTGTTTCCCGCCGCAGAACAGAGCGAAAAGCGGCAAAATACGGGCGGGCTCACGATGGAATTTTTATCTCAAAACGGGTTTTAGGAGGGAGAAAAAATGGCGAAGACAGACACGATAGAACAGGCGCTTACCGCGCTGAAAAACGGGAAAGTCATCCTGGTCACCGATGATGCGGATCGGGAAAATGAAGGGGATCTGATCTGTGCGGCAGAATTTGCCACCACGGCCAATGTTAATTTTATGGCGACCTATGGCAAAGGGCTGATCTGCATGCCGATGTCGGAGGCTTACGTGAAAAAGCTGCAGATCCCTCAGATGGTGCAGCAGAACACGGACAATCATGAGACGGCATTTACCGTGTCGATCGATCATGTGGCGACCACGACGGGGATTTCCGCCGCGGAGCGTTCCGTCACGGCGTTAGGCTGTGTGGCGGACGATGCGAAGCCGGAGGACTTTCGCAGACCGGGCCATATGTTTCCGCTGCTGGCAAAGAAAAACGGCGTGCTCGAGCGCAGCGGGCACACGGAGGCAACGGTCGATCTGTGCCGGCTGGCCGGGTTAAAGGAGTGCGGACTCTGCTGTGAGGTCATGCGGGAGGACGGGACGATGATGCGCACGTCGGAGCTTCTGGAGCTGGCAAAGCAGTGGGATCTGCCGTTCATCACGATTGAGGATCTGAAAAATTACCGCAAATGTCATGAAAAGCTGACGGATCAGATGGCGGCGGTAAAGCTGCCGACAAAATACGGCGATTTTATGGCGCACGGATTTGTAAACCGGCTGAACGGGGAGCATCACATCGCGCTGGTCAAAGGGGAGATCGGCAGCGGGGAGGAGGTGCTCTGCCGCGTTCACTCCGAATGTCTGACCGGGGATACCTTCGGATCCCTGCGCTGTGACTGCGGACAGCAGCTGGCGGCGGCCCTTAAGCAGATCGAGAGAGAGGGGCGCGGAATTCTGCTGTATATGCGCCAGGAGGGACGCGGGATCGGGCTGATCAGCAAGCTGCAGGCATATGCGCTGCAGGAGCAGGGGATGGATACGCTGGAAGCGAACCTCGCGCTGGGCTTTGCCGGCGACCAGAGGGAATATTATATCGGCGCACAGATCCTGCGGGAGCTGGGGGTGAAGAGCATGCGGCTTCTGACGAACAACCCGGACAAGATTTACCAGCTCTCGGAATTCGGGCTTGAAATCACGGAGCGCGTACCGCTTCAGATGGATGCGACCGCCCATGATCTGTTTTATCTGAAAACAAAGCAGGAGCGCATGGGGCACATTTTAAACTACTAAAAACAGCGCCGTTTTTCGGCGCACGATCACACGGGAAAGGAAGACGATCATGAAACGATTTGAGGGAAAACTGGTATCGGAACATATAAAGGTAGGGATTGTGGCATCCCGTTTTAATGAGTTTATCACGTCAAAGCTGCTGGCAGGCGCCATGGACGGCCTGATCCGGCACAACGTCGCGGAAGAGGACATTTCCGTGGCATGGGTGCCGGGAGCGTTCGAGATTCCGCTGATCGCGTCTAAAATGGCAAAATGCGGCAGGTATGATGCGGTGATCTGCCTGGGCGCGGTGATCCGTGGGGCGACCAGTCATTATGACTACGTATGTAATGAGGTGTCAAAGGGAATCGCCGCCGTTTCGCTGGAGACAGGCGTCCCGGTCCTGTTCGGCGTGCTCACCACGGAAAATATCGAACAGGCGGTGGAGAGAGCCGGAACAAAAGCGGGAAATAAAGGGTATGACTGCGCCGTGGGGGCGATTGAGATGGTTAATCTGATCCGTGAGCTGGAGGGATGAAGCGGTTCTCTCAGTTATAACGGATAAGCTTGATGCGCGGCGTATTTTCGATATAGGCGGGATATAAAAAGGGCTGCTGCAAAATCCGGCAATTCCACAGGAAGATGCCATTTTGCAGCACCCCTCTGCCGCGTCAGGTCTCGATCCGTCCGAGGACGCGCCCGACGACCCGGATCTCCCCGGAGGGAGGAATGTCCGGATAATTTTTGTTGTGGGAGATCAGGCGGTTCTCGCCGGCTTCCTTGATAAAACAGTCGCCGCCGCGGATGAAGATGCCGATCTCGCCGGTATGGATCTCCGGCGTCTTCTCGACGAGCACCATATCGCCGTCAGAGTAGGTGGGCTCCATGGAGTCGCCGTTGACCCCGATCACGAAATCCGCATGCTCAGACTGCGGCGTGACCTTAATCTGAATCGTATCGGTCGGAAGATCATCAAACAGGAACTCTCCGCTCCCGGCGGACGCCATGCGCTGCAGATAGGTGATGGTGCGGACCCGCGTCTCGGACGGAAACGCGATCGTGTGATCCGGATCCTGGGCAGAGTCAGCCGGAGTATCCGCATCCGCGGCGGGCCGTGAGAACGCCGCGCCCGTCTCGTCCCTGGCAAACCGGACAACGGTGTCCGAGAGGCCGCGAAGCTTCTCCTCCCACAGCTGTACCCGCTCCGCCTCCCAGCCGAGCACGGTGTCGACGTGTGACCGGCCGTGAGAGTCGAGACTGCGGTAATGCGTAAGCATCTGCGTTTCCGGGTAGGTGAGTCCCTCCATGCTCTTTCCGGTAAACGCGGATAAAATATCGCTGCACCGGTAAATCTGACACAGATAAATCAGCATATCCGCATTGGGCATGCGGATGCCCTTCTCATAGCCATACAGTGTCTTTTCCGATAATTCAATCCCCATCACGGACAGCCGGTCCGTGACTTCTTTTACGGATAATTCGGCAGCGGTCCGAAGTTTCCGAAGGATCATTCCAAATGCTTTGTTGTCCAAGGCGAAAGCCTCCTTCCTGGTGTGCTCATCCTGAAAGCCATTATCATAGTATCAGTATACCATAAAAAGCGCCTGCAAATCAACAGGAATCTTCGCGATGAAGAAACGGTTTTGAAAAAATCCGGGGCACCGTTGCACCGGTTTTCCTCCAGCCTGTCTTTATCGCATACAATCATGATGTCAGGCTGCACGATTGTGAGGGGGTGGTCCGAAAGCTTTACGTCGGAGGGGGGTGGGAAATACCCTGCAGGCCGCGGGAAGACGCCTGGTTGCAAATCGTGATATCCGAGGTTTGAAATGATGATTCTCTTATAAGGAAGAATAAAGTACAATCGAAATATCTCAAAACAAAGATGCGAGTGAAGAGAAGGAGGATAAAAAGATGCGAAGAAAAAGGATGACGGTTTTTTCGGCGGCAGCGATGGCGGCTGTGATGCTGTTTACGGGATGCGGCGACGCAGGCGGCAATGCGGACGCGGCAGGCAGCGCACAGAATGCGGGGGGAAGCGAGGCTGCCGGGGCATCCGGCGCAGCGGAGCCTTCCGGAAACGCGGGAACGGACGGATCAGGCCAGGGGGAAGTGGCGGAGCTGGTGATGCAGTGGCCGTCCATGGGAGTTGACTTCTCGGGATTTCAGGATGTGGAGGACGCGCTAAATGAGCTTTTGGAAAAGGACATCGGCGTGCATGTGATCTTAGAGCCGGTGCAGCTTTCCGATCTGACCAACAGCCTGACGCTGGCGGTATCCTCCGGGGAACAGGTGGATATCACGCTTAGTGTGGGCGACAGTATCCAGAGCAGGATTTCAAACGGGCTGATTCAGCCGGTTGACGCGTATATTGACGAATACGGCTCCAACTTAAAAGAGGTGCTGGCGGAGAAGCTGCCCGGCGGATATGTCAACGGGGAGCTGTATGCGATTCCCTGCAGTGATGTGAGAGGAAACGAATACGGATACCGCGCGCGAAAGGATCTGCTGGACAAATACGGGATTACGGTTGATGAGGATAAGCTTTACACATTGGAGGAGATCGAGGAGATCTTTGCGGCGGTGAAAGCCGGGGAGGGCGATAAATTCTATTGTCAGATCCCCATGGCCAACTCCGAGCCGATGTTAAGCGGATGTTATATGGAGCTGGATCTGGTCGGAGCGACGACCGCGTCGGGAACCCTGATGTTAAACCGCAGCTTTGAAGATCTGACCCTTGTAAATATGTATGAGACCGACGAGTACATGGAATATGCAAAGCTGATGTATGACTGGGCGAATAAGGGCTATATTTCCAAAGATGCCGCGACGAACGCAGAAGATCCGAACACCCTGGTTATGGGAGGAAATTATCTGGGATATTTTTCCTGGACGACGCCGAACGGTGTCTGGGAGGCCAGCTCCTCCTGCGGGTATGATATGGTTGCGCTCCGGGTACTGCCCCAGTATGTGAAGGCCAGCACGGTAGCGGTAAGCTGGCAGGTTCCGACCACGGCGAAATACCCGGACAAGGCCGTGCAGGTGCTGGACTATATCATGGGCAGCGAGGAGGCCACGGTGCTGCTGCAGTTCGGTATGGAAGGGCAGAGCTATGAGGTATTGGAGGAAAACGGAGACGGACGTCTGATTAAATATCTGTCCGATGATCCGACGAGCCTTCCGTATTACATGCCTTACGGTGTCTACGGCAACCGTCTGGAATGGCCGGTGCTCGATCCGATGCCGGCGGATATGTATAAGACACTGCGGGAGATGGATGCTGCAATTCCGGACTCCAGAGTGTCGGGGGCGAACGGCTACACGTTTGACAACACAGCGGTGTCTACGGAATATTCTGCCGTGACAACGGTTGTAGAGCAGTACAGCGACAGCATCGACGCGGGTGCGGTTGACCCTGAGATCGCGGTGCCGGAATTTATTGCGGCGCTCAAAGCCGCAGGCATCGATAAGGTGATTGAGGAAAATCAGAGACAGCTGGATGAGTGGGCGGCTGCAAACAAATAAGGAACGGTTCAAAGGAATCTGTCAGACAAGTGCTCCGGGCGTCTTTGACCGGAGCACTGCTGAAAGGAACGGGGGAAACGATGCACAGAAAAAACAGACTGCCTTATTATCTGATGGCGTTGCCGGGATTTTTATATCTGCTGATGAACAATTATATTCCCATGACCGGAATCGTGATCGCGTTTAAAAACATCGATTTCAGAAAGGGAATCTGGAAAAGCCCGTGGGCGGGGCTTCATAATTTTAAGTTCCTGTTTCAGTCGAAGGATGCATTTATCATCACGCGGAATACAGTGCTGTACAATGTCGCCTTTTTTATTTTCGGCACGATCGTCTCCATTACGCTTGCGATTCTGGTCAATGAAATCCAGCGGAAAACAGCGAAAAAGATTTATCAGACGGTGATCTTACTGCCGTATCTGATGAGCTGGGTGGTGGTAAACTATCTGGTATTTGTCTTTTTATCATCCGAGAACGGGATTGTGAACAATGCGATTTTGTCTCCCCTGGGGCTTTCGACCGTCAACTGGTATCAGGAGAGCAAATACTGGCCGTTTCTTCTGGTATTCGTGTATCTGTGGAAGAGCGCGGGCTACAGTATGATCATCTACTTATCCAGTATTGTGGGAATCAGCCAGGACTATTATGAGGCCGCCAGGATCGACGGGGCCGGGAAGTGGAAGCAGATCCGCTACATTACGCTGCCGCTCTTAAAGCCGACGGTAATCACGCTGTTTATCTTAAGCGTGGGACAGATTTTCCGGTCTGATTTCGGACTGTTTTATCAGATCCCGAGAGACAGCGGCACACTGTACAACGTGACGCGCACCTTCGACGTGTATATTTATCAGGCGCTGATGAAAAACAGCGACTACGGCATGTCGGGAGCGGCCAGCTTCTACCAGTCCGTCGTGGGATTTGTCCTGATTGTCGCAGCTAACGCAGTCGTGCGCAGATATAACAGGAGCAGCGCGCTGTTTTAAGGAGGGGAGCAGAATGAAGACGAAAGAATATCAAAGAATGCAGCTTCTGGCTCACACAGTGCTCACGATCGGGTCCGCCATTGTGGCGCTGCCGTTTCTGCTGCTGATCATCGCCTCCTTTACGGAGAATGCGTGGGCGATGGCGAATGGTTTCCAGTTTATTCCCGGAAAATTCAGCCTGGAAGCCTACCGGTATATTGCGGTGCAGTATCAGACCATCGGCCGGGCATATGTGATGACATTTGTGGTAACACTGATCGGGACAGCTGCCAGTGTGGCGGTCACCTCGCTGTTTGCCTATGCCATCAGCCAGGAGGATATACCGGTCATGAAGGTGCTCAGTTTTATGACGGTATTTACCATGCTCTTTAACGGCGGGCTGGTTGCCACGTATTACTCCTATGTTAATTATTTCCATGTGAAAAACACGATTTTTGCGCTGATTCTTCCGGGGCTTCTGATGAACGCGTTCAACGTGATTCTCGTGAGAAATTACATTCGAAGCGGGATTCCGGTCAGTTTAATCGAGGCGGCGCATCTGGACGGCGCCAGTGCATTTCAGGTTTACGGGAAAATCATCCTGCCACTGAGTAAGCCGATCCTGGCCACCATTGGCCTGATGACAGGCTTAGGCTATTGGAACGACTGGCAGAACGGCTTATATTATCTGACGGAACGCGGCGGCAGCCATTTATATACGATTCAGGTGATTTTAAATAATATTAACGAGAACGTGAAGATCTTACAGCAGACGGCCGGCGCAACGATCGGTTCGCTGCCGATGCCGTCAACGACGATCCGGATGGCGATCGCTGTGGTGGGGATCCTGCCGATTCTGGTTGTCTATCCGTTTTTCCAGCAGTACTTTGTGAAGGGGATTATGCTTGGGGGCGTGAAGGAATAACAGGGAGGAAAAAACAGACAGATGCAGACAGTTGAAAAATATGATATGATTGAGTTCGAGGTTTTGAGCGACGGGACAGAACCGGTTTTAAAACACTGCGGGGAATTTTCCCACTGCGGGGACACAGCGGACACCGTCACGCCGGAAGGGCCGGCTGACTGCAAAAAGGCTTCCGCCTTCGCGGACGGCAGGGGCGGATACCGGCTGCGTTTCCGTCCGGACCAGACCGGCGTGTGGAAATACAGCATCCGCACGAAAGAGCAGTCCCTTTGCGGCGAATTTACGGTGACGGAGCCGGGGGAAGAAAATCACGGGCCGGTCAGGGTCAGCGGGGATCATTTCGCATATGCGGACGGCACGACGTATATTCCGTTCGGGACCACCTGTTACGCGTGGATCCATCAGCCAGAAGAGCTGCAGGAGCAGACGCTTGAGACGTTAAGCGGCGCACCGTTTAACAAGATCCGGATGTGCGTATTCCCGAAGCACATGCCGTATAACAGCAATGATCCGGACTGCTATCCGTTTCTGAAGAAAGCGGACGGCACATGGGATGTGACGCGGCCGGATCCGGTGTTCTGGGACAGGCTGGATCAGAGGATCCGCGACCTGTGCGGGCTGGGAATCGAGGCGGATCTGATCCTGTTTCACCCGTATGACCGCTGGGGCTTCTCACGGCTGTCCAGAGAAGAATCGCTGGCTTATCTGGAATATTGTATTGTGCGGCTGGGGGCGCACCGGAATCTTTGGTGGAGCCTGGCGAACGAGTATGATGACTTAAAGGATAAGACGCTGGAGGACTGGGACGCATACGGGGAGACGATCGCCAGGCAGGACGGATATCACCATCCGGTATCGATCCATCAGATCATAACCCCGTATCCGAAGCGGGACTGGATGACCCACTGCTCGATCCAGTCCGGACGGATTGACAAGGTCACGATCTGGAAAAAGCAGTACGGGATCCCGGTGATCATCGACGAATGTGGCTATGAGGGCAATCTTCCCTTTGGCTGGGGCAGCCTGACTGCGCCCGAGATGGTGCACCGGTTCTGGTGGGCCGTGTGCAGAGGGGGCTTCTGTACGCACGGGGAGACGTTTCACAGAGAAGACGAGGTGCTTTGGTGGGCAAAAGGCGGGCGGCTCTACGGGGAAAGCGCTGAGCGCATCGCGTTTTTAAAGGAGCTTTTGTATCGGCTGCCCGGGGAGTGGAAGGCGGCTGTCTTCGACCCGGAAACCCTGCCGGATGCAGATGCAGATGAAACGGAAGGCGGGAACGAGACCGTGCAGCAGCGCATGAAACGTCTGATTGGGAATGCGTCCGGGGAGTATGTGGAACAGTTTATCGAGGATCTCAGCCCGAACATGCTTAAGGGAGAATCCTTTACGCTGCAGTATTTCGGACATCTGAGGCCGGTCTATACGGATCTGATGCTGGCAGAAGGAAAAATCTACCGCGCTGAGGTCATCGATACCTGGGAAATGACAGGAACGCTGGCAGCGGAGGGAATCAGCGGACGGGTGCGGCTCGGTCTGCCGGGAAAAGAGGGGATTGCCCTGCTGCTCACGGAGATGTAAAAAGAGAGCGCGGCGGGCAAAAAAGCCGGTTCGGGCGGCAGGAAACGCAGGAGATGGCAGGCCTGCGTTTTGTGCTGTGCAGCGGATCTTTCGCACGGAGTCGGGTGAAGACCGGGAGGATCATCCGCGTATTTTTTGCGCGGTGTGCGGGGAGGGAGAGGATGAGCGTGGAAAACAGAAAAAGATTAGCCGGTATTCTGCCCTGGCTGCGGCGTTCCATCTCGATCAGAATTCTGCTGATTCTTCTCATCTGGGTGCTGCCCCTGAATCTGATTGCCATAGTGCTGGGAAATATCGCGGTGAAAAATGTGGAGGAGAAGGCCAGGACTTCGGTGGCATACATCATGAATAATTATATGGAAGAGACCGGACAGCAGCTGGCCGAGACGGATTATCTGATCTATTCCATGCTCCGCAGCAACAGCGACGCTATTGTGATGGATCAGCAGGAGGGCGGCTATGATTACGAGATATCGAAAAACCGGTTTTACAAATCCTTTCGGAATATGTTTACCATTGCAAATGTCAGCGACGGCAGCTTTTACTATTTGGCAGAGCAGGATGATCTGCTGATCTGGGATAAAAATCTGAGGAATATCAGCAGAACGACGATCGAACAGTATATCAGAGAGGAGATGACTGACTCGGACCGTACCGGATGGTTTCTTTCCGAAACGCCCCAGACCCTGCTCTGGCATGTCAACCGGAATGCAGGGGCGTGCTACGGCGGCATGGTCAGTCTGAACGGGGCGGGGCAGAAGATGCAGAGGGAGCTTCCCTATACGATTGAGCGGGTTACATTTACACTGCAGCCGGAGGAGAGCACGCCGGACGAGCTGACTGTGTCGGGCTACTGGGAACGTCCCGGCGTGTGGATGAATGTTTCGATCCGCCGGCAGGACGTGTCCGGTTCGATTGAAGACATGTCTGCTTTGCTGCGCTATACGGTGATTGCCGCGCTGTTTTTTCTGCCGTTTTTTTATATGATCATCTACAAACTGGTGGTGATCCCCTTAAAAACCATCAATAAGGCGCACGAGGCACTGGAAAAAGGAAACCCGGATTACCGGATTACAAAGAAGGCCCGTACGCAGGAATATGAGCGTGCTTTTCTGTCCTTTAACACCATGGCGGACCGGATCAGAAAGCTCAAAATCGAGAATTACGAAAAAGAAATATCACGGAAGCAGACAGAACTGAAAAACCTTCAGCTGCAGATCCGGCCGCATTTTCTTCTGAATATGTTTAATCTGATTTATAATCTTTCACGGGCGAATGATGCGGAGCACATTCGGCAGGTCATCCTGTATCTGTCCGACTATTTCTTGTATATTTTCCGAAATGATAAGGAGCTGGAACTGTTCGGTAAAGAGCAGAGAGTGATCGAGGGATATATTCGGATTTCACAGCTGCGCTATCCGGGCTGTATTGAGGCGGACTATGAGTATGACCCGGAAATCATGCTGATCCGTGTCCCGCCGCTGCTGATTCACAACTTTGTCGAAAATATTATCAAGCATGTGGTGAAGCAGGGAAGGCTGACGAACATTACCATCATCGGGCAGTATGACAGCGGGACCGTCACCTTTCTGATTATCGACGACGGGGACGGCATGGAGGAGGAAGCGGCGCGTGCGGTCAGTCAGAACATGCACCGTGCGGATCTTGACGGAAAACAGGTGGGGATGTCGAACGCTTACCGGCGGCTGCGCGCCTTTTACGGGGATGGGGCGGATATCGGTTTCGAGTCCGAGCCGGGAATCGGGACGACGGTCACGGTGACCTTTCCCTATGATCTGGAGGAGGATGACAATGAATGTTCTGATTGTAAATGACGAGATCCTGACAGCGGAGACGATGAAGACGGATATCCCGTGGAAGGAGCTTGGCATCGCGGAGGTCCACACGGCTTATGATGCGGCCGCTGCAAAAGCCCTGATCCGGGAGCGCGACATTCAGATGGCTCTTCTGGATATTGAAATGCCGGGCGAGAGCGGGATCGAGCTGCTCGCCTGGATCCGGGAGCACGATTATGACATCGAATGCATCTTCCTCACCTGCCATGCCAATTTTGAGTATGCCAGGGAGGCGATCGGCCTGGGCTGCCAGGATTATATCGTCATGCCAGCGGAGAATCAGGTGATCTGTGACGGCGTGTCAAAAGTGGTGGAGCGCATCTGTCAGAAGCGCGATCACCGCCGCTATGAAAGAATCGGCAAAGAATTTGTCATGGAGAAGGAAAAATCCATGGAAGAAAAGCATGCGGACACGCGCAGAGGGGAGGAGGTCATTGCCCGGGTCTGCAGCTATATCATGAACCATATCAGCGATCCGGACATTTCCGTCAATGAGATCGCCGAACGGTTCTTTTTTCATCCGGTCTATCTGAACCGGATGTTCCGGAAAGAAAAAGGAAGCTCGGTGGGGCAGTTTATCATGGATCAGCGGATGGATCTCGCGGTGTCGCTTCTGAGGAATAAAAATCTGGCGGTGACGGATGTAGCGGAGCGGGTGGGGTATCGAAATTATACGAATTTTCACAGTATTTTCAAAAAAAGGTACGGGTGTTCGCCGACGCAGTACCGGGAGCTGTATTTGTGATTTCCGTATATTCCCGATCACGATGCGGCGGGTAAAACCGATCGTAAAAAAATACGGAGTAAAAGAGAGGCTGCCTGTGGTATGGGACAGTAGAAATTTGTTGAAATCGGGCAAATAAAGGGTTTTGTGTTTAAAAAATTGTAATGACTGGTAAAGTGATAGCAGGTATGATAGAATATTCTAAATAGTAAGAGAAGAATGGAGGGGTGTATGTGGTGAAAGAAATGAATTCTACGAAAGCATATTTGTTATTGCAAAAAAGAAAAAGTCTGTTTTTAAGCCAAGTTAATAAAGCGATTGAGTTTGCATCAAAGATATTACCCATGATTACAAAAGTATTTCAGACATATACATTGCATGGTATGACACACTCTGTTCATGTGGCAGAATATATGTATGAATTGATTGATGATACCGAAAAGATGAGTGATTTAGAGATAGTGATGCTTATTTATGCAACATTATTCCATGACATTGGAATGGTTGTTTCAGATAGGGAGATAGAAGAAATAAAGATAGACAAACTTTTATTGGGCAATAGAAAATATAGCAAAGTTTTTCAAAAATATAATAATGAAAACATAGCTTTGCAGGAATGTGTGCGTCCGGTTCATGGAAAAAGGTCAAGAAATTTTCTGGAAAGAATTGATGATGAAAATAAAGAGCTGTTTTTGGTTTCAGTGGGAACCGCTACGACTTTTCAAAATGAGCTTGCATTGATATGTCAGTCGCATAATGAAGATTTTGAATGGATTAGTAAGGAAATACATTCAGAAACTATCAAAGGAGAATATAGCTTAAACGCACAATATATAGCAGTATTGTTAAGAATCGCTGATTATTTAGATATGGATGCGCAGAGGGCTCCTCTCTATTTGTATAAGTATCTGAATCCAACGGATTATAGTGATTTGGAATGGCGACAGCATTTTGATATAGATAATTATACAAAAATTGTTTTGAATGAAAAGACCGGTCAAAAAAAGATCCTTTTTATTGGCTCTAGTAAGGAGCCGGCTGTACATAGAAAATTGTTAAAGTATTTTGATGATATCAATAAAGAATTGTTAAATGCGGTAAATTTATGTCAGCTTTTTGGAAAAGACATTTATTTGCTTAATGTGTACCCTCATATTATCAACAATATAAAACCGGATGGATTTACATTTTCAGATTACAAATTGGAGTTGAATTATAAAGCGATTACAAATCTATTAATGGGTGAAAATATTTATGGTGATAAAAAATATGGTTTAAGGGAAATTATTCAAAATTCCATTGATGCATGCAAAACAATGGAGGAAACTGCGCAGACGCACGAAAACTTTATCTTTCAAAAATATGAGCCGATTATTATTATCGCTTTGAATAAGGAAAAGCAAAGCGTTACCATCTTAGACAATGGCAGTGGAATGAACGTAGAAATTTTAAAGAAATATTTTTTGAATGTAGGTGTGTCTTATTACAATTCAGATGCTTATAACTTACAAGGGAGAGAGTATTCTCCAATTGGACATTATGGAATAGGTTTTTTGTCTTGTTTTATGTTATCAGATAAAGTAGAGGTGCGAACAAAACATATAGAAGAAAATAAAATTATTAAAATTGAATTTGAAAAAAATAGTGAATATATATGTTTGACTTATGAGGATAAATCAAAAACTCAGGGTACAGAGATCGTCTTGGATTATGAACAGTTTATGAGTATATTCCCTAATGGTATTTCGGAGATAAAAAGTTTTGTTGAAGATAATTTCTTGGATTGTGGAGTTTGGATAAAGATTTTAGTACAGGAAAAGAGCCAGCAGGAAACATATATATGCAATTTAAGCAAACCAGAAGATGTTTTGGCGGAAAAGATATGTTTGAATCAATATTTGGATGGAATAGAAGCATATGTGGAATGTAATTATAAAGGACTCAATTTTGCAAAAAAGATAAAAGACTTAAATGGAAATAAAAGTTATTATTACAATCATATAAAAAATGAAATAATAGAAGAAGATAATATGAATATTTCCATTAAACAGTTTGTTGTAAATAATTTGATACGCATACTGACGGTTCCATCTATTATGGACGAAGCGTATGAATTTGCAAAAATTTATGAAAAAACAGATGATTTTGATCAAACTTTATCTATGCTTGATGAGTATGATGTATATAATATTATACCAACTGATTCAGGAGTTGTTATGAGACGGGGGATTATGGAAGGGAGTGAAGATCTTATTGGTAACTACTCATTTGAAATGTTTTGCGAAGATTTGGAACATGATGACTCTATACCAACAAAAACAGATATAAAAGTTTTTCAAGTTGTTTTAGATGAAGAATCTGAATGTATTTTACCTTTTAAATCGAATGTGGGATTTGGGTCAAGATATCCTTTTGAAGCGAAAGACCAGGTGTATCTTAAGAGTATATTATTGCCAAATCTAAAAATTATCCTCCCATATTTAGCGGATGGGGTTATTCTCAAAAACGCCGTAATTAATATTGAAGATAACAGTTTTTATCCGAATGTTTCCAGAGATAGAATAGGAAAGGATTTGGAAAAAAAGCTATGTTATGCCATCGGGAAAGCGTTGCATATGTGGCTGTTGGATAATTTGGACTTATCATTTGAACAACGGAAGTTATTGAACAAATTTATTGCAACATATTATCCAGAGAAAAAGCAGTGATTGGCTAAATGAGAAAGTGTAGTTTTTTCATCTTTTCTATCATATAAAGATGAAAAATAGAAAGTATTATTGATAAGGAGATTCATCATGCTGAAATTGGAGATAAAACTGGATGAAAATAAAATTAATAAAGAGCAAAAATATAGTGTTTCCAGTATTTATCAAATCCTGGGTCAGGCTTTTGATAGTTATCAATTTAAGAAAAGAGTATGAGCCTGATGGCACAGTTGTTTTTTATGGAAGCGGAAATGCTGGAGATTACGGAGCATTTGGATGTATTATTACATCTTTAAAAGAGAAATCCTGGTTTATGGATTATGTAATTAAATGGATTTGGTATAATAGTGATGATGGTGTGAATGAAAAAGATTTTGCTATTGAAGACGTTTTGTATCATTATACAAAGAGAGTGAGTGTAGCGTAATGACAGGACGTGAAGTAAAGCATTTCAAAGCACTCTATTTTGACTTATGTGTAAAAGATTTAGAAAAATATTATTCTGCTGCGAATCCCAGAGGAGCTTATCGAAAGATACAGGATTATTTGCTTCAGCGACAGTTTTCACATGAACAGTATTCGGGTTATCATTCACAATATAAAACAACAGATTTGGAGATTTTTGATTTAGTTTATGAAATGAATAAAAAATTTTCGTGGCTGGGACATTGCCTAAATCATTTTGAAGTAACAAATGTAGGAGCAAATCATGATTTAATGCAGTTGTTTGATGATCCGTTTCAGGAGCCGGCAATCATGGTGCAGAATAAGGATCCGGGCTTTGATGCGGCTTATCTGATGGCAAATTGCATGTAGTTGAGACATTCGGAGGGTAATTATTATAGAGGACATCAGAATCAGGTAAAAAGGAAGGAGAGGGAGGATGAGTGATAATGTGTTCACGCTGAAGGATATTGAAAACCTGGTAAAACCGATCGTAAAAAAATACGGAGTAAAAGAGATATATCTATTTGGATCTTATGCAAGAGGAGAGGCCGATGCGGACAGCGATATGGATTTCCTCGTATGTGGAGGGGAGCATTTTAAACGAACAATGATTTTTGCTTTTGCCGAAGAGTTGCGCGAAGTGCTGAAAAAGGAAGTGGATGTCTTTGAAATTAATGAAATTAATAAAGATAGCGATTTTTATCATACTATCATGAAAGAGAGGTTGCTTGTAGCATGAAGTATTCGGATCAACAGCGAATCCAAAAAATATATGAAAAAGCAGCAGAGTTGTATGAATATATTGTAAGTCATCAGATAAGTAAAAAAGATTTGCTGACAGATATACCGCTCCAATGGCTTGTTACAACACCATTATACAATATAGGTGAACATGTTTACAATCTTTCCTATGAATATAAAGAGACGCATAATGAGATTCAGTGGGCGATGATAGCCGGACTCAGACATCGCCTGATTCATGACTATGAAGGTACAAATTGGAATATTATAGTTGAGGTTGTTTTTGAAGAATTGCCTGTTCTATTAGAACAATTAAGAAAACTTATGTAGACAATCAGAGGCATTCTCCTTAATAACATTACAGAGGGGATGCTCAGTTTTCTGAATAATTCACAGCTTGCGCAGCTAAGAGCAGAACAGATCGTAAACGGTAGATAGTGCGTACCTCGACTGATATGAAGAAGTATGGGAGAATA
>CAJUNX010000049.1 GCA_910587865.1 uncultured Roseburia sp.
AGAGCAGAGGACTGAAAATCCTCGTGTCTCTGGTTCGATTCCGGAACTGGGCACTGTATATTATAATAGAATTTGGGGTATTAGCTCAGTTGGCAGAGCACTTGACTTTTAATCAAGTTGTCCGGGGTTCGAATCCCCGATGCCTCATGAAAAAAGCTGCGTCAGAAACGACGCAGCTTTTTTGATTCGGTTCTTACTATGAAAGGGGATGTTGCAAAATGGTGATGTAAACAATATATGGTATGGATGTCCGTGATATCACAACAATATATTGTGGAATTGCTCAATTTTGCAACAATCCCTTATGGTTAAATTTGATAAGCGTTGGAACATAAAATGACCCGCAGAACATTTGCGGCGCAGCGGCGCAGATACCGCTCATCCAGGTGCTGCTTTCCCTCACCGCGGACAGCGTCGACAATTTCCCTGATGTCCGAGGGATTTCCCGGCATAATCAGATCGTTTCCGGCTTCCAGACATTTGGCAGCGGAGGAACCTCCGCCTTCGTTTGTTGTTGTCCAGTCTGTCATGATGACTCCGGAAAAGCCCCATTCATCACGCGCGGCCATGGTGCACAGATCATAGCTGTTGGCGGTATGTACCCCGTTTACCTTATTGTAGGAGGTCATAATGCCGAGCGGGGACGATTCTTTGATGGCGATCTCAAAGCCTTTCAGATAGATTTCGCGGAGGGCGCGTTCGGATACAATACTCGAAACGCCGCGCCGGTTTTCCTCCTGATTGTTGCAGGCGTAATGCTTGATCGTTGTGCCGATGCCGCGATGGCTCTGTACGCCTCTTGTGAGTGCGGCGGCCATTTTACCGCTGATCAGGGGATCTTCCGAATAATATTCGAAGTTTCGTCCACACAGCGGATTGCGGTGAATGTTCATCCCGGGAGCAAGCCAGAAGGTGATACCGAACTCTTCCAGCTCACCGCCGATCATATCGCCGACTTCTGCAAGAAGTTTTTCGTCAAATGTCTGTGCCAGCAGAGTGCCTACCGGGATAGCAGTTGTATACTGGTAATAAACCGTGGCCCCCTCATGCGGGAAAATCGTTTGGAACAGACGATTCTCCAGGCTCTGATACCGGGTGAGCTGATAGATGCTGCCGTCGGCCGGATTTACCTCATACCGTGAGAGAATCCGGATTCCGGCAGGACCGTCGGCCAGGACAATCGGTGCAATCCCGTGTGAGGTCAGGAGCGTGGAGGTCGTCTCTGCGGCGGCGCCGGGAACCGTGACCGCGGCGGAGCCGATGATCTCTTTGCCCATTCCGCTGGGGGCACCGCAGACTAAAGCAGCGGCCTCCTCGAGCGTCAGCTGCTCCGCAAGCTGCATGTATCTGTCCGGGACAGCGGAACCGCAGCCGGCAGAGGTGTCAGGACTGCTGACAGAACCGGAGGCATTGTCTGCTCTGCCGACAGAACCGGAGTCGTTGCCAGGACAGCCGACAGAACCGGAGTCACTGTCTGCTCTGTCGACAGAACCGGAGTCATTGCCAGGACAGCCGACAGAACCGGAGGCATTGACTGTCACGCCGGCAGAGGTGCAGAGGTAGCCGACAGAACCAGAGGCATTGACTGTCACGCCGGCAGAGATGTCAGGACTGCTGACAGAACCGGAGCCACTGTCTGCCCTGTTATCAGGATCCGGAACTTCATCTATGGAAGAATAGCGGATCACACGAACCGGAATATCCGCCGGGGTAAGCTTCAGCTGCGGCACATGGTGTATGGCACCGTCACGATTGTCCTGCGAAAAAGCATCGGATCCCAGGCAAAGAACCGGATCTGTCCTGACAGAATTCTGCGTGGATGCCGGTGAGGCATCGGCAGAGTTCTGCCGGAGTGACTGTGAGATGGCATCTGAATTTTTTCCGCGGATTATGGTTTCATGTGTCGTTTCCAGCTCGGGCAGGGCATCGAGTAGCGGGCAGACGGACTTTGTGCATGCGGTGATCACGTCTTCTTCCAACAGCAGTGAAGCTGCCGGTTTTAAACTGCAGGAGGCATTGCCGTAATAGACCCGGTACGTCCCTTTTTCCAGCAGGAAGGTGCATTTGCCGCTGTGGAAGGATTCTAACAGGTCAGGAGAGAAATTCAGTTTTAAATACTGTGTCTCTCCCGGGGAGAGAAGTTTTGTTTTTGCAAAAGCAGTCAGACGTTTGCGCTCTTTGACCAGACGTCCGTCTGGGCAGGACACATAGACCTAAATAACCTCTCTGCCGGGCAGACTGCCGGTATTTGTCACGGAAATCTGAAGATGGATGAGCCGGTCCTTTACAGAAATATCCTGCAGTGCAGCGTTAAAGGTGGTGTAGGAGAGCCCGTAGCCGAAGCTGTAGCGCGGTGTGACATCAAATGTGTCAAAATAGCGGTATCCGACAAAAATTCCTTCTTTATAATATTCCTCGATGATATTCCCGTTGTTGTGGCTGAACTCACTGCTATACGGATAATCGCTGTATTGATACGCCCAGGTATCCGTGAGCTTTCCGCAGGGATTTATGGCGCCGGTGAGAATATCGGCGAGAGCATTCCCGCCCTCCATGCCGGCCTGCGACATGAGAACAAGCGCATTGACGGGCAGGGTATCCATAAAGGAAAGGTCAATGATTCCCCCCACGTTTAAGATCACAATTGTTTTTTCATAGGCAGCTGTGACAGCGGTCAGCAGTTCGAGTTCGTCATCTGTAAGATAATAGTCCCCTTTTTCCTCTTTGCGGTCCGCGCCCTCACCTGAGATGCGGCTGATCACGTAAAGCGCTGTGGAAGCATCTGTCCCTGCCTGCGGAGGGACCGGGGGCGCTTTCGGGCTGATCAGAGGGTTGGAGGCGTGGGCACGATAAAGACTGTCAAAGTTACCCGGTTCCGACATGTCGTAGAGACGTTTGATCCAGCTGCTTTTTGCAGCGTCATAGTCAGCGTCGAAAGTGTCGAGCCATTGTGTGGTTGTGACCGTGAATCCGGCATTTTTCAGACCTGCGTCGATCGATATGCTGCCCCGGCAGTTGACCATGCCGGATCCGGTGCCGCCGATGACGGTGTGGCGCGCACCGGTTCCGTAGAGGGCAACGGATGCGCCGTTTGCCAGGGGCAGGATGCCGTCGTTTTCTAACAGAACGATTCCCTCAGCGGCGGCGCGTCTGGCCAGCGCTTTGTTTGTTACCTCGCGCGGACTTTCCGCAGGATTTGTGGTGCCGGTGTAGCTTCGTGGCTTTGGTGTTTTTTGCATGTGAATCTCCGTTTCTGAACAATATTTTGTGAGGCTATGCTGCGAAAGAGCTTCTGATTTTATTATAACAGCGGGGACTGATTTTTCAAGAACCGGGAGTAATGAGAGGTAATGGGAAAAAGGCCGCAGCACCGGGGAAAAGGGGATCTTTGCCTGCTGTTCTGCCGGCGGATTATGTAGAATAGACAGAAAGGATGAAATCAGGACATTTGCATCCGCGAGGGGGTGAAGGGATATCCCGACAAGCCCTTAAAACGGTTTGAGACCGTGCTTCCGGCCTGCGGGAGTGCAAACAGCGCGATTGCGCTGACGATTCCGGAGCCGGAGCGGTATTCGGGGGCCGAAGGATGGTGCGACGTGTGTAAGGGATGGCAGGGGTAACTTTTTGTCGGACAGAAAATCTACATTTAATTTTGAACGGTATTGCCCTGCATTGCCGCGCCGGAGAGGACAATCCTTTTTTTGCGTATAACAGAGGACAAAACGCCCCTTGACTTTTCTCTGAAATATTATAAGATAGATACTGCACAATATTTTGTGGGGTGATATATTTTTTGCACAATATCTGGGGAAAGGTGAGCGAATGAATTCGGAGGTCAGGACAAAGATAATCAAACGGAACGGGGAAGAGGTTACATTTGATGTGACAAAGATTATAAATGCCGTTGAGAAGGCAAATGCGGATACACCGCGGATCCATCAGCTGAATGAGGAGCAGATCGCTGCGGTGGCGGACGGCGTCGTGCGCAGGGTGCAGGAGTCGTCCCATGCCGTGAATGTGGAAGATATTCAGGATATGGTTGAGATCGGGATCATGGAGATGCGGGGCTATGAGGTGGCGCAGAAGTATGTGCGGTACCGTTTTAAGCGTGAGCTGACCAGGAAATCAAATACCACGGACAATAATATTCTGTCGCTGCTTGATCAGATCAATGAGAATGTCAAGCAGGAGAATTCCAATAAAAATCCGACGATCAATTCCACGCAGCGCGATTATATGGCCGGGGAAGTCAGCAAGGATTTAACCATGCGCGTGCTGCTGCCGGAGGATGTGGTGCATGCGCACAATGAAGGGATCATTCATTTTCATGATTCCGACTATTATGCGCAGCGGGAGCACAACTGCGACCTGGTGAATCTGGAGGATATGTTAAATAACGGCACGGTGATCAGCGAGACGTTAATCGAGCGGCCGCACAGCTTTTTTACGGCGTGTAACGTGACGGCGCAGATCGTTGCGCAGGTTGCGAGCAACCAGTACGGCGGACAGTCGATCACACTGGCGCATCTGGCTCCGTTTGTCGATGTGAGCCGTCAGAAGATCCGGGCAAAGGTGATTGAGGAGCGGCAGGAATGCGGCGAGTGTCTGGACGAGTCCATCATCGCGCGTGTGACGGAAAAGCGTTTAAAGGATGAGATCAAAAACGGTATCCAGACGATTCAGTATCAGCTGATCACGCTGATGACCTGCAACGGGCAGGCTCCGTTCGTGACCGTATTCATGTACCTGGATGAGGTGGAGGACGGCCGGACAAGGGAAGACCTCGCGATGGTGATTGAGGAGACGCTGGTGCAGCGTCTGCAGGGAGTGAAAAATGAGAAGGGGATCTGGATCACCCCGGCGTTTCCAAAGCTGATCTATGTGCTGGATGAAGATAATATCACGGAGGATTCGAAGTTCTGGTATCTGACAGAGCTGGCCGCAAAATGCAGCGCGAAGCGCCTGGTGCCGGATTATATTTCCGCGAAGGTGATGAAAGAATTAAAGCAGGGCGAGGTGTACCCGTGCATGGGCTGCCGGTCGTTTCTGACAGTGGAGGATTCCCAGCGGGAGGCGGATGGCCGTCACAAGTTTTACGGCCGATTTAATCAGGGAGTCGTTACGATCAATCTGGTGGATGTGGCGTGCTCCTCGAACGGGGATATGGACCGGTTCTGGGAGATTCTGGATGAGCGGTTAGAGCTCTGTCACCGCGCGCTGCGGTGCCGCCACGAGAGGCTTCTTGGGACGATCTCGGATGTGGCTCCGATTCTGTGGCAGTACGGCGCCCTGGCGCGGCTGAAAAAGGGAGAGAAGATCGACAGGCTGCTGTATGACGGGTATTCGACGATTTCACTCGGCTATGCGGGGCTGTATGAGATGTGCGTGCGCATGATGGGAACGACACACACGCATCCAAAGGCAAAACCGTTTGCGTTAAAGGTCATGCAGAGATTAAATGATAAATGTAAAGAGTGGAGAGAGGCGGAGCATATCAGCTACTCTGTCTACGGAACACCGATGGAGTCCACAACCTATAAGTTTGCGACCTGTCTGCAGCGGCGGTTCGGGATCATTGAAGGTGTGACGGATAAGAACTATATCACGAACAGCTATCACGTCCATGTGTCGGAGCAGATTGATGCATTCCAGAAGCTGAAGTTCGAATCGGATTTCCAGCGGCTGTCGCCGGGCGGCGCGATCAGTTACGTGGAGGTGCCGGATATGCAGAATAACATCCCGGCAGTGATCTCCGTCATGAAATATATCTACGATAATATCATGTATGCGGAGCTGAACACAAAGAGCGATTATTGTGAGTGCTGCGGATATGACGGCGAGATTAAGATTACAGAGGACGCGTCCGGCAAGCTGGTCTGGGAGTGTCCGGCCTGCGGCAACCGCGATGAGAGTCTTATGTGTGTCGCGCGCAGAACATGCGGTTATATCGGGACGCAGTTCTGGAATCAGGGAAGGACACAGGAGATTCGGGATCGCGTACTGCATTTGTAGAACTACTTTGACTGGCATATGTTATGCAATCATGAAAGGGAAAAATAGCCGCCGCTGTCAGTACCGGTGACGGCGGCGTCCTGCAAAGGACCATTCAGGTTCAGAAATTTTTAGTCTGCGCACCGCAGAGTCCGTGAGATCAGCGGATTCTACGGTGCGTGTGTTTTATCGGAACGCGTTTTTTGGTACAACGAAAAAGAAGTTTCTGATACATTGACGCAGGATGATTGTTTCATATGCAAGGCGGAGGAATGAGGCGTAGCGGTGGCTACGTCGATTGACGATAACGCCGCAGATGAAAAATCAGGCAAGTCAAGGTGTTAGTTACTCATTATTCGTTGTACTAGTATTCTGCGTGTGAAAGGAGGGCGGGATTTGGATCAGGTAAAAATAGGACAGTTTATTGCAGAGTGCAGAAAGGGACAGGGTATGACGCAGCGGCAGTTAGCGGAACGCCTGGAAATCAGCGACAAGACGGTCTCGAAGTGGGAGTGCGGAAACGGTCTGCCGGAGATCACGCTGATGCTGCCGCTGTGCGAAGCGCTGCAGATCAATGTGAATGAACTTTTGTCCGGAGAGAAGCTGTCAACGGATGATTATTCGAGGAAGGCGGAGGAGAATATGATGAAACTGATACAGACGACGGAGGAACAGGGACGCAGGAGAAAAAGAGCGCTTACGGGATTTCTTTTCTATGGGATTGCGGTGCTTGCAATGATGACGGCACTGACGATGATGTTAACGCCGGATGATATGTGGAGAGTGGGGCATTACCTGTTTGAGCCGGTGAATCTGGGAATCCTGCTGGGGGTTCTGCTGCTGTTTCTGGCGGGCTCTGGCAGCATCAGACTGCTGTGGAATGCGTTCGGGATTGCGGCGGGACGGCCGGAAGAAAACCCGGCCGTATTGCGCAGCGCGCTGGCAGCGGTCAGATTTGCGGGGGATACACTGCTGTATGCGGGGTTATTTATCAGTTTGTTTTATCTGATTGTGATGCTTCACAGTATGGATAATCCGGCGGCGATCGGGCCGTACCTTTCTTCGGGGCTGTCCGCCGCATTCTACGGGATCACAGCGAATCTTTTGCTGCTGCCGGTGAAGAACAGGCTTGCGGCACAAATCCGGGAGAAAGAAACGATATTCTGACGGGCAGTGAGAAATACGGAAGAAGAACGGAGAATGCGATACGTCAGGAAAACGATGTGTCGGGAAGAGGAATACGGAAAAAGAGCAGAGAATGCGATGTGTCAGGAATATGATGTGCGGCAGCAGGCGCTTTGTGTGCGGAAAATAAAAATATCCCGCGGCATCCCGAAAAGGGGGCTGCGGGATATTTTTTACTGCAGGTTTATGGATAAAAACGAGTTGACTCAAGTCTGAAATCGTACTATAATGGGGGTTACAAGTCTGAAATCGTACTAAAGGAGGGATGTCTATGACGGTTTTACAGGGGGAGAGTCTTAGAAAATACAATACGCTGTATCGGGAGACAGACAGTCTGTATCATATGGTTGCAGTCAGGAGCGGGCTGTCGGATACCGCGTTCTGGATTCTCTATGCGATCTGTGAGTTTGGAGACGGGTGTCTGCAGCGGGATATCTGCAGCGCGCTTTATGTCAGCAAGCAGACGGTTCACTCCGCGATCTGCCGGATGGAGGATGAGGGCTATCTGTTTCTGGAAGCCGGAAGGGGACGTGACAAACACATCCGCCTGACAAAGCAGGGGGAGAAGCTGATTGAGGAAAAAATCGCGCCGGTCATCGAGAAAGAAAATGATGTGTTTGATCAGATGGGGGCCGGGAATCAGGAAATGCTGCGCCTGATGGAGGAGTATGTACGTCTGCTGACAGCGGCGTTTGACATGCAGGATAACCGATAAGCGCCGGGAAATCGAAACAGGCTGTTTTGCGGGATAAAAAGCCGGTGCGCGGTATAGTTCAGAAAGAATGAGAGGAAGGGAGAAATTTTATGAGAATTCAGATTTCGGAGAGCTTTAGTTACCGAAAGCTGATCCGATTTACGATACCAACGATTACGATGATGATTTTTACATCGATCTACAGTGTAGTGGACGGGATTTTTGTGTCAAATTTTGTCGGCAGTGCGCCGTTTGCTGCACTGAATCTGATCTTTCCGGCCGTGATGATGCTGGGCGCGGTCGGGTTTATGATCGGAACCGGAGGGAGTGCGCTGGTTGCGAAGACGCTCGGCGAAGGGAAATCCGATCAGGCGAACCGCTATTTTTCCATGCTGATTTTATGTGTTGTGATAAGCGGGCTGGCACTCACGGTGCTCGGACTGCTTACAGTTCGCCGGGTGGCGATGCTCCTCGGTGCGACCGGGACAATGCTGGAGGATTGTGTGCTCTACGGCGGGATCCTGCTGTTCGGAAATGTTGCGTTTATGCTGCAGAACAGTTTTCAGAGCTTTCTTGTGGTGGCGGAACGGCCTCAGCTGGGGCTGGGAATTTCCATACTGGCGGGAGTCACGAATATGGTATCTGATTTTCTGCTGATCTATGTGTTCCGTCTCGGACTGGCAGGGGCGGCGTGGGCGACAGTGCTGAGCCAGGTCGTCGGGGGAATTGTCCCGCTGATTTTTTTCCTGTGCAAAAACAGCACGCCGCTTCGGCTGGTGCAGTGCAGGTTTGACGGCAGGGCGTTGTGGAAGAGCTGTATGAACGGTTCTTCGGAGATGCTTACCAATCTGTCAATGTCTCTGGTCAATATGCTCTATAATATGCAGCTGATGAAGTATGCCGGATCGGACGGGGTTGCTGCGTACGGGATCATCATGTACATATCGTTTGTGTTTGTGGCGACATTTTTAGGATACTCGATCGGTGTATCGCCGATTGTGAGCTACCATTACGGTGCGGGACACAAGGGGGAGCTGAAGAGTCTGTTTCAGAAGAGCCTGGTGCTGGTGATTGTGTCGTCTGTAGTTCTGACAGGCGTTGCGGAGGGTCTTTCCGGGGTGCTGGCCGGGATTTTTGTGTCCTATGATAAGGAGCTGCTCGCAATGACGACGACGGCAATCCGACTGTACGGGATTTCGTTTCTGGTGAACGGGATCAATATTTTCGGATCGGCATTTTTTACGGCGCTCAACAACGGCGCGGTGTCGGCGCTGATCTCGTTTCTGCGGACGCTGCTGTTCCAGGTCGCAACGATTCTGATTATGCCTCTGATCTGGGGCTTAAACGGGATCTGGCTGGCGATCGTGGCAGCAGAGTTTTTGGCGCTTGTCGTGACGGCGGTGTGTTTTGCGGTGAACCGGAAGAAGTATCAGTATATTTAAAGACAGGAAATGATAAGGACAAAAGATCCGATGCCTCGGCATCCGTTATGATACTACAAATGCGATATTTGACTTCGCGCAGCTGGCTTGTTAGAATAAAGGTATATCTTACGCGGAAAAGAGGATGAGACATGCAGACAAAACAGCCAGAGGACAGCAGCAACAGTCAGTACAGAAAAATGACGGAGACGCCGGTCTCCAGACTTATCATTATACTTGGCATTCCGACGACGATCAGTATGCTGGTGACGAATATCTACAATATGGCGGACACCTATTTTGTCGGAAAGCTCGGGACAAGCGCATCCGGCGCGGTGGGAATCGTATTCGGGCTGATGGCGATTATTCAGGCGTTTGGATTTATGTTCGGGCACGGTGCGGGCAGCATCATCTCAAGGAGGCTCGGCGCCAGAGATCTTGAGAGCGCGTCGCGGTTCGCCTCGACCAGCTTTGTGAGTTCGTTTGCGGCGGGGGCGATGGTGACGCTCTTTGGCATGCTGTTTCTGGAGCCCCTCGTGCGGCTTTTGGGAAGTACGGATACGATTCTCCCCTTTGCGAAGACATACGCGGCATTTATTTTACTCGCAGCTCCTTTTATGGCCTCAAGCTGCGTGCTCAATAATATTCTGCGCTATGAGGGACGTGCGGCATTTGCCATGATCGGTCTCACGACGGGCAGTGTCATCAATATTTTCGGGGACTGGCTACTGATGGACCGGCTGGGCTTCGGCGTGGAGGGAGCCGGGATTTCGACGGCTGTCTCACAGATCATCAGTTTTTTGATTCTGCTGTCCATGTTTCTTTCCGGCAGGACGCAGAGTCATCTGTCGATCCGGCGCTTTACAAAGGATCCGGGAGATATTCTGCTGATCTGTCAGACCGGACTTCCGAGTCTGATGCGCCAGGGACTCTCCAGCATCTCAACAATGATCTTAAACGGACAGGCAGGGCTTTACGGGGATGCGGCAGTGGCTGCGATGTCGATTGTAAACCGGATCTGTTTCTTTATCTTTTCTGTCGGCCTTGGGATCGGTCAGGGATTTCAGCCGGTGGCGGCGTTCAATTACGGGGCAAAGAAGTACGACAGGGTCCGCAGGGGATTTTATTTTACCTGGATCACGGGTGAGATACTGCTCGGATGCGCAGCCGTGACGGGCATGTTTTTTACGGCGGAGCTGGTGGGATTTTTCCGGGATGACCCGGAGGTCATCGCAGTCGGGAGTGTGGCGTTAATCGCGCAGCTGATCGCACTGTTTTTCCAGCCGCTGTCGATCTGTGCGAATATGATGTTTCAGAGTATCGGAAAAAACGGTGTGGCGACTTTCCTTTCCATGCTGCGGAGCGGGCTGTATTTTATCCCCGTGATTCTGCTTTTGTCCAGGACGATGGGACTGTTCGGGATCGAGATCTCGCAGACGGTGGCGGATATCCTGGCGTTTCTCACGTCCGTGCCTCTGACGATGCCGTTTCTGCGCAAGCTGCGCAATGATGCGCAGGAGGCGGAATCAGCGGCTGGCGGTACCACGTGCCTCTGACCAGAATGACGCGGGAAACATGCTTTACACGTTCCCGCAAATCCGATATAATAAAACTGCATTTACAGATACGGTTGATTGCAAAAGGCGGCGAGGATGGGATATCAGATGGAGATGAAAATGGAGTTTTTGCGGAAACTGCCGGCACCGGAGGAATTAAAAGCGGAATATCCGGTGAGCGAACGGATCGCAACGGTGAAACAGGCACGAGACGAGGAGATCCGCGCGATTTTTGAGGGCAGGACGGACAAGCTGCTGTTGGTGATCGGGCCGTGCTCAGCGGATCACGAGGATGCGGTGATTGATTATATTTCAAGGCTTAGAAAGGTGCAGGATCAGGTACAGGACAGGATTTTTATGATTCCGCGTATCTATACGAACAAGCCGAGGACGATCGGCGTGGGCTACAAGGGCATGCTTCACCAGCCCGACCCGGAGAAGAAATCGGATATGTTAAAGGGGATTATCGCGATCCGCCAGCTTCACAAGCGCGCGGTGGAGGAGACCGGTTTTACCTGCGCAGACGAGATGCTCTATCCGGAAAATCACATGTATCTGTCTGATCTGCTCTCCTACGTGGCGGTGGGCGCCCGTTCGGTGGAGGATCAGCAGCACCGCCTGACTGCGAGCGGGATCGGGATACCGGCCGGGATGAAGAATCCGACCGGAGGCGATCTCTCGGTGATGATGAATTCGATTATTGCCGCACAGCATGAACATACCTTTATCTATCATGGGTGGGAGGTAAAGACGGCCGGAAATCCGTATACGCATGCGATTCTGCGGGGATATGTGGATAAGTTCGGGCGGAATATCCCCAACTATCACTATGAGGATCTTGAGAACCTGCTGGAATATTATGAGGAGGCCAATGCCTCGAAAGAAAAGCAGCTGGCAAATCCTGCGGTGATCATTGACGTAAACCATTCAAATTCGGGCAAAAATTATATCGAGCAGATTCGCATCAGCAAGGATATCATGCACAGCTGCAAGGTGTCGGCGAATATCCGCAGGCTGGTAAAGGGGCTGATGATAGAGAGCTATATTGAAGACGGAGCGCAGAAAGTCAGCGGGCACTGTTACGGGAAATCGATCACGGATCCGTGCCTGGGCTGGGAGAAGACAGAACGGCTGATCTATGAGCTGGCGGAGCTGTGGTGACGGGAGGCGGAGGAAAAGCCGGCCCGGGCTGGAGGGAGAAGCGAGCGTGAAAGCCGGGTGCGGAGGAAAAGCCGGCCCGGGCTGGAGGGAGAAGCGAGCGTGAAAGCCGGGTGCGGAGGAAAAGCCGGCCCGGGCTGGAGGGAGAAGAATCGACGGAGCGTGTAACAATGTATCGGATTATGATGGTAGAAGATGACGAGGTCATCGCGCGAAGTTTAAAGCGTCATCTGGAGAGCTGGGATTATGAGGTGTTCTGCGCGGAGGATTTTTCGGACGTGATGGCGGAGTTTGCCGATATTTCCCCGCAGCTGGTGCTCATGGACATCAAGCTGCCGTTTTACAACGGATATCACTGGTGTTCTAAGATCCGGGCGGTGTCTAAGGTTCCGATGATCTTTCTCTCCTCGGCATCGGATAATATGAATATCGTGATGGCCGTCAATATGGGCGCAGACGATTTTGTCGCAAAACCGTTTGATCTGGATGTTCTGACCGTGAAGATCCAGGCGCTGCTGCGCAGAACGTACGATTTTACCGGGCAGGGCACAATGTTAGAGCATCGGGGAGCATTTCTGAATCTGACGGAAGCGACGCTTTTGTACAACGGAGAAAAAACCGAGCTGACAAAAAACGAGCTTAAAATCCTGCAGGTGCTGATGGAGAATAAAGAAAAAGTGGTGTCACGTGATTCCTTAATGACGCGCCTATGGGAGAGTGACAGCTATGTGGATGAAAACACACTGTCTGTTAACATCAACCGGCTGCGGAAAAAGCTTGACGGAATGGGACTTGACGGATTTATTCTGACGAAGAAGGGGATCGGATACCGGATCGGGTAACCGCGGGCCGGGGAGAGAGACATGGAAAACGGAAAGAGATTTTGGGGATATCTCAGGAATCACATCAAATGGTACTTACTGATTATGTTAAACGGTCTGCTGATGGCAGTGATGATGCTTTTAAACGGGATCGTATATGAAGAAGTATGCTATGGTTTTCTGCTGTGTGTTGTGGTTCTGATCGTGGTGGCAGCGGCTGATTATTATGTGTATGACAAAACATGCAGAAAGCTCTCGGTGCTGCGGCATTCCGTGACGCTGTCCTTACAGGGGCTGCCGGAGACGACGGATCCCGCGGAACAGATCTATCAGGAGCTGTTACAGATTCTCTCACGAAACAGGATGTGGCTGGAAAATGAGGCACGTGAAAGGGAACGCGACCGGACGGAATATTATACGATGTGGGTGCATCAGATCAAGACGCCGATCGCTGCGCTAAAGCTTCTGCTTGAGGAGATGGAAGAGGGAGAGCTGCGGGAGGAAATGAGCCGGGAGCTGTTTCGGATCCGGCAGTACGCCGAGATGGCACTGCAATATATGCGGCTGGAGTCGGAGACGACCGATTTTGTGCTGCGCAGGGTCAGACCGGACGATGTTATCCGTGAAGCGGTCCGCAAATATGCGGGACAGTTTATTCATAAAAAGCTCGGCCTGCACTATGAGCCGGTGGAGACGACGGTGCTCACCGATGAAAAATGGCTGGGATTCGTCGTGGAGCAGCTGCTTTCGAATGCGGTGAAATATACCCAGAAAGGAAGCGTTTCAATCTACATGGAGACAGGCAGGCTGGTAATTGCCGACACAGGGATCGGGATCCGGCAGGAGGATCTGCCAAGAGTGTGCGAAAAAGGATATACCGGCTACAACGGACATGCGGATAAACGGTCGACCGGAATCGGGCTGTATCTGTGCAGCCGGATCTTAAAGAAACTCGGACACACACTGACAATCACATCCGAGGAGGGAGTCGGGACAAGGGTGGCGGTAGGGTTTCCCGCCGAATGATGAGAAAAGAAGGACAGAAACAGACCCGCACCCAAAAGACAAAAGAAAAGACTGTCGTGGTATCATCGGATGCCACGGCAGTCTTTTTTTGCGGAACTGTCTCAAACTCATCATTATGCGTTCAGCAGCTGTAAAACAGAATCCATACTGTGTCCGCCCTGAGCCAGGATTGACATCCCGGCCTGCTGTAAGATATGATTGCGGCTGTATTCAACCATGCCCTCCGCCATATCATAATCGCGGATCCGGCTCTCGGATGCCTGGGTATTTTCGGCGGTCTGGGTCACATTGGCATAGGCGTGTTCCAGGCGGTTCTGCCATGCGCCGAGTTCGGAACGCTCGGAGCTTAAATAGTCAAGCGCCTGATCGAGCGCATCCATGCTGAAACCGGCTTCCTCTGCATCCAGCACATATAAGTTCTGCAGGCCGAGCGTACCGCAGTTGATGATCGGCAGCCCGACGACGACGGAATCTCCTCTCCGCGCACCGGTCTGCAGATGGAGCTTTCCGTTTAAATGTCCCGGACTGACATAGGCATAGATTCCGGCATTAAACAGCCCTTCTCCGCGCGCCGGATTCGGCTTTGCATTGTCGCGGTTGTCAAAAATGACCAGTCTTCCGGTCCGGTTGCCGTTTGCATCCAGCTCTGCACCGTAGCGTGAAAAATGATTCTGCGGCTCCGCGACGGAGATGCGGTTGCCGTGACCGTCGTAGTAGGTGATCATCCTGCCGCCGCGGCCGCCGAGGACATCCGTAATCTTATCGATCAAATCGTTGCCGTTTGTGATATTGTTTATATTGATCTTGTAGATATAGTTCCCCTCATGGCTGGTATAGCTGTCCGGCTCGGAATCGGTGAACTCAATACTGTAACGGTTGTCACAGGTACAGCAGGTGGTATGGAACCCTCCTCCGACCAGATCCTTGACATTGGCAGCGGTCAGACCGCTGAAATCAAGGTAGGCGGCGGAATGGCTCTCATTGTTCACCGTCTGCGGGGCATAGGTCACCGTGTAGGTGGCGCCGTACATATCCCTTAAGGTGCCGGTGTAAGACGAGCCGGGCTTTTGCGTGAGGTCATAGCCCCCGAGCAGGGTATCGCCGACCTGATAGCGGGTATACGGACTGGTCACGATCGCGCCGGTATAGTTATTTCCGTTTGCGTCCTTTATGCCGGTGATCACCCTGTCCCAGCGGCTGACATTGTGTGAGTCGGTCAGGGATCCTAACGCCGTACTTTTGTTTAGCACCCATTGCGGCAGATTACCGCGGGTGGTGTAAAATCCGGGCTTGCGGGTGGAGCCGCCGTCAAGCACGCGGATTCCGTTAAACTCCGCGCGTTCATGGATCGTATCGATCTCAAACAGGATCTCGTCGATCTCTTTCTGAATACACTCCCGATCCTCGTAAGTGTTTGTGTCATTTGCAGCCTGAACCGAAAGCTCCTTCATCCGGTGGATCATGTCACTGATCTCCGCCATCGCGCCGTCCGCGATCTGGATCAGTGAAATCCCGTCCTGAATGTTCTGGGCGGCACGGGTCAGCCCGCGCACCTGCCAGCGCATCTTCTCGGAGATCGCCAGATGTGCGGCATCATCCGCGGCACGGTTGATCCGATATCCGCTGGACAGCCGTTCGGTGGTTTTCTGCTGTTTGTCTGTAGTTTCGGACAGCATACGATTTGTATTCTGCATGGTCATGTTGTGTTGTATTACCATGGCCGGATCTCCTTTTCCTATACGTCATCTTCCCTGATGACATCTGTGATTTGTACGAAACAGGTCTGAATGCACCTATCATATATATCGGATCTTTTGTTGAAAATATGGATGAATCTATCAAATTTTGTACAAAATGATTGATTTTTTTTAAGAACAAAAAAAGAATTGACAAAAATGCGATTATACTGTATATATAACATATAAACGCTTTGCAAAGTCAGATCAGTGGAGCATGCGGAGGAGGTGACTGCTTGAAGATCTTACAGAATTCCGGGATGCCGATTTACCAGCAGATTGCAGAACAGATAAAAGCGGAAATACTGGCAGGGGGACGCAGACAGGGCGAATATCTCCCGTCAATCCGCAGCCTCGCGAAGGATTTAAGAATCAGTGTGATTACGACGATGAAGGCGTATGAACAGTTAGAGGCGGAGGGACTGGTGACGGCGGTTCCGGGGAAAGGATTTTATGTCAATGCGCAGGACAGCCAGATGCTGCGGGAGCAGCATTTGAGAAAAGTAGAGGAATGCCTTATAGAAGCGATTCAGGCGGCAAAAATTGCAGGCATGACGCAGCAGGAGCTCTGTGACACGCTTAAGACACTCACAGAGATGCCGGATGAGGGGTAAAGCTCTGATATCAGGAAAAAGAACAAAAATAAAATGGAGGTTTTATTTATGGAGACAAAAGCGGTGATTGAGGCGGAGGCGCTTCAGAAAAAATATAAAGGCTTTGCGCTGGATATTCCGGCGTGCAGGATTCCGAAAGGCTTTGCGACGGCGCTGATTGGGGAAAACGGAGCGGGAAAGACGACCCTGTTAAATATCCTGGCAGGGATCCGGCTGGATTATAAGGGGACGATCCGCTATTTTGACGAGAAGGAAACCGATGTGGATAAAGTGAAGGAACGGCTGGGATATACGGGGCCGGGAAATTATTTTCTGCCGAACTGGTCTGTTGCGCAGGTGGAGGAGATCAGCGGCCTGCTGTTCGATACTTTTGACGCAGAGCATTACCGCAGACTGTGCGCGGATCTCGGGATCGGGGACAGGAAGAAGAAGGTTTCAAACCTGTCGGACGGGAACCGTATGAAGCTGACGATGGCAGCGGTGCTCGCGAGAAAAACGGAGTGCCTGCTTATGGACGAACCGGCATCACCGCTGGATCCGCTGATGCGCGACAGGCTCTGCGGGATGATCCGGTCCTACCTGACGGAAGGGGACGGGGAGCGCAGCGTTTTCTTTTCGACGCACAATATTTCGGATATGGAAAACGTCACGGATTACTGTCTGATCATGGAGCACGGCAGCATCGTGGAGGAAGGCTTTGTGGAGGATTTAAAGGAGAAATACGTGCTGGTAAAAGGGGACAGCGCAGACGGGGAGCGCGCAAAGGAGATTCTCTACAGCTGCACCGCAAGTCCCTACGGATTCGAGGGAGTCTGCCTTTCGGAGAGGCTGAATGAGCTTGCGGGTATGGATATTGCGATTGAGGTTCCGTCACTGTTTCAGATCAGTGTTGCCGTGATGCAGGCAAATACGAAGCTTCGGTTTTGATAGGAGGCGCGGGATGATACAAAAAATAAAATGTTACCGGATCTTTACATTTCCGCTTTACCGACTGTGCATGTTTCTCCTGCTGCCGGCAGGATTGCTGCTCCTTCCGATCGTTCTGCCGATGAAGGACTATTTCCTCGTATCCTGTTTTGGGATAGTGCTGTTTACATCGGCCGAAATTTGGGCGGATTTCTGGATATTCGGCGGAATTGCACGCAGAGAAGGCCAGCTGGAGTATTTAAAATCTTCAAAGAAAGGGCCAGAGGTGGTTCGCACAGCCCTGATCATAAATATGATAAGGCAGCTTCTCACTGTGCTCATCGTACTGGCAGCATATGTATTGATCTGCAGTTTTATTAATTCAGAAGCGGCGTTTCCAAACCAGTATTTTGTATGGATCCTGGATTTGCTCCTGATCGGAGGATTTTTCACGCTGGCGGGAAACACGGTGGTGCGTTTTCTGGATACGCCCGCCATGAGTATGGGGATATCCGCTGTCTGTACGTGGCTGATGGGCCTGTCGGTCATGGCGGTTGTGAGGTATGGCCAAAGACTTCTGCTGCCTGCGGCAATCCTGTGCGCAGCGGCGGGCGTGTCCGGTGTCTGGCTGGTTATGAAACGTGTAAAGGAGAGCTATTATGATAAAAAAGATTAAACTGGGATTTCGGATGATGCGGTACTGCTTTGGATTAAAGAGCTGTCTGATCGGTATGATCCTGTTTTTTGCGGTGGGTCTGCTGATGCATCTGGTTCCGGCAGCGGACCTGGCGATCCCCAACTTCTTCCTGATGCTTGTCATCGTATGGCCGTCGCAGCTGATTTATTCCTTAAGTGTCTCGGATATGATCGGGACGTCGTCGAAGAAGAAGGAGATGCAGACCATGATTCCTGCGCTCGTGTGCGGCTCGTTTGCAGTTGCGATTTATTTACTGATGTCGGCGCTGGCTTTTGGGCACAGGAATGAGGGGACAGCCAAAAGCGGTCTTCTGATCGGCGCGCTGTGCGCGTGTACCATTCTGCTTTATGCCAGCGCTGCATATAAGTTTTTTATCGGGTCGACCATTGTATTTTTTATCATCTATGGCGGGATCGGGAGGATTCAGTTCCTGCGGCTGGCGAGCGGATCCGTCCAGAATTTCTTTGACGCGCTGCCGTATGAGGCGGCTGTGGGGATCGGGCTTTTGATGATTCTGGCCGGTGTTCTCGCGGAGTACGCGATTTCCGTTCTGATCTATCGTTTCCCGCTAACGAAACGCGCGCAGATGAGAGGACTGCAGAAAACGATGTAACCGAAAGCGAAGCGCGGGCGGATGAGAGACATCGGAAAATGATGCAGCCGAAAGCGAAACGCGCAGAAGAGCGACTGCAGAAAACGATGTAGCCGAAAGCGAAGCGCGCGGAAGAGAGACTGCAGAAAACGATGTAACCGAAAGCGAAGCGCGCAGAAGAGCGACTGCAGAAAACGATGTAACTGCAACCGAAGCGCGCGGATGAGAGACATCGGAAAACGATGCAGCCGAAAGCGAAGCGCGCGCAGAGGAAAGACTGCAGAAAACAGGGGAATCCGGGGAACGTCATACGACGCCCGGATTCCCCTGTTTCCGGTATGCGGAGGGCGATACTCCTTTCTGCTTGCGGAAAATCCGGCTGAAATAAAGTGGATTGTCATATCCCACAAGCGCGCTGATGGTCGTGATGCTGTAATTTGTCGTTTCCAATAAAATCTGTGCGTTCATCACACGCCTGGAGACCAGATACTGCATGGGCGTGGTGTGCGTGTACTGCTTAAAGCTGCGGATAAACCAGCTCACGCTCATGCCGCGGTCCGCCGCGTAAGCTTCGATATTGATGTCCTGATTGTAATGTTCGTTAAAATACTGCATGGCCAGTTCCATCTCCGTGTCGAGATATTCGTTTCTCCGCCGCGGATCTCTGGTGAGTTCCCGGTGAATCCGGATAAACAGATGGCGCAGCAGTAACGTGAGCGCTTCCGGATAATAATCCTGACAGCGCTGAAGCTCTAAGATCATCTGCCGAAACAGCCCTGCAAAAACCAAAGAGGTTCCGGTGGGGATCACCCGCATATCATCCGTGATACCGTAGCCGCGCAGCAGCTGTCTGACATTTTTTCCGGTAAAATGCACCCAGTATACCTCTGTCTGTTCTGTTCCGTAGTAGATATAGCGCTGCGGCTCTTTCGGCCGGTAAAGCACCATGTGTCCGGCCGTTACAACCGTATCGGTTTCGCTGTTGTCGAAATAAAAATGCGCTTTGCCCGAGACGATGTATAAGAGCTGGAAATCCAGCCGTCCTTTTGGACGGTGCGTGGGGAGTTTCGGGATCGTATAGAGATGATAGGTCCCGCAGCTTCCGACGACCAGCGGTTTGCTTTTGTCCATAAAGTCAACGAGCGAATGGTTTAAATAGGCATTGTTGATATACATGCGGTCCGCGTCTCCTTCCCGGGATTTTTATCAATTGTATCATTTTGTGCATGTTTTGTCTAATACAGTTTATGGATTCCGGAATGTGTTCTTTCTATAATAGGGATACAGAAAAAAGGCTTGCTTTTGCCGGCAGACAGACGGACCGAAAGCAGGGTGAAAGGAAGCCGAAGGAGGAGGCGTATGAGGATCGTACCAGGACATTATGAAAATCCGGAGGTGCTGCACGAGAATACGATGCCGGCGAGAGCATATTATATTCCGGCGTCAATGCGGATGGATACGCTCGTGGAGCATCGGGAGGATTCGGACCGGCTTATGATGCTTGGCGGGGAGTGGAGATTTCGCTACTATGAGAGCATCTATGCGTGCACAGATGCATTTTATGAGACGGATGGGGACTGCAGCGCGTATGACAGGATACAGGTGCCGGGCACGTGGCAGACGGCGGGTTATGATACCCATCAGTACAGCAATATCCGCTATCCCTTTCCCTTTGATCCGCCGTATGTGCCGCAGGATAATCCGTGCGGGGCGTATGTGAAGGAGTTTGACTATCAGAGGGACGGGGCGGCGCCGCGGGTGTACCTGAATTTTGAGGGGGTGGATTCGTGCTTTTATGTCTGGCTGAACGGGATTTATATCGGCTACAGTCAGGTATCCCACTGCACCAGTGAATTTGATGTGACACAGGCGATTGCGGATGGTAAAAACCGGCTGGCGGTGCTGGTGCTCAAATGGTGTGACGGAAGTTATCTGGAGGATCAGGATAAGTTTCGAATGAGCGGGATCTTCCGCGACGTGTATCTGCTGAACCGGCCGGAACAGACCGTTTGGGATTATTTCGTGAAAACAACGATGGGGAAGGAGGCGGAGATCTCTCTTCAGCTGACTTACCGCACAGCGTGTATTCCGACTGCGGTCCGGATCTATGATGCAGAGAACCGCCTGGTGGACAGCGCGGATATAAGGCTGTCAGACCTGTCAGAAGCTGTGCGCGCAGCGCAGGAGGAACAAGGTCCGGTCGTCCCGTTATGCGTGAAAACCGTCCGGCTCATAATCGACCGTCCCGTGCAGTGGAACACGGAAGAGCCGTATCTGTATACGCTGGTGATCGCGACGGCATCCGAGGTGATTGTGGATCATGTCGGGCTGCGTGAGATCGCGATCACGGACCGGAGGGTCTGCCTGAATAAAAAGCCGATCATTTTCCGCGGAGTAAACCGCCACGAGTCGGATCCGGTGACAGGGCCTGCGGTAAGCATGGAACAGATGCTGCGGGATCTCACTCTGATGAAGCAGCACAATATCAATGCGATCCGCACGAGCCATTATCCGGATGTGCCGGTGTTCTATGAGCTGTGCGATAAATACGGGTTTCTGGTGATCGACGAGGCGGATGTCGAGAGCCACGGGCCGATGGAGCTTTACTATAAGGACAACAGCGAGGCCGGTAAATCCGAGCGCTGGAATGAACCGATTGCGGATGAGCCCGCATGGGAGAAGCCGATTCTGGACCGGGTGCAGCGGATGGTGGAGCGCGATAAGAACCGCCCCTGCATTGTGATCTGGTCCATGGGAAACGAAAGCGCCTATGGATGTAATTTTGAAAAGGCGCTGGCCTGGACAAAAGAATCTGATCCGTCGCGGCTGACGCATTATGAGAGCGCGAGATACCGGCGGCATGACCGCGCCTATGATTTTTCCAACCTGGATCTCTACAGCAGAATGTATCCGTCCGCTGAGGAGATAGAGCAGTATCTGGAAAATGATCCCGCAAAACCGCTGATCCTGTGTGAGTATTCTCACGCCATGGGAAACGGCCCGGGGGATCTTGAGGATTATTTCGCACTGTTTTGCAAAAACGACCTCATGTGCGGAGGGTTCGTGTGGGAATGGTGCGATCATGCGGTTGCGCATGGCAGGACGCCGGAGGGAAAGACGATGTATTACTACGGAGGTGACCATGGAGAGACGCTGCACGACGGAAACTTCTGCCTGGACGGTCTGGTATACCCGGACCGCACGCCGCACACCGGTCTTTATGAATACCGGAACGTGTACCGCCCGGCCAGGGTGGTCTTCTTTGATCAGGATCAGCAGAAGCTGACGATCAGAAACCATATGGATTTTACGGACCTGAAGGATTATGTCGAGATCCGCTATGACGTAAATTGTGACGGGGAAAGCCGGGAATGGGGAATCCTGCCGGCATTTTCCGTAAAACCCGGTCAGACAGAAGGAGTATTAATACATTTTAACATGCCGGAGCGCGGAAAATCTTATCTAAAACTTTCTTATTATCTTAAGAAGGAGACACCGCTTGTCCCGGCAGGACGGTTGTTGGGATACGAGGAAATATTGCTTCGGACAAAGGATGATAAGAACCAGGTACGTGTAAAACTTTCCGCGTGGAGAGATTCAAAACGGTCAGAAATACGGGTCTGTGAGACGGATGCGGGAATCCGCCTGGAGGGGGAGAAGTTTCGGTATCTGTATGAGAAGCGGACCGGATTACTCTCAAGGATGAGCTATGACGGAAGGGAGTATTTCGGAAAGCCTATGGAGCTGAATCTCTGGCGCGCGCCGGTGGACAATGACATGTACATCAGCCGGGAGTGGAGACGGGCACGGTATGACAGGGCATGCGTCAGGGCATACGATACGAAGGTCAGGCAGACAGCTTCAATGGTTGAGATCAAAAGCAGGATGGCGGTGTCCGCCGCTTCCGTGCAGCGCATGATGGATGTGGTGGCAGTGTGGGTGATCGATAACTGCGGGGGCGTGTGTGTGACACTGTCCGTACAGCGCAATCCGGAGTTCCCTCCGCTGCCGAGATTCGGACTCCGCCTGTTTCTCGACAGAGAGCTCGACTGGGTATCGTATTACGGACTCGGCCCGTATGAGAACTACCGGGACAAAAAGCGTGCATCCTGTCACGGGCGGTATCAGGCGAGAGTGGAGGAGCTTCACGAAGATTACATTCGTCCGCAGGAAAACGGAAGCCGCACCGATTGTGAATATGTCACGATATCCGGAGGAGGACGTGCGCTGGCCGCTATCGCCGGGGAGACGTTTTCGTTCCAGGCGTCTGTCTATACGCAGGAAGAGCTGGAGGCGAAACGGCATAACTATGAGCTGAAGCCGTCAGGGAATACGGTGCTCTGCCTCGATTATGCCCAGTACGGGATCGGGTCAAACAGCTGCGGGCCAGAAGTCGCGGAGCCTTACCGTTTTGAGGAGGAGACGTTTACGTTCTCCGTGAAACTGCTTCCGTTTCTCATCTGAACGGGAACGGGGAAAGCAAATGCAGGTAAAAGTGTTTCTTTCATAAAATACATGGTGGTTTTGTGTCTGCGCGCTGCCCGCGCAAAACCGCCCGCGTGCAGAAGCAGCGTAGAAACAGGGGGAGTCTCATGCAGGAGAAGACATATTTAAAATGGTATCATAAGCTGGGATATGGCTGCGGGGATATTGCAGGCAATGTGGTATATGCGTTTCTCTCGTCTTTTGTGATGATATACCTGACCAATACGGTCGGACTAAATCCGGGTGTGGCAGGGACGCTGATCGCGGCCTCAAAGGTGTTCGACGGGGTTACGGACATCTTTTTCGGGGCGATGATTGATAAGACGAAAAGCCGGCTTGGAAAAGCGAGGCCGTGGATGCTGTATGCATACATTGGCTGTGCCGTCACACTCGCCGCAATTTTTGCGATTCCGACAGATTTCGGGAAAACGGCGCAGTACGCATGGTTTTTTATCGCGTACACGCTGTTAAACGCCGTGTTTTATACGGCAAACAACATCGCGTATTCGGCGCTGACGACGCTCGTGACGAAAAACAGTAAAGAGCGGGTGCAGATGGGATCCTGCCGGTTTATCTTCGCCTTTGCGACGAGCCTTCTGATCCAGTCGGTCACGATCGGCGCAGTGTCGGCGATGGGCGGCGGGGCAGCCGGCTGGAGAACGGTCGCGATCTTTTATGCGGCGGCAGGGCTTATCATAAACACGATCTCCGTGCTGTCGGTAAAGGAGCTGCCGGAGGAGGAATTAAAGGAGACGGCAGCAGGTACCGGAGGATCCGGGGAGCATACGGAGGAAAACGCCGGCGGGCAGCAGGCGGACAAAATGACAGCGGCGGATGCGCCGGAAGAAAAATACGGACTTCTCGACGCTGCAAAGCTTCTGATCGCCAATAAATACTATCTGATGATCTGCGCCGTGTATATCCTGCAGCAGGTGTATGGCGCCATGCTGGGGATGGGGATCTATTACATGACCTATGTCCTGGGGAACGAGAACCTCTTCGGCGTTTTTTCCTGGGCCATCAATATTCCGATGATCGGGGCGCTGCTTGCCACACCCGCGCTTGTCGCGAGGTGGAAGGGCATGTATAAGCTGAATGTAAGAGGATATATGCTGGGAACTGCGGGCCGGGCACTGGTGATTGCGGCAGGATACTTCGGAAATATCCCGCTGATGCTGCTGTTTACCGGCGTGGCCGCACTCGGTCAGGGGCCGTGGCAGGGAGACATGAATGCGGTGATCGCCTCCTGCTCGGAATATACCTGGCTGACAAAGCATAAAAGAGTGGACGGGACGATGTATTCCTGTACATCGCTCGGCGTAAAGTTAGGCGGCGGACTCGGGACGGCGATTGCGGGATGGATGCTTGCGGCGAGCGGGTTTGTGGAGGCGGCGCCGGTACAGCCGGAGTCGTGCATCCGGATGCTTTATGTGATGTATCTCTGGCTTCCGATGATCATCAGCCTTCTGATCACACTGATTCTTTCACGGATGAATGTGGAAGGAGCAAATGAGCGCCTGCGCAGAGGGTAATCTTAAAAATCTGCCGCAAACTTACAGGATTGTAAGAAATAACGGGGAAATGTAAGCAAAATCAATGGCTTGCATTTCCCTGTTTTGCTATACTGATTACAGTTCAACGAACACGACACAAAAACGGACCGGATGAATGGAGGAAGGATTATGAGAAGCGAAGATATAAAGAAACGGATTTGGACGAAACTGATGATAACGGCAGGGATTCTGCTCATCGTTTATCACGTACTGCGGATGAAAGGCAGGGCGTGCAGAATCAGGAAGATGGCGGGAAAGGATCAGGAGGCGTAAAAATATGACAATTCTGGAAGTAAAAAACGTAAAAAAATCTATACAACACGATTTGGAGGCAACCAGGTGCAGGCGCTCTCAAACCTGAATTTCTCCGTGGAAAAAGGAGAGTATGTGGCGATCATGGGGGAATCCGGATCGGGAAAGACCACACTGCTCAATATTCTGGCTGCGCTCGACAAGCCGACCGGCGGAGAGGTACTGCTGAACGGGAAAAATATCGTGACAATCCGGGAAAAGGAGATCTCGGAATTCCGCCGCAGCAATCTGGGATTTGTGTTCCAGGATTTTAATCTCCTCGACAATTTTTCCTTAAAGGATAATATTCTGCTGCCGCTCGTGCTCTCCGGCATGCCGGTGCGGGACATGATGGCAAGGCTTGCGCCTGTGACGAAGAAGCTGGGTATCACGGAGCTTCTCGATAAATATCCGTATGAGGTATCCGGCGGACAGAAGCAGAGGACCGCGGTCGCACGGGCGCTGATAACGGGGCCGCAGCTGATCCTGGCCGACGAACCGACCGGCGCGCTTGACTCAAAGGCGACGACCGGCCTGCTGCGTATGTTTAACGAGATCAACGAGGAGGGGCAGACGATTCTGATGGTCACACATTCCGTCAAAGCGGCCAGCCATGCGAAGCGGGTGCTGTTTATCAAGGACGGAGAGGTCTTCCATCAGCTGTACCGCGGCAATATGAGCAACGACGAGCTTTACACAAAGATTTCCGATGCGCTGACGATACTGACGACAGGAGGTCCGGCAGGGGGGCAGGCCGTATCGGGAGAGGAGCGGTCCCTTCCGCCGCTGGCCGGTTAGCGTACTGTACCGTTCATATCTGGCTGAAAATGAATGGCACCGTACACTGGCGCCGCGCGGTACGAAAAACCGCACCGGGAGCAGCCCGGGCAATAAAGGAAAAAGGAGCGAACATCATGAACCGATTATATGGAAGGCTGGCATCGATCAATATACGCAATAACTACCGGTTTTATCTGCCTTATCTGCTGACCGGGACACTCTCGGCGGCCATGTTTTATCTGGTGCTGGCAATGCAGGGGAATCCGGGGCTGAAAGATATCAAGGGCGGTGCGGAAATCGCGCTGACGCTGGGCCTGGGAGTCGTTGTGATAGGTGTATTCGTCAGTATCTTCCTGTTCTACACAAATAGTTTTATTATAAAAAGAAGAAAAAAGGAGCTTGGCGTCTATAATATCCTGGGAATGGAGAAAAAACACATCGCAAAGGTGCTGTTTCTAGAGACGCTGTTTACCGCAGTGGTATCCATCAGCGGCGGCCTGGCGTTCGGAATTGTGTTTCACAAGTTTCTCGCGATGATGCTCTACCGTCTGATGAGGATAGAACAGAGTATTCCGTTTTATATTTCATCGTCTGCGTGCGTCAATACGGTAAAGCTGTTTCTGCTGATTTACGGGGCAGCGTTCTGCTACAATCTGATGCAGATAAAGCTGGCGAACCCGATCGCGCTGCTGCACGGGTCGAACGCAGGGGAGCGTGAGCCGAAAACAAAAATTCTGATGACGCTTGCCGGGCTTGTGACGCTCGGCGCCGGATACTACATCGCGCTGACGGTCAAGGATGCGATGAACGCGATTCTTATGTTTTTTGTGGCGGTGCTTCTCGTGATCGCCGGTACGTACTGTCTGTTTACGGCCGGCAGTATCGCACTGCTGAAGCTGCTGCGGAAAAACAAACAGTATTATTATCATGCGAGACATTTTACGATGGTGTCCGGCATGATTTACCGGATGAAGCAGAATGCGGTGGGACTGGCAAATATCTGTATCCTGTCCACCATGGTGCTTGTGACGGTATCGACAACGGTCGCGATGTATGCGGGTACGGAGGATTCGCTGACGGAGATGTATCCGGAGGAGATCTCCGTGACCACTTACTTCAACGGGCTGCCTGAGCAGGAGGATGTGATCTCCGGTGTCGTGGAGGAGTCGCTGCGTGCGTCCGGACGGACGATCATGTCGGAATACGGCTGTCTGAGCGCGAATGTTACGGCGCTTCGTCAGGGAACCGGTGTTTCCCTGCAGGGGGTCGGGAGCGGAACCGATTATAACAGCAATGACCTGATGCTGTTAAAGATACTCACGCCGGAGGGATACGAGGCGTGTGTCGGGGAGCCGTTAGGCTGTGAGCTCTTACCCGGTGAGGCAGCGGTTGCGGCGTACCCGTTTTATGAGGAAAACACGATCAGTGTGGACGGCATGGAGTACACGGTAAAACAGAACCTCCGGCTGCCGGATGCGTCGGAAGGCCAGCTGTCGATGATCGCCGGGAGCTGTTATCTCGTCCTGCCGGACCGGGAGGCGCTCGGCGAACTGTTTGACGCGATTCTCGAAAAGTGGGATTCTGAGCGTATAAAACCGAGGATTCGTTATCAGCTGGCAATTGAGATCGACGGGACGAATGAGGAGAAGGCGGCTGCCGAACGCGCGCTGACAGAGGCAGTGCGGGGCTGGGAGGAGGTAAATACGGCCGGGATCCCGGGGTATGCCGGATCCCAGATCAGCGGAAGGTCGGAAGACCGCAGCAGCACGTATGCGCTATACGGCGGCATGTTTTTCCTGGGCCTGTTTTTGGGGCTGATGTTTCTGATGGTGACGGTTTTAATCATTTTTTATAAGCAGATTTCGGAGGGATACGAGGATAAGGAGCGCTACGCGATCATGCAGAAGGTGGGGATGAGCAATGCAGAGGTCAAACACGCGATTCGTTCCCAGGTACTGACCGTATTTTTCCTGCCGATTGCGGCGGCCATCATCCACGTCGCGATGGCGTTTCCGATGATTACCCTGATGCTTGAGGCGATCAGCCTGACGAATGTACGTCTGTTCGCCCTGTGCGTGGCGGGAACGTCGCTGGTATTCGGTATCATATATCTGGCAGTCTATTCGCTGACCTCCCGCAGCTATTATAAAATCGTGGGGAATCAGGTGTAACGGCCGGACACACCAGAAATCATAAAGGTCAGAAATTCCTGCAGCGACATCTGCGGGCTGGCGAGCCAGTGGCTGACCGCGGCGAGAATGCCGGAGAGATAAAATTCGGACAGCAGCTTTCTCTGATAGTCGCTGTATCCTTCGGAAGGGATAAAATAGCGTTGTAATACCGGTAAAATCAGTTCTTTCAGGCGGCCTGCAAAATGCGGGTCGCCGTTTTCACTTAACAGGACGGCCGCATAGTGCGAGTGCGTCTGCATCAGCTCTAAGAGGACCTCCATCTGCCGGGAGAGATCAAAGGTATCGCTTTCGCGCATGGATGCCTCGAGGACCTCGCGGATTTTTGTCAGCAGCTCTTCTTCCATCTGAGAAAAAAGATCGTAGACATCTTTATAATAGAGGTAAAATGTGCCGCGGTTGTAGCCGGCAAGGTCGGTGATTTCTTTGATGGAAATCTTTTCGATCGGTTTTTTTGTGTACAGCGTCTAAAACGCGTCCCGGAGGCAGGCTTTGGTCTGTTCGGTAATCTGAGGCTGTTTTTTCATGGCAATCTCCTCTGCAGGGCAAATGTTTCCGGGGCTATTATAACACGACAGCATGCTGCTTTCAAATATTTAACACTTTTTCAGAATCTGTTGATTGATCTGGCAAGGGCCGATGCGGTAAAGTGAAGAGGGAACAGAGAGAAAAAGGAGGGGCGGAATGGCATATATTGAATTTCGTCATGTGACAAAAAAGTACATCACGGGTGAGACATCGATTCTGGCGCTGAACGACGCTGATTTTATCGTGGAAAAAGGCGAGCTTGCGGTGGTCCTGGGATCATCGGGAGCAGGAAAGACGACGGCTTTAAATATTCTGGGCGGTATGGATACGCCGACATCCGGGGAAATCATAGTCGACGGGAACGACATCGCCAGGTATAACAAAAAGCAGCTGGTGGGATACCGCCGCACGGATATCGGATTTGTCTTTCAGTTTTATAATCTGGTGCCCAATCTGACGGCGCTCGAGAATGTCGAGCTGGCGGCTGACTTATACATAGCATATCGGGGAACGGCAGGAAACCAGTTAAAAAAATCCCTG
>CAJUNX010000050.1 GCA_910587865.1 uncultured Roseburia sp.
GAACGGCAAAATTTTTTACACTTCTTTTACTTCTTTATCTCACATGAGCAAAGTCACAAGGACGACAATCAGGATCGTTTGAAATACTACCAGAAACCACTTTAGCTATTCCCAATCTGGCTGTGTTCTTAGGGAAAAATGGAACAGGAAAAACCACCTTCTTTGATATATTTGGTTTTCTTCATGACTGTCTGAACAGTAATGTGCGAACCGCGCTGGCAAGAAGGGGCGGATATAAGGAGGTTGTATCCCGGGAACAGACAGGGGATATCATTTCTGTCTCAAAATCCAGCATTCATTGAAACACGTAGTGTATTCATTACTTTTTAGGTTACTTTTCAGGCATCTCCAGCTCCGATTCCCCAGCGATATTCGCATACATCACCCGCCATCTCTGCCGGACAGAATAAAAGAAATCTGAGTGAATCTGACAAAAAAGCGCCGGAAAATCCGTTTCGATTTCCCGACGCTTCCTTTTGACATCCTAATTGTCATATGTGAGATAAGCCCCCCTCATCGGGCTCGCCGCAAGCTTCGCGAACAGAGCCAGAACCCCCTTCCGATACTTCGGCTCCCGCGGTTTCCACTGCTCCCGCCTTCTTTTCAGAACCGCGTCAATCTCCTCCGGCGTCTTCCTTTCGCCACGGATCCCGACGATCGCAAGCTTTCTCTCCTGCACATCAATCTCGATTAAGTCCCCTTCCTCCACGAGCGCAATCGGCCCGCCGTCCGCGGCCTCCGGGCTGCAGTGGCCGATGACAGGGCCCGTGGACGCTCCGGAGAATCTTCCGTCCGTGATCAGCGCGATGCTGCGCCCGAGCCCGGCATCGCTGCTGATCGCCTCCGAGGTGTAGAACATCTCCGGCATGCCGCTGCCCCTCGGCCCCTCGTAGCGGATGAAGACGGCGTCGCCTTTCTCCACCTTATGCTTTAACACCGCATCCAGGCATTCCTCCTCGCTGTCAAACGGCCTCGCGCGCAGCACGGCGTGGAACATCTCCTTCGGGCAGGCCGTGTGCTTGATCACGGCGCCCTCCGGTGCGAGATTGCCCTTTAGCACCGCGATGCTGCCGTCCGTGCCGAGCGGGTTCTCATACGGCCGGATGATGTCCTCCCGCATCAGCGATACGCCGTAGCGGCTGTTAAAATCCGCCAGCCATCCCGCACAGCGCTCATAAAACCCGTTCTCCCTCAGCTCGTCCAGATTCTCGCCGAGCGTCTTTCCCGTCACGGTCATGACGTCCAAGTGCAGGCTCTCCCTGATCTCCGCCATAACCGCCGGGACGCCGCCCGCATAGTAGAAGCACTCCGCCGGCCACCGGCCCGCCGGGCGGATATCCAGCAGATAGCGCGCATTCCGGTGGAGCCGGTCAAACGTATCCCCAGTGATCTCAATCCCGAACTCGTGCGCAATCGCCGGGATGTGCAGCAGGCAGTTCGTGCTGCCCGAGATCGCCGCGTGCACGAGAATCGCGTTCTCAAAGCTCTCCATCGTGACGATATCCGAGGGGCGCATGCCCGTCGTCACCGCGAGCGCGACGGCCCGCTCCCCCGCCCGCTTCGCGTAAGCGATCAGATCCGGGCTGTCCGCCGGCAGAAGCGCGCTGCCCGGGAGTGCAAGCCCTAACGCCTCGGCCATGATCTGCATCGTCGAGGCCGTCCCGATAAACGAGCAGGCGCCGCAGCCCGGACAGGCGTTCTGCTTTGCCCAGTCGAGCTTCTCCCCGTCGATCTCGCCTCTCTCATACTTCGCGCTGTACATGCCGAGCTGCTCTAAGGTCAGCATGTCCGGCCCGGCCTTCATCGTGCCGCCCGGGACGACCACGGCCGGGATATTCACGCGCGCAAGTCCCATCAGGTTTGCCGGCATGCCCTTATCACAGCTCGCGAGACAGACGCACGCGTCAAATGGCGTTGCGTTGGCGTGAATCTCAATCATATTTGCGATCATCTCGCGGCTCGCCAGGCTGTAATTGATCCCGTCCGTCCCCTGGCTCTCCCCGTCGCAGATATCCGTGCAGAAATAGCGCGCGCCGAATCCGCCCGCCTGTGCGATCCCCTCGCGCACCGCCTCCACAAGCCGGTCTAAGTGCCCGCTGCCCGGATGGCTGTCGCCGAACGTACTTTCAATCATAATCTGCGGTTTTGCGAGATCCTCCGGCTTCCACCCGGTCCCGATGCGCAGCGGATCGCACTCCGGTGCGAGGCGCCGCAGTCTCTGACTGTTTCGCTCCATGTCTTCTTCCCCTTCACATTTTTATACAAATCTGTTTACCACAATTGTTCCGCAATAAATTTCAGGCATCATGTCAATTTTAACGCAAATCATTTTTTTTCCTTTCCGGCCTCAGCTTAAGCTCTTCACCAGCGACTCATACGCAAACGCCTTCGCCTGCTCCACGGACACCGGCACATTCTTTCCTTTTTTCTCCGCCACCAGGCAGACCGCAATCGCGATCACCTGCGCGCCAAACGCCATGCGTCTGAAGCAACGGTTCGGCTCGCGGATCACGCCCTCTTTTATCCCCTGCTCCATCAGCCGGTCGCACAGCTGCTCTAACCCGAGCCCGTCGGCCTGCACCTGCATCCTCTCATACTCCCGTTTTAACAGCTCCGAAATCTCGTAAGAGCCGGTCCCGATCCGGACGAGCATGCAGAACATCCGCTTATCCTCGAATTTGTCGGCGATAAAGTCGAACATCCGGTTTACTTTTTCGGCAAAGCTGCCGTCCCCGTCCACAATCGCGATGATCTGCTCCCGCTTTTTCATCGCGTCATATATAACTGCATTTGTAATAATCTCTTCCTTTGACGAAAAATATTCGTATGCGGTGCCCTTGCCGATCCCTGCACGACCCGTGATATCCGACACCTTGATCGCATTCACATCCGCCCCCTCATTGATCAGCTCCATCACGGCCCCATACATCAGAGCGACTTTTTCAGGCGGTTGTGTAAACATGTTTTTCTCCGTCATCAGAGCTCCTCCTCCACCATATTTTTCTCCCGGTTGAACGCGTCATAGATGCAGGGCACCACGATTAAGGTCAGCAGTGTGCCGTAAATCAGTCCGCCCTCCGTCACGATCGCCATGGGCTGCATCATCTCCGAACCGTCCCCGAGTCCGGCCGCCATCGTGGACATCGAGAGGATCGTCGTGAGCGCCGTCATTAAAATCGGACGCAGCCTCGTTTTTCCGGATTCGATGATCGCAGCCTTTTTGTCCATGCCTTCCCGCCTCAGCTGGTTGATATAATCCACCATCACGATACCGTTGTTGACGATAATACCGGCCAGCATGACGAAACCGATCATCGCGACAACGCTGACTTCATTTCCGGTAAAAAACAGGGCAAACAGGCCGCCGGTAAACGCAAGCGGGATCGTAAACATGATGATAAACGGCGACAGGAAGGACTGAAACTGCGCCACCATCACCAGGTAGATAAAAATCACTGCCAAAAGCAGCATCAGATAGAGCTGACTGATCGCATCGTTGATCATCTCATCCTCACCGGTCATCGCGATCTCATACCCCTCCGGCAGACTGATCTTTTCCAGCTCGCTCTGCAGACGGTTGCTGACCAGCGTGACATTGTGCTCCTCATCGATACCCGCCGTGACATTTAAGTATCTCGTCTGGGAATCTCTGCTGATCGCATTTAAACTGCTGCCCTCCACGAATTCCGCGATCTCGCGCAGCGAAATATCCCTTGTGTTCCCCTCCCGGTCGGTGTAGGGAAAGGTCAGCGACTTAATGTCAGCCAGCGTAACTCCCGACTGCTCCTGTGTCTGTACATACACCTCATAATCTTTTATATCTGTAGATATCGTGGTCGGCGAGGCGGAGGGCGCCATCTTCGCATAGACCAGCTGAAATACCTGTGCCGTCGTCATCCCGTACTCCGCCGCTTTTTCTTTATCCACCCGGATGGTAAACGAGGGTGTCGTGTTGTCAAGTCCCGCATCCACATCAACGGTTCCCTCCTCCGCTTCCACCAGTTCCGCGACCTGCGCCGCAAGCTCCTGCAGCACGTCAAGATCCCTGCCGCTGATCTGTACCGTAAGTCCGTTTCCAAAAAATGCGCTCATGTCCGACGCAGAGGCATCCGTATTTACCTCACAGTTAAGATCCGCGGTCAGCTCTTCCACCTGCCGGATGATCTCTGCGGAAGACACCTTCGAATCCTCGGCAAGAATCAGGTACATCGTCACCGCATCGCCGCTGCCGTCTCCCATGGACATCATCGTACCGCCTCCTACCATGGCGCCGATCGTCTCGACTCCGTCGATGCCGGACAGCCGCGTTGTGATCTCATCCGCCATCCCGGTCAGCTCCTCAAAGGTGAGCGTCTCGTCCTCCTTTGCCGTCACCGTCACCGACAGCTGATCCGCTTCCATCTCCATGTTCATAAAAGAAAATCCCCTGGAAAATGCCGCCGCACCGCTGACTGCCAGAAGCGCCACCACCGCAATCAGCACAATCGCCTTAAAACGGAGCGATAGTGCGAGCACCCTGCCGTAAAATTCCTGCATGCGCTCAAAAAAGCCCTCTTTTACCTCTTTCGTATTTTTTAACACGCCCGCCGCCATCATCGGCACAAATGTCAGCGCGACCACAAGGCTGGCGGTCAGCGTAAATGTGATCGTGAGCGCGATATCCACAAACAGCTGTCTTGTGATGCCTTCCGTAAAAATAATCGGCGCAAACACGCAGACCGTCGTCAGTGTGGACGCAATGATCGCTCCCGTAACCTGGCCGGCGCCCTCGACCGCCGCTTTTCGGATCGAATACCCCTCATGTTTTAACCGATAGATGTTCTCGATCACAACGATCGAGTTGTCCACCAGCATACCGATTCCAAGCGCAAGCCCGGACAGAGAGATAATATTGAGCGAAATCCCCGTAAAATACATCAGAACGATCGCAAAAATCACACTCAGCGGAATCGAGCACGCGATGACAAGCGTCGGTTTGATATCCTTTAAAAATACCGCGAGCACAATCACTGCAAGCAGCGCTCCGACAATCATATTCTGCAGGACCGAATCCACGATAATATCGATGTAAACGCCCTGATTCATCAGGATCGCCATGTGAAGCCCCTCGTTCTCCCGCTCCAGCGATGCGAACTTCTCTTTCACGCGCCCGGTGACATCCCCGGTCGAATATCCGGTCTGCTTCTCGATGGAGAGCATGATCGCCGGATTGCCGTTGACCCTGGAGTAGGATTCGTCCGCATTGTCCACCTGCACGACATCCGCCACATCGGAAAGCCGGATCGGATCGATGCCGTCAAGCCCCATATCAATCAGAACGACATTCGAGAGGTCCTCCATGGTCTTTAGCTTATCGCCCACGCGCACCATGTACTGATCGTCCTTCTCCCCCACATAGCCCGCCGGCATCGAAAAATTCTGTGCAACGAGAAGATTTCCAAGCATATCCACCGTCAGAATCTGATCCAGATCCGCTGCGTTTATCGCCTCGTCCTTTGCCGCGTCCAACTGGCTCTGTCCCATGGCAAGCTGCCCCTCGGCGTCGGCGAGCTGTGCCGCTGCGTCGCTGAGTTCCAGAATCCCCTTCATCTGGTTCTCATTTAAGGCGACAAGCGCCTGATCCAGTGAGGTCTTTCCCTCCGCCACCTGCGTCTGCGCCTCCTGGATCGCCGCGATCCCCTGGTTTGTCTGACCTAAGATCGTCGTCATATCCCCGATCGCACGCGGGATATCCTCAAGTGTTTTTACCGTGATCCCCATGCTCTCAAGCTGTGCTCCCTGGCCGGCGATCAGATCGTTTAAGGCTTTTAACTGATCATAGAGCGCCTGCAGCTGCGCGAGCTGATCCGCCCCCGGAAGCTGCGTCCCGGGCGGCAGGGTGATATCCGGGTTCTCCGGCAGACTGATATCCGGGTTCTCCGGCAGACTGATATCCGGATTCTCCGGCGTCGTCTGCTGTAAAATCGCCTGGATCGCCTCGATCTGCGTTTTGATCGCCATCCCGTCGTTATACGCCGTCTGAAGCATCGGAATCGCCCGCTCGAGCAGCGCCTTTGTCTGCTGGAGCAGCATCAGGTTCATCTGCATATCCGACTCCGCGACAAACGTCTGTATCTTGCCGTTCATGATCTCGTTATGCGCCGAGCTGATCTGCTGCTCCATCTGCGCCTTCCCGGAGTCCAGCTGTTTTTTCCCCTGTTCGATCTCCTCGGAAGCCTCGTCCAGTTCCTCCTGCGCATCGGCAAACTGCTCTTCGATTTTCTCCAGAATCTTCTCGTTTAACGCATCGATCTTCTCCTGGTCCATCGTCACCTGAATCGATTCCGTGAGCGCGCCGGTCGTCGTGACGGAAGCCACGCCCTCCACACTCTCAAGCGTCGGAACCAGCTCATTCTCCACGTAAGCGGAAACCGCGGTCTGATCCATCCCCTCCACGTCCGCGGACGCCACCATGACCGGCATCATTTCCGGATCGATCTGCATGATCATGGGTGTGCCCACACTGTCCGGCCAGCTTCCTTTCAGCTGATCCAGTTTCTGCTGTATCTCAATCAGTACAGAATCCATATTAGCGTTCTGCTCGTACTCTAAGATCACCAACGAGTAATTATCCCTGGATGTGGAACTGACGTTTTTAATATTCGAGGTCGTCGCCATCGCCGCCTCAATCGGCGCGGTCACATCCGTCTCCACCTCCTCCGGACTTGCGCCCATATCCGTCGTCATCACAAGCGCATAGGGCAGGCTCATATCCGGCAGCAGATCCGTCGTCATCCGTGTAAACGACACGACGCCGAGCACCACCACCAGAATCACGCCGACAATAATCGTATATGGCTTCTTTACGCTGAATCGTGAAATCACTGTCTGTCTCTCCTTCGTCTGTTCTTGTTTTTGCGTTGTCGTCCGACCGGTCGGTCGGCATTATTCAGTTTAGCTTATTTGAATGTGATTGCAAGAGGTTCGATAGATTTTTAATATTTTTTTTAGATCCTTTTTAAAAAAGAAATCAAAAACAGACAGGCAGGAAATCTTCTTCCGATCTCCCGCCTGTCTGCAGCGCGCTCATACCCTTATGCGTCGTCCCCGTCTTCATCATCCGCAATCGCTGCCGCTGTCCCCGCCACGGAGGATGCCACCACAACCACGGTCACAATCACGACCAAAAGAATCAGTATTCCCATAAATATCAGCAGTCCGCTCTCTGTCATCTTCTCATCTCCTCGCATCATCCGCCCTGCCGGGAAACACGCTTCCCGCAGCGCTCTGTTTCTGTGGTGCTGCCTGACTTTATACTTCCGCCGCCTTCGGCGCACCGGTTAAAACAAGTATATCATATCCGCCTTTGCCTGAAAAGAGATTTCCCGCAAAATTCCGCGACAAAAACCGCATCTGTCCCGGATACTTCCTGTCTCAGACTGCGTCCTTTGTCACCGTGTAGCGAAGCGCGCGGTGCAGGCCCGAAGCGCAGCCGGTGTCTCTCCACAGCAGCCCCGTGTCTACAGCTCGCAGTTATTGACGGTCCGCGGGAACGGGATCACGTCGCGGATATTCGACATCCCCGTCAGATACATCACGCAGCGCTCAAATCCGAGCCCGAACCCGGCATGCCGTGCCGTGCCGTATTTTCTGAGATCAAGATAAAAATCGTAATCGTTCTCATTTAATCCCATTTCCCGAATCCGCGCGAGCAGCTTGTCGTAGTCGTCCTCCCTCTGACTGCCGCCGATGATCTCCCCGATCCCCGGCACCAGACAGTCGACGGCAGCCACCGTTCTCCCGTCCTCGTTCTGCTTCATGTAAAACGCCTTGATCTCCTTCGGGTAATCCGTGACAAAAACCGGGCGCTTATAGACCTCCTCGGTCAGATAGCGCTCATGCTCGGTCTGCAGATCCGCGCCCCAGCTCACCTTGTACTCAAACCGGTCATTGTTTTTTTGCAGAATCTCCACGGCCTCGGTGTAGGTCACACGCGCAAAATCCGAATTTGCCACATGATTCAGGCGCTCCAGAAGCCCTTTGTCGACAAACTGGTTGAAAAACGCCAGCTCCTCCGGCGCATGCTCCAGCACATAGTTGATGATGTACTTTAACATGCTCTCCGCGAGCATCATATCATCATTGAGATCCGCAAACGCGATCTCCGGCTCGATCATCCAGAATTCCGCCGCATGGCGCGTCGTGTTGGAATTCTCCGCGCGGAACGTCGGTCCGAACGTGTAGATGTTCTTAAACGCCATCGCATACGTCTCACCGTTTAACTGGCCGCTGACCGTCAGGTTCGTCGGCTTGTTAAAGAAATCCTGCATAAAATCAACGCCTCCCGCTTCATTGCGCGGCAGATGATTCAGATCAAGCGTCGTCACCTGGAACATTTCTCCGGCGCCCTCACAGTCGCTGCCCGTGATAATGGGCGTGTGGACATACACAAAATCCCTCTCCTGGAAAAACCTGTGGATCGCGTAGGCGATCAGCGAGCGCACCCGGAATACGGCCTCGAACGTATTGGTCCGCGGGCGCAGATGCGAAATCGTCCGTAAATATTCAAAACTGTGCTTTTTCTTCTGCAGCGGATAATCCGGCGTCGAGGCGCCCTCCACGGTAATCTCCTTCGCCTGGATCTCAAACGGCTGCTTCATATCCGGCGTCTCCACAAGCTTCCCGGTCACGATGATCGCCGCACCGACATTGAGCTTTCCGATCTCCTCAAAATTCTCCAGCCCGTCGGAAAACACCACCTGCACCGGCTCAAAAAAAGTACCGTCGTTCACCACGATAAATCCAAAATTTTTGGAATTGCGGACACTTCTGACCCATCCTCCGATCGTCACTTCCTGATTGGCGTAATCCGCCTGATTCCGAAACAAATCTCTTACATTCACCAAATCCATCATTTCCTCCATCCCGCCATGCGGCGCCCTGATTTCTGTCACAACAGGCCGCACGTTCCGCACGGCCCCGCCGGATTCATCCGGCCGTTCCCCCGTTTCCTCTGTCACGGCTTTCGTTCTGTCAGCTGCCTTCCCCGGTTTCTCCGGTTTCATTGTCTGCCCCGGTTTCACTGTTTTCCCCGGTTTCATTGTCTGTTCCGGTTTCACTGTTTTCCCCGGTTTCATTGTCTGCCCCGGTTTCATTTACATGCACCACCGCCGACGTGATCAGCTGATCAAGCGCCTTGTCGTACCGGTACAGCTTTTTAAAATAGGTCTCCCCATAGACCGGGTCCCCGAAACCGTAAGCCGGATACATCTCCTCCACGGATCCGTAGCCGTTTCCGGATGCCATTTGGGACGCATAGCTCATAAACTCCTCCTCATCGATCTCAACCGCAAGCTCATCTGCGATGAGATCCATAATCAGCTCCAGCCGGATGCTCCGATCCGTCATTTCCTCCCAGTAGTCCTCCATCTCCTCCACGCTCTTTCCGTAGTAGACACTCAGGAAAGACTCAAGCTCACTCTCTTCCCCGCCGCAGTTCTGTGCGATAAACTGCCTCCGGTAGTCCGACAGCCGCGCTGCCAGATAATCCTCCGGCACCTCCACGGTACAGTTCAGGAGCAGATAATCCTGCACTGCCTGATACGTGTCCCGCTCCCTGTCGTAGCGCGCGGCACTCTCCAGGTATTCATAAAGCTCCGTATACATCTCCTCCGCCGTCTCCGCCTGGAACTGCTCTTTTGCAAATTCATCATCCACATCTTCGACGGTCATCTCTTTCTGAATGGCATTCACCGTAAACGTAAATACCACCGGCTGACCGGCCAGATCCTCATTGCCGTAATTCTCCGGAAATGTCACGTCGCAGTCAACCGTATCCCCGACCGATGCCCCGATCAGCCCTTCCGTAAAACCATCGATAAACTTCGAGCCGTCGACGGATGAATTGTTTGACACATCGAGCAGCTGATGCTCCGCGCTCCCGCGGTCAAACGCAACACCGTCCTTTTTCCCGACATAATCCACATCGACGATATCGCCTTCCTCAATCGTCGTCTTTTCCGGATCATCCGTGTAAAACGGGCCGTACTCCAAAAGCAGCTGCGCGAGATAGTCCGTGACATCCGCGTCCTCCACCTCATATCTCCCGGTGATCGTCACCTCTATGGAGCTGTAATCGCACAGTGTCACATAATCCGCTCCGTTTAAGTCAAACGAAGCGCTGTCGCTTATGATCTGCTCCGTCTCTCCGGAAGCCTTCGTCTCTTCGTTCAAAGCGGCGCTCTCCGTCCCGCCGGCGGATTCCGTTCCCGCGGCTTCGTCCGGCGCCGCCTTATCGTCCCCGCAGCCGGCCAGAGACAGCGCAAGCGTCAGGGCAAGGAGCCCTGCTGTTATTTTCTTTTTCATATGATTCTAACCTTTCCTTCCACATGTTTCGTACGTTAACCCTGCTAATATACCACATTTCCCGCAAAAATAAAAGCCTTCGCACAAACTTTCACAATTGCTTTTTTTTCGGATCAATGCTACAATAAAATGCGAAACTGATTTTCAGGAGGGACTTATAGCATGAACACATTTACCATTGTATTACTGGTTATTATGGCCGTCTTGCTGATCGGTCTGGTTGTTTTGTATTTTCTCGGCAGACGCGCGCAGAAAAAGAAAGAGGAGCAGGACGAGCAGCTCGCCGCGGCGGCGCAGACCGTCACCATGCTCATCATCGACAAAAAGCGGATGCGGATCAAAGACTCCGGTCTTCCGCAGATGGTGATTGACCAGACGCCGAAGCTGATGCGGCGTTCCAAGCTTCCGATTGTCAAGGCAAAAGTCGGCCCGCGTGTGATGTCCTTAATCGCGGATGAATCCGTTTTTGATCTGATTCCGGTCAAAAAAGAGGTCAAGGCATCCGTGAGCGGCATCTACATCACAAAGGTCACCGGCATCCGCGGTCCTCTTGAAAAGCCGCAGGGCAAAAAGAACTGGCGCGCCCGCTTAAAAGACCGGGCTGCCGCCGCCAATGCCAGACTTGACCAGGAGAAAAAAGCGCTGGCCAAAGAAAAGCAGCCGAAAAAGAAAAAATAACCGCTACATAAAATGCAGGAGTTCCTACAGTCGGAAATCTCCTGCATTTTTTGATGTGATTTTTATCGTGACCGTACAGTCGGCCACATGTTCATAGTTCATCTCAAGCGCATAATCGACGAGCGCCGTGATCTCCTCTTCCGTCTCCTTCACATCAATGCGCGTGGCATGAATCCCGAGAAGGATACTGCCAAACGGCGTGTAATAATAGGTGACGTTTTTCCGGTTCTTTTCAAACATGATATGGACATTCGCCACGCCGCGTTTCGTGATATCAAGAGAGTCCTCCCCCAACTTTACGATATTTTTCGTGAGCTCATCCGTCCCCTCCGTCACCTCGTCATATACGACATAATGTTTCCCGTTTTTTTTATAATAATCGCCCGAGGTAATCACCTCCACCGAGTCATTGTCCACACCCTCTGCAAACTGCAGCCCGCTGATGGATACCAGTACGTCTTTTGTCATAATATCTCCTCATTTCCCGATCTTTGTATCACCATATTACCCGCTTTTTACCGATTTCGCAAGTGTAACTTTTATGCGGGACGTTCCTTCCGTCTCTGCAAAACAGGCGTTTCGCGCGCAGCTGTCCGTCTCTGCAAAACAGGTGTTTCGCGCGCAGCCGTCCGTCTCTGTAAAACAGGTAATTCGCGCGCAGCCGTCCGTTCTGCAAAACAGGTGTTTCGCGCGCAGCTGTCCGTTCTGCAAAAAGCCGCAGCATGGAACATTTTTACAGGCAGGTGAATAAACGGTCCCGGATATGGCAATAGTCAGATCAGACAAAACAAATACAGACACGGAAAGGAACAGATTATGAATACAAAGCACCAAAAAAAGGACACGGCACCTTATCTTTGCCCCGCAAAAAGGACGAACAGGAAAAGAGGATTCGTCTACATAATGACAGGCGCGGTATGCCTCCTTGCGATATGTCTCGGAATCCGCTATGAGCAGGCGTGGCATATGCAGCGGGAGATCGCAGGCAAAGTACTGCGTTTCCATGTCATTGCAAACAGCGATTCCCCGCGCGATCAGGAGCTGAAGCTGATGGTCCGCGATGCCGTCGGCGGCGAGCTCTCCGCGGTATTTGCAGCCGCATCCTCCAAAGACCAGTCCAGGGCGATCGCCGCCTCCCGCCTTTCGCAGATCGAGGAAACCGCGGAGGCCGTGCTGCGTCAGGAAGGCTGTGAGTATGAGGTGCGGGCCTTTCTGGACGAGGTCGATTTTCCCGAAAAATCCTACGGCGGCTTCACGTTTCCGGCCGGACGCTATGACGCGCTCGAACTGGTGATCGGCGAGGGAAACGGGCATAACTGGTGGTGTGTGATGTACCCGAATCTGTGTTTTTCGGGAAGCGTCTATGAGGTGACGAACGAGGAGGCCGGCGAGGTTTTACGCGAGGTGCTCACGGAAGAAGAATACCGCGAGGTCTTCTCTTCCGGCAGCTGTGAGATCCGGTTCCGGTATCTCACCTTTCTCAACGATCTGCTGAAAGAATGACGCTCCCCCGCCGGCTCCCCCGGTCAGAAGCCCCGGCTCGCCGCCGGTACGGGCCATGCGCTTTTTGCATGGCTCAGTGCCTGCTGATCGCATACGCGGGTCATGCCGCTGTCTCAATTCGCCCGCACGATCCCGTGCTCGCAGTCCAGCTCTACATACGCACTGGATTTTAAGACGCCGAGCGCCTGCTTCGCACCGGTTAAGACCGGAATATCCAGGCTTAACCCCGCGATTGCCGCATGGCAGCTCTCACTCTCCGCTTCCACGATCAGACCGGATGCCTGGCGCAGCTGGCGGATCATACTGTTATCCGTATCGGCTGCGACGATGATATCGCCCTCCTTAAAGTTCTCAAGATCCTCCGGGCTGCGGCAGACGCACAGATTTGCGGAAACCTTTTTGTTCCCGATGCCGCGTCCCTTGACCAGGATATGGCCTGCCACCTGCACCTTGATCAGATTTGTGGTTCCCGAGACGCCGAGCGGCACGCCGGCTGTGAGCACGACGACGTCCCCTTTTTCAATCACGCCCGCGCTCTCAGCGGTATCCACCGCGTAGTCGAACAGTTCTTCGGCCTGATTTTTTTCCTCGAGCAGCAGCGGCACAACTCCCCAGGAGAGCGCTAACTGGCGGTACACCCGCTCGTCCATGCATCCGCCGATGATCGGGGAATCCGGACGATACTTTGAAATCATACGCGCGGTGCGCCCGGATTTACTGACCGTGATGATCGCGGCCGCGTTCAGATCCACAGCCATCATACAGGTCGCGTGAGAGATCGCGTTTGTCACATCCGGATTGCTCATTGTCTCCCGCTGCCGGAATCTTCTGAGATAATTGATGTCGCGTTCCGTGCGCAGCGCGATGCGGACCATCGTTTTTACCGCCTCCACCGGGTAGAGCCCTGCCGCCGTCTCTCCGGAGAGCATTGTCGCGCTCGTCCCGTCATAAATCGCGTTTGCGACATCTGTCGTTTCCGCCCTGGTCGGTCTTGGATGCTTCATCATGGAATCCAGCATCTGTGTCGCGGTGATGACCATTTTTCCGGCCTCACTCACCTTATGAATAATCATTTTCTGAATCACCGGCACATCTTCCAGCGGGATCTCAACTCCCATATCGCCGCGGGCTACCATGATTCCGTCCGATACACGGATGATCTCATCGATATTCTGCACGCCCTGCATGTTCTCGATTTTGGAGATAATCATGATCTCCTCGCCGCCCTTTTCCTCTAAGATCCTGCGGATCTCAAGCACATCCGATGCCGTGCGCACAAAAGATGCCGCGATAAAGTCATAGCCTTTCTCCACCGCAAAAACGATATCGCTGTAGTCCTTCTCGCTGATATAGGGCATGGAGAGCTGGACATTCGGCACGTTGACTCCTTTTTTATCGGAAACCGGCCCTCCGTTTAACACGCTGCAGACGATATCCATCGGCGCCGCGCCCTCCGTGCGCTCCCTGTTTCCCTCCGCCGGCCGGATCTCCTTTACCTCCATCTCAATCAGACCGTCGTCGATCAGAATCCGGTTGCCCGGTCTGACATCCTGCGGCAGATCCTGGTATGTGATCGAGACACGTGTCCCGTCTCCCACAATATCCTCCGTGGTCAGCGTAAAGATCTGTCCGCTGACAAGCTCCGCCCTGCCGCCCTCAAATCCTTTTAACCGGATCTCCGGTCCCTTGGTGTCAAGAAGCGCCGCCACCGGAACTCCCGCCTCCTCCCGCAGCCTGCAGAGCATCTTCAGACGCTCCTCCTGCTCCTCATGCGTCCCGTGGGAAAAATTAAAACGTGCGACATTCATTCCCTCCGCGATCAGACGCTTTAATACCGCCTCGTCATCCGTCGCCGGACCCAGCGTACAAACAATTTTTGTTTTTCTGAACATGATTTTCCCTCCATACTGATCTGATTTCCGTATCTGACCGCTTTTTCCTGGGCGCCCCTCCGTCAGACGATCTCCTCTGTGCGGCTCTGTTCAACGCCCATTTTATCACGAACCGGAATCGGGTGCAAGAGCGCGCCAGACGCGCAGCCCGGCTCTTCACCATCACGAACATGACGCCGGCTTTCCGCCACATTCGGGACGCCCGGCCCGGTTTTCCGCCTCCGCGAATGAACGGGACGCCAGGCCCGGCTTTCCGCCTCCGCGAATGAACGGGATTCCCGGCAGAAAAAACAGGGAAACCCGCAGATCTCTCCCGCGGATTTCCCTGTCTGTATCCTGTCCCGTCATTCTTCTTCCTGTGTCATCTCTTCCTCGAGCACCAGCGAATCAATCAGCTGCCAGATCTCCTCTCTGCCCTGCTTTGTCTGCGCCGAAAACGGAATGATCACCGTCTGCGGCACGAGATCCAGACCCTCGCGCAAAAGCTTCAGCTGTTTCTGGATCTGACTGCGCCTGATCTTATCGAGCTTGGTCGCGATAATCACCGGCGCATATCCCTGGTATACCATCCACTCGTACATCTGCCTGTCATTCGCCGACGGCGCGTGGCGGATATCGATCAGCAGAAACACGGCCTTCAGCTTCTTTGACGTGTGAAGATACCGCTCGATCATTTTTCCCCACTTCGCCCGTATCTCCTCGGGCGCTTTTGCAAAGCCGTACCCCGGCAGATCCACCAGGTACATCGCGTCATTGATATTGTAAAAATTGATGGTCTGCGTCTTGCCCGGCTGCGCGGAAGTACGCGCTAACGCCTTCCGGTTCATCAGTGCATTGATCAGGGAAGATTTTCCTACGTTTGACTTCCCGGCAAACGCCACCTCATTGAACGGGCTTTCCGGGATCTTACTCGTGATCCCGCAGACTGTTTCCAGGCTTACCTTTTTAATAACCATCGTTTCCCCTTCTCATACTGCCTGCCGCACAAACGCCACATCCAGCACCTGATTCATCTGCTCCACAAAGACAAGCTCTAATCCTTTTTTTACCTCCGCCGGAATCTCCTCCACGTCCCGCTCGTTTTTCTTCGGGATGCAGACCGTGCGGATCCCTGCGTTTCTGGCCGCCAGGAGCTTTTCTTTCAGCCCTCCGATCGGCAGCACGCGTCCGCGCAGCGTGATCTCGCCGGTCATCGCGACATCCGCGCGCACCGGTATCTTCGTGATCGCCGAGAGCATGGCCGTCGCCATTGTGATTCCGGCGGACGGACCGTCTTTCGGCACCGCGCCCTCGGGAATATGAATGTGAATATCGTGCTCGCGGAAAAACTTTTTGGGGATCTCATATTCCGTGCTCACGGAACGAATGTAGCTGATCCCGGTCTGCGCCGATTCCTTCATCACATCGCCCATCTGCCCGGTGAGCTGAAATGCTCCCTTCCCCGGCATGATGTTCACTTCGATCTCAAGGGTATCGCCGCCCACGCTTGTCCACGCAAGCCCGCGCACAATCCCGATCTCATCTTTCTCATTCTTCTGGTCGAAACGGTACTTTTCTTTGCCGAGGTATTTGTCCACATTCTGTCCGGTGACCTTCACCCTGCTATGCTTCTCCTCGTAGATCTCCCGGGCCGTCTTGCGCGCAATCTCGCCGAGCCTGCGCTCAAGGTTCCGGACGCCCGCTTCCCTGGTATAGCCTGTGATGATCTTCTGCAGAGCGCCGTCGCTGATCTTTAACTGCTCCTGCTTTAACCCGTTTTTGCGGATCTGCTTCGGCAGCAGATGTTCTTTTGCGATGTGCAGCTTTTCATTTTCGGTATAGCTGCTGACCTCGATGATCTCCATCCGGTCCATCAGCGGCCGCGGAATATTCTGCATGGAATTGGCTGTCGCAATAAACAAAACCTCGGAAAGATCGACCGGCAGCTCCACATAATGATCCCGGAAATGGCTGTTCTGTTCCGCATCGAGCACCTCAAGCAGCGCAGACGCCGTGTCACCGCGGTAATCACTGCTCATCTTGTCCACCTCGTCGAGCAGCATCAGGGGATTCTTCACACCCGCAGTGCGCAGGCCGCTTACGATCCGTCCGGGCATCGCCCCGACATAGGTGCGCCGGTGTCCGCGGATCTCCGCCTCGTCCCTCACGCCCCCTAAGCTGATGCGGACATACTTCTTTTCCAGCGCACGCGCCACTGAGCGCGCGATGCTGGTCTTTCCGGTTCCGGGCGGTCCCACCAGGCAGATCACCGGGCTCTCCCCTTTGCCGGTCAGATTCCGGACCGCAAGAAACTCCAGCATCCGGTCCTTGACCTTCTCCAGGCCGTAGTGATCTTCATTCAGGACTCGTCTGGCATTTCCGATGTCCTTATTATCCTTTGAAATCTTATTCCAGGGCAGCTCTAAAAGCGTCTCGATATAGCCGCGGGATACCGCACTCTCCGAGGAGCTCGGATTGATGGTCTTAAACCGCTCAATCTCTTTTTTCAGCCGCTCTTTCACTTCCTTGTCGGCTTTGAGCTTTTCGACTTCTTTTTCATAGCCTTCCACCTCGGAATCCGCGCTGCCCTCGCCGAGCTCGTCTTTGATCAGACGCATCTGTTCCCTTAAGATGTACTCCTTCTGATTCCTGTCCACGCGCTCTTTCAGCTTGGCCTGAAACTCGCTTTTGATCGCAGCGATCTGAATCTCCTGCAGCAGAAGCACCATCAGCACCTCGTAGCGCTCGGTCAGAGACACCGCTTCCAGGATCTTCTGCTTCTCCTCGTAGGATACCGGAAGATTGTTGGCGATCTGATCCATCAGCTTCTCGAGATCGGTGATCGTGCTGATCTGTCTGAGCAGTTCCTTGCCCGCCCGCGGATTCACGGTCTGATACCGGTGATAGGTCTCCTGAATGCTGCGCACCATGGCCAGCTTCGCCTCCCCGGTCAGCCCTTCGTCTGTCTCGCCCTCAAGCCGCGCGATCTCCGTCACCAGGAAACTCCCGTCTTCCTGAAACGACGAAACCTCGGCGCGTTCTTTGCCTTCCACCAGAATGCGGACAACATTATTCTGTAACTTTATCACCTGCTTGACTTCCGCGATCACACCGATCTGGAACAGATCTCCCGTCTTTGGTTCCTCCTGCTCCACATCCTTCTGTGCCACGAGAAAAATCTTCTGATCCTCCGTCATACAATGTTCTATCGCTTTGACGGACTTCTCGCGGCTGATGTCGAAATGTGCAATCATTCCCGGCAGGATCACCATGCCGCGGAGTGCTACGGCAGGCATCTTTAATGTCATTGTATTCAATTTGAAACCTCTGTCTTCCCATAACGGCAACTGTTTCCACTCCCGCCGCAGACACGGTCCCACATGTTCGCGTCTGCGCCCGCGACAGCGTCCGGATCAGACACATCCGGCGCGGTATGATCTCACCCGCCCGCGCCGGATGTACCTTCGTCCGATCAGCCTGCCTCGAGTCTCTTCAGTTCCCGGTTCTCAACCACCAGCATCTCACGCACCAGCTGTTTTGTGACAAAACAGTTCGTGACATTCTCCTCCGACGGGATGTGATACATCATATCCAGTGTGACCTCTTCCATGATCGCCCGCAGGCCCCTGGCTCCTGTCTTGCGCTCCAACGCCTTGTCTGCGATCTCCTCAAGCGCATCGTCATCGAACTGCAGTTCGACCCCGTCGAGTTCAAACAGCTTCTGATACTGCTTTGTCAGCGCGTTCTTCGGCTCCTTTAAGATCCGGATCAGCGCATCGCGGTCCAGCATATCCAGCGATACCGTCATCGGAACACGCCCGATAAACTCAGGAATCAGACCGAACTTCACAAAATCCTGCGGCAGCGCATGTTTCAGCACATCGCCGATATTGTACTCATTTTTAGCCTTAATATCCGCGTTGAAACCGATCGTCTTCTGATCCAGGCGCGTCTCGATGATTTTTTCAAGCCCGTCAAACGCTCCTCCGCAGATAAAAAGGATATTGGTCGTATCGATCTGAATCAGCTCCTGCTGCGGGTGCTTGCGCCCTCCCTGGGGCGGCACCGACGCCATCGTTCCCTCGAGGATCTTAAGCAGCGCCTGCTGCACACCCTCCCCCGACACGTCCCTGGTAATGGAAACGTTTTCGGATTTTTTGGAAATCTTATCGATCTCATCGATGTAAATAATGCCGTGCTGCGCACGATCGATATTATAATCCGCCGCCTGGATAATCTTAAGCAGGATATTTTCCACATCCTCACCGACATAACCGGCTTCGGTCAGAGTGGTCGCATCCGCAATCGCAAACGGGACATTTAAGATCCTCGCGAGCGTCTGCGCCAGAAACGTCTTCCCGGACCCCGTCGGCCCGAGCATTAAGATATTGCTCTTCTGGAGCTCCACTCCGAGATCATCCCCCGCCAGAATCCTCTTATAATGATTGTACACGGCAACTGAGAGCACTTTTTTGGCCTGATCCTGTCCGATGACATATTCGTCCAAAAATGCTTTCAGCTCTCTGGGCTTCAGCAGATTGATCTGCTCTTCCTCCTCGACTTCGCCTTCTTCCTCTTCCTCGAGCTCCTCCTCAATGATCTCCGCACAGATATCCACACACTCGTCGCAGATATATGCCCCGTTGGGGCCTGCGATCAGCTTGCGGACCTGTTCCTGCGGTTTCCCGCAGAACGAACAGCGGAATCTCTCGTCACCTCTCACTGCCATTGTCTTCGTTCTCCATCATCATTCTTATATACTGTGAAATCCCGATCACTTCGACTCGTCACCCGACGCTTTGCGCGTGATCACATCATCGATCAGGCCGTATTCTTTCGCCTCAGCCGCCGACATGAAATAATCCCGTTCCGTGTCAGCCGCAATGACGTCGTACGGCTTTCCGGTATTTGCCGCAAGGATCTCATTTAACTTTTTCTTTGTCTTTAAAATATTTTCCGCGACGATCTGAATCTCGGTCGCCTGACCTCTTGCACCGCCGGACGGCTGGTGGATCATAATCTCCGCATTCGGAAGGGCAAATCGCTTGCCTTTTGCTCCTCCGGAGAGCAGAAACGCCCCCATGCTCGCCGCAAGACCGATACAGATTGTCGACACATCACATTTGATATACTGCATCGTATCATAAATCGCCATCCCCGCTGTCACTACTCCGCCCGGAGAATTGATATACAGCTGGATATCCTTGTTCGGATCCTCCGATTCCAGAAACAGCAGCTGTGCAACCACGAGACTTGCCGTTGTCTCGTTTACTTCCTCCCCGAGAAAGATAATACGGTCCTTCAGCAGGCGGGAATAAATATCATAGTTGCGCTCTCCTCTGCTGGTCTGTTCTACGACATATGGCACCAAACTCATCATCATTACCTCCGTTTTCCTAGTATTATACGGCGCACCCGGACCTCGCCCCGATAGCGCCAGAAAACCGACCGGCAGAAGGTAAACAAGACCGGCTCAGAAAGAGCCAGTCTGTTCACCCCGGGCAGCCGCCAGACTACCGTGCGGTCGGCTTATTGTAAATCGACAGGGGATTACTCCTCTGCTGCTTCATCTTTTTTGTCCTCTTCGGCTTTTTCCACCTCAATCACATTCGCCATGACAAGATCCACTGCCTTTGTGACGGAAATGTCACGCTTCATGGACGCCTTCTCGGAATCTCCCATATACTCCTTAAGCTTTTCGGCTTCCATCCCGTATGCGCCCGCCATCTTCGTGATCTCGGCATCGATCTCCTCATCGGTCACTTCGATGTTCTCATCCTTCGCAATCTGCTCTAAGACAAGGCTGCTCTTAATCCTTGTCAGCGCCTCCGGACGCACCTGATCCTTCAGCTTCTCCGGCGTCAGGCCCGAGAACTGCATATACTGCTCCATGCTCAGCCCGCTCTGTGAAATCCTCTGTGCAAACTCGTCTAACATGTTCTCGCACTGGGTATCAAGCATCGCATCCGGGATCTCCATCTCGGAAGCGTCGATGATCTTCTGAAGCGCCTCGTCCTCCTGGGCACGCTTCACTTCATTCTGCTTCTGCTCCGTTAAATTCTTCCTGACGTCCGCCTTATATTCCTCAAGTGTATCGAACTCGGAGACATCCTGCGCAAACTCGTCGTCTAACTCCGGGAGCTCCTTTGCTTTGATCTCATGAATCTTCACCTTAAAGAGCGCCGGCTTTCCTGCCAGCTCCTTTGCCTGGTACTTCTCCGGGAAGGTGACACTGACATCCACCTCGTCCCCGGAATTCTTTCCGATCAGCTGATCCTCAAAGGTATCGATAAAGGAATGGGAACCGATCTCCAGGGAGTGATTCTCACCTTTTCCGCCCTCGAACGGCTCGCCGTCCACAAATCCCTCAAAATCAATCACGGCCGTATCACCGCTTTGCACCGGACGATCCGTCACGGTCACGGTACGCGCGTTGTTGCCGCGCTCCTTCTCCACTGCCGCGTCGACTTCCTCGTCCGTCACGGAAATCTCCGTCTTCGTCACCTCAATGCCCTTATATGCCCCCAGCTTCACCTCCGGGCGCACCGCCACTTCTGCGGTAAAGATAAACGGCTTACCCGTCTCGATCTGCACCACGTCAATCGTTGGGCGGGAAACAATGTCCACTCCGCTCTCGTCAACTGCCTGCGGGTAATTCTCCTGGATCAGAGTATTCGCAGCATCCTCATAAAAAATACCGGCTCCGTACATCTTCTCAACCATCTTCCGCGGAACTTTGCCCTTGCGGAATCCCGGAAGGCTGATTCTGCCCTTTTCCTTCATATAAGCAGCCTGAATCGCCCGCTCCAGATCTTCAGCGGAAACCTCAATGGTCAGCTTCGCCATATTCTTCTCCAGATTCTCTACCTGTACACTCATGATATCCGTTTTCCTCCTTCATATATATGAAATAACATGTACGTTTTCATCCAGTCCGCCGGCCTGCATGATAAGCCGTTATCCGGCCTGCCGGCATCGTATCACTGCAGAATTACAGTCATTTTGGAATTATAACATACTGCATCAGAAAATGCCAGCTTTTTTTTCGATTCATGCGGATTCCGCCTCTGTCCGTCTGCACCGCCGCGGAACCGGCTCACCAGACACGAGTGTGTCAATAGAAGGACAAAAACTTTTTCAATTTTTCACATAGCTTTTTCTTCTGGTGTTGCTTTACCAGAGAAATCTAAGGAAATCGGCTCATTCATCTCATCGCAGAAGTTCCATTCTATGCGTATAGAGCCATCCGGACGTATTATAATTTTTTTCACCAGCTCTTTCATCAGCTGAGGGGTAAGTTCAGTAATCTCCTGATATTCAATAATCTTCCTGCCAGTTTCCATTTGCATGGTACTGGCTTTCATTTTTTCTTCCAGCTCCTTCAGTTTGCGTTCTGCCACACTGAGCCTGATTTTCAAATCTTCTTCCTTTGTCGAAACTTCCCGCTTTTTTATAAGAAAATTTTCTTTGCTCAGCTGCCCACTGACATAGGATTCATAGTGTTGCATCTTTGAAGCCTGCAGCCCTTCAATCTGTCTGCGCAATGTCTGGCATTCTGTCTGGAGTATCTCTTCACTGGATTTTGCCGAATGGCTCTCCTGCTTCATCCTTTTTATTTTTGCATTCAGCAGCTTACAGCGGACATTGATTGCGTGAAGGACAATCTCCGTCAGCTTATCTTCTCGAAACCGAACCTTCTCACAGTCTGATCCGGGATTGTACCTATGTGTTGCACAAATCCAATTCTTATTTTGTGGTTTACCCTTTATCAAACGATTTCCGCAGCAGCTGCATACCAACAGAGACTTAAATGGGTTTGGGCGAGCTGATGCTTTTGATTTTTTCGTTGACTTTATCACAGTCCGAGCCTGATAGAAAAGCTCGCGGGATATGATCCCCTCATGGGTATTCGGAATCACCTGCTGGAGTTCCTCCGGAATCTGCTTGACTCTGTCACTGCCCACGCGAACAACGTGAGATTTAAAAGGAACCGTGTCTCCGGTATAAATACGGTTGGCCAAAATGTTCCGGACTGACTCAAAGGTCCATACTGCCCGTGTCTTGTATTTACCTCTTACTGATGCCAGATAGACAGATGGCGTTACCACATGAGCCTCATTCAGTTTTCGGGCAATCTGTGTAATTGTAATCCCATCTGCTGCCCATTCAAAAATTGTCTTAACAATCTCAGCGGCTTCTTGATCTATTACAATCGTGTTCTTCTTTTCGCCCTTCTTGTATCCGTAAGGCGCTGTTCCATAGACATATTCGCCGCTCAGCTTTTTCAAATCCACAGCACTCTTGATCTTCCGTGAAATATCCTTGCTGTACATCTGGTTCAGCAGGTTTTTTATTGCCAGCTCCAATCCGCCGGTGCTTTCGCCAAGCTGCTCACTGTCAAACTGATCGTTAATAGAAATGAATCGCACGTCATAAGCAGGAAAGACAAATTCAAGATAATGCCCCGCCTCCAGATAATTCCGGGCAAATCTGGAAAGGTCTCGCACAATAATGGTTCGTACCTTGCCATTTTCCACCAGATTCAAAAGCCGTCTCATACCGGGACGGTTCATACTGGTTCCGGAATATCCATCATCTACAATCTCTTCGAACTCCTCTTCCGGGAAACGGTGTTCCTGCAAATATCTTTTGATACAGTCTCTTTGGGAAGTAATGCTGCAGCTTTCATCTGCAGAACCCTCCTCTACATCACCATCTTCCTTTGAAAGCCTCAGATAATAGAAATCCTGTCTTTCAGCTGACATCTCTTATCACCTCGATTCTTTCAAGGAATTCCATGATTGGCTGATATGGATCCGCATAATTGAGAATAATCTTAATCTCCCTGTCCTTTGAAACCTCAATTCGTGCCACTAACAGATTCAGGAGCGCACGGTCAATAGACGGAATCTTCTGATACCGTTTGATTGCATCCAGCCATTTCTCAGTGGCGCCAAGAACAGCATCCTTCGCCCGTATGTCAGATAAGGTTTTCGTTTCCTCTTGCAACAGCGCTTCATATTCTCTCGCATACTGTCTTTTCATATAATCATATTCACTGCGGTCTATGATTCTCTGGGTAAGGTCTATGAGTAGCTGTTCAATTTTGGACTCCATATTCTTACGCTTCGCGGATACACTTGCATAATGACTTTCTGCCTCACTCTGATAAAAAACCACTTTAGGCATACTTTTCAGTCTGCTGACAAACTGTTCAACATCTACAGCCACCTGCACCTGCTGGTTTAAAGTGTCCGTTACCGCTTTCAGCAGTGTTTCCTGCCTCACATAATGGCTGCTGCATTGCGCATGAGCTGAATACCTGTATCCGTTGCAATCGTAAAATATTCGGCTTGGCGTCTTGGCATCTGGTCTGGCACATCCTTTTGCCGCACTCATAGAGCTTTGGCATTCCGCACAGAACACCATCCCACGAAACAAATCACGATAATCATCACCACATGCCGCTCTCTGTTCAAACTTTCCTCTTCGCTGTAATTCTTCCTGATTTACCTGCTGGACTTCCTCATATAGCTGCATGGAAATGATCGCCGGATGTGCATTTTCAATCACCTGCCATTCGTCTTCGCTCCGTCTCTTTTTCTCCAGACCGACTTTATCCCTCTTTACTTTTCCATGGATCCGGTTCCCGATATAAACCTGGTCAGAACAAATTTTACGGATAGTTCCACGAATCCAAATTGCATTTTCATACTTTTTAGCTTTCGTGATGCCCCGAATCAGTCTGAGTTTCCCCGGTGAAGGGATATTATTTTCATTTAATATGCGGGCAATCGCATTAAAGCTTTCGCCGCCGGCTCTTAACTTATATATTTTTCTTACTACTTCAGCCGGCTCTGGATCAATATCAAAGGTAGCAAATTCTGCATTTCTGATATACCCATATGGAATACTGCCTGCAGACGGAATAAATTCGCCCCCTGACATTTTTGCCGATATGCTGGAACGTATCTTATTGGAAATATCCTTTACATAGTAATCATTCATGACCATTTTCAAAGGCATGGTCAATGCAGAAGCGTCTGCTTTTTCATCTGCACTGTCATAAGAATCATTTATGCAGATGAGTCTGACACCCATTTCAGGGAATGTACGTTCTACAAATTCGCTGGTCAGCACAAAATGACGTCCCAGTCTGGAAATATCTTTTACGATAACGCAATTGATCCGTCCGCTTTTCAGGTCGCCAAGCATCCGGATAAATCCAGGACGGTCATAATTCATTCCTGTATAACCGTTATCATAATAAGTATCTACAAGTTTTATATCGGAGTGCTCCTCTAAATAGTGCAGGGTAATTTTCTGTTGATTGCCAATAGAATTTTGTTCTATATCATCGCCATCCTCTACCGAAATACGCCCATATTCCCCTGCAAGTACAGTTACTTCCTCTTTGTCGCCAAGGGGTATGGATAGATACCCGCAAGACATTTTACCTTCAGGAGCAATATCTTTTAATATTTTCGCTCTGCTCTTGCGTGCCATTTAGCCCACCTCCTTTGCTTTTTCCTCCAAAATTTCCTGATACGCGGCAATTTCATTTCTGTAATTAAACTCAATACGAATATGCTTATCTTCATATACATAGATGCGGTCAATTAAGGTTACAACCACCTCACGGGTCAATTCGGTAATCCCTTGGAATTTAATAAACTGCATGATCCAATTGTTGTCTGTACTGTGGCTGGATGAAATCTCTGTACGCTGAAGCTTAAGCTTACTGATTGCCTTTTCTGTATCTTCAATTTGCCTGGTATACTTCATCCGCATTTTGTTATACTCGTCCCGGTCAATCAGCTCTTCATTAAGTGCCTCATACAGCTTCATGCGAAATTCCTTATCCCGATCTAAATCCTCTTCCTTCCTCGCAATCATGACATCTACACGTTTGAGGCGGATTTGGTCAATCCTGTGCAGCCCGATATCTTTAATAAGCTCATTCAGTTCCACAATCATCTGAATCTGGCTTGTAATTGCGTGTAAAACCGTTTCCTCCAGCTTTTTCTGCTCAAAGCTGTGACTACTGCAGCCTTTTCCATCCTTGTAGGTGGCGCACACATAATAACAATACTTCTGTTCGCCATATGTCACGGTTCTACGCTGCAGAGTACGCCCGCAGTCAGGACAGAATAGTACGCCGGCCAGTGGCAGAAGAACATCCTTTTTCGGTGGTCTTCTTGTATCACGCTCCATCATTTTTTGCACAATAGAAAACATAAGCGGATCTATGACTGCTGGATGGTTATTTTCAACAACTACCCAATCATCTTCATTTCGCACCCGCATTTTTTTGATTTTATAATTGGGCGTACCGCGTTTTCCCTGAACAAGCGTGCCAATATAAATAGGATTATTTAATATCCTGTTAATTGTGACTGCACTCCATTTTGCCTGCATAGAGGCCTGAAAGCCTGTCTTATACTTCATGCCAAGACTTTTCTTATACTCGGCAGGCGGCAATACTTTTTCCTGATTGAGAAAATCCGCTATCATATTCTGGCTATATCCTTTGATTTTCATAGAAAAAATGCCCCGCACAACTTCGGCTGCATACTCATCGATAACAAGCTTGTGCTTATCATCGGGAGATTTGCAGTACCCGTAGCTCGCAAAGGCACCTAAAAACTCCCCATTACCGCGCTGGATCCGAAACTGATTTCGCAGTTTCTTAGATAATTCGCGGCAATAGGATTCATTCATTATATTTTTAATAGGAATGATGATATCATCCCCGGCGGTGCTGTGTTCACTGTCAACATCATCATTAATGGCAATAAACCGTACACCAAAAGACGGGAAAATCATCTCAAGATATTTTCCCGTTTCAATATATTCTCTTCCAAGCCTGGACAAATCTTTTACGATAACACAGTTAATGCTTCCAGACTGAACTTTTTCAAGTACAGAACGAAAGCCGGGACGATCATAGTTCGTTCCGGAGTAACCGTCATCATATGCTTCATCTACAAGTGTAATACCCGGATGATTCTGCAGATACGCATGAACCAGTTTGCGCTGGTTTAAGATACTGTCACTGATTTCACCCTCACTATCTTTACTTCTGTCCTCATTTTTATCATCCTTGGACAAACGATAGTAAGCCATTGCTCTATATTCTTCCAGGTCTGGAACCTGTTTATTTATAACAGCCATAACAAACCTCCTAAAATTCTTTCAGGACATTTGTTTCCGGCGGTTATCCTTGACGACTGACCAAGCCATTTCATTGACCGTATAAAATACTCGAAAAAATGCTGCGCATTTTTCCTCGTTGGAATATCGGAAGTATTCTGCTTCCGATATTCCATATTATGACCAATTATTCATACCTTGTCAATAGGGTCACACCAGTTACCCACGACAAACGCATGAATGTTTACTCCCACTCAAATCCTAAATTGCGGATTTTT
>CAJUNX010000051.1 GCA_910587865.1 uncultured Roseburia sp.
CTCGCCCGGTCACTCCGCCGGGCCGGCGCCCTCCTGCACAGCCTGTTCTGATGCGGCGTTCGCCCGGTTTACAGCACCACGTACCGCCCGCTCCCTTTCATGGAGCGCAGGTACATGTCCACGCAGGACTGGCTGGAGCCGATATGCAGCTCCGAGGCGACGCAGACTTCCATGATCGCCAGAAGCTTCGTCAGATTCGCCTTCCGGAACTCCCAGTCCTGCTGATTGAACTCCGTGTTATAGTACCCTCTCTCGTCCTCCCTGGTCAGCGTCCACAGTTTCCAGTCCGGTCTCTTTTCCCGGATATACGTCACATTCCGGTAATCGTCCGTAAAGACGAACACAGGCATCCCCGCATGTCCCATGTCTTCGATCTTTTCAATAAAAGCATCCGCTTCCACCAGCTTGTCATATTCCTGATATTTGTCCCCGCCGCGCACCTGAATCGAAATATAATGCTCCGGCAGTCCGATTCCCCGGATCAGCTCATCCATCCGTTTCCGAATCTCCGGCTTCGGGCAGATCGCCACTGCAGACAGCTTCGCGAATTCGCTCTCACAGGTTCCGTCCATGCCAAACAGCGGCCAGCGAACCCGCGCCTGTTTGAACGCATCGCTGATACACATGCACCAGAGATCCTGCGTCAGATAATCCGCTCCCGTATTCGCCTTTAACTTCCGCGGATAATAATGCCCTTTTGTCCAAAGCCGGTGCGGCCGTATCTGGCTTAAAAAATCCGTCGGGCGATAGTTCGCCACCGCGTTTAAGGGATCATGGCTGATCGGGCAGAACGGCTCGAACAGCTCCTCCCATCCCTTCCCGCCCGGTCTGGAAAAATTAGCGTCGTCCGCATACAGCTCAAACCGGATGTGGTTCAGATAGCAGAACAGCATAAACTCCATCATGCTGTCCAGCTCCGAATACAGCCCTCCGCTGAATCCGACGTGAAATATCAGACGTTTCCTGCACGATTCATTGATTCTTCTGTACTCTTTTTTTTTTGCCGCGAGTTCCTCCGCCAGCGTCGGCGAAGCTTCCTGTGCTTCTCCCGCCGGTTCGTACAGCGATGCGATCCGCTCCCGGTTGATCTCCTCGATATCCCTTTTTAAATCCTCACTGTTGCGGTACTGCAGCACAATCTCCGGCACTGCAACCGGATGGCGCAGAAGACTGCCTAAGGTGAGAAAAAAATTCTGTAACCGAATCAGTTTATCCTTCATAATTCCTCTCATTCCGCCGTCCTGTCATCGGGCTTAATATCGGATCTTTTTGTAGCTCTCGAGAGCATTAAAACCGGCACAATCCGGAAAATCCTTCGTATAGTCGTCATAAATCAGTATATTGATCCCATGCGGCGTCGTCACACTGTTCACCGGCCCGAGTTTCACTGACTTCTCCATCTGCTCCGTCACCTCACCGGTCAGCGGGTCTTTCACCTCCCGCGGCTTTCCGTCGATTACAAGTGTCTTCGTTCCCAGATCCAGATGAAACTGATAGCCGCCCTCTGTTTTATCATCCGCGTAAAAAATCACATCACCATGCTCCACGACCATCACGGCCCCCTCTTCGATCTTCAGCCCGTGCGATGCAAAGATCTCCTTTACATCCAGCTCACCGTAATCATAAAGCCCGTCCGCCGAGACACAGAAGGTATAATCCTCATTTTCCAAAAGCAGGGTCAGAAGCTCTCCGAGATCTTCCGTATTCCGCGCCTCAAAGTTGCGCCGGAGCCGTGTGTAATGTTCCGCGTTGCGCTCCCAGGTACGATATGCCTCGTCCCCCCTGTGATCCTCAATGCTGTACCGGTTCTTTAAATACCTGCCGAGATACAGGGAAAACTTCTCACTGCCGTAGTAGTTCAGATGTGAGGATTCGGCACAATCCGTCATCGGACTTAATCCCATCTCATTGTACCGGTCATTAAAATCCACATAGGCAACCCCGTGCTCCTCCGCGATCTCCCTGACCCGGTTATAGATCATCTTATCCGACGGCATGATCCCCTGGTACGGGGAGACCATAAGCAGCAGCTGCGTGTCCGTCTCTTTTGCCAGATCTATGATTTTTTCCAGATACTCCTCACTCTTTTTCGTGATCGGCAGCGTGTCCGTGATCGTGCTCATATCCGAAAAAGATTCAAAATATGTCGTGCTGACGCAGTTTTCGTTAAAGCCCTTGTAGTCCGTGCCGTTCGGATCCCCGTTGTACCGCTTGAAATCATCTTCTGTCAGGGACTCATATTTGGCGTGATAAACCGGGATCCCAAGGATATAGTTCATCGCATCTTCCTCGTCCGCCACACTGGCCAGGATCGATTCCGTCCTGTTTTCACCAAACTTCAGCCCCATTGTATTCATCGCGATCCTGGCGTCGTCGATCACGTCGTTCATCTCAATCGCGCGGTATATATCGATCACCACGAGATCGGGCGTCTGCTCCTCAATCGCTTCCTTCATATAATAATACGTATTCCACAGCGGCTGGTTCGAGCCCGCCAGATCATACGCGCTCATCCCGAATTCTTCCCACAGAATCGCCGGATTTACATCCGTATAAATATGGCTGCTCCCGATAAACACCACATCGACCGTATCCGGCGGCTGCCGGTAAAACATCTGGGCCACATAGCATCCGTCAATGGATTTAAGCTTCAGCACAAAATTCGCGCAGAGGAGCACGCCCGCCGCGAGTGCGCAAAACAGTACGCCCTTTATCGCATTTCTGATCGCCTGTCCTTTTTTCTTCATCCTTATCCTCGCTAAAACTGAAAATAAATAAACTGCTTCGCGTCATACACCTGTCCGTAAGCCCCGTATACAATCACCAGCACCAGCATAAAAATCAGTACCAGCCACCGGAACCACAGATTCTGCGCGGACAAAAATTCGTCGATCCTCTGTTTTTTTCTCTCACGGATCAGATCTGCGAGCAGAAGAACCGCCAGCGCAACAAGCAGTACATTCGCCTGCTGGCGGCTGATCCCCAGTTCATAGAGCGAACCGTTAAAAAGCACCCATGGATTCCATCTCGTCCCGATCCGCCGGATAAAAAGAAATGCATCTTCAATCGTTTCGGCGCGGAAAAAAATCCAGGCAAATGTCGTCAGACAAAAGGTCCATGCGATCTGTGTCAGCCGGTAGCTCTCACAATCCGTCTTTGTGCCCGTCCGCTCCACCGCTTTTCTGCGGAGCGGAGCCAGCATATCTCCGATGATCTGATACAGTCCGTGCAGTCCGCCCCAGACCACATACGTCCAGGATGCCCCGTGCCACAGGCCGCTGAGCAGAAACGTGATCATTATATTGCGGTATTTTTTCCACGTGCCCTTCCGGTTTCCCCCAAGCGGGATATACAGATAATCGCGGAACCAGGTAGACAGCGAAATATGCCATCTGCTCCAAAAGTCCCGGATACTCACGGCAAAATACGGCGCGTTGAAATTCTCCATCAGCGTAAAGCCCATCACCAGCGCAGCACCCGTCGCAATCAGCGAATAGCTGGCAAAATCACAGTAAATCTGAATGGAAAATCCCGCCGCCCCCAGCAGAAGTTCAAAGGTTCCATAGGAAAGATAGTGGTCAAATACCTGATCGACAACGATCGCGACCCGGTCCGCAATCACGATTTTTAACAGATAGCCGTACAGCATCACCATCAGTCCCTTCGCGATCCGGCTGTAATCCCACAGCTTCTGCAGCGGAACCTCCTTTACCTGGCGCAGCAGATTTCCCGAACGCTCGATCGGCCCGGCCACCAGCTGCGGAAAAAAGGAGACGAACAGGGCGTACCGGAACGGATTTTTCTCCGCCGGAACCGCTCCCCGGTAAACGTCGATCACATAGCCGAGCGCCTGGAAGGTATAAAACGAGATTCCCACCGGCAGAATGATGTCAAACCGGTTTGAGATCTCTGGCCAGGCGAACAGTCCGCCGAGCGCATTTATATTTTCCAGCACAAAGTCAAAATATTTGTAAAACATCAGGATTCCCAGGTTGCCGGCCACCCCGGCCGCCACCACCAGCCTGCGCCGCAGACCGGTCCGCGGATCTTCTTTTTTCTGAAGCGCTCCAAGCGCCAGCCCGCAGGCATATGTGATCAGGGTGGATACGGCAATCAGAACCGCGTACTGCGCATTCCAGCCCATATAAAAGTAGTAGCTGGCCGCCAGCAGCCAAAGATACCGCACTTTTTTGGGAATCACCAGATACACAAGCGCAACCACCGGGAAAAACATCAGAAAATCAATTGAATTGAACAGCATCTGTCAGCATTCCTTTCCTATGATCTGCCAGCCGTCAAGGCAGGTCTGGCCCACTCCCTTATATCCCGGAACCATTACAAGAGCATTCGGATTCCGGTTTAAATATGCCGCCCAGGCGGAAAAGGAGCTGTTTGAGAGGATCTGATTCTGACAGGCGGACATGAGAAGAAATTCTTCCTTGTCCGTAAAGGTTCCCAGATCGCTGATATAGCGGATCTCTCCTGGCTGCCATGACCGCCCGGGCTGCGTAACGTCCCCGATGCACTCCGCCGCCTTTTTTTTATCATTGGTAAATACAAAAAATGCGGCGCCGGGTCTTTCCTCACGCATCCGCCGAATGGCTTCCCTGAAATATTCCGGGGGAGGACCGCCGATATCGCCGCCTCTTACGTGGATCGCACAGGTCTCGTGCGCTGCAAACCTCTCTGACAGCTCCTGCACCTCCGCCCGCAGAGGCTCCCGCGGCACAAACATCTCCCGCAGCTCTGGCAGGCAGTCCAGGAAATATGCCGTATTCTGCCAGTATCCGTGCAGATATCTGCTGCGAAGCGTCTTTTTATAAATGCGCTCATCCACGGCATACCAGTCCTTCTCGATGATGACATGATACAGGATGTTCCGGCGGAGACGTTTGTAGATCTTCTGCCACACATTCCGGTTCGGAAACGATTCCTTCCCGTCATAGCATACCCGGAAAAAATCAAGTTCATAATCGCGCAGCGTCGAATTGTCACATTCCGAGATATCCAGCTTCAGTTTTTCTCCGGTTTTTCTGGACAGCGCGTATCCGCAGGCGTAATTGTACATCTGATTGCCCATACCGTCCCCGATCTTGATCACGATCATCCCGTTTCCTCCGTTTCTGACGCACTGAAGACCGCTGCGGCCGCCGGTTTCCGTTCCTTTCCCGCTGCAGGCCGCTTCGGCCGCCGGCTTCCGTTCCTTTCCCGCTGCAGGCCGCTTCGGCCGCCGGTTTCCGTTCCTTTCCCGCTGCAGGCCGCTTCGGCCGTCGGTTTCCGTTCCTTTCCCTGCAGACCGCTGCGGCCGCCGGCTTCCGTTCCTTTCCCGCTGCAGGCCGCTTCGGCCGTCGGTTTCCGTGCCCTGCCGCACTCCGGCTTACCCTCGCCGGCCCGTCCGCAAAATGGCATCGCAGATCCGGTCCACATCCCGGATTGCCAGATCCGCATAAATCGGCAGCGTCAGCACCTTTTTTGAAATCTCATGCGCAACCGGCGTATCCTCTGGATGATAGTGTTCCCGATAACATTCCAGCGCATTTGTCACCGGATAAAAATATTTTCTGGTAAAAATCCCCTCTGTCTTTAATTCCTCGTAAATCTCGTCCCTGCTTCTGCCGAACACCGCCGGCTCAAACACCGCCGGGAAATAGGCATAGTTCTGACGGACTCCGGGCTGTTCTGCGACAAGACGAATCCCCGGCACGTCAGCCAGCCGCTCACGATATCGTTCCGCCACTGCTTTTCTCTTTAAAATCTCATCGTCGACATGGCGCAGATTACAAAGCCCCATCGCCGCCTGAAATTCGTTCATTTTAGAATTTGCACCGATCTCATCCACGACCTCCTCGCTGCGGATCCCGAAATTTTTAAGACCGTACAGATCCGCCTTAAGCGTTTCATTCGTCCCTGGGAAACACACTGCGCCTCCCTCAATCGTGTTGTAAACCTTGGTCGCATGAAAACTGAACATCGACGCATCGCCAAACGATGCTATCCCGCGCCCGCGGTATTCCACCCCGAACGTATGCGCGGCATCGTAGATCACCTTCAGCCCGTATTTCTTCGCAATCCGGTCGATCTCGTCCACATTGCAGATATTTCCGTACACATGCACCGGGAGAATCGCGCTGGTTCGATCCGTAATCAGCGCCTCTATTTTTGAGACATCCATCGTATAATCCTCACGGCTGATATCACAAAACACCGGGACACAGCCGTTGCGCACAATCGCATGCGTCGTGGACACAAACGTATAAGGCGTCGTGATCACTTCACCGGTCAGGCCCATCGCCTGGATCAGAAGCTCTAATGCCATATGGCCGTTGGAAAACAGCGATACATTGTCCACCTTCAGATACTCCGCCAGCTCACGTTCCAGCCTGACGTGCTTCTCTCCCATATTGGTGAGCCAGTGGCTCTCCCACAGATCGCGGATCTCCTCCACGTATTCCTCAAACTCCGGCATCGAAGACCGGGTCACTAAAATTTTATCCATCTCTGCCTCTTTCCGCTTTGGCACGTTTTCCTTGCCCGCAGTGCCTTTGCTCAGCCCCGCTCTCTCGTCCGCTCCTTCCCGCTGCGGGCTGTCTTCGCTCCGCTTCGTCCGGATCAAACAGGCGCCTCCCCGTCAGACCGGGCAGCTGCAGCATTGCCTGTTGACAGGCAGGCTGCTTCTTCCCGGTCCGGCACTGCTCATTGTTATTAACATGATACGGGAAAACACGCTTTTTGTCAATGTGCGCGGTCCGGACAGCAAAATGCAGAGCCCGGATGAGGAAAAACACAGCCGGATACGGAAAGACGCGGCCGGGTGAGGGAAAACGCGGTCGGATAAGGGAAGAGGCAGCCGGATACGGAAAGACGCGGCCGGGTGAGGAAAGACGCGCCCTTGACAAGTAAACCAGATCGATTATAATGGTTACAGCTTCTATCTCAATATCCGAACAGAGGGAAATTATTATGAATCAGCGCATGCTATACCTTTACTATTATCTGAAGCATTTGCATCACCGGGTACGGGCGAAGTTCACGGGGAGCTACAATGTCCTCGCCGCACCGTTTTTAGGGAAACTGCCCCCTTCCGACGCGGAGGCGAACGAACGGATCCGGCAGTATATAAACAGCGAAAAGCCGTTTGCGCTCTGCCGCCTCGGGAGTGCGGAGTTCACCCTGATACAGCTCTACGATGAGTACCGCCTGTTTCACTCCAACCGGCTGCCGCAGAGCAACATGTTCAGTATCTTTCACGACAATCCGAACGAGGTCGGGCAGTGGGTTGACCTGTTCCGGGCGGACTGTCAGGATATCGACATCATGGCTTATTTCGACGATCATCCGATCGAAGAATATGTCATCCGCACCAGCTGTCCGAAATCCATGGAGCAGATCCGCTTAGAGCAGATCGAGGCCATGATGTATGACGATCCGTGGACCATGGCGCTCGAGGGGAAAAAGGTCCTCCTCGTCAGCCCCTTTGTGGATGCCATGGTCGCACAGTATCCTCACATTGACCGGATTTACGAAGGCCGGCGGATGCTACCCGAAATGGAGCTGAAAACATTAAAATCCGTGTGGTTTTCCGGATTTGAGGATGACGAATTTGACACCTGGTTCGATGCCCTGCAGTATCTCTATGAGGAAGCGATGAAGATTGATTTTGATGTCGCCCTCTTAAGCTGCAGTGCATTCGGTTTTCACCTTGCCCCCATGTTAAAGCGCGCCGGAAAACAGGCGATCCAGTACGGCGGCGCCTTACAGCTTTTGTTCGGGATCCGGGGCGCACGCTGGGACAATTACCCGCCTTACATGGGCTTTTACAATGATTACTGGATCCGCGCACCGAAGTCAGAAGCTCCGTCGAAGCGCTTTACAAAGAAAATGGATGACGGCTGTTACTGGTAAACAGTACAGCCGTCATCCATTCTGCCTCAGAAGCTCCGCTATCCCCCGCAAAAAAATCTTACCTGCGTCAATGCACATCTTTCCAGGGGATATGCAAAGCATACGTTCCAGATCACACGAGTCGTTTTACCGCCGGAATGCAGCGGAGAACCGCTGTCACCGCCGCCCCGGTCAGAAAGATCAGTCCTTCATAAATCAGAAGCGCCGTGATCACATGAAAATGACGCAGCAGCTGAAACTGATACAGCGGCACATAAACCTCAAGAAAGAAATCTGACAGCAGATAAATTCCAAAGGAGCATCCCCCAAGCCACGTCACAATCTTCCAGAATATTCTTACGCGGCATACATGACCGAAGCATCTCGCAAGATAAAACAGCGATGCCGCCATAGCCGTGATCGTCAGGTGCGTCCGGTCATCGAAAAACAGGTAGTTCTCCGGCATCCGCTGGTATTCCGCATAAGTCGCCGATACGAGGAAAACCAGACAGCACACGATCACAATCACACTGATCAGAACATACTGCCATTTTATCTCCACGTGATTTTCCAGAAAATACCCCAGAAAAAGCAGCCCGGCCAGCGTCGGCAGAAATACGGACGAAAATCCTGCGTTATAGAGAAGCCCTTCCCGATAATGAATCAGTATCGGCATCACGCCCAAAAAAACGACGGATATCGCAATGAGATACAGATACTCCCTGCGCCCCATTGCGGATGCAAGCCGCTGCAGCAGCGGAAGCATCACCAAAAGTCCCAGGTACAGATACAGATACCAGTATGCATTCGTAATCTTTTGCTGATAGATCAGCTTAAAAAATTCGATCAGATCAAATGACATTCCGTTTACATACCAGCTCCTGACATAATATATAAAAGAAAAAATGATAATATCCAGCACAATCCTTATGATCCGGGCGCCATTTTTTCGGTATTCATCCACATGACGGAGCAGCAGCACCCCGGAAATCATCAGAAACACCGGGACTGCCGTCTTGCTCATAAAAAAATATGTCACCAGGAAAAACCATTTCCGTCCATCCGGCTGCATTGCCAGAAATTCTCCGGAAGCCGTGTGATTGACGATCACAAAAAAGCTGGCGATAATCCGCAGGAGCTCCAGATATTCAATTTTCCGCTTTCCTTCCGCCGTGCTCTCCTGCATCTTCATCCCCTCCTTCCTGCACACTGCATCCTGTTCCCGTCATCCACGCCGTGACTGGACGTACTGTCCTCCGGACATCCCTTTCGGTATCCGGTACTCAGACACTTTCATCACAACGTGCCGTCCGACGGGCATCCCGCTCACCGGTATCAGTACCCGGACACTTTCATCGCAACGTCCCACCCGCCGGACATCCCTTTCACCGGTATCAGTACTCGGACAGTTTGATCACAACGACCCCGTCCACAACCTTCATCGAGCCGTAATCCGGATAACAGCCCATCTCCTTTACTTCCTCCCGCTCCATCAGCTCCACCGTCTGCTCATAGCCGCAGAAATCTGGTGCAAACCCAAGGAATTTTGTCAGGATATGCGCCCTGGAATAAGCGTTGATGTTCGACTCGATTTTCCCGTCCAGCCCGAAGGTCCCGCCTAGCATACTGCCCATGTCATGCGTCTCATCTTTGATCTCGTTTCCGATAAAGGCGACCGGCATGTCATCCGTATACCCTTCCAGACTCTTAATCTGCGTCACCATCGTCTCAAAATATGCCAGATCATGATACTTCGTATACTCCAGCGACATATAGCAGCCGTTGCCGAACCATACGTACATCAGTACCATCGCCACTGCGATCAGGCCGGATGCCCAGGAAAGCGCCGCCTGATACCAGAGCTTCACCCGCACATTGCGGCAGAACTGATCGATCCACACCACAAAAAGCACCGGCAGAAACACAGCCGAATATCCCATCAGCGTATAGGACCAGCCGGCCGGCGACATCAGATACACAAGGAAAAATGCCGCCGGGAGCAGCAGAAAGCCGAATACCATAAATCCTTTTCTGATCCACTCTCCCCGGTCCAGGAAAAACAGAGAGATCACGCTGACGCCAAGCACGAGATAAATCAGCAGAAAACACCGGCGAAGCAGGTGGGTCGGCGCAAGGTACATCACATGTCCGGACACCAGCGCAATCATATCCGCATAGCAGCGCTTCAGCGCTCCGAAGAGCTCGCTGGCGCTTAACTGTCCCATGGCATTCATCCCCTGGTAATTTCCGAGCTCCAGCCCCCAGTGCGCAAGGAAATATCTGTTTAAGATCAGATACAGCGCCAGCGCTGCCACCAGCACAAACAGATACCGGAAGGCCGTAACCAGTACGGATTTCCAGTTCTGATTCTTTTTGCAAAACGCACTTTCCAGCACCAGTGTGATCACAAAAATGCATGCCGCATTTGCAAAATATGCCTGATACGTCCCCAGAGAACATGTCAGAAGGATAACGGCTGCAAAATGCCAAAACAGATTTTTCGGAAAACGCACCGCAAGCCACGCCGCCAGCACACTAAAGAAAATCCCCACGGAATAAAAAACCGACGAATACATGAAAAAAAACATACATACGACAGGTGTAAACGAAGCCATAAATCCGCCGATTGCAGCTGCCGCCAGCTTTCCCTGCACGGCAAACAGATCCGTCACAAGCGCAGCCGAAACAGCGATCAGAAACAGCGAGAGCATTCCGTTCAGCAGCGGGAGCGAGTAATTCCCGAATTGAGACGCCATGTAATCGCCCGCCAGCTTTAAAAACCAGCGCCCGGATTCCGCGCCGGTTCCATAGCCCGCCGGCCCGTTTGCCAGTTCATCATAATTGTACAGCTTGTTTGTGAACTGATACAGATGTGTCATCAGCCCCACAATCACAGTGGAAAAAAAAGCGGTTTTTACCGTCGCAGGGAGCCTCCTCCAGGCATCCTGCATCCATCTGTCCGGTGTTTTTATTTTATTCGGAATCTGCCGCCAGGCATCCCGCATCCTGATCTTCTTCTGAATCTGCGCCATATTTACCAACTCCTTACTCAGTCTTTGCATTCGTATACATTATGTCCTATTCTTTTCCATAAGTCAAGATTTCAAACAACGGATACCGGTTCGCCGGTCATCCGCCGCGGCAGGCGGTACGCCCTTCCCCTTCCCGGCGTACGGCCCGGGCGCCGCTTTTACGACATATTTCCTCTGCGGGGAGGGGCATAAAAAAGGAAGCCCTGCGCGCCGCATGACTTCCTTTCGCTGTCTTATTCAATTTCCAGATCGGGCCAGTCGTCCACCGGCACAAACGCCACATAGGTTTTCCCGGTATTGAGCGTGATCTCATTTCCCTCCGCGTCAAAATAACGTGTCGGAGATGTCATGGTCGTCTTCTCCCAGGTAACCGGAATCGCTTTTCCGTTTGTGATGTAATAGCCGCCGCCGCTGCCAATGCAGTTGAAAATCATATATCCGTGCTCATCATACTGCTGGAATCCGCAGCTCTGAATCAGAAGATTCTTAAAGCACAGCTGCGCGTTGTCGTTGCCCGGATCCACATGGGCTTTGCCGTACTCGGAGTAATAATAGAGCTGATCCTCCTCATCATAATCCAGCCAGGATCCGTTGTGCGGGAACGGAAGATCCACCGTCTTTGCGTCCACCGCATCCGACGCACCGGAGAGATCTACCGGGTTATTCTCACTCGCAAACTGATAATGCGCCCCCTCGTAGTAGGAGTTATACTCCTTATCCACTTTTGAGTTGGAGAAATTCGCCTCCATATCGCCGGAACATATGTATTCCGTGTACTCTCTCGGTTTGCCGTTGTTCACACGGGAAAACGTCCCGCTGAAATTGTTCGTGGACGGCTCCGCAATATACTCGTCTATATAGAACGGACCTCCGTCATGACAGAGGATTGCATTCCACTCCGCAGACAAAATGACATTCGTCGGTCTCACACTCCGGATGCTTCCGATCTGCTCCACGCTCTCATAGTCCTTAAACAGCGCCATAAAACGGGTAATTCTGCCGTTCATCGTACTGTTCATCATCTCATACACCACGTCCGCCTTCGACAGTCCGTAATGCGGGAGCGCAATCGATTCGTTGTCCACCATCGCCGCAATCGGACGCTGATCCTTCAGTGCTTCATCAATCAGCTCGTTTGTCAGCTCACTGCGGTACATGCCGTCCGGAAGAACCTCCTCCTGTTCACTCTCCTCAGTGCCCGGGTCCACATCGGCTTCCACCGCGGTATCGCCGCCTCCTGTCTCAAGTGTCTCAACGGCATCCTGATCGCCGCCTTTTCCGCAACCGGCCAGTCCGGTCGTTAAAACCAGCGCAGCCAGCCATAATCGTACTCCTCTTTTCACCTGTAACTACCTCTCATTATTTTATTTTTGACCGTATCCGGAATTTTCCGGCAGCATATACTGCCGGAAAACCGCTTTGATACAGTCTCTCCGTCTCTTATCATATCACACAATCCCGGACATGAAAAGATTTTTTAATACCCGGTGTAGCTGATATTCATGTCAACGTTGCCATTAATTCCCGGCACGGAACCCTTCGACGTATACTGCCACATATTATATTTCCCGGTGTAGGTACAGGTCGCATTATACTGCGCCACCCAGATCGTGTAATTGCTCAGGCCCGATGCATTGAGCTTGCTGTTGTACCAGCTCTTGCTCGCATAGACACCGGCTTTATAACCGCTCGCCGCAACGGTCCGGCAGAATGCCTGCACAACCGCTGTCCTTGTTCCCACATCCAGACCGTTCGCCCGGCCGTTCGTCGCACTCTCCGTGTCGATAAACACCGGATACGTCACTTTATAGCCCGAGATCAGAGAAACCGCCATACTGGCCTCCTCGATCGCCTCCGCCTCATTGACGGCCTGGGTAAAGAAGTAAACGCCGACCTTGATTCCGGCCCTCGTCGCACCCGCAATATTCTGGCGGAAATACGGATCCTCGATCAATGCTCCCGTGGTAGCACCGCGGTAGCCGACACGGATGATCGCAAAGCTGATTCCGGACGTCGCGACAGCGCCCCAGTCGATATTGCCCTGCCACTTCGAGACATCAATCCCTCTCGAGCCGGAGCTCTGCGACATGCTGCCGTCCTCCGCGAACGTGTACATCACGCCGCCGATGACCTGGTTGCCGGTCACCGCCTGATTGCTGGCGTTATAATAATAAACCTTCCCGTCAATCGTCTGCCATCCGGTGTACTTCGGCAGGGTGTAAAATTTATCATTGGATGCATAATCCTTTAACGTCGCCGGCTTCGTCGCCTTCTCGTCCACATACAGCGTATTTCCCGCTTTGTCCTTTAACACGGTTCCCGTGTCGGACGGATTCTTGATGTAAACGGTCGTCTGAATCCGCTCGCTCCATGTCGCGCCTGTGTCATCCCGCTCATAGGTCACCGTTGCCGCGACATTGACATCTACCGTCCCTGTTTTCAGCTTGTTCGTAAGTGTGACCGAATTGCCGGTCGTCGCCGACAGTCCGACCCATTCGGCATTTGTCGTGCCCCATTCCACACTCTTAATAATCTTATTGTCATCCTTGATGCCCAGCGTCAGCGTATAGCTGTTGGATGCCGCATTGTCACTGTTGTACAGCGTCACGGTCTTCGGCAGGGAAAACGTCGCCGTCACAGCCTTTGTGGTCGGCTCATTCGCCTTTGCCGCAACACGCGCGACACCGTGTCTTGCCACGGAAGCCGTCTGTGTTGTCTCTGCACCGCCTGTACTATCGCCATTTCCATCTGTACCCTGTGACGGGTCTGTCGGTGTTGTCGGATCTGTCGCGCCGCCAGGAGTCTCCGAAGTCGTCTCCGATTCGGACGGCTGCGGATCCGGCTGCTGCGTCTCCGTCGGCTGCGGATTCGGCTGCTGCGTCTCCGTCGGCTGCGGATTCGGCTGCTGCGTCTCCGTTGGCGGTTTCTCCGTCGGCTTCTGTGTCTCCGTCGGCGGTTTTTCCGTCGACTCACTGTTTCCCGGCCCCGGCGCCTCCGTTCCCGGCTCCGGTGGCTCCGGCGTCACATGAATGGTCTTTGACACTGTCACAGTGTTCATCTCGCTGCTCGCGGATGCGTTTGTAAAATTCGACTGATCCACATCGGCTTTTGCGACCGTTGTCGCCGACACCGTGCTCTCTAACAGCTGCACCGTATCCGTAAGTGTCGATTCCACCGGCACGTTATTTACCGCTGTATCCTCAACCGACACATTGACCTCGCTCTCCTTCTTGATCTCGCCGGTGACGTCCACCTTCTTATACTCGATCTCATCTTTTACGGTAACTGAGATGGAACCGCCCTTGATCTCATAGCCCTCCACCTGCTGAAGCTCGACCTTGTACTTGCCCGCGTCGATCTTGTCTATGTATATGATACCGTCTTTGTCTTTGTCCTCATATGTCGCCGCGGATGCTCCTTTTTTATCCGGTGTCACGGACACGACAAACGGCTCGCCGGAGACCACCTTCGACTTCTGATTTTGGATTTTGATCTTTAAGTCCTTCTCAATCGATGTCCCGACCAGATAGAGTTCCTTCGCCTCCGCGGCCTCGGTCTCCTCCGTGACTTCCACCATCTCCGAGGTAATCACCTCCGTGTCCACCGGCACGTCCAGCGGAATCTGCTCCCCTCCGTCATCGGTTTCCACATCTGCCTCCGGCCCTATCATCACATCCGCAACCACCGCTTCCTGCGGCTTGTTCTGCATGTGATCATGGATCAGATATCCCCCTGTACCGACTCCTCCCACTGTGACAACGGCCGTCACGGATGCGATAATCGCCTGTGTCCTCGACAACCCCTGCAGCTTCGTCAGCACATTTTTTACCAGACTGATAATGCTGTTTCCTTCCATATCAGTAAATCCCTCCTGTATCACTGCTATCGATCTGCTTTGCTTCCACACGTCCTGCCGTCTGGCAGATATGCTTACAGACATGCCCGTCCGCACAACGTGTTCTGTTATTATAACGCATTTAAAATTTGATGTAAACAGCTTAAATCTTAATATTTTATGGTATTTTATGTCAGGCGCCGTCTATTTTCCACGAAATACCAGAAGCTTGCTGATCACATAATTTCCAACCGTCACAAGCACCATTGACACCAGCTTCGACAGATTGTAGTCTGCCTTCATCACCGTGGCAAGCAGAAACATCACTCCCATATCCAGAAGAAGCGTCAGCAGACGCGACAGCACAAAAGATGACATTTCCCGCAGAATGTTTGTTTCCCTGCTGTGAAATACAAACCGGCGGTTCGTGACATACGCAAATAAAACCGCACCCGACCAGGAAATCACATTGGCAATCTGCAGCTGCACCGCATCCGTCCCGTCCAGAACAGTCCAGACACATCCGTAAAACAGCGCCATGCTGACTACGGTTGTCAGTCCGCCAACCACCAGATAGTTGAAAAGTTCTTCGTATTTTTTATAAAGTACTCTGATCCGCTCCATCGCTTTTCTCTCCTGCCCCGTTTAACATCTGTGAAATAATATACTTTGGCCTTCCCTTGATCTCATCATAAATCTTGGCAATATAATAACCGACAATCCCAAGGCTGATCATCAGCAGGCTTCCGATCAGAAGCAGCAGGATAATCACGGTCGTAAATCCTTCCAGTGAGTGTCCCATCCAGTATGAAATCAGGGTCTGCACGCCGAGCGCCGCGGAAAAAATCAGAAACAGCACGCCGAGAATCGTCGTGATATGCAGCGGCGCCGTCGAAAAAGAAGTAATATTGTTCAAGGCGTACCGGATCAGCGCGCCGGTCGACCATTTGGTCTCCCCTGCCTGGCGTTCCCGCACCTCAAAGGCAACCGTCGTGCTCTTAAATCCGACCCACGATGACAGCGCGCGGAAAAACACCTGCTTTTCCGGCATCGCCAGAAGAGCGTCAATCACCTTGCGGTCGAGCAGTTTAAAATCGGACGCACGCGACATATCGATGCCGGTCGCACGGCTGATCATCCGGTAAAAGCTCTTTGCCGCAAGCCGGTGCCCGGCGCTCTCCTTCCCGCGGTCTGACTTTACCCCTTCGACCACTTCATAGCCCTCCTCCCACAGACGGTACATTTTTACAATCGCCTCTGGCGGATGCTGCAGGTCACAGTCAATGATCACGCCGCAGTCTCCTCTCGCGACAGCCAGTCCGGCAAACATCGCCGCCTCCTTTCCGAAATTCCTGGAAAAAGAGACCGCCTTTGTCGCAGGATACTCCCGGCACACCGCCGAAAGCTCCTCCCATGTCCCGTCTTTTGAGCCGTCATTCACAAAAATCAGTTCATGTGCAATCTTCTCTCTGTCTAAAAGTTCGCCGATCACCGCATTCGTTTTCCGAATCATCCGTTCCTCATTATATGCCGGTATAATCACAGACAGCATGTCTATCTCCTTCTTTCCTGTTTTCTGCTCCGCTGCTTTTTGCAGCTTTGAACCGCACGCGTTTTTAATATTGCGTCGCCCACTGTGTCCCGCTGCAGGTGAGCACCCGCCCGGCCTCATTTTCAAACACAACGGTCTGCCGGTCCAGATAGTCTTTGGTTGACTCGTAGTATTCGTCGCCATTCAGCAGCACGATTGTTTTTATGCCGCGCTCATTGAGATTTTTAAGATTATCCACCGGCATAAAGTGCCATGTATAAAAATCAGAAGATTTCGTCCCCGTGAGATTCTCATACATGATATAGTCGATATAGGCCGACCGGTTCGCCATCAGCGGGACCGTCCCCGCCGCATAATGTTCCGCCGCATAAGAAAACAATTCCCGCTTCGCCGCAGAGTAATCCTCCGCCATCGCCTCGTTTTCCGCCCAGCCGCCCTCTGGCCTGGCAAAGACAACCGCAGCCTCATTTTCATACAGCACACGGCAGTACTGGTAGTATTCCGCAAAACAGCCATACGAATCCTCTGTTTTTGCCACCGTGATCCCGTTCACCTGATCTTCTTCCAGCGTCCGGATGACATCCGGAAATTCGTTTTTATCCAGCCGGTATCCGTCGGACGCCGCCCCCTGCAGGCCGTCATTCCAGTACTGCATCGCTTCATCCGCCGTCACGATCGCAGGCCGTGTGATCCCGTCCGCCTTCGCGGCAGAGGCCACGGCTTCCAGAAATCCCTCCGGCAGCCGGTACGCTCCATAATCCGCAAGCAGCCCGTCCATGCTCTGCCGGTACAGCGGGAAGAAATTCTTCGTCACCCCCGGCTGGTTGTAGTCGATATTATGGTGCCACATTTTAAAATCATAATTCGTCAGCGTCAGAACGCCGATCGCCGCAATCATCCCGCTGTAGGAAAAAAACATCGACAGCTGCTTCGTCTCCGCCATCAGCGCCAGCGCCGCCGCCACAAGGATCCACCCCGCTGCCCACAGGATATAGTAATTCAGAAAATAATAATACGTATCCAGCGCAAACCCGTACCAGCGCGTGTATAATATTATCACCGCCGCTGTCAGAATTACACCTGTTATGCCGGCAGCCACTACGGCTTCCTTCTCACTGACACAGTCGGCATTGTGCAGAGTCCAGATCTTTCCCACACGGTTTCTTCCTATATAATAGCATGCGTACACGGCCACAAACACCAGCACCGGGATAAAAAACAACAGATCTCCGTACATACAGCGATAGATGCCCGTCGTTTTGTCGTACCCGGCAGACACTCCGTCAAGTGCGGTAAAGAATGTACGGAAAAACCATACCACCGCCAGAAGATCACATAACAGAAGGATCGCTGTCACGCCCCAGAATGTCTTTTCCGGAACCGTTTTTCCGCCGTCTGCAGACGCATCGGATCCGGCTCTCCTCCGAACCGCCCACAGCCCGGTCGCCGCAAAGAAAAGCGCCGGGGCGAAACATGCGGCATATTGTCCGCCGCAGCAGACACATGCAGCCGCACAGCCCAAAACCTGAAAGATCCAAAAGCGCCCTTCCGCCTGTTTTTTCCCCGCTGCCGTCAGCACAAAAAAGCCGTATAAGAACAGCAGCGCACCCGTATTCCAGTAATCATAATTCGCCCAGAGAAGGCTTAAGGACGGATATCCGAAAAAGTAGCAGATACCAAGCACCGGCGCGGCATACCTCACCGTCTTTTTACTGCTGACCGCAAGTACCGCCGCATAAAATACTCCTGCCTCAAGAAGTCTTAAAAATATCTCCGCGGCAATAAATGCCTGCACGGACTGCGTCTCTCCCAGAAACGGCGCCGACACCCCGATAAAAAATGCCTCCATCCCTGCAGAAAATGAGATCTCTCCCCGCCCGCTGCCGTACTGCAGCAGCCGCATCGCCGCAAGATACTGCTCCGCTCCCACAGAACTTCCGTACTGCGGCTTAAGGGCCGACGTAAATACATGCCCGGCAGTGCCGCAGGCAAACAAAAGGACTGCCGTCATGCCTGCCACATCCGCCGCTTTCCAGAAAAAGCGCGCCGCCGCACGCCGTCTCCATATCCCGCCCCACAATACTGCCGCAGGAATGAGTAATATCGCCATCACCGCCGCAGGATGTACGCGCCCGATCAGCCTGTCCGAAATCCAGACGCCCAGTACGACAAAGCAGCATGAAAGCATGACGGCATTCACCACAGCCGTCATTCCGTTTTCTCTTTCTCCGCTTTTCGGATATAACACCAGCCCTGTCACTACAGCAGCCAGAAGGATCAGTATGATTATCGATATCAGCATAAACGCCCCCGGTCTGAACATGATATCTTTCACTATAAGTCACGAAGCCGGGCATGTCAAGTGCGAGAAACATTCCGAAAACGGCGGTGAATCACGGTAAAACTCACAGTGGCTGCTGTTTTTTTAAAAGCATTCTGCCCTCGTCAATCTCCACCCTCTGTATCTCCCGGACAAACCGCTCATGGTCAAACAGCTCCCAGCCCAGCTGCGCAAGCAGCGCGCCGGCAAGCTCTTCCTCTCTCCACACACGGTTTCTGCAGCCGTTTCCTTTTGCCCCTTTGCCGCGCTCCCTGCAGCTCCAGGCTTTATAATAGCCCTGCGCATCCCGGATTGTCCTGCGGCAGAACGGTGAACCGCACGCTCCGCAGAATACTTTTCCGAAAAAAACATGGTGCGCCCTGCCTTTTCTGTGAACTCCGCTTTCCTGTTCTTTTTTATACCTGTGCAGAATTGCCTGCGCCTGCTCCCAGGTCTGCCGGTCAATAATCCCTTCGTGATCCTCCCTGATATAATAGGTGGCGTACCTGTTCCGCTCGTCCGGCCGTTTCGTCAGAAAATTCTGAGGCGCCCGCTTCTGCAGACACTTGTCACCTACATATGTCTCATTTGTCAGAATCACATGGATCACCGACGCGACAAATCCGCGCTCCGAGCGCATCCGTTTCGCCCCCATCCGGTTTAACTCCCTGGCGATCTGCGCATAACTCTCCCCTGCCACAAACCTGCGGAAGACCTCCCGGATAATCCACGCGTCGCCGTTTGGCACCAGCTGTCCGTCTCTTGTGTCGTAACCCAGAATCCGGTTGTTTCCAAGATTGTACTCTCCCCGCTCAAAACGCTCACGATACCCCCATCTGACATTCTCCGAGATGGATCTGGATTCATCCTGTGCGATCGCGGCCAGCAGTGAAAGCATCATCATGCTTGAAGACTGTGCCGTGTCAATCCCTTCTTTTTCAAAATATACGCTGACTCCGTGGGCTTTTAATAATTTTGCATAAGACTGCGCGTCAACCACATTCCGGCTGAACCGTGAAATCGATTTTACCAAAATACGATCGATCTTTCCGGCAAGCGCATCCTCGATCATGCGCAGAAATTCCTCCCGATGCGCCGTGCATATTCCCGATTTTTCATCCGCATACACCCCTGCAAACTCCCACTGCGGATTCGCGCGAATCTGTTTTTCATAATGTCCCTGCTGGATTCGAAACGATTCCTCCTGCGATTCCAGCTGTGTGGATACGCGGCAGTATGCCGCCACTCTGGTGCTGCGCCTCTCACGCTCTGGCGCAATCCTCGTAATTTTCATTTGTATTCTCCCCTGTCCATGCCGGTCTCCTGCTTTGTGTCCCGTCGGAGTGCCCCTCTTTTTTCTCTTTTCCCCGCCACTTCTCCACAAGATACGCCGGCATCTCCGAGACCCTTCGAAGCCCCGAGGGCACACTGCTCATAAGTCCGCACTTCCAGTGTACATAAACCCGGTGATCCTCCGCTTCTTCCACCTTCATGACCGGCGCCATCCGGCGCTCATATCCGCTGTGCAGCCCGAAGGTGACAGCGTCAATCAGATCATCCACCCAGTAATAATCCACTCTTTCAAACGCCTCTGTCCGGCGCTTATATGCCTTTAAAACGGCTGATGCCTCGTCTTTTCTGTCCCGGATCCTCCCGATGTCAAACGTCCGGTATGCCTCTAACACCGCCTGCTCCACCCGGTCGGATCGCATCACAAAATGTCCCGCCGCGCACACCCAGCCTTTCTGCTGGCTGCCCACGGGGATTTTCTTTTGCTTCATACTTTTTCCGCACACAGGGCATCGGATGTAATCTCCGAACGGATAGGTCAGATTCGCATGTCTTCCTTTTTTTACTCCCCCACGGCTGTTCATTTCCAGTATGTTTCTGCACCGCTCAAACTGTTTCCGTTCAATAATGGGCGCGTGATGTTCCCTGATGTAGTACGCCGGTATCTCGGAAAAATCATTTTTCACCTCATGATGGGACAGATGGCTCTCCGTATATTTTTTCTGCAGCAAAATATCGCCGCAGTATTTCTCATTTTTCAGCATCCGGAATATCACCGAGGAATCCCAGGATGCGCCGCCGCCCGGGGTCGGTATCCCATCCCTGTTTAATTCCTCCGCAATCTGTTTCGTGCTTTTTCCTTGTTCACATGCAAAGAACACTCTTCTGACCACCTTTGCCTCGTCCTCCACAATCACATATGTCCTCTCTCCGTCCGACATATAGCCATAAATCTTTGCCCAGCGGTCAATTCCCTCCTCATAGCGTTTTCGGATGCTCCATTTTACATTTTCCGAGATCGATCTGCTCTCTTCCTGTGAAAATGCTGCCAGGATCGTAAGAATCATCTCGGAATAAGAAGATCCGGTGTCAATCCCTTCCTTTTCAAACAGGATCTGAATCCCCATTCCCTGCAGCTGACGGATATATCCGAGGCATTCCAGCGTGTTGCGCGCAAATCTCGAAATGCTCTTTGTAATGATGCAGTCAATTTTCCCCGACTCGCAGTCTGATATCATCTGCATAAACTGCACTCTCCGGGCCGCCGAGGTCCCGGTCACCCCCTCATCCGCATAAATACCAACCAGCGTCCAGTCCGGATTGGCCTGAATTTTTTCCGTGTATACCCTCACCTGCATCTCAAAGCTCATCTCCTGCGATTCCAGCTCCGATGATACCCTGCAGTAGGCGGCAACCCTGCGTTTGCGCAGACTTTTTTCGTCCTCCGTTTTTTTCGCCGGTCTGAAAATTTTTGTGGCAATTCCCTGGCCGGCGCCGTCCGGTATCATAATGTTTCCCGTCCTCTCCTCATCCTTTCGCACTCTGCTCATTTCTCTTCCTCCTGTTCCGCCCTGCACAGGCTCTCCTCTGCAGAAGGCCGCCGGTCGTTTAGCTGCCGCACTGCTTTCCTGCATCGCTCCAAAAGCAGTCTGTCCGTTTCCTCCAGCGGCATTTTCTTCCCCGTGCAGAGAAGCTTTCGCCCTATGAGCTCACCCGCCAGCTCAAATATTTCTCTGCTTACGATTCCCTCATGGTGTCCCTCGATAAAAAACTGCTCCACCTGGCCGCTGTTTTTTCTCACTCTTCTGCCCTGCTCCGTAAACGTTGTGTAGGTCTTATTCGTCATGTAATCCCCGGTATAGCATATGTTTTTCAGCAGGTAGCGAAGTGTATTTCTGCTCCATCTGCGGCTGCCACCGCGGCACTCCTCCATCCGGTTTAATTCCGCTACAATTTCCGTATAATTTTTCCCCTCCAGCGCCAGCCGGAATGCCGCTTTTACCACTTTTGCCTCCTCCCGTTCCACGCGCCAGGTATTGTCCTCCTTCACATAACGATATCCATATCCCGGATGCTCCCACGGCCTTCCCTGTGCATACCGCTTTTTTCTCGTCCAGGCCAGGTTTTCCGCGATGGATCTTGACTCCTCCTCCGCAATCGTTGCCATAATGGATAAAATCAGCTCCGATTTCTCATCCACCGTGTCCAGCGCCTCCCTCTCAAAATAAACGCTGACCCCGTATTCCTGCAGTTTCCGAATGCATCTCACGCAGTCTCCCATATTCCGCGCAAACCTGGAAACGCTCTTTGTGAGGATCCTCTTAAATTTCCCCGCCCCGGCATCCCTCATCATGCGCTGAAATTCCTCCCGCTTTTCTATGCACCGCCCGCTTCTTCCCTGATCCCCATACACCTCTACAAGCGTCATCCCCGGATGCGCTGATATGTAGTTCTCAAAATGACGCTTCTGCATCTCAAAAGAACCGTCCTGCATATCCGCATCCGTGCTCACCCGGCAGTACGCCGCCGTCGGCACGGACTCCGCCCCCGCGCCTGCCGCCTGTGCGGTCTCTGCCGTTTTCGCTGCCGTATCGCAGCCCTGACATGTGATCGTTTTTGTGATGTTCATTCTGCATCTGACCTCCCTGCTTCCATCCTGTTTCAATGGATTTTATTCCTATTATAGTATGGTTTGGGCGGGGTGGAAAACAGGTGATCGGATATCTTTTATGCAAAACTTGGAATATCCGTGCAGTGAGGGTAGAGGGTTTTTGACAGATTGTAAATCATATATGTAAAGCGTTGTAAAGCATCCGCTTGACACGTCTGACAGATCTGTTATAATAGTGTCAGATGAAAGGTGGTGAGGACATGGCTCAGACAACGATGGTGAATTTCCGGATTGACGTCGACACAAAAAAAGAAGTGGAGGCGGTCTGCGCGGAAATGGGTCTGACCCTGACAGCAGCGATCAGCGTTTTTCTCAGTAAAGTAAAAAAGGAACGCAGGATACCGTTTGAAATTACGGCGGATCCGGATCCCTTCTACTCCGAGAGCAATATGCGGTACCTGGAGCGTATCATAACGGATATCCAGTCGGGAAAGGCACATTTTACAGAACATGATCTGATCGAGGACTAGGAATATGCGGCTGCTATGGGAAGACAGGGCATGGGAGGATTACAGCTACTGGCAGGAGCATGACAGAAAGCTGTTAAAACGCATCAATATGCTGCTAAAGGATATTCAGAGAAACGGATATGACGGAATCGGAAAACCGGAACCACTGACCGGAAACCTGAGCGGTTACTGGAGCAGGCGAATTGATGATAAAAACAGAATCGTATACTGTATCAAAAATGATATGGTTTTTATCCTTTCATGTAAAGGACATTATGAGTAGTAAGGGGAACTGAAGGTAAACTGATCTGATAAGCCGTGGAAAGCCACGGCTTATTTTAATGGGAGACAAAATGTCTCCTTTTTTAGTGGAGAAACTCAGCATCGCATGTCAGATTCAAAAAAAGGAAACTGTCACAAGTTCATAAAGGCCGGGCTCATTCTCGGCGGAATCTTCACCGTTGCATTCCTGGCAGCTAAGAAGTACGCGGAGACGGACTCGATGGATCAGGAAAATCCATATCTGAAAACCGGAGACGGGAATGAGCATGAGAAGATCATGTCATGCTCCAAAGCAACATTTTACGAGAAGTATGTCAAACCCGGGCTGGATAAAACCTTATCCTTTACCGGACTGGTTCTGCTGGCTCCGGTCTATATCATAATCAGTATTGCGATCTGCCTGGATGATCCGGGCCCCATACTCTTTACGCAGAAGCGGGTCGGGAAGGACGGGCATTTTTTTGAACTGCACAAGTTCCGCACCATGAAAATGGATACGCCGCATGATGTGCCAACCCACCAGCTGACGGATCCGGATCAGTATATCACCCGGGTGGGCGGATTCCTGCGGAAATACAGCCTGGATGAGCTGCCGCAGGTGTGGGATATTTTCCGTGGAAAAATGAGTATCATCGGCCCCCGGCCTGCGCTGTGGAATCAGGCGGATCTGATCGCGGAACGGGAAAAATATGATGCGAACAGCGTGATGCCGGGGCTGACCGGCTGGGCGCAGATCAACGGACGGGATGAGCTGAAGATTGAGGATAAGGCTGCACTGGACGGGGAGTATATCAGAAGGCTGCGGAGCGGAAACCTGAAGGGGTTATTCTTTGATCTGAAATGTTTTTTCGGGACGGTAAAGTCTGTGGCCGGGAGTGAAGGGGTTGTGGAAGGCGGGACCGGGACATTACAGCAGGATGAAGCTGCTGGTGAACCAAATCGCTCAGAACCGGGAGCCAGAAAACAGAAAAAGGACAACCATGCATGGAAGTTAAAGAAGCCACATGGAAAAAAGGATGTGATCCCGCCCGTTGATCCTGCGGATGCCGGATTCGAGGATTACGGGTATAAAAAAGAATTCCATATTGATAAAAACGCAGCGAAAAAAGTCCTGATCACCGGGGCGGGGAGTTATGTCGGGGAAAGCTTTCAGAACTATGCGGCGGAGCATTACCCGAATCTGACAGTGGATACCGTGGATATGGTGGACAGTTCCTGGAGAGAGCGGGATTTCAGCGGATATGACAGTGTGTTCCATGTGGCAGGAATTGCCCATGCGGATACCGGGAAGGTTACAGAGGAAGAAAAAAAGAAGTATTACGAAGTAAATACGGATCTTGCGATTGAGACAGCAGAAAAATGTAAGGCGGAAGGCGTAAAGCAGTTTATCCTGATGAGTTCCATGATCGTTTACGGGGAGTCTGCGCCTTACGGGAAGAAGAAAGTCATAGATGAACACACGGTTCCGGCTCCGGCAAATTTTTACGGGGACAGCAAGTGGCAGGCGGATCAAGGGGTAAGAAAACTGCAGGATGACGGATTCAGAGTGGCTGTGATCCGGGCGCCGATGATCTATGGGAAGGGATCGAAAGGTAACTATCCGTTGCTGGCAAAGCTGGCGAAAAGGCTTCCGGTATTTCCGAATGTGGAAAATGAGCGGTCGATGCTTTATATCGGAAACCTGTGTGAGTTTGTGAGCCTGCTGGTGATGAGCGGGGAAGGCGGGGTGTATTTTCCGCAGAACGAGGAGTATGGAAAGACATCAGAACTGGTGAGGCTGATCGGGGAGGCATCAGATCATAAGGTCAGGCTGGCAAAGTGGATGAGACCGCTGGTTGCTGCGGCAGGACGTATGCCGGGGAAAATCGGGAGGCTTGCCGGGAAGGCGTTTGGGAATAATATCTATGGCCAAATGCTTTCACAATATAACGATCTAAACTATATAAAATATATAACACTAAAATCAACAGTGTATGCAGGATTAGATCAGGGGTAGACATATGAAAAATTACAGTGTATTAATGTCTGTCTATGAAAAAGAGAACCCGGACTATTTGGATCAAAGCCTTAAAAGCATGGTAAACCAAACTATAACACCAAATGAAATTGTTTTAGTAGAAGACGGTCCACTGAATAATGCGCTTAACAGTGTTATAGAAAAATATCAAAGAAACTATCCGTCACTATTGGTTCTTGTTAAACTTCCTGTCAATAAAGGGTTAGGTTATGCCTTAAATCAGGGACTGAACGTGGTTCGAAATGAACTGGTCGCCAGAATGGACTCTGATGATATATCATTTCCTGAACGATGTGAAAAGCAGATAAAAGCCTTTGAAAAAAATCCGCAATTATCGATTGTGGGAACACAAATCGATGAATTTATAGAATCAACAGACAATATTGTTTCATCGCGTATTGTACCGAGTTCTTATAAGGAGATTCAGAGATTCTCTAAAAGACGAAGCCCCTTTAATCATCCAACAGTTATGTTTCGGAAAAGTGCTGTGGAAGCTGTTGGAGGATATAAAGCTTTTGGGCGTAAAGAGGACCTGGATCTTTTTATTCGAATGATAAATGAGGGCTTTAAAGCAATAAATCTTAAAAAATCATATCTGTTTTACAGAACTAGTCCCGATAATTTACAAAGACGGAAAAACTGGGTAAATTGCAAAGAATATATACAAATTATGTATGGTTTTCATAAAAAGGGATGGAATAATGTTGGAGATATGATATACGTAGTCGCAGGACAATGTGTCATGTATAGATCGGAAGAGCACACGTCTGAACTCCAGTCACCCAGTATCATCTCGTATGCCGTCTTCTGCTTGAAAAAAATTTTTTTAATGATACGGCGACCACCGAGATCTACACTCTTTCCCTACACGACGCTCTTCCGATCTATTGCAAT
>CAJUNX010000052.1 GCA_910587865.1 uncultured Roseburia sp.
TAAACGCCTCAAGCGCGTAGCTCGCGACCACCCAGGAAATCAGATAGGGCAGAAACAGCACGGTCTGCGTCACCTTCAGCATATTTTTTCCCACATAATACAGCATGATTGCAACCGTCACAGAGACAATTGTAGAAAACACGATAAACAGTGCATTTAACACCAGCGTGTTCCTGGTGATCCGAAACGCGTCATTGGATTTGATGAAAAACTCAAAGTTTTTAAAACCGACCCAGTCACTCTTAAAAATTCCCACGGAATAATCCACATTTTTAAAGGCGATCACGAGCCCCGAAAGGGGCAGATAATGAAATAAAAAGATCAGGACGATACCCGGCAGCGCCAGCAGCAGCAGCGGATATTTTTTCCTCAGATCCTTCCATACACTATTTTTTTCATTCACATTCTCCTCATTCATATACAGATGCGCTGATATTCCGCCGCACAGCCGTTCCCAGAATACCGGTGCATCAATATAAGTGACAGCTTTGGCCCGCACCCCTGCGAATGGCGCGGGCCAGACATTTTTTTACTTCCCTGAAAATGCATCCACCTGTCTCTGCATCTCTTCAATAATCGCAGCAGAGCCCGCCTGCTCCATCCGGTTTAACATCTCGGGAATCGTCTTCTCCGGATCCACCGCGCCGCACAGAAGCGGGAATTTGTACTCTTCGTAGATCGCGGAGCAGTTCGCCACCTCATTCTGGACAGGGCTCGAATCAAAGATGAATCCGAACAGCTCGGAAGGCGTTGCATCCTCACAGAACACCTTTGCCTTCTCCCACTGATCCGCGTCAGCCGTGCCGTACTCCACCCAGGTATTAAACTGGTTGGCGATGGCAAAGGACGCCACCGGCATCGCATAACCGGATTCACGATTGATCTCCACCTCGGTGTCGGACACCTTCGTGTAGTTTTCTCCCTCAATTCCGTAGATCATCGTATTGATGAACCACTCGTCCGAATATGCCAGGTTGTAAAGCTGTACCGCCAGCTCCGGATAATCGGAATTAATGCCTACAGCCGTCAGTGACTGTGTCACACCGCTGGTCACCGCATACTTATCACTGATGATCAGGGGCACCGGCGTCTCATCCCATTCACACAGGCTGACCGCATTGCCGGCCACACTCGGAGCGGTAAAGCCCGCCTGATAGCACACATGGTTTTCTGACTTCCGGTCCAGGGTCTGCTGGTCCGTCTGGGTCGCATAGGAGGCAAAATCCGGCTGATAATAGCCCTTCTGCTGCCAGTCGTACACCCTCTTGCAGCTCTCCATAAATTCCTCGGACTCAAACTGGTTGATTACCGTCCCTTCATCCGCGAACCGCACCACACCCGGCACATCGAATCCGCCCAGGAAGTTAAAGACGTTCGCCTCATCCATATGCAGCCACGGGATATCACAGCTGTCATCCGGAATAACCCCCAGGTAAGCCTCGACGATCTGCGCGTAAATATCCCCGATCTCATCCAACGTGTAGGTATCCACACCGTTCTCGTAGGAGCTTCCCTTGATCCCGAGCTCTCTTGCAACATCCGCCCGAAGGAAATATCCGTCGTTCTTCGCGTAGACCTGAAGGGCCGGCATCGCATAGATCCTGTCATTGATGGTGGTCGCCTTCCACATGTATTCCGGAAGATCCGCCATCGCCTCCGGCGCGTTTTCCTCTAACAGATCATTTAACGGCAGATACGCGTTGCTTCCGGCATTGCTCGCAAAGTTATTCAGCCAGTCGCAGGTAAACATCAGGTCATAGTGCTCGCCTGCGCTGATGACCGTGGAGCACTTCTGCGAATACTCGGAAAACGCGTAGATCTTCATCTCCAGATGGCAGCCTAACTTCTCCTCCAGATACTCGTTTAATACTGCGGACACCGCCTCATAGCCGTCGCTGGTCATCGCGGTCGGGTCGCCCGGCAGATACCAGGTCAGCGTCGGATACTCCCCGGAATCGCTCTTTCCCGATGTCTCTGCGCCGCCGGACGCCTCCGTCTGGCCTCCCGCCGCATTTCCTGCATTCCCGGTGCTGCCGCCGTTTTCTGACGGTGTGTTTCCGCACCCCGCTAACATCATGGATGACGCAAGCGCTGCCGCAAGCGCTGCACTTAAGACTCTGCTCGTTTTTCTTTTCATCATTTCCCTCCTGTGATCCAAAAAGCCTCTCTGCTTTCTTCCTGTCAGCGATCCGGTTTTCTTTATCTCCGCCGATCGCTCTCTGAAACAACTTCATTTTATCCTGTTTCTTCGGCAGAAAATACAAAAAAAAGTGACCTCGGATCATAAAATTGTTACCTTTTATCATCCAATGTCACTTTATCCTGTTCCTGATCCGTATCACTCTGACTCTGTACCGCTCTCCCCGGCCCTGCGCCACGCTGCAATCCGAAGCCGTACCGTCGTAAACTGCCCCGTCGAATCGATCAGCATGGACGCGCGCTCCCCGTAGTGCATGATCAGCCGCTGATAGATATTCTGCATCCCGACATGATTGTCACCGCCATCCTCCGTCTCCCGCACCGGCACAGGTGTCTTCTGATCAAAAAATCCGCGGTACTTTTCCGGAAATCCTCTCCCGTTGTCACACACATCAATCACCGCCGCGCCGTCCTGCTCATAGATCCGTATCCCGATCCAGAATTCGTGCCTGCGGTCCGTAAAACCGTGTTTGATACAGTTCTCCGCCAGCGGCTGAATGAGAAGCGGCGGGATCTGCAGTTCCTTCAGCGCATCCTCCGTCGTGATCTCGCAGGAAAGCTTGTTCGGAAAACGCAGCTTCATGATATCCAGATAACTGCTCACAAATTCCATCTCCTGTTTTAAGGCAGTCGATTCGTCCCCGATCGTCGTCATATACCGATAGTAGGACGAGAGCAGCAGCAGACACTTTTCCGCGGTATCAGTTTTTCCTATTTCTAACAGATTATAGATCAGATTCGTCGTGTTGGAAAAAAAGTGCGGGTTGATCTGCGACTGCATATTCTGAATCAGCAGCTTCTGCTTCTCCAGTTTTGTCTCGTAGATTAAAAACTTATTCTCCCGGATTTCCTCTACCATATGATTAAACGACGCGAGAGCGTACTGCATTTCCGGCTCCGCCTGCGCCACACCGCAAAGCCTCACCTGTTCGTCACCTCCGGCAAAACGCTCCATCCCGTCAAGCAGCTGCTGCAGCGGCTTTAGCATCCTGCGCCGCATATACCAGATCACTCCGATGACAAAGACGGAAAACACAAGCAGGCTCAGCGAAAAATATCCGATATAAATTTTATTCTGCTTCCATATTACATCCGATCCCACAAACAGCTGAAAGGTCAGATCAATCGTACTGTACTCAAGCGTCTGCGCGATCACGTCAAACGGCTCTCTGCGCATGGAATGATCCATGATCCCCCACGTCCCGTAATACGCGCGTCCGTCCGAATCCTCAATATCCCAAAGGAGTCCGCTCTCCTTTGCGATCGTTCCGAATTCCTCCGCGATCCCGGACAGATTTACAAACGCAAACAGACACAGCGACTCGCTGACCCGGTACGTGCGCGCAAGCGCGATCCCTGTCTCCCCCTCCGGTGAAAACTGATACCAGCCGTTTGTCGCATCCTCCCGCACGACATACTCCCGCACAAAATCCGCATAGTGCCCCTTGTCGTCCGGAACATAGGTGATCATGCCCGTTCTGGCATCGTAGAGGTAAAACCCGGTCAGGATCCGGTAATTAAAATAATAGGAAAAAATCTTCTGCCGGATCTGGTAGAGGCGGATCTGATATTCATCCGTCAGCGGATCCTCGAGCGCCAGCATATTCAGGTCAAAATCGACGGAAAGCGTATTGACATACTTTTCCACCTCCTCAAACTCCAGACGCAGCTGACTGACATAGACATCGGTCAGGCTCTGATAGGACTCGTTCGTCCGCCGCTGCACGGAACCCGTCAGATTCCAAAACAAAACTACAACAGACGACAGATAGATGACAGCCGCCAGTGCAATGACAATTCCCAGCTTTACCTGAATCCCCGGCTTTTTTATCTGCGCATACCTGTTCATCCGGTTCTCCCTCATCTCCCCTGCTTTGTGCCCCTGCACATCTTCCGGTACTCATACGGCGTCATCTCCGTCACATTCCGGAAAATCCGGATAAAATAAGAATCGTTCAGATAGCCCGCCGCATTTGCGATATACGTGATCTTATCGTCCGTCTCCCTCAGCAGCTCCTTCGCATAATCAATCCGTTTTCTTAAGATATACGCCGACAGCTTCTCGCCGGTTGTCTTGTGAAAGACACGGGAAAGATAGGACGCGTTGACCGCCACGGCATCCGCGATCGACTCCCTCGTCAGCTCCCCGAGATGCCCGCTGATATACTGTTTCACGGCTCCGATCAGCTCCGGCTCGCTGATGCTGCCGGACTCCTGTTCCATCCCTTCCTCCGGAATGTTCCCGTCGTCCGGATCGCCTTCCCCGGCTGCGTTCCATCCCGGCCTTCCTCCAAATCCAACTTCCCCGGCTGCGTTCCATCCCGGCCTTCCTCCAAATCCGACTTCTCCTGTTGCGTTCCATCCCGGCGCCCCGGCTGCGCCTCCCGGACCCCCACCGATTATCCCGCCGGCGCCCGGCCCCATACCGAACGTTTGATCCGCGCTCATGCCCTCTTCCGTGCGGATTCCCATACGGCCGCCCGACATCTCCCAGTCCCTTAAGATCGCTTCGTATTCGCTTAACCTGTCATGAAGCGCCATCTGTCTCTCATAATCCTCAAGAGCCCTTCTGACCCCCTCCTTTAACACCTCATGCTCCACCGGTTTTAAAAAATATTCAAACGCTCCCAGCCGGACCGCGTCCTGCGCATAGGTAAAATTCGCGTGCGCCGTCAGAAAAATCAGCCGGAACGAAAACGCTCCGTAGTGCAGCCAGCGCAGAAAATCGATCCCGCTCTCCTCCGTCATCTCAATATCGCAGATGATAACCTCCGGCATATGATTGAGCACGATCTCCTTTGCATCCTCCGCGCACTCTGCTCCATAGACATTTGTAATCCCAACGGAATCCCAGTCGATGGTTTTCATAATGCCTTCCCTGGCGTACTCTTCATCATCCACAACCAGTAACTGATACATGACGCCCTCCCCGCCCCTGCGGCGTGCCGCCGCTCCCCGCAGAGGTATTTCCTGATTCTCACCGACAGACCGCTCAGATCCGTCTGGCTTTCCGATCTGCATTCCGCTCCGACGGACCGCTCTTTCCCCACGCAGACCCCTCAGATCCGCCTGGCTTTCCGATCTGACAGACCGTGCGTTTCCCTGGATCAGCAGTACGCGAAAAGCTGAATCCGAAGCAGCACAGGCTCCCCGTACCTCATAATCGCCGCCTCGTCCCCGTTTAGCCTGCGCTGGCGTTTCCACTCACCGTTCTCAAAGCGCCCGTCCTCGAACGCGAGAATATCCAGATACGGTTTCTCCTGATCCGCGGAAAACGGCACGAGCATACACCCGTTTGCAACCACATAAAACGTATCCTCCGTCTCCTGCAGTACCAGACATACCCCGTCGTTTCGCTGTATCATCGGACCGCTCATCAGCGCTTTAAAACCGTATGTACCGAACACCATCGTATCGTCGTCCGGCCGCTCCGCGATCACGGCCTGAAGCTTCTTCGTCCCGTAGCGCTCCGTCAGAAGCGGCATCATCGAGCGAAGCGTATCCGTATACCAGCGGTATTCCTCCACATCCTGCAGCATCGCAAGCAGCGGATCCGAGGTATCCATGCCGAAAAGAAAGCCCATGGACGCGGTAAACTCCCCTCCCATATCCTCAAAACCGAACGGAGAATAACACATGGCGTGATGGCGTCCGACCGTATAGACCTCCCTCGGCCCGCAGTGTCCGTGCGTCGCCGTCTCCGGGATATAGAGCGGATTGCCGCACTTCGCATATTCCTCACAGATCTCCGTGAAATTCTGTACATAAATATCCGGCGCAAGCACATCAATCGCCGGCGCAGCATACCGCCATACCCCCATCACGCGCGCCACCGGCCCGCCGGACGGATATGTGCCCGCTTCTCCGCCCTGATTCAGCCAGCAGTTCGCGCTCATCGGAAGCGGATAGACCTCTTTTCCGGCTGCCGCGACAGCCCCCACATAGCCGGCCACATGGTAAGCCGAGAAAAGCTCCTCCGCAGCGCTGCCAAAGACCTCCTCCCAGCTGCCCTGCGCGGCTCCTGACGCAACGGCCGCCGCAATATCCTCCGACAGCATTTCCATGTGCGCTCTTAAGTAATCTGCAAATTCCTGCGGCACCGCCCCCGCGAACCGCGCATCCGCCTCGTCGGAATGCTCTCTTGCCGCCCCCATCAGTCCGGTCTCATTCTCAACCTGCACCGTGATCACGGTATTCTCCGCCGCGTCCACCGCCCGGATATGGCGCATCAGCTCCGCAAACGCGCGCGCATCCGCCTCTCTCGTCGCATCGCAGAGATAGGAGAGCGTCGTATAGGACATCCCGTGGAACGACTCGATCCTCGTAAAACGCTCTCCTTTTTCCACCTCGGCGCGCCGAAAACGTTCCATGTCTTTTTTCACCCACGCCGGCGCATAATAGCACTGCGCGTTCTTCCAGGCGCCAAACCACAGAAACGCGAGCCTTTTTCCGCGCGCACGCGCCTGCGCGATCAGCCCGTCCACCAGCGAAAAATCAAATACGCCCTCCTCTGGCTCCGTCAGCTCCCAGGTCACCGGGAGCAGCAGGCAGTTCATGCCGAGCGCATCCGCCTTCTCCCACACGCCCTCCATGTATTCTACAGATGACGAATTTGAGTTATGTACCTCACCCGCCAGCATGATAAACGGCTCGTCGTTTACCATCAGCACCTTTTTTCCGTTTTGTTCCTTCAGATATGGAATACTGCTCATAAAAAAAACTCCTTCTGCAATCTGCTTTTTCCTGTTTCCATGCCACTTCCGCCGCATCACCGCTGTTTTGACCGCGTCTCCTGCCGCAGCACCTCCTCCGCCGCTTCGCCGCTGTTTTGACTGCGTCTCCTGCCGCTGCACCTCCTCCGCCGCATCACCGCTGTTTTGACCGCGTCTCCTGCCGCAGCATCTCCTCCGCCGCTTCGCCGCTTCTGGCGTCTGCCCGCATCACTTCCGGCTCCTCCCGCATCCTGTCATACTCCCCGGTTCCATCCCGGCAGCTGCGACTGCAGCCGGTATCCGCGCGGCGACATGCCGTACTTCTTTTTAAAAATGCGGTGAAAATAACTGATATTTTCATACCCTACCGAAAGCCCGATATCGAGAACGGACATCGCCGTGTGCGACAGCAGATACGCCGCCTGCGACAGCCGCTTCGCCTGCACCAGCTCCGTATAGGTCTTTCCGGTCTGTTTTCTGATCTCCCGCGACATCCAGCTGAGATCATAATGCAGCTCCTTTGCGAGATCGGACAACTCCCCGTCCCTGTAATGCTCCTCAATGTATCCGAGCACATTCATCAGAAACTGCTGCGTCCCGCTGCTCTCGTCCGTCCTGGCACGGTCGATCTGATTCATCAGCTGTAAAAATAACAGCCCCATCGTAATCTGATTGATACTCCGCTTGTTCGGCAGCCGGTGTAAAATCGTCCAGATCAGATTCTCCACGAGATTCTGCACCGGCAGCACATCCGCGACCTGAAAATGCAGATACCCCGCACCCTGGCTGTCGCCGCGCAGGCAGTCGATCACGAACTGCCGCAGCATGTTCTCCTCCTTCTCCATCATACGCAGCGCATCGTCAAAAAACTCCGGCAGAATGATAAAATTGACCGCGATATCCTCCTCCCGCGCCGGGAAAATCTCCTGCACCGCGTTCTGGTTCAGCAGCAGAAGCTCACCCTGCTCCAGGAGAACCTCATTTCCGTTGACAAGATGTCTGGTCTGACCGGAGCACATATAGATGACCTCCACATAATTATGCGTGTGCGCCGGAAAATGCACAAACCGCGTGTGCGGCCGGACCGCAATCAGCTTCCCGCTCTCTAAAAGCCTGCCTGCGTCAAACGTACTCTCCCCGATACCCGCATAAAGCTCCCGCTCAATCTCGTTTTTTCCGTCCAGGATGCGCTGCTCCTCCGGTGTGATCCTGCGGAGCTCACGCAGCAATTCCTCTGTCACTGTAAAATTCCTCTGCTTTTTTCTCCAATTATACCCCATCTCCCTCCCTTTCTCAATAAAATTTATGAAAACAGACAACGGATGTCAGACTTCAGCAGCCATCCTTATGTAAAAAAAGCGCAGTGCCCTCCGCCGGTCTCTCCGGTGTCTGGCACTGCGCCGTTTTGCGCAGACTCACACCTTCCTCTTAATAGCAGAAGCTGTGCGCCCCGATCCTGGCGTCCACCCTGGATGTGAGCGGACTCCTGGAAAAATATAGTGTATCATTTCTCAATATTGCCGTATTTCCATTTAAAACATTTTCAATGGTCTGATATTCCGCCTCTCCCGGCGCCGCTTTTCCACGGTCCTTCCAGGAAGAAAACTGCACGGGGTTTTTCTGACTTAACACATCATACACCGTGCCCGGAAAACTGGCGGAGGCGACCCGGTTAAAAATAACCTCCACGACGGCCTCACGGCCGCTCTCCGGTTCCCCTCTTGCCTCTAACCATAAAATCCTGGCGAGAAGCTCTTTCTCCTCGTCCGTTAATGTGGTGATCCCCCAGCGGTTCTGATAAAACTGCTGCGGCGCACCCTCCAGTAATTCGGGTCCGCATACCAGCTCCGGCGCCTGCGTCACTTCCGCCGCCTGTACCGTTTCCGCGGTCTCCGGCATCCCGATTGCCGCTGCCGGTACTTCCTCTGCCTCCGGCATCCCGATTGCCGCCGCCGGCACTTCCGCCGCCTCCGGCATCCCGATTGCCGCCGCCGGCACTTCCGCCGCCTCCGGCATCCCGATTGCCGCCGTCACATTCACGTCCGGTGATCCCGCCGCAGAGAGATTCTCCTCCGCTGCGCCATCAGGCATCATCCCGGCCGAAGCGGTCACCCGCGTTATATCATTTCTGCTGATACCTGTTTTTTCATCCGATTCTGTCGTAAATGAATAACCGGAAAATACGCGGGTTGCGCCTGCCAGCAGTGTACCGTCGGCAGCCCCTCCGGTGTGAATGGAAAGACCGTCATCCTCCACACCGCTTCCTCCCGTGCAGATGGATCCAAATGCACCGGCCTCCTTCACGCGCTTCTCCTGAATGTTGGGCGCCACTGCCAGACAGATGCAGAATGCACACGTAGCCGTTGCGTCCAATATTTTTTTGTTCATTTTGCTCCTTTCCTCAAGAATGATACATCATCACATGATCTGTTGTACTATATTACTTCATTATGTCCAAAAGTCAAATTTCCTATACAGAAAACAAAGCAGAAATTTTCTTAAGAATTAGCCATAAATATTGCAAAATCAGTTCGTTTCATATCCGATCATCCACAACATTACGTTACTCCGGTAAAATAGAACTGTGATGTTTCACGAAATTTGCTCCGGAAAGATGCATTTTCGGGCAAAAATATCCGACATTTTCTCAGATTTCCCGTTGATGTTTTCTCTTTTTGCGCGTATGATATAGAAAAGAAAGAAAGGAAGGACAGATATCATGAATCATTCCATACCGGAACAATTAAAACAAAACATCTCAAAAGTCATGATTGGAAATAAAATCACGATTGAACTTATTGTCACCGCTCTGCTTGCAGGCGGGCACGTACTGCTCGAGGATATGCCGGGCACCGGCAAGACCGTGCTGGCAAAGTCCCTGGCAAAATCCGTCTCCGGCACATTCGGACGCATTCAGTTCACCCCCGACCTCCTGCCCTCCGACGTGACGGGACTGAACTATTTTGACAATCAGACCTCTTCTTTCGTCTTTGCCAAAGGCCCTGCCTTCTGCCATATCCTGCTTGCAGACGAGATCAACCGCGCCACACCAAAGACACAGAGCAGTCTTCTGGAGTGTATGGCCGAACGCCAGATCACCGTGGACGGCGTCACACACCCCCTGGAAGATCCGTTTTTTGTCATCGCAACCCAGAATCCCTTAGAGACCCTCGGCACCTTCCCGCTGCCCGAAGCGCAGCTGGACCGTTTTCTGATGCGCATCTCCATGCAGTCTTTATCGGAACAGGAAGAGCTTTCCCTCATGCGGCGCTTTGTCACGGAGGAGCCCTTAGAAGAGCTCACACCGGTCTGCGACACGGCGGCGATTGTCTCGCTCCGCCGGGAATGCCGTGAGATTTACCTGCACCCGGATCTTCAGGCGTATCTGGTATCCATCGTCCACGCCACCAGAAAACACCCGCGGACTGCCTGCGGCGTCAGCCCCCGCGGTACGCTGGCTTTTTTGCGCGCCGTGCAGGCCGCAGCGATGCTCGCCGGACGCTCCTATGCGACGCCAGAGGATATCAAAAAGGTCGCGCCTTCTGTCCTGGCCCACCGGCTGGTGCTGCTCACCGGCACGGAGAGTGCTTCCGCCGCGACGGATCTGATCGAAGATATCCTCTCCTCCACCACGGTTCCCACCGAAAACTGGGCAGAAAGGTAACGCCATGCTTCTATTATTTTTCTGCGGCGTATGGCTCGCCTGGTTCCTCGCCGGTAAGCTGTACCGGAACTACTGGAATCGCAATCTGACTCTGCAGCTTTCGTTCCGCGATGCCGTTCTCTGTGAGGGCGATACCTCCTCCATCCGGGAGACCGTCATCAATGACAAGCTTCTGCCGCTTCCCGCCATAGAAGTGCGTTTTGCGGCGGACAGAAGCCTCGAATTCCAAAACGACGCCCGCGCGAACAGCAGCGCCTCGGACCAGCGCTACAAGCGTGATGTCTTTTCCTTCCTGTTTCATCAGAAAATCGAGCGGACGCTGCCGTTTGTCCCGCACCGGCGCGGCCTTTATCAGATCACGTCCGCGAGCGTGACCGGCTATGATTTCTTTTTCCGCTCCGGCTATTATATGGACGTCCCGCAGCAGACATCGCTCTTTGTCTGGCCGCGCCAGGTGGACACGCGCCGGATCACGCTGCTGTATCAGGCGGTATCAGGTATTCTGCTCTCAAAGAGCCGCCTCTATCCGGATCCCTTTGAATTTGCCGGCATCCGGGAATACCAGCGGAGCGACCCCAGGAATCATATCAACTGGAAAGCCACCGCCAGGATGGGCGCACTGATGACCAATCAGTTTGATTCCACCACTGACCTGGCCTTAACCGTGCTTCTGGACCTCGAGGATGAGCTGATCTTAAAATACGGGGAATTAAACGAGGAAAGCATTCGCATTGCCTCCTCGCTCGCCGCCCGCTTCGTGAAAAACCGGCTGGCCTTTACCATCAAAAGTAATGTCACGGATCTCACAACGGGAACGCCGTTCTCCATGGCTCTCGCGGCGGACGCAGGCAGTCCCTCCGGACTGAATCAGAAACTCGCCTGTATCGACACGGCACGGACCTCCGTTTCCACTGCCGGACTGATCGCAGCAGAGGCGGAGGCAAAGCGCGCGGATCACACCTATGTGCTGATCTCGAAGAACAAAAACACCGGCCTTTTAAAGTCACTCTCTGCCTTAACCGGCATGGGGAATCAGGTGCTGTGGATCCTTCCGCTGCTGTCGTCGGAGCATTCCTCACCGGGCGATCTGCCCCGGACATCCGCCGGCATCACGGTGCTCCCCTGGGAGGTCAGTTAATCCGCCGGCTGCGCGCCGGCATTACGGCACTCTCCCGGGGGCCGTTCATCCGCCGGCTGCGCGCCGGCATTACGGCACTCCCCCGGGGCCGTTCATCCGCCGGCTGCGCCGCCGGCATTACGGCACTCTCCCGGGGGCCGTTCATCCGCCGGCTGCGCCGCCGGCATCACATGCTTCTTATCCCCGTTTACAGAAAGGATCTGCCATGAAACAAAATCAACCCGTTTTTCTCCATATCACCGGCTGGCTGCATTCCCTTTTTCTCTTTACCTGCTTTTTTCCGCTCTTTGCCGTCCCGGTGGGATTGAGCGGACGCGCCGCTGCCGCCTTCACCGTTTCCGCAGTGCTTTTGCTGCTGCCTGTCATCGTCAGCTGGTACACCGCGCAAACGCTTACGAACCTGGCCCTTTATCTTTTGTGCTCTCTTATGGCTTCCCTGCTTTTTGGCGCGGCCGGCGGCATCGTCGGCCGCTCCTGCAGCGCCGGCGTCTGGCCGGGACGTCTTTTTTTCTTCGCGCTCTCCCTGCTTCTCTTTCTGATCCGGGCGGGCACACGCATCCAGAAGGGCCGTCTGAAAAAAGAATTTCAGGATCTGCCGCTCTCGGCTCTCGCGCAGATGAGCGAGGATGACCTCGTCGTCACCTGTCCGCTGGATGTGCCGCACCCGAAGCACTGGCTGGTTTTCGCCGCCTGCTACCTCGCCGGGGCGCTGCTGAAAAACAGCCTTTGCTGGCACACGGTCTTTTTTCTGTGCTTTGCCGATGTCTTTTTGTACCTGCTGTACCATTTTTCGGACAGCTTTTTCCGGTTTTTACAGGAGCACAGCCGGTCCGCCAATCTGCCCGTGAGTACGATGAAGCGGGTCATGCGCATTATTTTTTCCATCGCCGCCCTCGTGCTGCTCCTCTTTGCCCTGCCTTCCGTTTTTTACGGTAAAGAGCCGATCAGCGCCTGGACGCCAAAAGAACATACCCCCGCTCCCATTGTCATGGAGCAGCCCGCCCCCGTTGCGGAGACAACGGTCACGGAAGAATCCATGCTCATGGCTTTTGATACCAAAGAACCCTGGATCCCGCCGCGCTGGCTGACGTTCCTCGGCAACGCGTTTCTCTACCTGATCTGCATCGGCATCGGCTTATGCATTCTCTGGTATATCTACCGCAGCTGTAAAAAAGCCGGAGACTTTTTTGCTTCCGGCACAGAGGATGAAATTGCATTTATCGAAAAAGGATTTACCGACGAGAGTATTTCCCTCCGGAAAAAAAGACGGCAGCATGCCGGAGAAAACGCGGAAAATGATAAGATTCGCAGACTTTACAAAAAGACCATCCGGCGCGCCGGCGGACGGCGGGGAGCCTCCGGCGCCGCAGCGGCGGACAGCCAGCAGAGCCCTGCCGGCCCTGCGGCGCGCAGACTGCCGCCGGACGTGACGCACACGCCCACAGAGCTTGAAGATACCGCCGGCCTTACGCCCGGCGCCGCGAGGGAACTGCTTCACGACTGTTATGAAAAGGCCCGCTACAGCAAAAGCGGGTGTACGGCACAGGAGACCGCCGAAGCCAAAAAAGCGGCGTCCATGCTTTAATCGCTCTGCATGACCTCCTGCAGAAACGTCTCGATCGCCCCGTAATATGCGTCCGGATCCTTGTCCTGCGCCTGCGCGTGTCCCGCGCCCTCCACGATCAGAAGCTCCTTCTTACACACAGCCGTCTCATAGAGATCGACCGACATCTGTACGGAGATCATCGCATCCTGGTCTCCGTGGATAAAGAGCGTCGGCGTTCTGCTCTGTGCGACGGCCCGCAGCGCGGACGCATCATACAGATCGTAGCCGCCGCGCGCGATCAGCACCAGACGCGCGCTGTCCACCAGCGGAAATGCGGGCAGGTAAAACCACTCGGTGATCTTCTCGCCGAACATCGAATACGCGTCTGTGTATGCGCAGTCCGAGATCACGGCCACCACATTTGCGGGCAGATCCTCCTCCCCTGTCATCATCAGCGCTGTGGCCGCGCCCATCGACTGTCCGTGAAGCACGATCCTGGCATCCGCATCTTTCGAAAGAATATAATCGATCCACAGCATACAGTCATCGTGATCCGTCCATCCCATGCCGATAAAATCGCCCTCACTCTCCCCCTGACAGCGAAGATCCGGCGCCACCACATGATACCCGTTCGTGTGATACCAGTAGGCAAAGGGATACATCTCTTCCTTCCAGCCCGTATATCCGTGCAGCAAAAGCACCCAGGGACCGTCCTCCTCCTGTAAAAATTCCTCCGCAATCAGCGTGTATCCGTCCTTCGTCCGGGCGGAAAGCTTCTGACGATCTACCGTCCGAAACCATTCGGCCGCTGCATCCAGCGACTCACGGCGCGATGTTTTGATATCCTCGCTCTGCACCTGCGCAGCATAGCTGTCCTCCGTAATCCGCTCAAACGCCTCGAGTTTTCGCATAAAAGACGGCACCAGTGCGGCGCTCACCAGAAAATTGACGAGGAGCAGATACATCACTGCAGGAATCAGTATCACGCTGGTTATAATTATTATCCGTTTCTTCTTTCGTCTCATAACCGCCATCCTTTATTCATAAAAATCTCCATTTTCCCCCTGCAATGCCGCGGCCGTGCTGACCTTTCCCACCGCTCCTCTGCGGGCCGTCCTGACCTTTCCCACCGCTCCTCTGCGGGCCGTCCTGACCTCTTCCTCTGCAACGCCGCGGGCCGGGTGTGTCACTCCCAGTGTAACACACCCGGCCCGGATTTACCGCAGGAAATTTTCTCCATCATGCCTCTGACTTCACAAACCTCTCCCAGTCCGTGAACGCCTCCGGCTTTTCGCAGGAGGATTCCACGTTCACAAACCTCTTCTGCCTGCTGCTCTCCTCCATCTGGCAGATCACATCCAGCACGTGGCACGCCAGCCTCTTGTCCGTGCGGTGCCGCCTTCCCTCCCGGATCGCTGCCGCCATCTCCGCCGGGCCGATGCCCCTGCTGTTTTCCGAAAAGGCGGAGACCGGTTCCAGGACAACCACATTTTCCTCAAACGGATTCTCCGGCTCACAGGCCGTCAGCCTGACATCGCCGCCAAACGCATTCGCATCGCCGAGCTGCAGCACGCCCTTTGTCCCGTAAATCGAAAACACCGCGAGATCTTTTAACATACTTTCCCCGTTGACGGAAAAAGTACCCGTCACACCGCTTTTCATCTGAAGCAGCGCCGAGATCTGACTCTCATTCGGATATGTGAACTCCTTTCCGAACTCCGGACTCTGCGGGAAAACATTCGTGCGCGTCTCCCTCGGATTCGCGTACAGCGCACACACCTGATCCACCGGGCCCAGCAGGCTGACAAGCGCCGTCAGATAATAGACGCCGTAATCCGCCCCGACCCCGCCGCCCGGCATGCGCAGAAACGAAAAGATGCTGGCAAGAATATCCATATTCCGATTCGCGTAGATCTGAAACCCTGTCACCTCCCCGATCAGCCCGTCGTCAATCGCCTTTCGCGCCGTCTGCAGTCCAGCGCCCAGAAAGGTATCCGGTGCACTTCCCAGATACAGCCCTCTCTCATCCGCCAGCGCGATCAGTTCCTCCGCCTCCGCGACTGTGAGCGTCATCGTCTTCTCCGTGTACACGTGCTTTTCCGCCAGAAGCGCCTGCTTAATCAGCTCATAATGCGTGGGCGCCGGCGTTAAAATCACCACCATCTCAATCGCTGCGTCCGCGAGAATCTCCTCATATGTACAGGCCCGGATCCCGTACTGCTCTGCCTTCTTCTGCGCGTTCTCCAAATGCCGTGCACAGCAGCTGACCACCTCAAGATTGTGATACTTATGAATCATGTTGGTCAGGTAAATATCGCTGATCGCCCCGCAGCCGACGACTGCAGTTTTCATCGCTTTTTCACTCATATTCTTTTCCCCGCTCAATATGAAATAATCCGGACATTGCACTTGCCGAACGCGTCCTTCCCGACATCCGCGCTCTTTGGAATACAAATTTCCGGTCCCAGTCCCTCGCACTGCCAGAATGCATCCTCCCCGATATGTTCCACACAGGAGAGCCTGATCTTTGCCAAAGCTTTACACTTAAAAAATGCCCCGGGGCCAATGTCCTTTATGCTGCCGACGACCTGATACAGTTTGTCGCATCTGCTGAACGCATAGTCTTCAATGACGGTATCCGGGTGGCTGATCCGGACGCCGGTCAGTTCTTTACAACCCGAAAAAGCGCTCTCGCAAATACGTGAGACAGTCGGCGGAACGACATACTGACCGCTTTTCCCACGGGGACAGTAAATGATTTCTGTCTTATCTCTGCTTAAGATGACATCGTCGTCCATGGCAAACCGCTCATTTTCATCTCCAACCGTGACAGTCTCATGATAAGGAAATACCTGCTCTATATACCTCGCAGTATAAGGTTCCGGATTCTTATCGCGGTAAACGGTAAATCCGCTGTTTGACTGTGACCAGTACTTTTCCCTGATCCGGCAACAGGTACCGGAAAAATTCACCGTTTTCAGATTCTCACAGCCCTCAAAGGGCGCTATGAACTCGAGACTGTCCGGCAGGTCAGCTTCCCGCAGGCTTTTACAGCCGTTAAAAGCCCGATACAGTATTCTCTTAAGACCTGACGGAAAACGCACGGATTCCAAAAAGATACAATGATCAAAGGCTCCCTCCCGGATGACTGTCACCGTATCGGACAAAACCACCTGCTGCAGGTTCCTGTTAAATACATATTTTGCCGCCATTTGTATATTCTCGATATATTCCTCCTCAACGATATCCCGGCTGCCGTCCGATGCGTTTACCGATTCATATGTCCTCCTGTAAGTGCGCACTGCAGCTGTCCCATCCTTTTTCAACTGCCTGATACCTGTATATCTTCCTGCAAAAGCAAACGGACCGATCTGCGTGACGCCCTCCGGGACCGTGCAGGTCTCCTCCTGCTTTCCGATCGGATACCAGATCAGCCGTGTCCCTTCCTTATCAAACAGGATACCGTCCCGGGACGACAGATACGGATTGTCTTCATCCACGACGACAGCCTTTGGCGCCCGTATACAGAGCGAAATTCCCATGATCTTCTCATCAGCTTCATCCGAACTGACCGGGATATAACCGGAAGGGATATAATCAAGCGCCGGCACATCCTGAAACATCGGATCCGTCAGATACACCGCCGTCACCGAACAGATATTCTGCAGGCAGCTGATGAACCGCGGTGCATAAAAATGTCTGCGGTCGACCTCCAGCTCTTCATCCGGATGAGGGATCCTGTCCGACGCATATTTTCCTTTGTCCCAGTAAAAATCTGAAAAATCCGGTTTGTAACCGGCCGTGATGCGGATCGTATCCGGATCTTCTATGATGATCCCGTCCACATCGCGGCACCGTAACCGGAAATACTCCGTAAGAGACTGATCTGTCATCCGGATGCGCGTCCTGGCCTCAAATGCCCATGGACCGATCTCGCTGATGCCCGCCGGGACGACGACATCATTGAGACTCCTGCAGCCCTCGAACGCGCTGGGACCGATGCTTCCGAGGCTCTCCGGAATCGTGACCCCGGCCAGTTTCGCACAGCCGTAAAACGCGCGGGATCCGATCGTCCTCACACCGGCAGGGATCGTGATCCCGGTCAGTCCCGTACAGCCCTCGAACGCACAGCTGCCAATCTCCGTGACCCCGGCAGGGATCGTGATCCCGGTCAGTCCCGTACAGCCCTCGAACGCACAGCTGCCAATCTCCGTGACCCCGGCAGGAATCGTGATCCCGGTCAGTCCCGTACAGCCCTCGAACGCACGGCTGCCAATCTCCGTGACCCCGGCAGGAATCATGATACCGGTCAGACTCTCACAGCCGAAGAACGCGCCGTCGTCAATCTTTTTTAACTGCCCGTGAATCGTGATTTCACTCAGGTTCCTGCATCCCGAAAAAGCTTCGGCGCCAATGACTGTCACGCTCTCCGGAATCGTGACCCCGGTCAGCCCTGTGCAGTCCTCAAACGCACCGGCGCCGATTTCTGTGACGCCCTCCGGAATACGCAGCACGCCTCTCTTTCCTCTCGGACAGAACAAAAGAACGCCCTTCTGATTCAGCAGCAGGCCGTCAGACGAACTATAGTTCTGATTTTCGGCATCCACATAAATATCAGTCAGTCCCGTACAGCACTCAAACACATGAAAATTGACGACTGCGGTATCTTTTGACAGACTGACCGAAGTCAGCCTCGTGCAGCCCTCAAACACCGGCCAGTTCATCCTGACATTACCTGCCTGGATGATGATATCGGTCAGTCCCGTACAGTCCTTAAACGCGTCCCATCCGATCTCAATGTCACCTGCAGGAATCGTAACGCTGGTCAGCCCGCTACAGCCCTCAAACGCAGACCATCCAATCTCTGTGACGCTATCAGGAATCATGACGCTGGTCAGTGCTCTGCAGCCCTCAAACATACGTGTGCCAATCCTTGTGACCCCCTCCGAAATCGTGACGCTGGTCAGCTTTGTGCAGTCATCAAACGCACACCCGCCGATCTCTGTGACACTCTCAGGAATCATGATACCGGTCAGTCCCCTGCAGCCTTCAAACGCAGATCCTCCAATCTTTGTGACACTCTCAGGAATCGTGACCCCGGTCAGCCCCCTGCAGCCCTCAAACGCAGATCCTCCAATCTCTGTAACGCTCTCGGGAATCGTAACGCCGGTCAGTCCCCTGCAGCCCTCGAATGCACCGAATCCAATCTTTGTGACGCCCTCAGGGATCTCCACCTCCCCGCACACATTCCGGTCTGCGCGCGTCAGAACGCCGTCTTCAATATTAAAACTCTGCTGATCTGCCATAAAAAGCTCCTTCCTCAAGCGTATATGAAACACATGCTGATCATACTATACAACCTTTTGAAAAATCCTGCAATGCTATTTGCTCTCACCTTTAAAAGCCGGCCGGAACCGATGTACTGTTCAGATCCGGCCACACACTCTGCTGCCTGGCCGGGAGATTTTTCGAGTTTTTTCGGGAAGAGAACGGCGCGAACCCGGGCGGATTTCCGTCTGTGGATGCCCGCTGCCCCCATGCCTCTTCCTCCCGGCCTAACACGGCGCATCCAGAAGTCCCAGCAGTTTCCACAGCATCCCATGCCGGCTTCCACGCGCATCATAGACCGCCACGTGCCCGGTGTCGCAGCTTCGCTCCGAAAACATCGGAAAAAGGAATCCGCATACCGGCTTTCCCGGCTCATATTTCCCTTCCAGCGGACAGACCGCGCAGATCAGATACTCATAGACCTCCTCGGATTCACCCAGCCTCACCTTATCCATTGCCTTCACCGGCACGTCATAGCGGTCATGATACACAAGAACCGCATAATCTCCCGCCATCCGCTCCGTGCAGGCCTCCGCCACAAGCTCGTAAAACGTATCCATCAGCGCATCGTTTTTCAGCCCGCACTCACGCATTGCCATCAGAAGCTGCCGGATTCCTCCCGGCCCCTCTGCCTTTGGCCGGAATCTGTATTCCAGCAGCTTCTCATTCGATGCGGAAAACGGGATCGCCTTCGCGATTGCGAGCTGTTTCTCCCGCTCGGCTGCGGACAGATTTAAAAAATTCACGTTAAAACTGCCGTCCGGCTCCCCGTCCCGGTCCAGATAGCACCCTGCCGCCCGCGTAAAGGATGTCCGCTTTACCGTCATCCGCCTCGTCAGCTCCATCATATCTTCCCTGTCGATCATATGTACCCCCTTCTGTCAGTCATCAGATGTCCGCACAGGCTCAGCTGCCTGGCTCATCGCCCGCGGGACTGAATCCATCCCCGTCCGCTTATTCGTCCAGCCCGCTCTCCCGGATCACATCCCGCCGCCCATCCAGCCTGCGGATAATCACCAGGCAGATGACCGAGGAGATCACGATCGACACATAATCCGCCACGCTCTGCGCAAAGATCACGCCGTTTAAGCCGAACAGCATATTTAGCAGAAACACCATCGGCACAAACACCAGCCCCTGACGGCAGAGTGTCAGCAAAAGTGACGGCAGCGCCTTTCCCATCCCCTGCAGCGTGTTGATGTTTAAAAACAGGATTCCGATCACCGGCCCCGAGATCTGCAGTGCAATCATCATGCTGATTCCGGCCCCGACCACAGCCGCGTCATCAATAAATGCCTGGATGATCGCCTCCTTCGCAATCACCATTACAATTGTAAGTATCGTTCCCATGATCACCGCGCACATTCCCGTAAAACGGTACACCTGCTTTAACCGCTTCACATTGCGGGCGCCAAAATTGTAGCCGATCAGCGGCTGAATTCCGGCGCACAGACCGATCTGCAGCATCACCACGAGCATATTTGCCTTCATGGCAACGCCCATGGCCGCCACCGGGTTGTCCCCGTAGGACGCCAGCACATTGTTTAGAATAATATTCGCGCAGCTCATCAGAATATTATTTAAGGATGCCGGGATTCCGATGGACATGACGCCGACTGCAATCCCTTCCCCTGCCTTAAAATCCGTGAAACGGATCGACAGCGAGGATTTTTTCCGCAGAAAATAAATCAGATAGAACCCGCAGGCCGCCATATTTCCGATCACTGTCGCGACCGCCGCGCCGGTCACGCCCCATCCAAAGCCCAGGATCATAACCGGATCGAGCACAATATTCGTCACGGTCCCGATCATATTTCCGATCATCGACTCCTTCGCCGCTCCCTCGCCTCTTAAAATATTGCCGAACGCTGTCCCGAACATAATAAACGGCGCGCCGAACGAGACATAGGTCAGATACTGTCCCGCGTAGCCGATCGTATTCTCACTGGCGCCGATCAGCCGCAGAATCGGGTTCATCCCCAGCAGAAATAAAACTGCCATCACCACGCCGAGCCCGAGTGATCCATAGCAGCAGAATGCCGAGATCTGTCTCGCACGCTCCTGTCTCTTCTCCCCCAGCGCCCTGGAAATCGCCGAGCTGCCGCCGATTCCGAACAGATTGCCCAGCGCCATAAAAACCATAAATACCGGCGTTGCCAGTGACACCGCGGCCACCTGCATCGCGTCTTTCGTCTGACCGATAAAAAAGGTGTCCGCCATATTATAAATTACCACTACAAGCATCGTAATAATCGTCGGCACCGCCATCACGGCGACGGCCTTCGATATCGGTGCGTCTTCAAACAATTCTTTATTCGTATTCATTCCGTCTTCCTCCTGTTCTCCCATATTCGCTTCCGCTGCGGTCGCGAATCTGATTTCCTGTTCCGCCACCACAGCCGTCACACGCAGTTGCCGGGAGATTGTAAGCACGCTAACAATCTCCCGGCAATTATTATACGACAGGTTTTTCATGGATGCAAGACCGAATTAAAAATTGTGCCCGCCCTGCTCTCCGCAGCGATGCTCTCTGCGGGCCGCACCACCTCACTTCAGAAGATTCGTCGTGATATAATCGACACCCCAGCCGGCATACCGCTTTGCTTCCTCCCTGTTGCTGCAGATCCGGCAGTTCACCCCGATCTGCAATCCATGCAGCCGCTCCACCAGCCCCTCCGTCAGCGGCTTACAGTATGGAAGCGTCACCTTCCTGTCGCGATAGCGTTCCAGGTATTCCTTCGGAGGGCAGTACGGATCATGCGGCCCGGTCGTCCCGACATATAAAAACAGCGAAGCTTCACCCCGGCATCTCCGCATTCTGCTGATCTGTCATAAAAACGATACTATCCGGTTTTTCCTCAAAGCAGCGTCTCCCTGTTCGTCCCGTAAAAGATATCGTCATGTCCGCTGATCTTTTTGCAAAACTCCTCCATACGCTCCCACATCCCGTCAAAGAAATCAAATTCGTAGCTGTGTCCCCAGATATAGAACAGTTTCGGGCTCTCTGGCTGCAAACGGATAAATTCATCCGCCAGCGCAAACATCCGATCCATATCGCAGTGGTATACCGTCGGCTGAAACGCCAGCAGATCCTCCTGCAGGTCAAAATTCCCGCTGCTCTTTACCGTGCGCGCATAACGCATCTGCGTGTGCTCCCTTAAGATCCGCACAATCTGCTCATCGCAGTCGCCGTACGGATATGCCATTCCCACAATCTCCTGTCCTGACAGCTCCGTCAGCCGTTTCTGATCCTCATTCACCTGGCGGATCAGCTCCGCCTCCTCCATATCGTACAGATGCGGGTGTGTCAGCGTATGCACGGCCACCTCGTGATTCCGGTACAGATCTGCGACCCGCTCCGGGGCAATCTTGTGATGCGTCGTCACGGCCCCGTTCTGCCTGCAGGTGATATCATCCCTGTTCCCCAGCAGCTCTGAATTGATGTTAAACGTCGCCTTTAACCCGTACCGGTCAAACATCTCCACGAGCCGCTCATCCTGTGTCACCCCGTCGTCATAGCTGAATGTCACCGCTTTCATTTTTCCTTCAAACATAGTTTGCTCTCCTTTCTCATTTTATATTTCTTTTCTTTTATTTTCTCCTGCATTCCGCGTATGTCTGTCATCCCCGGCTCCGCCAGGCCGCGCCCCTCCAGATACCGGTGCAGTAGTCCGGTCCAGTCCGTCTGGATAATATCCGCTCCCCGTTCAATCAGCCAGCCCCAGCCGTCTGCCGGATCTCCCGTCACGGAAACATCATCGTCATGCCCCGCTGTCAGCCGCACCTCATAGTCATAGACCAGCGCATTCACCCACACTGCCAGTCCTTCCCTGTGCAGTTTTCCCATAAAATCCTCCCGCATCAGCGGCGATTCCTCCGACGCAAAGGTCAGTTCTGCTCCGACGACATTCAGGCCGCTCTTCTGCACCATCTCCCAGCCCTCAGACGTCTCGTTCAGAATCGGGATATACATACAGCCGGCCGCCTCACTGTCTGCAATCCGTGCAATCGCATCCCGCGTCGGCTTACTTTTCATCAGAATCTGATTCTCCATTCCATGGCGCCGAATGATCTTCGCCACACCGTCAAAAAAGCCGGCACACCGGTCCAGATTCAGAATACACCGATTCTTCGTCAGCTCAAGCACATCCTCAAACCGGGACGGCCCGTGACTGATCCGGGATCCGGTCGTGTTGAACAGCCGCAGCGCCCTGATCTCCTCCTCATGTTTCCGCCACTCCTTCGAACCGGCTCTTTGGCGGCAATTCCCGAACTCCGGCTCTTTTTGTCTCACTTCGCTTCCGCCGGCTGTTCCTGAAATCTCACGCGAATCGTCGTCCCCTCTCCCTCCTCGCTCTCCAGTGACAGCTCCGCGTGATGCGCCTTTGCGATATGCTTTACAATCGCAAGCCCAAGTCCCGTACCGCCGGTCTTTTTCGATCTGCTTTTATCTACGCGGAAAAACCGTTCAAACACGCGCTTCTGATGTTTTTCCGGTATCCCGATCCCGTCGTCGCGGATCTCCAGCTCGTCGCCGACCGTCACCCACACATGCCCGTCCTTTTTGTTGTAGCGGATCGCATTGTCACACAGATTATACAGCAGCTCCTCCATCAGCATCCGGTCCGCGTACAGGATCCGCCGCTCCCCCGAAAGCGAAATCGTCACCTCATGCTTTTTCGCCGACGGCCCGAGCATCGCCACACAGCGCGCAGCAAGCTCATACAGATCCACCTCCTCAAAAGAAAGATCCTCCGCCGGCGCGTCATCGAGCTCCGAGAGCTGCAGGATATCATTGATCAGCACCAGAAGGCGCTGCGCGTTTTCGTGAATCTCCGCCGCAAAATGACGCGCTTTTTTCTTTGAGGCCATCCCGGTTGCGATCAGCTCCGCATAGCCGGAGATCGAAGTCAGCGGCGTCTTTAACTCGTGACTGACATTCGCGGCGAACTCCTGCCTGATTTTCGCATTCTGAACAATCTCCTCATGCTGGGCGCGGATCAGAGCCAGCACCGGCACAAATTCTCTGTACACGCACTCCTGTCCCGTCTGATCCAGATGCACCGCCATCTCCTCGATCGGTTTCATAAACGCCCGTGTGAGACGGCCCGCAATCCACATACAGAGAAAAAACGACAATACCGCCAAAAGAAATGTGATCGGCAGCGCGCTCCCGAACACACTCCAGATATTTCCCGCCTCTTTTGCAATCCGGATGATACTCCCGTCCCCGGTTCGCCTGGCGTAAAAAAAGATATTCCGCCCCATGGTCTCGGACTGCCTGATACAATATCCCTGCCCGTTCTGCAGGGCCGCCGCGATCTCCGGCCGGTTTCCGTGATTCCCCAGCCCCTCATCCCCCGCATAACTGTCATACAGAACGGTCCCGTCCGCCGCGATCCAGGTAATCCGCAGCTCATTCTCTGGCTGCACAAATCCCTGGTCCTGCATCTGCTTCATCAGATCCAGATGATCCACCATCTGTGCGAAGGAGGACAGCTCCGAAAAAACTTCTCTCTGAAAGTGGCGGTAAAAGACGAATGTAGTAAGAACTGTGGTGAGAAAAATAGAGACTGCCGTGATAAGCACGAAATTCAGATTAATTTTTTTAACCATCCGTTCCCCCCTGATCCGCCAGATACCCGACGTTTCTCACGGTTTTAATACGACTGCCTGCCGCACCCAGTTTCTGCCGCAGGGTTTTGATATGCATATCCAGCGTTCTCGATTCGCCGGCAAAATCCGTGCCCCATATCTTTTCCATCAGGACATCCCTTGTCAGCACAAGCCCCGCATTCTGCAGCAGCAGGGAGAGCAGTTCAAACTCTTTATAGGTCAGATCCACCGCCGTCCCGGCAACCTCGCAGGAACGGTTCGCCGCAGACAGTCTGATATCGCCCAGCACCAGCGGCTTTTCCTCCTTCTCGGGTTCTGTCCTGCGCAGCAGCGCCTTGACCCGCGAGATCAGCTCCATCACCCCGAACGGCTTGGTGATATAGTCATCCGCACCGGCGTCGAGCCCTTTTACCTTATCGAGCTCCGTTGTCCTCGCCGTCACCAGTATAATCGGCAGATTCCTTGTGTCAGGGTTTGCGCGCAGTCTGGCGAGAACCGTGATACCGTCCATATCCGGCAGCATCAGGTCAAGCAGGATAAGCGAAGGCTTTTTTCTGGCGACCGACTTTAAAAAATCAGATGCGCTCTCAAATCCTTCTGTCCGGTATCCGCTGTTTTTTAATGCAAATAACTCAATCTCACGAATATTCGCGTCGTCTTCCACAACATAAACTGATTTCATCTTTTCCTGTCCCAATCTGTCTCTCATTCCGCTTCTGTCAATTCATAAAACTACGGGCAGCATTTTTACTATCATATCACAGTTCTCCTTAAAATGCCACCTGATCGTTTTGTTTCCGCCGCAAAATCAGACTGGCCTTCTGGGATCGGATAAGCCCCGCTTTACTTTACTTAAGGATAATCCTTCGGGGAACTGCCATAAATGGCACATTCCCCATAGTTCCTGTATCTAATCAATCTTCCCGACAAAACGGTAATAAATCTCAATGTCCCACACCTTTTTGCCATTCTCGTCTTTCCTCCACTGATGGACTGCGATTTTCTCAATCAGTTCATTCAAAAGAGGGGCGGTAAGCTCGTCAATGGCACTGTATTTCTGGATTAAGTCTACCCACCGTTTTGCGTCGTCCGTTTCCGCTTTGGCATCCTCAAGCCTTGCGGATACGGTCTTTATTGTTTCATCAAGCTGTTGCTGCTCCGTGCGGTATTTGACGGAGAGCATGGAATAGTTTTCTTCATCAAGAAGCCCTTTTACCCTGTCCTCGTACATCTTCGCAAAGAGGTTGTTTAATTCCTGCCTGCGTTTCTGCGCCTTTCTCAATTCCTTTTCATCACGGGCATTCTCTGACTTCCGCTGCTTTTGGCTGCTCTGCAGCAGCCGTTCCAGAATGGTGTCCTCATTCTCCTTTACCGCCATCAGCCAGTATTGTAACCGTCCGAGAACAAAA
>CAJUNX010000053.1 GCA_910587865.1 uncultured Roseburia sp.
GTTTTCCGTGGAGCGAATGTCAAGTTAGGAAACTGGCGACAAGTCACTGTATCACGAACTATCTTTACAAATGGTAGAACGGCTGTGTGTGGCGCTTCGGCAACGGAGCGGCAGTTATGGCGGAGGAGATCCCCGCGACACACACGGAGATGTGTACAGTCACCGCTTGTCGTACAAGGAGCGAGATTACCGCTCTTTAAAAAGTGCGAAAAGGAGGCGACTTTTTTTATGGCAAGTCAGGTAATGAGGATCATTCTCAAGGCGTATGATCACAAGCTGATCGATGCATCGGCGCAGAAAATCATCGAAACTGTAAAAAAGAACGGAGCGCAGGTGAGCGGCCCGGTACCCCTTCCGACAAAGAAGGAGATCGTTACAATCTTAAGGGCTACCCACAAGTATAAGGACTCCCGCGAGCAGTTCGAGCAGAGGACGCACAAGAGACTGATCGATATCGTGACACCGACGCAGAAGACGGTGGATGCACTGTCCCGTCTTGAGATGCCGGCCGGCGTGTACATCGATATCAAGATGAAGAACAGATAATGATCGGTAACAGATCCTGAAGGGTTTTATATAGAAGCAATGAAGACCTCATTCCACTTATATGGACTCTGGGATGAACGGTTCCGCTGCCACCCTGTGTGATGGGTATGAAGCGTTCCGCTGTAGAGAAAACAGGAGGTAACAGATATGAAGAAAGCGATTTTAGCGACAAAGGTCGGTATGACTCAGATCTTCAATGCAGACGGCGTACTGGTGCCGGTGACTGTACTGGAGGCAGGTCCGTGTTCCGTGACCCAGATCAAGACGGTCGAGAACGACGGATACAGCGCTGTGCAGGTTGCATACGGCGACAAAAAAGAGCGCGTTGTCAACAAGGATGCGACCGGCAAAAAAGAGATCAGACACAGACACGGCGTGAATAAGGCTCAGATGGGCCATTTCGCGAAAGCCGGTGTGTCAGGCAAGCGATTTGTGAGAGAATTTAAACTGGACAATGCACAGGAGTACAAGCTGGGCGACGAGATCAAAGCCGATGTGTTTGCAGAGGGCGACAAGATCGATGCGACTGCCATCTCCAAAGGAAAGGGATTCCAGGGCGCGATCAAGAGATTCGGACAGCACAGAGGCCCGATGACTCACGGTTCCAAGTTCCACCGCCATCAGGGTTCCAACGGTGCCTGCTCCTCGCCGAGCCGTGTGTTTAAGGGAAAAGGAATGCCCGGACACATGGGTAATGTGAGAGTTACGGTTCAGAACCTTGAGGTTGTAAGAGTTGACGCAGAAAACAACCTGCTTCTGGTGAAGGGCGCCGTTCCGGGTGCGAAGAAGTGCCTGGTGTCGGTCAAAGAGACCGTAAAAGCCGGTAAGTAGTGCGAAGAGTAGGAAAGGAGGAACGAAGTAATGGCTAACGTAGCTGTTTATAATATGGAAGGCAAAGAAGTCGGGACCATCGAGCTGAGCGATGCTGTTTTCGGAGCAAAGATCAATGAGCATCTGGTTCATATGGCAGTGCTTCAGCAGCTTGCGAACAAGCGTCAGGGTACGCAGAAGGCAAAGACACGCGCAGAAGTGCGAGGCGGCGGCAGAAAGCCGTGGAGACAGAAGGGAACCGGACATGCGAGACAGGGTTCGACCCGCGCTCCGCAGTGGACACACGGCGGTGTGGTGTTCGCTCCGACGCCGAGGGATTATTCGTTTAAGCTCAACAAAAAGGAGAAGAGAGCGGCGTTAAAAGCAGCCCTGACCTCCAGAGTGACGGAGAACAAGTTCGTTGTGTTAGACGAGCTGAAGTTCGACGAGATTAAGACAAAGAGGTTCGTCGAGGTGATGAACAACCTGAAGCTCCGCAGAGCGCTTGTCGTGTTAAACGATATGGATATCAATGTGATCAAATCCGCAAGCAATGTACCGTGGGTAAAGACAGCACAGACGAACGAGCTGAACGTTTACGACGTGCTGAAATATGAGACGGTGATTGTGACGAAGGATGCCGTAAAAACGATCGAGGAGGTGTATGCATAATGGCAAACATTCAGTATTATGACGTAATCCTCAAGCCGGTAGTGACCGAGAAGAGCATGTCGGCAATGGCAGAAAAGAAATATACCTTTCTGGTTCATCCGGAAGCAAACAAGAGCATGATCAAGGAAGCGGTCGAGAAAATGTTCGAGGGGACAAAAGTCGACACCGTGAACACCATGAACATGAAGGGTAAGAAGAAAAGACGCGGAATGGTCGTCGGCAGAACGGCAAAGACCAAGAAGGCGATCGTCAAGCTGACAGAGGACAGCAAGGACATCGAGATTTTCGCGGGCTTATAAAACCGGCGCGCAATGCGCCGTGCCCGTGCAGCGCTGCGTTGCGCGGTGCAGCGCTTCGCTTATGCACATGAAAAGTGCGAGAACAAACATTTGAAAGGAGAACTATAATGGGAATCAAGACATACAACCCATATACACCTTCCAGAAGGCATATGACTGGTTCGGATTTCTCCGAGATTACAAAGTATAGTCCGGAAAAATCGCTTACGGCTCCGCTGAAAAAGCATGCCGGCCGTAACAATCAGGGAAAGATCACCGTCAGACATCACGGCGGCGGAAACAGAAGAAAATACAGAATCATCGATTTTAAGAGAAACAGCAAGGACGGTATTCCGGCAAAGGTGGTCGGCATCGAGTACGATCCGAACAGAACCGCAAATATCGCGCTGATCTGCTATGTGGACGGGGCAAAGGCATATATCCTTGCGCCGGCGGGACTGACGGACGGCATGATGGTAATGAGCGGTCCCACGGCCGAGGTTCGCGTTGGAAACTGCCTGCCGCTTGAGAATATTCCGGTCGGTACGCAGATTCATAATATCGAGCTGCACCCGGGCAAGGGCGGTCAGCTGGTTCGTTCCGCGGGAATGAGCGCACAGCTGATGGCAAAGGAAGGAAAATATGCAACATTAAGACTTCCGTCCGGCGAGATGCGTATGGTTCCGGCAAACTGCCGCGCGACGGTAGGCGTGGTCGGGAATGGGGATCACAGCCTGATCAACATCGGTAAAGCAGGACGCAAGCGTCACATGGGCATCCGCCCGACGGTCCGCGGTTCCGTCATGAACCCGAATGACCATCCGCACGGCGGTGGTGAGGGGCGTGCGCCGATCGGACGTCCGGGTCCCTGCACACCGTGGGGCAAGCCTGCGCTTGGTCTTAAGACCAGGAAGAAGAATAAGGCTTCCAATAAGCTGATCATCAGAAGAAGAGACGGAAGAGCAATCAAATAATCCGTCAGAGGAAGGAGCGGCCGTGCGAAAACAGGGCTTGCTTCTTCCGTTAATCTCTGCTATAATCAAAAAGATGTTTGGAGTTCCAGGAAACACGCGGCAGCGTGTAAGGGACGGATACTGTTTAGGAGGTAAAATATGTCTCGTTCATTAAAAAAAGGACCATTTGCAGATGAAAGTCTGTTAAAGAAGATCAATGCGATGAATGCGTCCGGCGATAAGTCTGTGATTAAGACATGGTCGCGTCGTTCCACTATTTTCCCGCAGTTTGTCGGACATACGATCGCGGTTCATGACGGAAGAAAGCATGTTCCGGTGTATGTGACGGAGGATATGGTTGGACACAAGCTTGGTGAGTTCGTTGCCACGAGAACTTACAGAGGACACGGCAAAGACGAGAAGAAATCAGGCGTCAGATAAGATAATTTTTGAAAGGAGGTTTTATCCATGGCAAGAGGACACAGAAGTCAGATTAAGAGAGAGAGAAATGCAGTAAAGGACACCAGACCCTCCGCTAAGTTATCTTATGCAAGAGTGTCTGTTCAGAAAGCCTGCTTTGTATTAGATGCAATCCGCGGAAAAGATATCGAGACAGCGCTCGCTATCGTGACATACAACCCCAGATATGCTTCCAGCCTGGTGAAAAAGCTGTTAGAGTCGGCGATTGCAAATGCTGAGAACAACAACGGAATGAAGAGAGAGAATCTCTATGTTGCCGAGTGCTACGCAAACAAGGGACCGACAATGAAGAGGATCAGGCCGAGGGCACAGGGCCGGGCTTACAGGATCGAGAAGAGAATGAGCCACATCACGGTTGTGCTGGACGAGAAATAAAACAGGAGCGGCGTTTTGCGCTGCGGGCAGGAATCCAAAGCGGAACGCAGGAAAGGAGTAAATATGGGACAGAAAGTTAATCCACATGGCTTAAGAGTCGGCATTATCAAGGACTGGGACTCGAAATGGTATGCGGAGGCAGATTTTGCAGATTTCCTGGTAGAAGATTATAACATCAGAACCTACCTTAAGAAAAAATTATATGCAGCCGGAGTTTCCAGGATTGAGATCGAGAGAGCTTCCGACCGCGTGAAGGTGATCATCTATACGGCAAAGCCGGGCGTTGTGATCGGTAAGGGAGGTTCCGAGATCGAGAAGATCAAGGGTGAAGTTCAGAAGCTTACGGATAAGAAGCTGATTGTAGATATCAAGGAAGTAAAGAGACCGGACCGCGATGCACAGCTGGTGGCGGAGAATATTGCGCTTCAGCTGGAGAACCGTGTGTCTTTCCGCCGTGCGATGAAGTCCTGCATGGGAAGAACCATGAAGGCGGGAGCAAAGGGAATCAAGACATCCTGTTCCGGACGTCTTGGCGGTGCGGATATGGCGCGTACAGAGTTCTATTCCGAGGGGACCATCCCGCTTCAGACCTTAAGAGCAGATATAGATTATGGATTCGCCGAGGCAGATACCACCTACGGCAAGGTCGGCGTAAAGGTTTGGATCTACAAGGGCGAGATTCTTCCGACCAAAGGAAATGCGGGGGAGAAGTCTTCCCGGGAAGGAGGTAGCAGGTAATGTTAATGCCAAAGAGAGTAAAACATCGTAAGCAGTTCCGTGGTTCCATGAGAGGAAAGGCAACCAGGGGCAATATGATCAGCAATGGTGAGTACGGAATCGTTGCTACCGAACCGTGCTGGATCAAGTCAAATCAGATCGAGGCAGCCCGTATCGCGATGACGCGTTACGTAAAGCGTGGCGGTAAGATCTGGATCAAGATTTTCCCGGATAAGCCGGTTACGGCAAAGCCGGCAGAAACACGTATGGGTTCCGGAAAAGGTTCCCTGGAGTACTGGGTAGCAGTCGTTAAGCCGGGCCGTGTCCTGTTTGAGATTGCCGGGGTGCCGGAGGATGTTGCGAGAGAGGCGTTGCGTCTTGCTACACATAAATTACCTTGCAAATGTAAAGTAGTTTCACGTGCGGATTTGGAAGGCGGTGTGTCGAATGAAAACTAGTAAATATATAGAAGAATTAAGAACGCAGTCTGTTGCGGAGCTTCAGACACAGCTGGTAGAAGCGAAGAAAGAACTTTTCAATCTGAGATTCCAGAATGCAACCAATCAGCTGGAGAATACGAGCAGAATCAGAGAAGTAAGAAAGAATATTGCAAGAATCCAGACCCTCATCACTGAGAAGGCTAAGGTTGCACAGTAGATCACTGGAAAGGAGAATTCATCGTGGAAGAAAGAAATCTTAGAAAAACGCGTGTTGGTATTGTTGTGAGCGACAAGATGGACAAGACGGTAGTCGTTGCGATCCAGGATAATGTCAGACACCCGCTTTACAACAAGATCGTTAAAAAAACCTATAAATTAAAAGCTCATGACGAGAAGAACGAGTGCAGAATCGGTGACAAGATCAGAGTAATGGAAACAAGACCTTTATCGAAGGACAAGAGATGGAGGCTTGTGGAGATTATGGAAAGAGCAAAATAATAGGAGGAGGCTACAAGCATGGTACAACAGGAAAGCAGACTGAAGGTAGCCGATAACACAGGAGCAAAGGAACTGCTCGTTATCCGTGTTATGGGCGGCTCTACCAGGAGATATGCATGTATTGGTGATATAGTTGTTGCTACGGTAAAAGATGCAACACCAGGCGGTGTTGTCAAAAAGGGCGATGTCGTCAAGGCTGTAGTCGTCCGTACCGTTAAGGGTGCGCGCCGCAAGGACGGTTCCTATATCAGATTTGATGAGAACGCTGCCGTTATCATCAAGGATGACAAGACTCCGAGAGGAACACGTATTTTTGGACCAGTAGCCAGAGAGCTTCGTGAGAAACAGTTTATGAAGATTGTTTCCTTAGCTCCTGAAGTATTGTAGGAGGACCGGATATGGCAACCATGAAAATTAAAAAAGGCGACATGGTAAAAGTGATCGCCGGTAAAGATAAAGATAAAGAGGGCAAGGTTATTGCCGTGAACAGAAAGACAGACAGAGTGCTGGTTGAGGGGATCAATATGATCACGAAGCATGCGAAGCCGAGCATGACGAACCAGCAGGGCGGTATCATCCATCAGGAAGCGCCGATCCATATTTCAAACGTGATGTATCTTCACAAGGGAAAGCCGACACGCATCGGTTTTAAGATGGACGGGGATAAGAAAGTGCGTTTTGCGAAGTCCACAGGAGATATCATCGATTAAAGAGAGAGGGAGGAGGCCCGTCAGTGAGCAGACTGAAAGAACAATACCAGAATGAGATCATAGATGCTATGATGAAAAAATTCGGATATAAAAATATCCTGGAAGTGCCGAAGCTCGAGAAGATCGTGATCAATATGGGCGTCGGCGAGGCCAAGGAGAATGCGAAGATTTTAGAGGCTGCCGTGAAGGATATGGAGACGATTACCGGACAGAAGGCAGTGATCACAAAAGCGAAGAACTCCGTTGCTAACTTCAAGATCAGAGAGGGAATGGCAATCGGATGCAAGACCACGCTGCGCGGTGAGAAGATGTATGAATTTATGGACCGCCTGGTCAACCTGGCGCTGCCGCGCGTACGTGACTTCCGGGGCGTGAACCCGAACGCATTTGACGGACGCGGCAACTATGCGCTTGGAATCAAGGAACAGCTGATTTTCCCGGAGATCGAATATGACAAGATCGACAAGGTGCGCGGTATGGATGTCATTTTTGTCACGACCGCGAAGACTGACGAAGAGGCTCGTGAATTACTGACACAGTTTAATATGCCGTTTGCCAAATAACAGGAGGGAATCTTAAATGGCGAAAACAAGTATGAAAATAAAGCAGCAGCGCAAACCGAAATTCTCTACCAGAGCGTATACACGCTGCAGGATTTGCGGCCGTCCGCATTCTGTTTTAAGAAAATACGGAATCTGCAGAGTATGTTTCCGTGAATTAGCATATAAGGGCCAGATACCGGGAGTTAAGAAGGCAAGCTGGTAAGAGACCGGACATGCAGAATCCTGCATGGCGGGCAGCATTTATTCAAAAAGGAGGAAATATACATCATGACAACCAATGATCCTATCGCAGATATGCTTACGAGAATTCGTAATGCAAACATTGCTAAACATGATACAGTTGACGTTCCGTCATCCAAGATGAAAATCGCGATCGCAAATATTCTGCTGGATGAAGGTTATATCGCGAAGTACGACATTGTGGAAGACGGCAATTTCAAGACCATCCGGATTACCTTAAAGTACGGTGCGGATAAGAACGAGAAGATCATCACGGGTCTTAAGAGGATTTCAAAGCCGGGTCTTCGCGTGTATGCCGGAACCGATGAGCTTCCGAGAGTGCTCGGCGGCCTGGGGATCGCGATTCTTTCCACGAATCAGGGCATTATCACGGACAAGGAAGCCAGAAAGCTTCAGGTTGGCGGTGAGGTGCTGGCATTTGTGTGGTAATCCGTACGGAAAAACCAAAAGCCAGATAAGAAGCAGAACTATCGCAGCACAGCGATTTTATATAGTAACTGCGGCCGCAGGCCGCAAATAGAACAAGCATAGAGATTCAGGAGGTACGGGCATGTCACGTATAGGAAGAATGCCAATCGCAATACCGGCTGGTGTGACAGTTGATATTGCAGAAAATAATCATGTGACTGTAAAAGGTCCGAAGGGAACTTTGGAGAGAACCCTTCCGTCAGAGATGGAGATTAAGCATGAGGGCGATGAAATCATCGTTACAAGACCGAGCGATTTAAAGAAGATGAAATCCCTGCATGGATTGACGAGAACGCTGGTCAATAATATGGTCGTCGGTGTGACGGATGGCTATAAGAAGGAGCTTGAAGTAAACGGAGTCGGTTACAGAGCATCCAAATCCGGTAAGGTACTGACATTAAACCTCGGATATTCCCATCCGGTTGAGATGACGGATCCGGATGGAGTCGAGTCCAAAGTGGAAGGAAATAAGATCATCGTATCCGGTATCGATAAAGAAAAGGTCGGCCAGTATGCAGCGGAGATCAGGGACAAGAGAAGACCTGAGCCGTATAAGGGCAAGGGTATCAAGTATGCGGACGAAGTGATCAGACGTAAAGTCGGTAAGACTGGCAAGAAATAATTAAAGGAGTGACGAAAAATGATTAGGAAAAAATCAAGAACAGCAGTTCGTGAAAATAAGCATAGAAGAATGCGTCATCATCTTGCGGGAACGACAGAGAGACCACGTTTAGCTGTGTTCAGAAGTAATAATCATATGTACGCTCAGATTATTGATGATACAGTTGGAAATACGCTTGTCGCTGCATCTACGCTTGAGAAAGATATCAAAGCAGAGTTAGAGAAGACGAACAATCTTGACGCGGCATCACATCTCGGTACTGTGATTGCAAAGAAGGCGTTGGATAAGGGTATTACCACGGTAGTCTTTGACCGGGGCGGTTTCATATATCAGGGTAAAATCAAGGCATTAGCCGAGGCAGCAAGAGAAGCTGGATTAGAGTTCTAATAAGGAGGAAACGCAAGCATGAAACGTGAAATTATTGATGCTGGCCAGTTAGAATTAAATGAAAAAGTAGTGTCAATCAAACGTGTAACCAAAGTTGTCAAGGGCGGACGTAACTTCCGGTTTACAGCTTTAGTTGTTGTCGGTGACGGAAACGGCCATGTGGGCGCCGGACTGGGAAAGGCATCTGAGATCCCGGAGGCGATCCGCAAGGGAAAAGAGGACGCGATGAAAAAGCTCATCACGGTAAAGCTGGATGATGTGGGCAGTATCACGCATGATGTCAGCGGAAAGCACACCGGCGCTTCCGTGCTCTTAAAGCGGTCTCCGGACGGTACCGGTATCATCGCCGGCGGCCCGGCGCGTAATGTGTGTGAGCTGGCCGGAATTAAGAATATCCGTACAAAGTCTCTTGGCTCGAACAATAAGCAGAACGTTGTTCTTGCGACAATCTGCGCGTTAAGCCAGTTAAAGTCTCCGGAAGAGGTGGCAAGACTTCGCGGCAAGTCTGTGGAAGAAGTCGTAAGTTAATGTGGCAAAAGCCGCAGAATATCAGAAAGGCGTGGTTAGTGAAATGTCAGAGAAAAAGCTGAAGGTTACACTTGTAAAATCAACGATCGGTGCTGTTCCGAAGAATAAAAAGACCATTGAGGCGCTCGGATTAAGAAAGCTGAATAAATCTGTGGAATTGCCGGATAACGCAGCAACTGCAGGCGCGCTTCGCAAGGTTGCACCGTACGTGAAAGTAGAAGAAATCTAAAATAACAGGATAAGGAGGTGTAGGAATGGACTTATCAAATTTGAAAGCAGCGGAGGGTTCCAGACAGAACAGCTTCAGAAGAGGCCGCGGTCATGGATCAGGAAACGGTAAAACTGCAGGAAAAGGACACAAGGGACAGAAAGCACGTTCCGGAGCTCCGAGACCGGGGTTTGAAGGCGGTCAGATGCCATTATACAGAAGACTGCCGAAGAGGGGCTTTAAGAATATTAATTCCAAAGATATTGTTGGGATCAACGTATCTGCACTCGAGGTATTTGACAATGATGCAGTTGTTTCTGTCGAGACCTTAATCAAGACCGGGATCGTGAAGAATCCGAGAGACGGTGTTAAGATTCTTGGCAACGGCATACTTACCAAGAAGCTCACGGTTCAGGCAAATGCATTCAGCTCAGGTGCGAAAGAAAAGATTGAGGCTCTTGGTGGAAAAGCAGAGGTGATCTAATGCTGGAGACACTCCGTAACGCATTTAAAATTAAAGATATCCGCAAGCGGGTTATTTTTACGTTTTTCATGCTGATTGTAATCAGGGTAGGAAGTCAGCTTCCGATCCCTGGTGTAGACAGTCAGGTATTTGCAAACTGGTTTGCAAGCCAGACTGCGGATGGAATGAATTTTTTTGATGCAATTACCGGCGGATCGTTTTACAACTTCTCCGTATTTGCATTAAATATTACGCCGTATATCACCTCTTCGATTATCATGCAGCTTCTGACCATTGCGATTCCGAAGCTGGAAGAGATGCAGCGCGACGGAGAGGAAGGGCGCAAAAAGATCGCGGAATTCACGCGTTATCTGACGATTGTTCTGGCATTCGTGGAAGCGGTGGCAATGACGATCGGATTAAAGCGCGGAGGATATCTGGAGTTCAGCGAGGGATTTAACAGTGTGCTCGGTATTGTCATGGTTGTGATGGCGCTTGTGGCCGGCTCTGCGGTGCTGATGTGGATCGGTGAGCGGATTACGGAAAAAGGGATCGGCAACGGTATCTCTATCGTTCTTACGATCAATATTATTTCGCGCATGCCGAACGATATCGGTACCTTATACGGACAGTTTATCTCCGGAAGGGATGTGCCGAAAGCAATTCTCGCAGCGCTTATCATCGTGGCGATCATCGTGGCAATGGTGCTGTTTGTCGTTTTCCTCCAGGGAGGGGAGCGCAGAATTCCTGTACAGTATTCCAAAAAGATTCAGGGGAGAAAGCAGGTCGGCGGTCAGTCGACGCATATCCCGTTAAAGGTGAATACCGGTGGTGTGATTCCGGTTATTTTTGCCCAGTCGCTTCTGCAGACGCCGGTGATTATCGCGGGTCTGCTTGGCAAGGGGGACGGAACCGGGATCGGCAGTAAGATTTTAAGAGGAATGTCCCAGTCAAACTGGTGTAATCCGGCGGAACCGGTATATTCGGTGGGACTGGTGGTATATATTGTACTGATCATTGCGTTTGCCTACTTCTATACGTCGATTACGTTTAATCCGTTAGAGATTGCGAACAACATGAAGAAGGCAGGCGGTTTTATTCCGGGGATCCGGCCAGGAAAGCCGACCAGCGACTATCTGAACCGGATTTTAAATTATATTGTTTTTATAGGAGCGGTGGGACTTGCATTCATCGCATTTGTTCCGATTTTCTTTAACGGCGTGTTCGGCGCGGATGTATCCTTCGGTGGAACGTCCATCATCATTATCGTGGGTGTTGTCGTTGAGACGTTAAAGCAGGTGGAGTCGCAGATGCGCGTGCGCTACTACAAAGGTTTCCTGAATGATTAGAAAAGTGAACGCTGGACTTTGCATAAGTTCAGCGTTGCTTTCGATTTAGCGTGAAAGGGAGAAGAATCTTATGAAAATTATCATGTTAGGGGCTCCTGGAGCCGGAAAAGGAACACAGGCAAAACAGATTGCGGACCGGTACGGTATTCCGCATATCTCCACGGGAGATATTTTCCGCGCGAATATCAAAAACGGTACAGAGCTGGGACAGAAAGCAAAACAGTACATGGATCAGGGCCTGCTCGTACCGGATGAGCTGACCTGCGATCTTGTGATGGACAGAATACAGCAGGACGACTGTGAGAAGGGCTTTGTGCTCGACGGATTCCCGAGAACGATTCCGCAGGCAGAGGCACTTGACGCAGCGCTTGAGAAGATAAATCAGAAGATGGACTATGCCATCGATGTGGATGTTCCGGACGAGAACATCGTAAACCGGATGAGCGGCAGACGCGCCTGCTTAAACTGCGGCGCTACGTACCATGTCGTCTCCATCCCGACCAAAGTGGAAGGCATCTGCGACCGCTGCGGCAACCAGGTCGTGCTTCGGGATGACGACAAACCGGAGACCGTACAGAAGCGTCTGACGGTTTATCATGAGCAGACACAGCCGCTGATTGATTATTACAAGAAGCAGGATATCTTAAAATCTGTGGACGGCACACAGCCGATGGAGCAGGTATTTGCGGATATTGTGGCGATTCTGGGAGAATAAGAATGCCTGTTACGATAAAATCACCCCGTGAGATCAGTCTCATGAGGAAGGCGGGAAACATCCTGGCGCAGGTTCACGAGGAGCTCGGAAAGAGCCTGCGTCCGGGAATGTCCACCTATGAGATCGACCGGCTCGGGGAGGAAATGATTCGGAGCTTTGGATGCGAGCCGTCTTTTAAAAACTATCATGGATATCCGGCATCGATCTGCGTATCCGTTAATGAGGAAGTGGTACACGGGATTCCTTCAAAAAAGCGGATCTTAAAAGAAGGCGATATTGTCAGTCTTGATGCCGGGGTGATCTATAAGGGATATCACTCCGATGCGGCGAGAACCCACGGGATCGGGGAGATTACAAAAGAAGCGGAACTTCTGATCGCCCGGACGAGACAATGCTTTTTCGAGGGGATCGCATATGCGGAGGCGGGAAGGCACCTGCATGAGATTTCACGTGCGATCGGCGATTACGCGGAGCGTTTCGGGTACGGTGTGGTGTATGATCTGTGTGGACACGGGATCGGCGCCCATCTGCACGAGGATCCCGAGATCCCGAATTTCCGGCAGTTTCGCAGGGGGATTCGTTTAAGACCCGGCATGACGCTGGCGGTTGAGCCGATGATCAATCTCGGAACGGCGGACGTCGTCTGGATGGATGACGACTGGACGGTCGTCACGGAGGACCTGCAGCCATCGGCGCACTACGAGAATACGATTCTGATCACGGAGAACGGTCCGCAGATTCTGACGCTGACCAGTCAGGAGATTGCGAAAGGCGACATGGACCGGTATCTCCCGCAAAAAGCGTCGGGACAGTGACGCGGGAAGCCGGCAGGAAACATTGTATGAAGATAGAATTTGCAAAGTCCTTATCGGGACATGACAGGAATCAGATCTATCTGATCCTGAAAGACGAGGAGAGATCCGTACAGCTGGTGAACGGCACGACGAGGCCGCTTGCCGCACCCAAGAGAAAAAACAGGCGCCACATACAGCGGATCATAAATATTCCGGCTGAGGCGGCGGAATGTCTGGCGGGAGAATGGACGGATATTACGGTAAAACGTGCAATCAAAGTGTACCGGCGCATGACAGAAAGCGGCGGGAATCATTAACAGGAGGAAGCAGTTATGTCAAAAGCAGACGTCATCGAAGTGGAAGGCACCGTGGTGGAAAAGCTCCCCAACGCATTTTTTAAGGTGGAGCTTGAAAACGGTCACCAGATTTTAGCGACAATCAGCGGAAAGCTGCGGATGAATTTTATCCGTATTCTGCCGGGAGACCGTGTGACGATTGAGATGTCGCCGTATGACCTGACGAAAGGAAGGATCATCTGGAGAGATAAATAAGTGGTTGACTTTCAAAGATTGTTCATGCTATAATGTCAAATGGACACTTTTGAATAGTGCCTTTTTGTGCGCATATTGCGCCGGGAAGAGCTCATGGAGGAAAGGAGGATTCGCTGTGAAGGTAAGATCATCCGTGAAACCGATTTGCGAGAAATGCAAGGTTATCAAGAGAAAAGGAAGCATCCGGATTATCTGTGAGAATCCGAAACACAAACAGAGACAGGGCTAATCGATTCCTGCTCCATTTTGCGGGGAGCGCGTCAGGGGACGCGGTTCCGACTCCGCAGCGTGAGTTTCTCCGTCTGTGGAACTGCCGTTCTGACGGCAACGATTCATGATGTGCGGCTGCAGTGAAACGCCTGGATGGGTTGTTGCACTGTTATCATATGAGACAGCAGGGACAGCTGCTCTTTCCGCCGGCATACCGAGAGCGTGAAAGAGGAATCATCCCAAATAAGATAAGAAGAGCGAAGGCACACATTTCAGGCCGGATGACAACGGAGCTGCCGCAGGTGTCTTCTTATTGTATGTACTGGCGTATGCAGAGTCATACAGCGGTACGAAAGCCACTGGTGTGCGTTTATACACCGGGTCAGGTGGCTTGCAGCAGGGCGGAAAGCGCCGGTAACGCAATGTTACACAGATCAGAAAATAACGGGGTGCAGGAGATGCGATTCTGCATCAGATGAATTAATGGAGGTTAAAAAGCACATGGCTCGTATCGCAGGTGTAGATTTACCAAGAGAAAAACGTGTTGAGATCGGTCTGACTTATATCTACGGAATCGGTAGAACAAGCTCGAACCGCATCCTTGCTGAGGCAAAGGTGAATCCGGATACTCGCGTCAGAGATCTGACGGACGACGAGGTGAAGAGAATCAGCGCCGTGATTGATGAGACACAGACAGTGGAAGGTGATCTTAGAAGAGAGATCGCCATGAATATCAAGAGACTGCAGGAGATCGGCTGCTATCGCGGAATCCGCCACAGAAAGGGACTTCCGGTTCGCGGTCAGAAGACGAAGACCAATGCGCGGACGAGAAAAGGCCCGAAGCGTACGGTTGCGAACAAGAAGAAATAATTCATAAAGCTGCGATCAGATTATTTAGATTTAGAGAAAGTAGGTTAGTTTAGATATGGCTAAAGTTACAAAAAAAGTGACAAAAAAGCGCGTAAAGAAAAACGTTGAACGCGGACAGGCACATATTCAGTCATCCTTTAATAACACGATTGTAACAATCACGGATGCGCAGGGAAATGCCTTATCATGGGCAAGTGCCGGTGGTCTTGGATTCAGAGGTTCAAGGAAATCTACTCCCTATGCTGCTCAGATGGCAGCAGAAACTGCTACAAAGGCAGCTTTAATACACGGATTAAAAACCGTCGACGTTATGGTAAAGGGGCCGGGTTCGGGAAGAGAAGCTGCAATCCGTGCGCTTTCCGCATGTGGACTTGAGGTTACCAGCATCAGAGACGTGACCCCGGTACCGCACAACGGATGCCGCCCGCCGAAGCGTAGAAGAGTTTAATTAGGAGGTAGAGTCGAAATGGCAGTAAACAGAGTTCCTGTTCTGAAGAGATGCAGAAGTCTTGGCCTGGAGCCGAGCTATTTAGGATATGATAAGAAGTCCCGCAGAGAGTTAAAGCGCGGAAATAAGAAGATGTCTGAGTACGCACTCCAGCTCAGAGAGAAGCAGAAGGCGAAATTTATCTACGGCGTGCTGGAGAAGCCGTTCCACAATTATTATGAGAAGGCAGACCGGATGAAGGGCATGACCGGTACGAACCTGATGACCATGCTGGAGAGCAGACTTGACAATGTCGTATTCCGTATGGGATTTGCCAGAACCAGAAGAGAGGCGAGACAGGTCGTAGATCACAAGTTTTTCTCGGTAAACGGCAGGCTGGTGAACATTCCGTCCTATCAGGTGAAGGCCGGTGACGTGATCGAAGTTCGCGAGAGAAACAAGAGCCTTCAGAGAATGAAGGATATCGTTGAGGTGACCGGCGGCAGATTAGTGCCGGACTGGTTAGAGGTTGACGCTGAGAAATTACAGGGAACTGTAAAGGAATTACCCTCCAGAGAGCAGATTGATGTACCTGTGGATGAGATGCTTATCGTCGAGTTATATTCGAAGTAAATCGTGACGGGACGGATGGGGGCTGCTGCGGCAGGACGCATCTGTTCCTGTATCCGTGAAATGACGATTTTGTTATCAGGCAGATTACCCGGAGAAGGAGGAATTTGTTAGTGTTCGATTTTCAAAAACCCAAAATTGAAATCACAGAAATTTCAGAAGACAAGAAGTACGGGAAGTTTGTTGTAGAACCATTGGAAAGAGGCTACGGTACCACGCTCGGCAATTCGTTAAGAAGAATTATGCTTTCTTCTCTGCCCGGCGCGGCGGTCAGTCAGGTAAAGATCGACGGTGTGCTGCATGAGTTCAGTTCCATCCCCGGTGTGAAGGAGGATGTGACCGAGATCATCATGAATATCAAGAATCTTGCGATCCGCAATAACAGTTCTACCAACGAACCGAAGGTTGCTTACATTGAATTCGAAGGCGAAGGGATTGTCACAGCCGCAGATATCCAGGTGGATTCTGATATTCAGATCTTAAATCCGGATCTGGTAATTGCCAATCTAAACGGTGGAGCGGATTCCAAGCTGTATATGGAGCTCACGATTACTAAGGGCAGAGGTTATGTCAGCGCGGATAAAAACAAATCAGAGGATGTTCCGATCGGCGTAGTTGCAGTAGATTCGATCTATACGCCGGTGGAGCGCGTCAATCTCTCGATTGAGAATACCCGTGTGGGACAGATTACGGACTACGACAAGCTTACACTTGATGTCTATACCAACGGGACGTTAGAGCCGGACGAGGCGGTGAGCCTTGCGGCAAAGGTTCTGAGCGAACACTTAAGCCTGTTTATCGATCTGTCGGAGGCTGCACAGCAGGCAGACGTCATGATCGAGAAGGAGGATAACGCGAAGGAGAAAGTGCTCGAGATGAATATCGATGAGCTCGAGTTATCCGTACGTTCTTACAACTGTCTGAAGAGGGCGGGGATCAATACGGTGGAGGAACTGACAAACCGTACGCCTGAGGATATGATGAAAGTCCGGAATCTGGGACGCAAGTCTTTAGAGGAGGTTCTCGCGAAGTTAAAGGAGCTGGGACTTCAGCTCAACCAGGGCGAGGAGTAATCACATACATGACCGGCAGTCCGTACGGATTCTGCGGCTGACCGGAGAAAAAGGAACACCGGCAGAAACAGTAAGTCCAGGGGGCATGGAGTATGTCAGGCCGGCAAAGGATGCATGACGGCAGTGGGGCGGGACGGCAGGAGACTGCGCAGACCGGCGGCTGGTGATATGCACAGCGCCCGGCGGGTAAGTCCAAACGGCATCACCGGGTGAAAAGGATACGGAGCATATGTCTGCACACTGCCGAAGAGGCAGGAGGCAGCGGCGTATCCATGAGAATGGAGGAAAAGAAAGATGGCAGGCTATCGTAAATTAGGAAGAACATCCAGTCAGAGAAAGGCTTTATTAAGAGGCCAGGTAACGGCGCTGATCCATAACGGCAAGATCGTTACCACCGAGGCAAGAGCGAAGGAAGTTCGCAAAATCGCTGAGGGAATCATCGCAAAAGCGGTACGAGAGAGAGATAATTTTGATGAGGTAACCGTAAAGGCAAAGGTTCCCCGCAAGGATAAAGACGGCAAGCGTGTGAAGGAAGTTGTGGACGGCAGAAGAGTGACCGTATATGACGAGGTTGACAAGACGATTAAGAAGGATCGTCCGTCCCGTCTGCATGCGCGCAGAGAGATGTTAAAGGTGCTCTATCCGGTAAAGGAAGTTCCGGCAGAGAACGCAGGAAAGAAGAAGAACACCAAAGAGGTGGATCTTGTGGCGAAGCTGTTTGACGAGATCGCTCCGAAGTATGCGGACCGCAAGGGCGGTTACACGAGAATCGTGAAGATCGGCCAGCGGAAAGGCGACGGTGCGTTAGAGGTATTATTAGAGTTAGTATAGGATCTGCTGACAGGCAGATGTGAGAAAAGACTCTGTATCCCGGGTTGGGGTGCAGGGCCTTTTTTTGATTCACATAAGGATGGCCGGCAAAGTCTGGCATTCGCTGTTAATATGAGGATGGCTGCCAGAGCCTGGCATTCGCTGTATATACCTGCTAAATGTCGTAAATCAGTCAGATACCGGCTGCATTTTTGATGCAAAAGTTCCAGCCATGCATCGCAAAACGGACGAATCGTACTTGCAGGAATGAGCATGTTTTGCGATGCATGGCTGAACGTTAACTATTTAAACCAAACCTATATATAGTTGCTCAAAAATATCATGCGCTGTCTGGTGGAAAATTTACGTCCGGTGTGGTAGACTTGACTCATATCAGGCCCGTCAGGGTCGCCCTGGGGACACCCGGAATGGCGAAAAACGAGGGGATGATTTGGAAGGATATCTGGATCGGGATGCTTCTGCGCGCAATTATCTGGCATATAATGATGACGGGGAAGCCGCAAGGAAATATTTTGGAACGATTATTTCCGATTATTATGATAAAACGGCTGTCCAAAGAAGAGAAGCAGTCCGATATTGCATGGAGGAATGAAAGGAAGTCGCCATGGCCCCAAAAAGGAAAAAGAAGAAAAAATACCGTCTGTTCTGGCTGTTTGCGAAGATACAGCTTGCGCTGTTTCTTCTCGTGGCAGGGGTGTGCGGTTATTATTTTTTTGGCGGATATGCAAAGGAAGTAAAGGAGTTAGAACGCGAGGCGCAGCGGATGGTCCGGGAATCAACGGAGGAGACGTTTCGCGGCGGGCAGGGAAGTGTGATTTATGCGGCGGACGGAAGTGTGATCTCGGAATTTAAGGGGGAGAAAGATACATTTTATCTGAGACGTGAGAATATTCCGGGAAATGTGATCGCTGCGTTTATCAGCATTGAGGACAAGAAATTTTATCAGCATGACGGCGTGGACTATCGTGCGCTGCTTCGGGCGGGCAAAGCATTGGTGGAAAACGGAAAAGTGACGCAGGGCGGGAGCACGATCACGATGCAGCTGGCGCGCAATGTGTTTATTTCCCAGGAGCGGACCTGGCAGCGCAAGGTGCAGGAGATGTATATTGCCTGGAATCTCGAGAAGAAGTATACCAAGGATCAGATTCTTGAATTTTACGTGAACAGTATTTATTTTGGAAACGGGTATTACGGGATTCAGGCGGCGAGCCGCGGCTATTTTAACCGGGATGTCGGGGAATTAAGTCTCTCACAGGCGGCTTTTTTATGTGCGATTCCGAATAATCCGACAAAATACGACCCTCTGACCGGGATGGAAGACACGCTTGCACGCAGGGACCGGATTCTCCTGAACATGAAGCAGGACGGAAAGATCACGCAGAACAGTTACGAGGAAGCCGTTGCAGAGACGATCACGCTGGAACGGCCAGAGGGGCGGCAGGAGAAAAATGTTTACGTGGAGACCTATGCATGGTACTGCGCGGCCCGGGTGCTGATGGAGCAGAAGGGATTTGTATTCCGGTATGAGTTTGCATCAGAGAAGGAGGAGGAGACTTACCGTGAGGCGTATGACACGCTCTATGAGATCTGCCAGGAACAGATGCATACGGAGGGATATCAGATTTATACATCGCTGGATTTTCAGCTGCAGAGTGAACTGCAGGCATCTGTCGATGATGTGCTTTTTGATTTTACCGAGCAGAATGAGGAGGGTATCTATGCTCTGCAGGCATCGGCAGTCTGCATTGATAATCAGAACGGATGTGTGCGTGCGATTGTCGGCGGGAGGTCCCAGGATATCTCGGGTTATACCTTAAATCGTGCCTATCAGAGCTTTCGTCAGCCGGGGAGCGCGATCAAGCCGCTGACGGTTTATACACCGTCGTTTGAGCGAAGCTATACGCCCGACAGTATGGTCGTGGATGAGCCGATTGAGGACGGGCCGCGGAATGCGAACGGGAAATATGCGGGCGAGGTGACGCTGCGGCGGGCGGTGGAGAGCTCCATCAATACGATTGCCTGGAAGCTGTATGTGGAGCTGACGCCGGAGACCGGTCTGTCCTATCTGGAAAAGATGGATTTTTCAAAGCTTGATGTGGAAGATTATCGTCCGGCCAGCGCGCTTGGCGGTTTTACCAACGGGGTTTCCGCTTTGGAGATGGCGTCCGGCTATGCGGCGCTTGCCAATGACGGCCGGTTCCGCACGCCGTCGTGCATTGTAAAAATTGTCGATGCAGGAGGGGAGGAGATCTATGTGCGGGCCGAAGCGGGGGAGGAAGTGTACCGGCAGAACGCGGCGCGGACGATGACGGATGTACTTCGCGGGGTATTTACAAACGGCACGGGAAAAGGACTTGGATTAAAGACAATGCCCTGTGCGGGGAAAACGGGAACGACAAACGAAAATAAGGACGGATGGTTTGTCGGTTATACCAGGTATTATACGACGAGTGTCTGGGTGGGGTACGATATGCCAAGGCCGATGGATGATCTGATGGGCTCGACCTATCCGGGAAAAATCTGGAAGGGGTTTATGGAGAAGGCGCATGAAGGACTTGAACCCCTTGATTTCCTGCCCTATGCACAGCTGTCGGAGGGGTTCGGGGAGACGGATCAGCCGGGAGGAGGAGCCGCAGCAGATCAGCCGTCATCGGGGGCAGAAGAAGAGGAGCCGCTGCCGGGAGGAGGAGCCGCGGCAGATCAGCCGGCATCGGGGGCAGGAGAAGATGAGCCGCTGCCGGGAGGAGGAGCCGCAGCGGATCAGCCGTCATCGGGGACTGGAGAAGATGAGCCGCTGCCGGGAGGAGGAGCCGCGGCGGATCAGCCGGGGGAGAGAATTTCCGACGGGGACATGACAGGCAATTGACAGATGTATGGATACAAGTTATCATAAAGAAAAAGGATGACAGCGGCATCCGGGCCCGGTTGGAAAAAGGGCATGTCACAATGAGGAGAGAAGGAGATGGAACGATGAAGAAGTACGCATTTGGAGTGGACATCGGAGGAACGACCTGTAAGATTGGTTTTTTTGACACCAGCGGAGAGCTGATCGACAAGTGGGAGATCCGTACCAATACGGAGAACAGAGGAGCAGGCATTCTTTCTGACGTTGCACTTGCGGTGGACAATAAGCTCGCGCAGGAAGGGATCAGTAAGGACGAGGTGCAGGGGATCGGAATCGGGGTTCCGGGTCCGGTGAGAAGCGACGGCGTGGTCAATACCTGTGTGAATCTCGGCTGGGGAATCGTGAATGTCGAGGAAGAGCTCGGGACACTGACCGGGTTAAAGATTAAGGTCGGAAACGACGCGAATGTCGCAGCGCTCGGCGAGATGTGGCAGGGCGGTGCGAAGGGCTGTAAGGACGTCATCATGGTGACGCTCGGGACAGGTGTCGGCGGCGGTGTGATTGTCGACGGCAGAATCGTGGCGGGATTTAACGGAGCCGGCGGCGAGATCGGCCACATGACGGTGAATCCGGACGAGATTGAGGCGTGCAACTGCGGACAGTACGGATGCCTCGAGCAGTACGCTTCCGCGACCGGAATCGTGCGTGTCGCAAAGAGAAAGCTTGCAAAGACCGCGGAGGAGACCAGTCTGCGGAAGTTTGAGCGGCTCAGTGCAAAAGATGTCTTTGACGAGGCGAAGGCCGGTGATGCGGTAGCGCTTGATCTTGTGGATGAGGTCTGCGGGATTCTCGGTGCGGCGCTCTCGAATATAGCCTGTGTTGTGAATCCGGAAGTGATTGTCATCGGCGGCGGTGTATCCAAAGCCGGGGAGATTCTGATCGATGCCATTCAGAAGCACTATATAGAGACTTCCTTCCATGCGTGCAGAAATACGCGTTTTGCGCTGGCAGACCTTGGAAATGATGCCGGTATGTACGGTTGTGTGGAGCTTTTGCTCGAAAAATAAATATGAGATCCGTTGGGGCGGCCGGCGGGCAGCCTGTGGCATCAGGGGCCTGCCGGCCGTTTTTTAAGAAAGGAGCCGGCTGTGAACCTTAAAACACTGAAAAGTGAGGTACAGGACTGGGAGGAGATTCAGGTGATCGGCTGTGATGTGGAGCAGGATGGCGCGCGAAGCCACATCGTAGGGATGATAAGACAGGGAGATCAGGCGAAACTGTATGTGTTGGAGGATGCGGAGCCGTCCGGGGGAAAAGGAGAAGATCTGTCGGAGAAAAGCGCATCAGAGGAGCGGCGCACGAACCGTGACAGCTTCTCGCATATCGACGAACACAATTATTTTGACTGGGTGACAGCGATCTCTGTCGGAAACGAGGAATTTTCGGTGGAGAGCGCCGGAGCGGCAAGCCTGGGAATTCCGGATAACATTCGGAACTGGCTGCTGATTGGTGAGATGATGAAAGCCGGCTGGAGCCTCGCGGAGGATCACCCCTTCTGGCAGAGGGATTGGGACAGGATCCTGTTGAAGGAGATCGTATTTCAGACGCCGGTTTCTGCGCTGCCGGACTGGGGCGGGAATGAGGTCAGGATCCGGCATGGGGAGATGTGGGGGCATGATCTGCTGGAGATTCCGGTACATCTTGCTGTGGGACAAAAGCAGGAGGTCCCGTTTGTGCTGAAGGACGGGAGAACGGGAACCTGTTATATAAATGCGGTTTATACAATCGATGTGTGGGCGGAGCATGAGAAGCAGTTTGCAGATCCCAGATACCGAAAGATCATGACGGAGGAAGAGCTTGCGCGGCACAAGGAGGCATTTTACAAAGGGCTTGCGCAGGAGTGCCCGCGCGGCATGTGCTATCTGGGGGTGGAGTACGAGTGTACGCTGGACGGAAATCTGACCTTTTATGACAGTGCCTGGCTGGATGAAGAGCCGGCCGTCCACAGTGGCAGCGTCACGATCCGCATGATGATCTTAAAGCCGGACGATCCGACAGGGCCGCATGGCCTGCCGATGCGCGGCTGCGCAATCCAGACGCCGCTGGACCCGGCGGTGAAGGAGCTTTCAGCCGAGCTGTTGTATTACACACAGAAGCTGCCGGAGAGGGAGGAGGCCATGCCGCCATGCTGAGCCGGGACGAAAGAAACGGAATCGCCCGGCATCTTCCGGCTGAGAGCCGCCGAAATCCAAGGATTGTTCGGTGGGCCGGATTGTGACGCATGCTGCCGGCCGGGACGAAAGAAACGGAATCCGCCCGGTCGTCCCGGCAGCGTTCGAACAGAGCGAGAGCCGCCCGGCGTTATTTGCGCGCCGCGCCGTCCGCAGCGAAACCGTTTTGTTCGAAGGGCGTCAGTCCGGCGTCTTCCAGCTGTGAGCCGCCGAAACCGGAGGATTGTCCGGCAAGCCGGATTGTGACGCAGGTTCCCCCGCCCGGCGTGCCTGTGATCTGAAGGCCGCTCGAAGCGCCGAACCGAAGGCGCAGCCGGCGGTTGACATTCGAGATTCCGATGTGGCTGCCGGAATATGCGGTCGGATCAGAGTCCGGGTCCTTCAGTCGACGCTGCAGGGCATCCAGTGTATTCTTATCCATACCGACACCGTCGTCCTGAATAATAATTTCTACAAACGATTCTTTGCGGTGCATGGAGATCGTCAGATTTCCGATGCCACGCTTTGGCTCCAGCCCGTGATAGACAGCGTTTTCCACGATGGGCTGAAGCGTCAGCTTAAGGATCGGTGATTCCAGGACATCCCCGTCTATCTGATAATGGATCCGGATGCGCTCGCCAAAGCGGATCCGGATAATGTCAAGGTAATGGCGCACATATTCCAGCTCGCAGCGGATCGGCACGAACCGGTCGGAGGCGCTGATGCTGTACCGGTAGAGTTCCGCCATGGAAAATGCGATGTCCCGGATGGGATCGATCCCCTCGCTCTCCGCGATGCTGCTGATTGTCTCTAAGGTGTTATACAAAAAATGGGGGTTGATCTGAGACTGTAAGGTGTGGATCTGCAGTTCTTTTTCGCGCAGGGAATATTCGTATTTTTCCCGGATCAGCTGGCGGATGTGGGAGAGCATCTGATCGAGGCAGGTTCCGAGATCGCCGATCTCATCGTGCGTCAGCGGCGGAACCGTCACTTCCAGATTGCCGCGCATCACCTCGTAGGTCACTTCTTTTAAATCGTGAATCGGCTTTACGAGCCGCGCCGAGAAAAAGCAGGAGAGCAGCACGGTGAGCAGCATACTGATGCCGGATAACAGCAGAGTAAAGTGTTTTAAATCCGGGACGCCCGCGGTCAGATCCGGTATGGAATTGACGCAGAGAATGTTCAGGGAAGCCTGGCTGACGGGATAGGAGCTGATAAAATAAGGAACGCCGTCAATGGTCTCCTCATAAGAGAGATCCTGCATCCTGCATTCTCTCTGAAACCGTATGATATCTTCCATGACAAACGGTTCCGGATTGATGGTATAGATCAGATCATTTCCGTTCAGGAGAAACAGTGAGCCGGTATTTCCGGTAACCAGCGTGGAGAGCAGCTGGTCGACCACATCCGTGTCAAAATCCATGAGAAAATAATAATTGTTTTCGGCGGTATTATAATCGATGATTTTCTGGGCATAGGTGATATACGTCCGGCCGTCATCCTTCTGATAGGGGAGAAGCCCGGCCGGAGAAAGGCCGGAGTGCGCGCCGGAGTTTACCAGGGCACAGAACCATTCGGACTGCGAAAACTGATAATCGCTGGAAGCGGCACGGTTGTTCTGATAGATGATGTTTCCGGAATCCGACACGATAGACAGATACGGCATGCGCTCGGAGAGGCCGTAGAAGGTCCAGAGCCGTATGATGGTCTCATTTAAGGTGATGTGCGCCCGGACGCTGCCGGTTGACGTGGCGTCCAGCTCCGCCAGGAGCCTGGGGAGATCCTGGGCGTAAACGGCGTAATAAAACTGATCCAGCTGATTTAAAAATTCCTCCAGGCCGGTCGCGGTCTGCGTCATCATCTGCCTGGTATAGGAAAACGCATTATCCCTGATGGTGGCCTGATAATGATACCAGGAGGCGCCGCTTAAGATAAAAAAGGGGATAAAGGAAGAGATCATAAAGAAAACAATAATACGGCTCCTGATTTTCACGTCTTTGTCCCTCCTGTCTGCTGGTATTCGCTGGGCATCATGCCGGTATATTTCCGGAATGCTTTGGAAAAATAGCTGCAGTCGTCATATCCTGTCATGCGGGCGATCTGATTGACGCGCAGAGATTTGTTCAAAAGCATCTGCTTGGCGTTTTCCATTCTTACACTTGTCAGATATTCGTTGAAATTTTTTCCGGTCACATTTTTAAAAGAAACACTGAAATAAGAAGGATTCAGGTAAAACAGCGACGCGATCTGCCTGAGAGAAATATCCTCATAATACCGGGAGCGGATATACTGCTCCGCGTTATGGATCACCTGCACAATCGAGGGCGTCTCCTGAAATGAGGAGGAGATCTCCCAGCAGTAAGCGGCGAACTGGCTGACAAAATCCTTTTGCGGCTGGTAGCCGGAAAGAAGCTGCATAAGGGCGGAGCCGGAAGGCTCTGTATCTTGTACCGATAGATTACGGCTTGCCACA
>CAJUNX010000054.1 GCA_910587865.1 uncultured Roseburia sp.
AAACATGCCAATTACAGCAACGATCAATGAATTGTAACAGGAATAAATGATAAAAGAATGCATCTCACAATACCGCCATACTCATGAAAGCTATTCTGCAACATAAAAACGGCGGTTTTGATTGTTATTTCAAAACCGCTGTTCCGCCGCTTGCATTCTGTTTTGGCGCATGATGATTCTGCCGCCACACAACGGTTTTTTTATTAACCGCCGGACGGCATGAACATCGTCTTGCTATTTTTCGCAGGAAAATGAGCGGATTTCGAATGTTTTTCGGATTTCGGGAGTGTGAAACACGCAGAAACCCGAAGGCATCATGGGGGCAGATGCGTTTGCCCCCAACATCATGTAATAGACATAAATTATTTTGGGGCGTTGAGATTAACAAAAACAGTTCTTCCACATATGCCAATGGGGGGGCTTGCCGCCCTGTTCAGGTTCCGTTTTGATGAACAGCCATATACCAAAACAGAATAACCGCCGCTAACAGAACGGCACATCAAGACAGGAGATCAGGCATTGTTCTGATGGTATCAGTTATTTTGTCTGTGAAGTTTTATGGTGAAACAGACCTGGCATGAAAGAAAGGTGAAACTCTGGAACAAATCCTCCTTAAAATTCGCTGCAGTTATTAAGTTGTAACTTTCATTTAGTACAATATATCTTGTAAACGGTTTGCCTGCAGGAACAAAGTTTACAAGCTAACGGGCAGCATTGCTGCAAGCGTAGAAATTCAAAACATCCATAGGAGGAAACAAAAATGAATATCTTAACATGCGAGGGAGTTCGCAAAATGTATGGCTCCGGCAATAATCAGGTGGCTGCACTGGATGGAATCGATCTGACGGTGGATAAGGGCGAATTTGTGGCGGTTATCGGAGCGTCCGGTTCAGGTAAATCCACATTGTTACATATTCTGGGAAGCGTGGATAAACCTACAAGCGGAAAAGTTACAATAGACGGAACGGATTTGTCAAAACTGAATCAGACACAGGCAGCGATTTTCCGCAGAAGAAAAGTGGGTTTGGTGTATCAGTTCTATAACCTGATTCCAACACTTACCGTGCAAAAAAACATTCTTATGCCGCTTGCCCTTGATAAGAAGAAACCAAATAAAGAGTATTTTGAAAAGATCGTCCGTTCGCTTGGAATTGCTGAACGGCTTGAAGCCCTGCCAAACCAGTTATCAGGCGGGCAGCAGCAAAGGGTTGCCATAGCTCGTTCATTGATTTACCGCCCGGCTCTGCTTTTGGCGGATGAGCCGACTGGAAATCTGGATCAGAAAAATTCCAAAGAAATTATTGACATGCTGAAATTATCGAACCATAATTTGGAACAGACGATTGTGCTGATTACCCATGATGAGAATGTGGCTTTAGAAGCAGACCGTATCATAACCATAGAGGACGGGCGTATCATAAGCGATGAGAAACGGAGGTAATGGGCTATGTGGAAAGATTATTCATCAGGCTATATTAAAAATAACCGTTCATCGGGCATGTCTGTTATGATAGCGGCATTTATATCAGCTTTGCTGTTATCGCTGCTCTTAGGGTTATTTTATAACGCATGGAAGTACGAAATTGAAAGCATTGAACAGGAAGAAGGAGGCTGGCAGAGCAGGATTGTCGGGGAATTTACTCAGGAAGATATGGAATCCATAAAGAATTTCGCCAATGTCAAAGATGTTGTCATCCGTGAAAAAGGAGCGCAGATTCCGGAGCCTGTGATAGATATTTATTTTGATGACATGGGGGCTGTCGTCGACGATACGATGCAGATAGCCGGAGTTTTGGGTGTTTCATCGGAAAAGGTTATTTATAACCATGAGCTTCTGGCAATGTACATGATACGTGATCCGCAGGATACTGCGCCAAGACTGCTTTTTCCGTTGTTTATACTGATAACCGGAATTGCATCTTTTTCATTAATTATAGTAATCCATAATTCTTTTGCAGTGTCTATGAATGCAAGAATCCATCAGTTTGGTATTTTTTCCAGCATCGGAGCCACACCAAAACAGATACGCGCCTGTCTTTTGCAGGAAGCGGCGGCATTATGTATTCTGCCGATTTTAATTGGGAATCTGTTTGGCATTCTGATCAGTATGGGAATTTTACATATGGTGAATGGCTTACTGGGAAGTGATGTGGCAGGCAGGCATGAAGCTGTCTTTGGCTATCATCCGTTCGTTTTAGTGGCGACACTTCTTTTGACAGCGGTGACAATATGGATTTCCGCATGGATGCCGGCACGAAAATTAAGCAGACTGACGCCGCTTGAAGCGATTAAAAACACAGGCGAATTACAGTTAAAGCGTAAGAAAAAATCTCCGCTGCTTACCTGCCTTTTTGGATTGGAAGGAGAATTGGCAGGTGGAGCATTGAAAGCACAGAAAAGAGCCTTACGGACAGCATCGCTTAGTCTGATATTCTCTTTTCTTGCCTTTACCATTATGCAGTCCTTTTTTGCACTTTCAGGAATCAGCACAAGGGAAACTTATTTTGAACGTTATCAGGGTGTTTGGGACATTATGGTTACAGTAAAGGACACGGATGTGGATTCTTTTAGTGAGGCACAAAAATTACGGGCGATTTCCGGAATAAGAAGTGCCATTGTATATCAGAAAGCAATGGCAAAAAGAATCATTGCAGAGGATGAAATAAGCGAAGAGATGAAGTCCTTCGGCGGTTTTGATGCAGCCGGGGATCATTATGTAAGGAAGACGGATGGGGGATGGCTTGTAAATGTTCCCATTGTCATACTGGATGATGCGAGTTTTTCAGCGTACTGTGAACAGATTGGCATCACACCGCAGCTTAATGGGGCAATCATATGGAATCAGATACGTGATGTTACAAATCCGGATTTCAGGCATCCGCAATATATGCCCTATGTGAAAGGGGACAATGCAGTAAGCATTTTAAGACAGTCCGGCAAAGAAGAAATGACAGCAGAGATCCCGGTTTTGTCCTATACGGAGAAAGTGCCTGTTTTAAGAGAAGAGTATGCAACGCTTGATTATTATGAACTGGTGCATTTTATTCCCGTATCATTGTGGAAAGAGATCAAGGGGCAGATTGGGGGCAGCGAGGAGGATGTCTATATCTGTATGCTTGGCAGGGAAAATGTGACATCAGGGGAATTGGAAGCTTTGCAGGGGCAGGTAGACAGCCTTATTGCGGGAAACTATAAGACGGAAAGTGAGAACCGTATTCAGGAAGCAGAAGCGAACGATAAACAGATACAGGGAATGATGACAATCTTTGGCGGTTTCTGTGTCCTGCTTGCGGTGATCGGCATTGGAAATGTGTTTTCCAATACGCTTGGCTTTGTCCGTCAGAGAAAAAGGGAATTTGTAAGGTATATGTCTGTTGGAATGACACAGGGTGAAATCAAAAAAATGTTCTGCGTGGAGGCGCTTACCATTGCAGGGCGTCCGATTTTAATCACCCTTCCGCTTGCAGTTGTTACAGTGGGGTATATGCTGAAGATAAGCTATGTTGAAGTGGGGACATTTCTTGCCGAAGCTCCGCTCATTCCGATTATGATTTTTATGCTGGCTATCTGGGGAATTGTGGCATTTGCATATTATCTTGGCTGGCGTAATATACGTAAAATCAACCTGGCTGAGGTTTTGCGGGATGATACAATGATGTAAGTATACGCTGAAAGCAGTTACACCAAATGGATATGACCAGGAAATAGACCGCCGGCCTGGATTCGACAGAAAGGATTTTTGCCATTGTATATGATTGGGGAAAAAGGCTCTCAGTATTCAGCAGAAATGATGATTACTTATTTTGGTTTGTCAGAAATGAGCTTTGAGGAAGATGTGCCGGTGAAAATCCGGAATACCTGCCTGCGGCAAAACAGGCAGTACCGATACATAAAGGAGGCCGGCAGACATGTCAGAATGTATCTTTGAATCTGTTTATGAAGAGATGTTCCCGTTTTGGGAGAAGATATCCGATACGGAAAAAGACTATATTTGTAAAAATTCATACACGCTAACCTATCCGAAGGGAAAGAATATCCACAACGGCGAGGAATGCTCCGGCGTGATTCTTGTCCGTTCCGGCTGTCTGCGGCTTTATATGATGTCGGAGGAAGGAAAAGACATCACATTGTACCGGCTGTACAGAGGCGATCTGTGTATGCTGTCCGCGTCCTGTGTGCTGGAGGCGGTCACGTTTGATGTGTTTGTGGATGCGGAGGAGGACAGCGAGTGCTGCGTGATCAGCGGACCTGCCTTTGCGGCGGTATCCGGGGAAAATCCCGATATCCGGATCTTTGCGCTGGAGACGGCGGTCAGCCGCTTTTCGGATGTGATGTGGGTGATGCAGCAGATTCTGTTTATGAGTATGGACAGGCGGCTGGCGATCTTTCTCTCCGACGAAGCGGCGCGGACCGGTTCGGATACGATTGCACTGACACACGGGCAGATTGCCCGGTATATGGGATCTGCCCGTGAGGTGGTATCCAGGATGTTGAAATACTTTTCCGGTGAAGGAATTGTGGAAGTATCCAGGGGAGGCGTCACGATTCTTGATAAAAAACGCCTCCGTGCATTAATTAGTTAACATAGCAAGGATATCCGCCTTCGATTTCGCGCCTGCCGACTGGTTTACGACCTTCCCGTTTTTGATGACAACCAGCGTGGGAATGCTTAAAACCTGAAACTGCTGTGCCAGCTCCTGCTCTTTGTCGACATTGATTTTGCCGATGGTATACTGCGGATTTTCCTCCGCGATCTCATCCACGATAGGGGATACCATACGGCAGGGGCCGCACCAGTCGGCATAAAAATCAAGAAGCACAGGTTTGTCGCTGTTTTTTACGGAATCAAAATTAGTTTTGTTTACATTAAGTACAGACATTGTCATTACCTTCCTTTCGTTTAAGCTGATCTGAGTGTATCATTTCTTTCGGATCCTTTCTGTGACGCAGTCACATTTCCAGCTTCGCAGGCAGCATAAGCCTGTTTATAACAGGATGCCGCATTTTCTGTGAAAAAATCAAAAAAATGTGAAAAAAAATGAACCGCTGACAATGTCGCGGCGAATATAGGGTGAACAGGGGGATGGAGGTGAGACGTTGGACGCAAAAGAAATCGAGAGATGTATCGATGAATTCGGCACAGATATCTATAAATTCTGCCGGAAGCTCTGTCTGGATCAGACAGAGGCGGAAGATTTATATCAGCAGACATTTCTGAAGGCATTAGAGAGCAGCCAGACACTTGACTGGGAGCAGAATCCGAAAGCGCTGTTTTTCGCACTGGCACATAATCTGTGGAAAAGCGACAGGCGAAAGCAGGCCCGCAGGAACCTGATTGCACCCTGCGGCCATCGGATTTCGCTGAGAGCAAAATACTGTGAAGAATGTGGAAAACAGATAGAAGAGAAGGAGGATCCTTTTGCTATGAGAACACAGAAAATGCATCATATCCATTATATCATTGCGGCTGTTGTCAGCCTGGTGCTGATGCTGGGATGCACAGCGGGCTTTGTCGTAAGCGTAGCCGCCGGAAACGGTATAAATGCGGATGTCACTTCCGATGAAAGGGTGTGGAATACCGGTTTTATTATCATGGATTCATCCGGCTGGAAGAACGGTATCTGGAAGCTGAAATTTAAGAGCGCGAGCGACGGGTTTATCAAAGAACAGGTCATGAAGATTGAGGATGCAGAGAACCAGGCGCTTTATGCGGACATTTCCTGCGGAACCGTTCCGGAAGGCGCAGCGCTGATTTTGTGGCTGGTACAGGACGATGTGGCGGAGGCGGTGGATGTCACAAATCTCTCAGAGCCCCTGGAATACCCTCTGAATATGTTTGAAAACGGAAAAATCCGTGTCAGACTTCAGATCAACGGCGTGGAGGATACGGTTTCAGAAATCTCGATTCACTGAAAAGGACTATTTGGTAGAAAAAGTTGCCTGCAGGTTGACACATCTGATTTGAAATCAAACAGGAGTCGCTTGCAGGTTGATTTTGTTAAGCGCTATAATAATCCTGTGAGAAAGAGGAACCATGATATTCCCGTGTATGCGGGGAAAGGAGCCGGAATGAACGATATCAACATTGCGGGGACGATTCTGTCAAAACGACGGGAGCGCGGCATGACGCAGGATGACCTGGCGGTACACATGGGGGTCTCTAAGGCGTCCGTCTCAAAGTGGGAGACCGGCCAGTGTTTTCCGGATATCACGATTCTGCCGCAGCTTGCCGCTTTTTTCGGGATCAGCATCGACGAGCTGATGGGGTACCGTCCACAGCTTTCGAGGGATGAGATACGCGTGCTTTACCGGGAGCTGGCGGAAGCGTTTGCGAAAAAGCCGTTTGAGCAGGTAAGAGAGCGATGCAGAGAGCTGGTGCACCGGTATTACACGTGTTATCCGCTGCTGAATCAGATCGGAGTGCTGCTGGTAAATCACAGCATGTTTGCCGGCAGTCCGGAAATGGCGCAGGAGGTTCTCACGGAAGCGATGGAGCTGTTTGTACGGGTAAAGACGGAATGCGGCGACGCGGTCCTGGCGAAACAGGCGCAGGATATGGAGGCTTTATGCCTGCTGTCTCTGAACCGGCCGGCGGAAGTGACCGGGATGGCGGAGGATCCTGCCATGATATCGCAGACCTCCCTGGAAGGACTTCTTGTGAGGGCGCATCAGATGCTCGGAGAGACGGGACAGGCAAAAAAGATTGCTCAGAGCGCCATCTATCAGCATGTGAGTGCACTGACAAATATGCTGGTGCTGTATCTGGGACTGTGTGCGGACGATTCCGAAGCGGCAGATGAGACGATCCGGCGTGTGGATGAGCTGATCGGGACGTTTGATCTGGAGAAGCTGCATCCGGCGATTGTGCTGCCCTATTATCTGAGCGCGGCGCAGCTGTGCACCGGATACGGCAGGAAAGAGCAGGGACTTTTGTTTTTGGAACGGTATACAGTGACGGTCACCGGAGACATTTACCCGATGCGGCTGCATGGGGACGGATATTTTAATCTGCTGGATGAATGGATTGAGCAGTCTCAGGCGCTCGGTGCGGATCTGCCGCGGGATGAGCAGATTGTCAGACAGAGCATGACGGAAGCCGTGACAGGACAGCCGGTATTTGCCGTGTTTGAAGGGGAGCCGCGTTTCCTGGAGATTGTGCGGCGTCTGCGGCGGAATGAACAGAAAGGAAAGCCGGAAGAAGCAGAGTAAAGAGATGTGAAAGATGGCGGAAGGAACAGAAAAGAAAGCCGAAAGAGGCAGAATCATAAAGAAAGAGGTGCCGGAGACGGCAGGAGAGGGGAACAATGAAGAATGCAGTAATCATGAATGAGATCACGAAACAGTATCCCGGAGGAAAACGGGCGGTGGAGCACATGAGCATCGCTCTTAAGGAGGGGGAAGTGTTTGGTTTTCTCGGACCGAACGGCGCAGGAAAAACTACGACTGTAAAAATCCTGAACGGTATGATCATGCCGTCGGAGGGAACCTGTGAGGTTCTGGGGATCGACCCGGCGAAACATCCGGATCAGGTGCACGCACTCTCCGGTGTGATGACGGAACATGCGCAGATGTATGATCACCTGACGGGGCGGCAGAATCTGATTTTTTACGGAGAGCTGTTCGGAATGAGCGCGGCGGAAAGTGCGGCGCGTGCGGGGGAGCTGCTGGAAGAATCAGAGCTTGCGGCTGCCGGAGAGAAAAAGCTTGCGACTTATTCCACCGGTATGCGGCAGAGACTGTCGCTGGCACGTGCGATGATGCACCGTCCGAAAGTCCTGTTCCTGGATGAACCGACCTCGGGGCTGGATCCGGAAAGCGTGCAGAATGTAAACCGGCTGATCAGAACACTCGCGCAGGAGAGAGGCATCACCGTATTTCTGTGTACCCACCAGCTGCGGTATGCGCAGGAGGTCTGTACCCGCTACGGCCTGATCGCGGAGGGAAAGCTGCTGATCGACGGAAGCCTCGGGGAACTGCGCCGCCGGGTGTCGCCGGGCATTACGCTTGGCATCCGTACCGATATGGTTCCGGAGAGACTGCCGTTTTTAAAAAAAGGAGACGGGTATTATGAGATAACGCTGAAAGCGGAAACGGAGATTCCGGGGATCGTCCGCGCGATCACAGAGGCGGGCGGCAGTATCTATGAGGTAACGCCGAAGCTGCCGTCGCTTGAAGATATCTATTTTGCGTTAACGGCGTCAAAAACCCATGTGACGGAGGTGTCGGGATGGAAAAAACAATGAAAACCGCGATTAAAGCAGTGATAAGAAAAGATATACGAAGCATTACCGTAAACAGACAGCTGTTTATCACCATACTGGTGGTTCCTTTGGTGCTGACGCTGATCGTGCCGTCGATTTTTATGCTGGTCATACATTTTGCCCCGGAAGAACTGACAGAGTTTGAGCGGATTCTGACACTGCTGCCGCTTACGGATCAGAGTGTGGATACCGGGCGGATGGTCAGCACATTGGTGTTCAACTATATCCTGCCGCTGTTTTTTCTGATGATTCCGATCATGGCAGCCTCCGTTATGGCTGCGGCGTCCTTTGCGGGGGAGAAGGAACAGCGCACGTTAGAGACGCTGCTGTACGGCCCGCTTACGGTAAAACAGCTGTTTTATGCAAAAGTGTCCGCATCGTTCCTGTTTAGTATGCTGGTGTCATGGAGCTCTTTTTTCGTCATGCTTCTGGCAGTCGAGACAGAAAACTATTTCTTAAACGGCCGGTTTCTGATACCGGGCGCCAACTGGTTTGCCGTGATGTTTCTGGTATCGCCGGCGGTGTCGTTGATCGCGATTATTCTGATCGTGCGCGGATCGGCTAAGGCCCAGAATATGATGGAAGCGCAGCAGAAGGCGGCATTTCTGGTGTTTCCGGTGGTACTGCTGCTGGCGGGACAGTTTTCCGGCGTGATGCTGTTTCGCGTGTGGATGTTCGCAGCGGCGGGCGCAGTGCTGTTTATCGCCGCGTGGATTCTGCTGAAAGCATCGCTGCGGAATTTTAATTATGAGAAGCTTTTACTGTGAAATGGCGGATTTTGAGCCGTTAGTTGTGTGATATTGCCGAAACAGCCGCTAAAATGAGGTTATTTTTGTGGAAAATACAATTGCAGAGCGCAGAGAAAAGGTATATAATACTCTTCGATATTCCAAACTAGCAAATCAGGAGGATTGATGATGAAGAAAAGAATTATGCTGCTTATGATGGTAGCGGCGCTCACGGTGGCAGGTTTTGCAGGATGCGGTAAAAAGGCGGACGAGCCGACGAATTCACCGGTAACAGATGAGAAGCAGGATGTGAAAACAGACGATACGGGCTCCGCAGGGGCGGATGAAGGAGATACTGCGGGATCAGAAGAGGCAGATACGCCGGATACCGAGACTACTCCGGATACTGCGGGGGCTGACACCGGGTCGGATGATACGGCGAGCGACAAGCCGTCCATGGCTGACTGGTATACACAGAATGAGGCGGAGTTTCATGCGATCGAAGATTCCGTCAATGCCGAGGATATGGGATGCAAGCTGGCGCTTTCCGTCATAGACGGCAATGTGTTGGTATTCTGCTATACCCTTGATGAAGCGTTCCCGACAGATGAGGACAGCGTGGCTCAGCTGAGCGAGACATACGATGGTATGTTTGACTCCTACGATGCGACATTTACGGAGCTCTGTGATCAGATTATGAGCGAGACGAGCGAGCAGACGGTCACGATCCGTCTGATTGCAGCAAATCCGGACGGTACGGAGCTTTACTCGAGAGACTTTACAAAATAAACTGCGGTCGGCAGGAAAAAGGCATTTTCCGAAAGTTGTTTTTGGAAAGTGTCTTTTTTTGTCTGTGAAAGAGCACTTGCCGGCAGCGCTTTGCAGGGGTATAATGCATCCTGTGAGAAGATATAATCCGGGGGAGAAAACCGCAGCGTCAGATCCGGTATCCGGCCCGCGGTTTTCGAAAAATGCTTCGGCATGGAGGGAACGATGAAAAAGTGGAAAAATCTGACTGCGGCAGTAACGGTTTTCGCCGCAGTCTGCGCAGTCATACCGGGCTGTGCGGCAAAGGAGAGCGCCGGGGTTAAATCCGGTGATGTGATGCCCGCGACGGAATCAGAAACGGTGGCGGGCAGGGAGGAAGAAGCTGAGACGGAACAGTATGCGAATCATCTGCCGGGAGACTGGAAGGATACGCATACGCGGGTGCGCGGTATTTATGTGACCGGTCCGATGGCCGGGAGCGGGGCGATGGAGGATCTGATTGCGCTGGTGGATAAGACCGAGCTGAATGCCATGGTGATCGACGTAAAAAATGACGACGGGAATATCACATTTGACATGCAGCTGGACCGTGTCAGCGAGATGGGCGCCGGCATCCGCTATATTCCTGACATAGAGGCGCTTCTCGGGACGCTGAAGGAGCACGGAATCTATACGATTGCGCGGGTGGTGTGCTTTAAGGATCCTTATCTGGCGGAGCATTACCCGGAGCTGGCGTTAAAAAAGCCGGACGGCACACCCGTCACGGATGCGAACGGAAACGCATTTGTAAATCCCTATCGGGAGGAGGCGTGGGAATATATCGTTGATGTGTCGGAGAAGGCTGCGGAGCTGGGCTTTGACGAGATTCAGTTTGACTATGTCCGTTTTCCGATCGGTGAGGATGCGGACGCCGCGGACTATGGTGTGGATATGGCGGCGTACACAAAAGAGCAGGCGATCACGGAGTTTCTGACCTATGCCACGGCGCGTCTTCATGAGAAAGGAATTGTACTCGGCGCGGACGTATTCGGGACGATTATCGGGAGCGAGACGGATATTGAGCGTGTCGGACAGAACTATCGTGCCATCGGGGAGAAGATTGACGTATTAAGCCCGATGGTGTATCCGTCGCATTATGAGAACGGCGTGTTTGGTTTGGACGTGCCGGACGCGCATCCCTACGAGACGGTGCTTGGCGCGCTTGAGGGATCTGCCAGGGAGCTGGATACGGCGGAAAAGGAAGGACAGGCCGTGGTGCGGCCCTGGCTGCAGAGTTTTACGGCGACCTGGGTGGACGGGCATATCACCTACGAAGGGGAGGAAGTGCGCGCGCAGATTCAGGCGGTGTATGATGCCGGATACGAAGAGTGGATCCTGTGGAATGCCTCGAACCGCTACAGTGAGGACGGGCTTCTGCCGGCGGAGGAGGGAGAAGCCGAAAAAACCGGTGGACAATAGAAGGGATGCATATTATAATAGGTGTGGCAGTATGCTGTACTGTCAGAATAATTTCAGGAGGAGCTTTGGTATGATTCAACAGAGAAACATTGCAGTATGCATCATTTTGTCGATTGTGACCTGCGGGATTTACGGCCTTTACTGGTTCATCTGCCTTTCTGACGACACGAACCGGGTGTCCGGAGATGTGTCCGGCACGTCCGGAGGCATGGCGCTTGTGCTCACGATCATCACCTGTAATATTTACGGGATTTACTGGGCATACAAGCAGGGCGAGAAGATCGACCGTGCGAAGGCAAACCGTGGACTGCCGTCCGGCAATAACGGGGTGCTGTACCTGATTCTGACCCTGTTCGGATTCTCCATCATTGCATGGGCACTGATGCAGAACGAGCTGAATAACCTGGCATAATGAGAAGAGAGAGACTCTGCCGGGTCCTGCGATATACCGCCCTTGTACTGGCAGCCGGCTGCCTGTACGGGGCGTTTGTCGCATATACCGGACTTGCGGTTCCTTGTCTGTTCTGGCTGCTTACGGGCTGGAAATGTCCGGGATGCGGCGTGACGCGGATGTGCGTGGCTCTGCTTCGGCTGGATGTGCGCACCGCGTTTGAAAGCAATCCGGTGCTGTTTGCGCTTCTGCCCGTGCTCGGCGTGATCTTCCTTCAGTATGCGGCCGGGTATGTCAGAAACGGGAGCTGGAAGCCGGGGCGGGTGCAGACCGGCATTTTATACGGGTGTATTGTGCTTTTGGTGGCCTTCGGCATTCTGCGGAATATCGTTTCGCTCTGACGAGCCGCGCGAATCGGTACAGCTGCTGCGCCTGCTCCGAATAAATTTGACAGCGGGCAAAAGGCGGTTTTAACCGACCGCCCGGATGACAGCCGCGCAGACGGCACGGACTGCGGCTGTGAAGAATGTTCTGCCTGCGGATTTTCCCTGTCGGAAAATTCGCAGGTATTTTTGTGCTTGACTTTTTGTATTGTTTATATTAATATAAACAATACAAAGGAGGGGATCGGATGATTATAGCGATTGATCACAGATCAGATATTCCGATTTACCAGCAGATCCGCAATCAGATTGTGCTTGGAATTTCCGACGGCAGGCTGCGGCAGGGAGAACAGCTCCCGACGGTGCGCGGACTCGCCACGGAGATGGGCATCAATTCCATGACGGTCAATAAGGCATACCAGCTGTTAAAGCAGGAGGGCTATATTGTGACGGACCGGAGGAACGGTGCGCGGGTACATGAGCAGTTTGACGGGAAAAAGGATCTGTCTCAGGAGGCAAAGCAGACACTTTTGCGGATCATATCCGAGGCAAAGGTGGCGGGGATCACAGAGGAAGCGTTTCTTGAGCTGTGCAGGGCCTGTTATTCTGCGGATCGGGGTACGGAAAAAGAGTAGGGTTCAGTTTCATCTGGCATAAAAAGGAGGAACAGGATGGTTGTCAATTTTATTTTGCTGATTATGATGTATCCGGTTTTATTTGTGCTGTATATCGTGTTAAAAAACGAGGGGAGTGCCGGCAGCGGATACTGTTTCGGGGTGCGTATGAACGCGGAATGGATGAAAGACAGTACGGCGGTGGAGATTCTGGCAGAGTACCGCAGATCGCTTCGGCGCTATCTGATCATTTGTGCGGTGATTCCGCCTGCTGCGTTATTTATTCCATACCTTTCGATTGCGTTCACGATTTATATGATATGGCTGCTGGCGGTGATTCTGGTTCCGGCAATCCCGTTTGTGCGGGCGAACCGGCTGCTTCGCATCCGTAAAAAGGAGATGGGATGGGGAGCGGAAAACAGCGGATACACCTACGCGGATCTGAAAAGTGCGGAAAGCGGCGTACGCACGGTGCGTGCGGTGCAGTTTGTGCTGCCGCTGTCACTTAGCGCTGCGGCCGGCGCATGGGGGCTGTGGGAAGCCGTACAGGCACAAACTGCCGCATTTGGAATTCTGGCGGTGACATTTGCGCTGCTGACACTGATCTTTTACGGGACTGCGGTGTGGATGGACCGGCAGAAAAACGACGTTATCAGTCAGAACAGCGACGTCAATTTAAACTATAACCGCGCGAAGAAAAAATTGTGGAAAAATATATGGCTCACTGAGGCATGGCTGAATACCGCGTTTACCGCTGTTGCTGCAGGGACGATTGCCGCGGATGACATACAGACAGAAGTGATTTTATGGGGGAGCATCGTCTGGTCGGTTTTGGGAATTGCACCACTTTTTCTGGCGGCAAAAAAGATGTGGGATATCGACATGTGTTACCGGGATCTGCGTGACATTGCGCTGGAAGAAGATGATGATACGCACTGGCTGGGCGGCATATTATACTACAACAAAGACGACAGGCATTCCATGGTGACGAAGCGGACGGGGATCGGGACGACGGTGAACCTTGCATCCCCGGCGGGAATCGGGCTGGGCATAGTCGGTGCGCTGGGATTTCTGGTGATCCCGGTCAGCTGTGTCTGGCTTATACTGGAAGAGTTTACGCCGATCCGTCTTTCGGTGCAGGAACAGATCATCACGGCGGAGCATATGAAGGTGGAGTATGAGATTCCGGTTTCGGATGTATGGAAGGCGGAGCTGGAGGAGGAACTGCCGGGCTGGTCGAAAGTATCGGGAACCGGGATGGAACATGTGGAGAAAGGAACCTTTCACATCCGCAATACCGGAGACTGCGAGGTGCTGCTGGATCCGCAGAATACCGTGTTTTTGCGGATCGAGACAAAGGACTGCGTCTATTATCTGAGCGATCTGGACGATGCGGGCACAAGAGAGGTCTATGAAATGCTCTGCGGCAGCGGTGTGCCGGAGGCCGTCCGGTGACAGAAAAGCAGCCGGACGGTCCGACGTACCTACAGCGAAATATGCCGGATTTCGTGGGTGTCCTCATGGAGTGTGAGAATAGCCATGCCTGCATGTTCGCCGCGCGGCTGTCCGGCGGAGCCGGGATTTAAAAAGATCTTTCCGTACCGCTCACTGGTCTCAAACTGGTGGGTGTGGCCGAAGATGACAAAATCGGCGTCCGTCAGGTCGAACGGGAGATCAAATTTATTGTGGACGATATAAAACATCTTTCCGCCCAGGCGGATCTGAAGCACTTCCGGAAGAAATTGTGCCCAGCTGCCCAGGTCGCAGTTTCCGCGTACGGCCAAAAGCGGGACGCCGATCGCCTTAAGCTTCTCATAACAGGCGCGTGAATTGATATCGCCGGCGTGGATCAGATAATCGCAGCCCGTGATGTGTGTGGTCCAGTCCGGGCGAAAGATACCGTGGGTATCGGATATGATTGCAAGCTTCATCTGCTGCCTCCGTTTCACTTTTGTTTTGGGCGTTTCATTTCAGCTCTGTCTTATTATAGAGAGTTTCCGGCATTTCGTCTATAGGAATTCGGGGATATTTCAACTTTTGTTTTCCAGGGATTGACAGAAATGTTATACTAATGATAGCAGGGAGAGGAACGCCAGGCTGCCGGATGAGACAGCCTGGTTTTCCTACGGGCATAAAACAGAAAAACCGGTGAAAAATAAGAAAAAGACAAAAACCGGATGACGGAAAGGTATGGAGAAGATTTATGGGGACAGAAGAGCTTTTATTTCATGAAATTACGCTGGACGATAAGGACTGGATGGATCGGAAATTTGCGGAGGATGACAGGAATGCCTGTGAGTACACCTTTGCCAATAATTTTATATGGCGAAAGATATATCAGGTGGAAGTGGCGGAGGTCTGTGGCTGTCTGATCATCCGTTTCCTGGAAAATGACGGTTACTGTTATTCGTATCCGGTCGGTGCAGGGGATAAGCGGGAGGCAGTGCGAATACTGCTGGATATCAGCGGGGCGGCGCGGCGTGCTCTGCATCTGTCACCGCTGAGTGAGAAAGACAAAGCGCAGCTGGCGGAGTGGTTTCCGGGACAATTTCTGATCGAGAGCGCGCGGGACGATTTTGATTATATCTATGCGAGGGAGAAGCTGGTGACGCTGGCTGGCAAGAAGCTTCACGGAAAGCGCAACCATATTGCCAGGTTTAAGGATGATAATGACTGGTCTTACGAGCCGATGACGGCGGATAATCTGGAGGAATGCCGGACGATGACCTACAGCTGGATGCGGATGCGTGCAGAAAAATGGAACGAGGAGATGGAGGAGGAAGTGATGGTGCTCCACGAGGCGTTTGACCATATGCAGGCATTGGGACTGATCGGGGGCGTGCTGCGCAAGGCAGGAGAGATCGTTGCGTTTTCCATGGGGGAACCGATCAATTCGGAGACGTTTGTGGTTCATTTTGAAAAGGCATATCCGGATCTTCAGGGCGCATATCCGATGATCAATCAGCAGTTTGCGGAGCATGCCTGCGTCGGATATGCATATATCAACCGGGAGGAGGACACCGGGGATCCGGGGCTGCGCCGGGCCAAGCTCTCCTATTATCCGGAGATTCTTTTGGCCAAATATACGGCGCAGCAGAGTGATGTGGTCTATGCGGATCCGGTGCGGGACGCAGAGGCGGTAAAGCATCTCTGGGAGGTCTGCTTCGGGGATGAGGAAGAAGATATCCGATATTTTCTGAAGCATCGTATGACGGATGAGAATATGCTGGTCATCTGTGAGGGCGGCAGACCGGTGTCCATGGCGAGCTTCCTTACGGTGGAATATCTGCAGAAGGGAGAATATCAGGACGCGCGTTATGTTTACGCGGTGGCGACGCTTCCGGAATACCGCGGCCGCGGATATGCCGCGCGGATTCTCTCATTTGCACAGGAAAAATTTAAGGAACCGCTGATTCTGGCGCCGGCGGAGGAGTCTTTAATCCGCTATTACGAGAAACTGGGATTCCGGCGGGCGTTTGAGGAGACACGCAGGACGGTGACGGCGCAGGAGCTGTCAGAGGAGAGCGGGAGTCCGGAAGGAGCGGATGTGGCTGCGCAGGAACTGCCAGAGGAGGGCCTGAACATGGAACCGGTGACAGCGGCGGAATATGTGAGTCTGCGGGATCAGAGGTACATGCGGGAAGGATATGTGCGCTGGGACGAAAATGCCGTCCGGTATGCGATGGAAGTCAATGAGATGGCCGGAGGAAAGACGGTTGTAGTGCCGGGGGAACAGAATGAGATTCTCATGTACAGAAAGGACGGGGATGTGCTGTCCGTTCCCGAGACCACACTCGGTGATGCCGCACTGCGGGAGCTGCTGCCGCAGCTGTTTGAGGAGACAGGTACGAGCCGGGCTGTGTGCGGTCAGACGGCGGGGATGATATGGCTGCCGGGACAGGGCGATCATGCGGCGGTGAGTCCGGACGGATATCTCGCGCTGACCCTTGAGTGATCGTCCGGTCACGTATAAAAGAGAAGCAGAAAGGGATGCCGTATCGCGGCATCCCTTTCTGCTTCTCTTTAGTACTCCGGTTCGATCAGACCGTAGGTATTTCCTTTCCGGCGGTACACGACGCTCACGGATTCCGTCTCCGCGTTGATAAACACGAAGAAATCATGTCCCAAAAGCTCCATCTGCACACAGGCGTCTTCCGGATACATGGGCTTTACGTCAAACTTTTTGCTGCGGATGATGCGGATCTCCTCGTCATCGTCTGCGGCTTCTTCCAGATATTCCTGACGGAATACGGCGGTGGCATTCTGATGGCGGTTGATCAGCCGTGTCTTGTACTTGCGCAGCTGCCGCTCGATGACCTCCTCCACAAGATCGATCGAGACGTACATATCGTTGCTTACCTGTTCGGAACGGATATAATTTCCCTTCATGGGAATGGTGACTTCCACCTTCTGACGCTCCTTCTCCACGCTCAGCGTCACAAAGACATCCGTCTCCGGCGTGAAGTATTTTTCGAGCTTGTTCAGTTTCCGCTCTACCGCTGTCCGGAGTCCGTCTGTCAGCTCAAGGTTTCTTCCTGTGATCTTAATTTTCATGATGCCACCCCTTTATTCTTTATTTGATATGGACCGATATCATGTCTTTATTATATCATATTTTTGTCTTATATCAAGAAAATTAAGAAGTGATTTTTGATTTTTCAGAAAACTTATCGATGCAGAAAAGGAAACTGTGCAGGCGGAAGGAGGACATACGCGAAACGCGAATACAGTAATGAAATAAATGGACTATAATTGTAATTATACAGATCCTGGCATGGCTGAAAGAAGGATGGAGAACAAGAAAAACAAAAGAGAAACGAACTGGCAGAAAGACGACAGGAATGTTTATTCCGGGATGCTTCTGCTGTGGCGGAATTCAGGGATGACGGAATTTCTGAGAAGAAATTATGCGGTAAACACAAGGCGTCTGGAACTGTTGGAGAGCATTTTTCACAAAATGGGGGAGAGGAGGAATGACGAAATCGAAAGTGAAATATACTTGTACGGGAGCCTGATAAAAGGGGAGGATCTGATGGCCAGGCAGATATTTTTATGGCTGCTTGGAATGCTTGCAGAAGAAGAGCGGAATACGGCAAAACGAGAGAGTCAGGAGTAAAGGAGGAGACGGCCATGCCGGATCTGTCAGGATTGTTGCGAAAGAACTCTTGTCACGGGAGACAAAAAGGTATACTATAGAGCGGAGACGAAATCGACAGGAAAGAATTGGCAAAGGAGATCGTATCATATGGATATCGTTGTTTTGGCAGGAGGACTCAGCACGGAGCGGGATGTTTCCTTAAAAACCGGGGAGATGGTTGCAGGGGCGCTGAGAGAAAACGGACACAGGGTGATTCTTCTGGATGTCTTTATGGGGTATGGGACGCCGGGAGAACCGACAGAGGATATTTTTTCGCGCGCGGACGAGGTCAGTCTGCAGCCGACCGGGATCTCTGTGACCGTGCCGGATACAGCGCGCATGAAAGCGTTAAGAGGCGATTCTCCTGACGGGTTTTTCGGGCCGAATGTGATCCGGATCTGTCAGCATTCGGATATTGTTTTTATGGCGCTGCACGGGGAGGACGGGGAGAACGGAAAGATTCAGGCCGCGTTTGACCTCTTTGGGATCCGCTATACGGGAAGCGGATATCTCGGAAGCGCGCTCGCGATGAACAAGGAGATTGCAAAGCAGCTGCTTTCTGCAGGCGGCGTTCCGGTGCCTGCGGGCAGACTGGTAAAAAGAGGAGAGGCAAAAAAAACGCCAGAGGAGAATCAGGTTTCCCTGCCCTGCGTCGTCAAACCGTGCTGCGGGGGATCGAGCATCGGCGTGTCGATTGCGCACAGTCAGGCGGAATTTGAAGCCGCGCTTGAGGAGGGATTCCGATATGAGAGAGAGCTGATTCTGGAGGAATATGTAGAGGGCAGAGAGTTCTCGGTTGCGGTGATTGCGGGCCGGGCGCTGCCTGTGATCGAGATTGCGCCGATTGACGGTTTTTATGATTACCGGAATAAATATCAGCCGGGCAGCACCGTGGAGACCTGCCCCGCCGACCTCCCGGAGGAGGTTGCCGCGCGGATGCAGGAGTATGCGAAAAAGGCGGCGAAGACGCTCGGACTGAAGACGTATTCGAGGATGGATTTTATGCTGAATCAGGATCAGGAGATGTTCTGCCTCGAGGCCAACACGCTCCCCGGGATGACGCCGACCAGCCTGATTCCGCAGGAAGCGGCGGCAGAGGGGACGGATTTTAACGGGCTTTGCGAGCAGCTGATCGGGATTTCTCTGCAGAGATATGCCGCAGAGAGCGCTTCCGCCGGTGACGGTGTGTGAGAACAGGGAGAAAGGATCCGTCGGGCGGATGATGCCGCTGCAGGGATTGGAATGAGGAATGCCATGAAGAATATGACGTTGGAGAACATTGCCCGCGCGTGCGGCGGTGTATATATCGGCAGCAGAGAGGCTGCCGGCAAAGAGGTGACCGGGGTGGTGACAGACAGCCGGCGTGTGGAGGCGGGATACCTGTTTGTCCCGATCCGCGGCGCACGTGTGGACGGCCATGATTTTATACCGGCGGTATATGAGAAAGGAGCGCTTGCCGTGCTCTCCGAGCATGAACTTATCGACGCGGCAGGGCCTTATATACTCGTCGAGTCCGCGAAAGCCGCGATGCAGGCGCTTGCGGAGTTCTATCGCCGCTCGCTCGGTATCTGGGTGGTCGGCATTACAGGCAGTGTGGGAAAGACCAGCACGAAGGAGATGATCGCCTCCGTGCTCGGCCAGAAATACCGCGTGCTCAAGACGGAGGGCAATCTGAATAACGAGATCGGACTGCCGCTGACGATTTTTAAAATACGGGAAGAGCATGAGGTGGCAGTGCTTGAGATGGGGATTTCCGAATTCGGGGAGATGCACCGGCTGGCAGCGATGGCGCAGCCGGATATCTGTGTGATCACCAATATCGGCCTGTGTCATCTTGAGAACCTGATTGACCGCGACGGGATTCTGCGCGCGAAGACCGAGAGCTTTGCGCACCTGACGGAGAACGGGATTGCGATTTTAAACGGGGACGACGACAAGCTCTGCACAAAGCGCGTGGTAAACGGACGTCCCGCGGTATTTTACGGCCTGGGCCGGGAGGCGAAGGTGATCCGCACGAGGGACGGCGAGGAGCCGCTGGCGGAGAAGGACATATATGCGACAGATGTAGAAGAGATGGGACTCTGGGGGACGGAGGCAACGCTTCATATCGGCGGAGAGAGTATCACGGTGGAGATCCCGATTGCCGGGGAGCATAACGTCTACAATGCGCTGGCTGCGGCGGCTGTGGGAAAGCAGCTGGGGCTTACCGCAGAGGAGATCCGGCAGGGAATCGGAGCGGTTCAGACCATCGGGGGAAGAAGCAATATTATAAGGCGCGACGGGATCACGGTGATTGACGACTGCTATAATGCAAATCCGGTATCCATGAAGGCGTCTGTCGATGTGCTTGCAAAAGCACCCGGAAGAAAGATCGCGGTACTTGGGGATATGGGAGAACTCGGCGCGGCGGAACGGGAGCTTCACGCCATGGTGGGCCGGCATTTTGCGGGCAAAGGGATTGACGCACTGTTTTGTACGGGCATGCTCTCAAAAGAGATTGCGGCTGCGGTATGCCAGTGCAGTGAGAAAACAAAGGTACAGGAATGCGACAGCCGCGGGGAACTGCTGCGGCAGCTGCTTTTATACCGTCGTGACGGCGATACGATTCTGGTAAAAGCGTCGCATTTTATGGGATTTTCGGAAATCGTGCGCGCGCTGACCGGAGAAGAGACATCCGAAGCGGGGGAGCCGGCCGGGAAAGAGATGACCGAAGAGAGGGCCGGCGAAAAAGCGTAGCCGGCCGGATCATCCGGAGTGTTTTTTTAGCATGGCAAGAATGGCTTCCTGGCACACGGCGCCGGTTTTTTTATTGCCCGCCGCTTTCAGCTCCTTCGGCCAGATCGGTTCTCCGTACTCGACAATGACGCTGGCCGGCCGGATCAGCGGGAAGTGATTCTCAAAAATGTCCGCAGAATGGGAGATTGCGATCGGGATGACCGCGCACCCTGTCTTTTCCGCCATTTTAAAGCTCCCTTCTTTAAACGGGAGCAATTCATCGGTTTTATTCCTGGTTCCCTCCGGAAAGATGCACATCGAGATGCCGTTTTTGATATTATCGATCCCGGCGAGAATCGTCTTTAGCGCTTCCCTGGTATCTTCGCGGTTGATAAACAGGCAGTGGAGCCGTTTCATCCAGGTGGAGAGCAGCGGCACATGTCGCATGGACTTCTTGGCGATGTAGCCGGTCAGACGCGGACAGCGTGCGTAGGTGATGATGATGTCAAAGTAGCTCCGATGGTTCGCGATATAAAGTACCGGTTCATCTTTGGGCACGTGCTCTTCACCGATGACGGTAAGCTTTGTACCGCTTAAAAAAAGCACCGTGCGGAAGGCCCACTGCACCATGCGCAGCTGCCGGAGATCAGAAGAAGCCGGATGGGATCTGCCGATCAGCCATTCTGTCATAAGAACCGGGATGCCGAAGATCAGATAAAGAATAACAAAGAGCACAACGAGTATTAAGCGTAACATAGCGAGTCCTTTCCGTAACACATATCAGTTTCTTCTATATATTATAAAAGGAAATGTCTGGAAATACAATCACAATTTGACATAGCAGCCCGCGAGGCCGCATACAATGAGAACAGAAGTCAGAACCGGGGGAGCATGAGATGTCAGGAAAGATAAAAAAGAGTCTTTTGGGAGCAGGTCTGTGCGCAGTGATGTGCTGCGGATTCTTTGCGGGGTGCAGCGTGGAGGATACGAGCGGGACAAAGGTCGGGGATCTCACCTATGTCATTGTGGAGGAGGATGAGATCCCGGAGGAACTCATGACGATGATCGAGGAAAAGAAAGCGGCGGATTTTAAGATGACCTACGAACCGGACGATGCGCTTTATATTGTGCGCGGATACGGGGAACAGGCGACGGGCGGATACAGTATCCGCATTAAGGACTGCTACCTGACGTCAAATGCCGTTTTGTTCGACACAGAACTTGTCGGTCCGAGAAAAGGCGAGTCCGTCAGCGCAAATCCGAGCTATCCCTACATTGTAATAAAGACGGAAAACCGCGAAGAAACGGTTATTTTCGAATAATTTAAGAATTTATGCGGTCTGTTTTATTTGACAAAGATTTCTTACAATGCTAGACTAAATCGGAGTAGGATTTGGTGGTAAACGATAAGAAGCCGAATCAGGAGGTAGACGAATGCAGCAGACAGACATCAGCAGAGTACGCGCTTCTATTCATCAGCAGTGTGGGAGGAAGGTAATGATCCAGCTTGACAGGGGGCGTAATAAAGTGGATATCCAGGAAGGAGTCATCCAGAATGCATATCCGAGTGTTTTTACTATCCTGGTGAAGGACGGGCAGGAGCAGAAGCCTCCACAGCTATTATCGTTCAGCTATTCCGATATCATCACGAGAGACATACGCATGAAGCTTTGCTGATTCAGGCATAAATTCCCCCGTGTCCGAATAAGATGTTTAGAAAGATTCGGATATGGGGGAATTTTTTTATGGAACTGAGCAGGGTAAAGATACATAGAAAACAGGAAATCGGCTCGGCAGTCAGTCAGATCACATTAGATGACGACTACAATGTTCCGGACTACCGTCCGGATATTGTCAAGGTGTTAAAAGAAAAAGGAGAGCTGCGCTTTGACGAGGTGAAGGCGGGGAGCGGCGTCGTGTGGGTCAAGGGGAGCTTAAGCTTTCGTGTGCTCTACCGGAGCGAACAGGCCAGCGGAAAAATCAGCTGCCTGAAAGGGGAGATCCCGTTCCAGGAAAAGCTCAATGTAGACGGACTCCAGGAATACGAAAAGGTGACGGCTGCCGGGGAGATTGAGGATATTACGATCGGCGTGATCAATTCCCGAAAGCTGAACGTGCGCGCAGTTGTGGTGCTCAAGGTGGAGGCGTATGAGGAGGTCGATGAGGAATTTACCTCAAAAATGGAAGAGACGGAGGAATATGAACAGCAGATCGGGAGAAAAGAAGCGCTGACGCTGATTCTGGCCAGCCGCGATATCTGCCGGCAGAAAAGCGAAGTGGTTCTGCCGTCGAGCAAACCGAATGTGAGGGAGATTTTGTGGCGGAGCATCGAGCTGCGCAATGTGGAGAGCCGGATCCGGGAAGGAAAAGCGCAGGTGAGCGGGGAGGTCCTGATATCGGCGCTCTACAGCGAGGAGGAGGAAAGCGACCGCCTGCAGTGGTATGAGACGACGGTTCCGCTGGTCTGTGAGGCGGACTGTGACGTGAATGCGGAGGACTGCATCTCAAAGATTAAGGTGCTCCCGGTCTCCATGGATCTTGAGGTAAAGCCGGACTATGACGGCGAGGAGCGTATTCTGGTCCTGGAACTCGCACTCTGTGTAGATATCCGTGTGTGGCGGGAGGAAGAACTCGAACTGCTGACGGATGTCTACTCTCTGAAAAAACAGGTAAAGCCGGTCTGCAGGGAGCGGATGCTGCAGCGGCTTCTGGTGAAAAACTATGCGAAATGCCGGATCACGGAGCAAATGGAGCTGCCTGAAAGCCAGGAAAAAATTCTTCAGATCTGTGCCTGCGAAGGAAAAGTCAGCCTGGAGAAAAAAGAGGTGGTTGAAAACGGCATTCAGACGGAGGGAACGGTTACCGTCGAACTCCTCTATATCACGACAGACGACAATATGCCGGTGGGAGCGGTACGGGAGATCTATCCGTTTTCTCAGCTGATCGAAATTCCGGAGATGGATGCCAATCTGAAAATGGAGCTGGATTCGGGAATCGAGCAGCTGTCCGCAGTGATGCTTGATCAGGAACACATTGAGGTAAAAGCAGCGATTCATCTGGATCTGCTGGCGTTTGCGGAGCAGAAGATCGATAATATCGAGGAGCTCGAAGAAGAGGCGCTGGATATGGAGAGGCTTCAGAACAGTCCGGGGCTGGTGGGATATATCGCGAAATCGGGGGAGGATCTCTGGCAGATCGCAAAAGAAAATCACACGACGATCCGCGATATCATGGAAACAAACGGCTGGAAGGAAAAACAGCTTGCACCCGGCGATACGATACTGATTGTAAAGCGGGTGGGATGAGATAAGATAAGATCAGAACAGAGCGCGGGATCTGCGCTCTGTTTTTTTGCGGCAGGACATGTGCCGGACGAACACGACAAACGCATGAATGTTTACTCCCACTCAAATCCTAAATTGCGGATTTTTA
>CAJUNX010000055.1 GCA_910587865.1 uncultured Roseburia sp.
CACACTGCCGGAAAAGGACCGCAGAGGAAAGGGCGTTGTCCCGGTAAAGGAGGCCGACGGTCTGCTCTACGTTTCCGCGCAGCTTCCGGTCGATGAAAACGGCGTTCTGCTTTTCACCGGGCGCGTCGGAACCGAGGTTTCCATGGAGGATGCCTATACGGCGGCCCGTCAGTGCGCAGTTAACGCGCTGGCGCACGTCGCGGACTATGTGGGGGATCTGGATCGTATCGAGCGCGTCGTAAAGGTGCTCGGCCTGGTGAACAGCGGCGGCGATTTCTCGGATCAGCCGGCTGTCATTAACGGATTTTCGGATCTGATGTTAGAGGTGTTCGGCGAACGCGGCGTACACGCGCGTTCCGCCATGGGCGCATACAACCTGCCGCAGAATGCCCCCGTCACGGTGGACTGTATCTTTAAGCTGCGTCAGGCAGTGTAAACACAGCTGTTTGTGCCGGAGCGTCACAAATAATCCCTGACGGCAAACGCAGGTATGCGTTACGCAACTTTGAGATTTGCGCCGCCGCATCAACGCTCCAGAATGGAGATTTATATGAAACGAATCAATCATTTTCCGGCCCCGGCCGGCACGGCATCCGCAGATACAGCACCGGCCGCAGGCGCGGCATCCGCAGACACAGCGCCTGTCGTTCCTTACCGGAAACGTAAGCCGATCGTCCCGGTCACGCAGGTGGGCAGGATCCTCTACAGCTCCGGACACGGACCGGAGGATCAGATCACCGGAACCCCTATCTATGCAGGCCGGATCGGCGCGGATCTGACCCCGGAGGAAGGCCGTGCGGCCGCCCGCGAGTGCGGAATTATCTTAATCGGCGCGTTAAAGGATTATCTCGGAAGTCTTGACCGGGTAAAAAGTATCGTAAAAGCGACTGCGCTTGTCAATGTGGACGGCGAATTCTGTGACTTAGACGGCGTGATGGACGGTTTTTCGGACCTGATGGTCGAGGTATTCGCGGAGCGCGGCTGCCATACGCGCACCGTGATGGGAACGCACAATATGCCCAACCACAATATTCCGGTTGAAATCGAGCTGATTGCAGAGCTCTATGAATAACCGTTCGGCCGGATGGCGCAAGCGATGCGTTTTGCGCAAAATCAGTAAAAAAAGCCCCCGGGCCATCCGTCTGACCGGACCGCCCGGGGGCTTTTATGCGATTCTGTTCTGATGTCAGTGACAGTGCATATGACTTCGGCCGCCTGTTATACCACTCTCCACCAGCAGATCTTTATATCACCGGAAATCCGGATCGCAATCTCTGATCTCCGATCCGCCGGCAGTCCTTCCGGCAGCTGCAGCTTTACGTCCGTCCAGACCGGTTTCCAGGTCGCCATCCGCGCGATCGCGTCCTGCTTACGTGACTCGTCCAATGCCATCATCGGATGCTCCTCATACAGCCTGGTGTCTCCCTCCCAGGAGGCAGCCTCCCTGCCGTTTACCGTCACCGCGACGCGTCCGCCCTGCTCCGAGAGAAGCCGGAGGGAAAGAACTGCGGGATGAATCGGGGCATTCCCATCCGCCGAAGCAGACGGCCCTGACACTTTTGCACCATCCGCCCGTGCTTTTGTATCGTCCTCCTTCGTTATCGGCGTTTCCCCCGGCATGGGCGCAGGCGCAACCTTCTCGGTGCGCACATTCAGGCTGTCGGATGCTGCAGCCTCCCCCTGCATACAGTCGCGGTAATACAACACGCCTTCGCCCTCCTTTGCCGCCACCGTCGCGGCGGTAAAGCCGAACTGCCCTTCCGTCAGTTCAATATTCTCATAGTCGTCATAGTGATCCGCTTTGATCCGGTTCATGATATTCCGGAAACCTGTCTTCTGACCGGGCAGGGCAATCTGAATGGTCACGGCCGTATCCATGCAGGAAGCTCCCGCCCAGATCGTATAAGTGCCCTCTTCCACCATCAGCGTACCGGTTAACACGTCGTAGAACCGGAATTCATCCGCGGGGATGGTCAGTTCCACCGTCCGCGTCTCACCCGGCGCGACTTCTTTTAACCGGGTAAAACCAAGCAGCTGGCGAAGCGGTTTTCTGACCCTGGATGCCGGCGCGCTGCCATATACCTGCGCCACCTCGTCGCTCACACAATCCCCGGTATTTGTGACATGAAATGTGACCAGAAGCTTCGTGTCGTCCGACAGCTTTACCGAGAGATCCGAGTAGACAAATGTCGAATATGTCAGACCATACCCGAACGGATACAGGACATCCCCGTCAAAATACCGGTAGGTGCGCCCTCCCTTGATGATATCATAATCATCGATATCGGGCAGCTGACTGTCATCCACATACCAGGTCAGATTTAAACGTCCCGCGGGATGATTCTTCCCGAAAATCGTTTCCGCCATCGCGGCTCCCATATCCTGCGCTCCGGTCGCGCTCCAGAGAATGGCCGGCGCCTGCTCTTTTGCCGCCCCGATCGCATAGGGATAATTGGAAAACAGCACCAGCACCACGCGCGGATTCACACGGCAGATCTCCTCGAGCAGCCGTTCCTGTGCAGGCGGCAGTGCGATCGTGCCGCGGTCGATCTCCTCCTTAGCATTGATCATGGAATTACAGCCGAGCGCCAGAATCACGGTCTTTTTCTCCGCCGCAAGCTGACAGGCCGCCGCAATGCCGTCCTCTTCCACCTTCATCACAAAATGCGCCGCTTCTCCCTCCCGCATGGACCAGAGGCTGCCGTCCTCCGCGACCTGCACCGGGGAGTCAAAACGGTTCGTTAAAATCACGCTGCCGTCCTCCTGCTCTCTGATGTGAAACAGCTCCATCACAAACCAGTCCAGCGGTTCATCCTTCTCCGCCGCGATCCGTCCGGGCGCTTCCTCTGCATCCGGCTTCATATATAGTCTCGTATTCATAAATTTGCCGGTGCGCACCGAGCGGAAGGTGATGCTGCCCTCTCCCCAGTCTTCCTTCACAAAGACATCCGGTGTATCGGAAATGCATAACGCTCCGTCCTTTGCAACCGCAACCGCTTTCTCACCATACCAGAAGGTCACACGATCCTGTCCGTCGGCAAAACAGATCTCTCCCGGATTCTGCGTCTTTTGCATCAGAGCGCTCACGCCGTCCTTTAACGTGGTCCGAAACGGCGCATGGCCGCCGTACCAGTCCGTATACCAGGCATCCGCCATCGGTCCGATCAGCGCGGTTTCCGCTGCCTCCGCCGGATCCAGCGGAAGGAGCGAAGCTTCATTCTTCATCAGGACAACCGCCTCGCGTGATACCTCACGGCAGATCGCACGGTTTTCCTCCGAATCCAGATCCGCCTCCGTCACACGGTCATACGGATTCTGATTCTCCCTGTCATAGATGCCAAGACGCAGCTTTGTCCGGAACACATTACGGATCGCGCGGTCGATCTCCTCCTCCGTCAGGATGCCAAGCTCCCAGGCTTCCTTTGCCGCCTGCTCCACCATCACCGGATCATCCGACATCGCATCCACGCCGGCGCGAACCGCCCCGGCCACCGTCTCGGCATTTGAACCAAAATAATGATGGAAACTCTTCACCAGTGCAGTCGCTCCGCCGTCGCTGACCGCATGCGTCAGCCCGTACTGATCCTTTAACATATCCTGCACCTCATGATTTAAGATCCCCGGGACACCGTTGATCTTGTTATAGGCCGTCATGATCCCTTCCGCGTGTCCTTTCTCAATCGCGCGGCGGAATGGCTCTAAGTACAGCTCACAGCGGTTGCGCGGGTCGATGGACGAATTCTTCCAGCCGCGGCCCGCCTCCGTATTGTTCGCATAAAAATGCTTTAACGTGGCGGCTGTCCGGATATAATACGGGTGATCGCCCTGCATCCCGCGGATATAGGCGGATGACATCTCACCGGTGAGAACGGGATCTTCCCCGTAGCCCTCCTCCGTCCTGCCCCAGCGCGGATCGCGCTCCAGATCCACGGTCGGCGCCCAGCGGGAAAGCCCGCGGTCCGGATGGCGGTGATACAGTACGCGCGCCTCTGTTCCTGTCACGGCGCCTGCCTTCTGAATCAGTTCGGGATCCCAGGTCGCGCTCATACCGACCGGCTGGACAAAAGAGGTCGTCGGTTCCGGCCGTCCGATCTCATTCTGGTCATTTCTCGCCTCCACGCCGTGCGCCGCCTCGCCGCCGACCGACATGCCGGGAATCCCGAGCCGCGGAAGATCCGGAGACCTGGAGGAAAGATATCCCAGCTTCTCCTCAATCGTCATCTCCTTTAAGAGCCAGTCCAGGCGCTTCTCCACCGGCAGGGATGCATCCCAGAACGGCGCTGATTTCTGTGTCTTCATATCATCGTTCTCCTTTCCTGTCTGAATCATGCCCTGTATAACAGATGCACCGCGACATACGTCGCGGTGCATCTGACTAAGATCTGTCTGCGATCCGGTTTCTGTGATCTCTTTTCTGGTACATCGTTGCGCAATAACTGCACCATCCACTTGCCTGCTTTCCCGATTGCACAGATTAAAAATCCTCAGCGCAGCCCGCCAGGCCCGCGTTTTTTGACCTGCACACTCAGAAAAGCATTCTGCGTAACTGATCCGGTTATTTGTCGAACGATGTACTGATCGCTGACATTCCTGTCGTTCTTACAGATTTACTCAAGCTTTGTCTTTAAGAAATCCGTCTCAGCCTGCTCTACTTCGTGCAGTCCGTTCGCTTCCATCTCAGCCTGCATTGCATCCCAGTTCGCATCGAAGTTATCCACGCTGTCCGTGACACACTTCACAAGTCCCGGCCATGCGATCTCACTGATGATATTGGAATCATTTGTAATCTGCTGCGGCGTCGCATATGCCCAAAGCGGGGAATACGGCGGCGTCTCAAACTCTTCCGGCTGCGGGAAGATATCGGTGAGCATCTCCACGCCCCATGCCTCACATGCTGCGATCTGCTCTTCGTTGTAATTTGCAATCGTGCTCTCCTTGGTGGTCGGCGTCATGTAATCGCCGTTTTCATCCATAGCACCGTCCGAGTATACCGGGAAACCAACCAGGTTGCCGATACCGGTCTTCTTCGCGTAATCCGGATCTGTCGTCGCCTTCTGAATCTCCTCCTCGGTACGATATCTCTTGCCGTTCTCATCGAGGAAATAGTGCTCACCCTCGATACCCCAGCGATAGAGGACCGCGCCCTCTGTCGAACACATGTAGTCAAGGAACTTGATCGCGCGGACCGGATCCTCACAGCTCACGGAGATACCAACACCATAACCAACCTGAAGTCCCTGATACATTAAAGTCGGACATTTCTGCCCCTCTTTTAACGTCATCGGAAGCGGACAGTAGGTCTTGTCGATCATACCTTCAGCCTTTAAGGTAGCCTCAGCCTGCGCATAATGCCACCAGGAATCGGTCAGCGCTACCACACGGCCGCTTGCGATCTTCGCGATATAGTCGTCGTCCGTCTGCGTTGCAAATTCCGGATCCAGGATCCCTTCGTCGTACATACGGCTCAGCCAGCGGTAGTACTCCTTGTTGTTCTCGGTCGTATGCTTGTATGTCACATTATAATCATCATCCACCAGCCATATACCATGATCCGGCGCCTCATCCGCAATAAATCCGGACGGGTTGCTCAGCGTGATCAGCCAGTGCCAGTCGGATGCACTCTGCGTGATACCGATGGTCGGCAGACCGTCCTCTGTGGTCGGATGCTCTGCGAGGTATGCCTTGATCGTCGCCTCAAACTCTTCCAGCGTCGTTGGATATTCATAATTATTATCCTTTATGGCCGCCCACTGGATCTGCGCGGTACCGCCGGTGGTAAACTGACGTCCGTTAACCCCTAAGTAGCAGAGCTGATAGATACCGTCGTCGCCGTCGCCCCATTTTAACTTCTCAAACTCGTCGCCGTAGCACTTCTTGATGTTCGGTCCGTACTGCTCGATCAGGTCTCTCATATCGATCAGAGCTCCGGCCTCATACAGGCTTCCCGCGCTTCCCTTGGAATAAATCAGATCCGGGTACTTGCCCTCCGCGATCATCAGGGAGATATCCTCCTGCGGATCACCGCTCGTCGTCACCGGGTAGCTGATGTCAAGCGTCACACCGGTCGCTTCCGTAATCGCCTGTGCAACCGGGTTATCCCAGTTGTCATTCCGTGCATCCGCACTGTAATAGGTAAACGTGATCGGTGATTTGTCATCACCGGCATCGCCGGCCTCACCGCCTGCGTTTCCGCCGCCTGCTGCTTCCGTTCCTCCTGCCGCCGCACCGCCTCCGGTGCTTCCGCCTCCGGTGTTTCCGCCGGCATCATCGCCGCCGCCCCCGCAGGCCGTCATCCCGGCAGCCATCCCGATACAGAGAGACGCTGTCACAAACAACGCTGCAATCTTCTTTCTCTTCATCGATAAATCCTCCTTTTCTTTTTATGTGCCCGAACAATGGCATATCTGCACAGCAGATTCTGCGCAATGCCCCCACAGGCACATGTTTATGCGCAGTCCGGATTTTCCGGACACAATGCATCATTTTCCTGCAATTCCACTATGCGATATGAAAACACCTCTGTATCCGCCTCAGTCCTTCACCGATCCGAGTGTCATACCGCCGATAAAATATTTCTGTACGAACGGATACACGATAACGATCGGAACCGTCGCCACGATGGTCACTGCCATGCGGATTGCCATCGGCGTGACGGCCTGCGTGGTCTCCGTGGTCGAGTGCGTGTCTACCTGCATCCTCGCCTGCGAGATGATCTCATAGAGCTTATACTGCAGCGTCGGCAGATCCTTCGCATACAGATACGTATCCATAAAGGAGTTCCACTGTCCCACCGCGTAGAACAGCGCGATCGTCGCGATGACCGGCGTACACAGCGGCATCACCACCTTATACCAGATCTGAAAATCATTCGCTCCGTCTAATTTCGCCGCTTCCTGCAGCGCCATCGGCAGACCGTCAATATAGGAACGGACAAGGATCATATTGTAAACCCAGACCAGTCCCGGAAGTATGTATACAAGGAAATTGTTTCCCAGGCGCAGCGTCCGCATGATCAGCAGGTATTCCGGAATCATACCGCCGCCCACATACATGGTGACCACAAACAGAAGCGTAAACGGCTTGTGACAGATAAAATCGCGCCGGCTTAAGGTATAGGCCAGCATGCAGGTGCAGATCACGCCGACGATGGTTCCGGTGACCGTCTTTGCCACGGACATGAAAAACGGAGCCACGATCCCGCCTTCCTCAAACACATATTTGTAATTGGAGAGCGTAAACTTCCGCGGAATGATAAAGTTAATATTTTTCAGCGTATCCGTCGCGTCATTTAACGAGATTGCCAGCACGTTTAAAAACGGATACAGCGTGATCACCAGGATAAATACAAATATTACCACCAAAAGATAATCAAACCAGGTACGTTTATTTTTTACCATCTCATCATCCCCCTCTATACCAGCTTATCTTCGCCGACCATACCGGCAATCTTATTCGCAATCAGCAGCAGCGACACACCGACCGCCGACTGGAACATACCGATCGCAGTACCAAGACCGTAATCACTGCTTCCGATACCGCGCAGGTAAGAGAACCAGGAAAGAACCATCGTGTGATCCTGTACCAGACCGTTGCTGAGAAGCATCTGACGCTCCATTCCAACACCTAACACGCTGCCGATGCTCATGATCAGAAGCACGATGATCGTCGGCCGGATCCCCGGCAGTGTGATGTGCCAGATCCTCTGAAAACGGTTCGCGCCGTCGATCTGCGCCGCCTCATAAAGACCCTGATCGATTCCTGCCATCGCGGAGAGATAGATGATGGCGTTCCAGCCCATTTCCTTCCAGCAGTCGATGATGACAATCACAACCCAGATCAGAGGTGAATTTGTACTCATCAGGTGCAGATTCGTCCCGGCAATCGTGTCGATCACGCCGCCGTCATTAAAGAGGTTCTTCGCGATACTGGCGATGATAACCCATGATACAAAGTGTGGCAGATAAGAAATTGTCTGCGATAATTTTTTAAATCTTGTAAAGACAAGCTCATTTAACAGAACTGCAAATGTAATGGCGACAATGGTTCCCACCGCAAGCTGCAGCACACTGATGCCGAGCGTGTTGATCATTGTCTGCTTAAAGATACGATCGGAAAAACCGCGTATGAAGTTGTCGAATCCGACAAACTCTCTCTCCCAGATCGGCAGAGCAAACGTCGCAGGTTTTACCTCCTGAAATGCCATCGTCCATCCCCACAGCGGGATATACTTAAAAATAATGATCCAGATCACAAACGGAAGCGACATCATAAACAGATATCTCTGTTTCCAGACGGTCTCCCATGTTATCTTGTTTTTTGTTTTTTGCTCTCTGGCCTTATTTTTCGCCATAGCATTGCCTCCTTTTCTGTCATAAGTATTGGAATATGCTGTTATTGTAACGTGATATGCCCATTACATATATGCGGTTTTTACGTTTTTCATGGTTATTTTGTACTCTCCTGATTTTCCCGAAAAGGACGCAAAAAAAGACGGCCGGGAAACTCCCGATCGTCCTCTCCTGCAACGGTTCACCCCTGCTGCCTGCGGTATGCGCCCGGCGTGACTCCGTACTGCTGTTTGAAATTTTCGATAAATCTGCGCTCGTCGCTGAAACCGGTATCCTGGGCAATCTGCGAAATCGACTGTCTGGTCTCAAGCAGCATCTTCTCCGCATTCTGCAGACGCAGATCCACCAGATACTGCTTGAAGGTCTTTCCGGTATATTTTTTAAAAAAGGAAGCAAAATATCCTCTGGAGAAATAGAAATTGTCCGCCAGCTTCTGCTGCTGAAGCGGCTCATCGCTGTGCGTGTGTATGTATTCAAGAATAATGCGGATCCGCTCGTCGTTTTTCTGATGATTAATATCAATATCCTCCAGCGGGTGGCTGCATCTTGCACATAAAATAGAAAGGATCTCGCACACCAGCCCGACATTCCGGAATTCCTGGCTCAGCTCCTTCGGGCCTTCCATACAGATCTCTCTCATCTGCAGAAAACGGTCAAAAATATCCTTCCTGTCCTCCTCCCGGTCAATCCGGAAGAAAATGTGTCTGTAATCCGGAAGCAGCGATTCCATAAACTCATGGCTCACCAGGATCGTAAGCCCCAGAATCTCGTCCTTTTTCCTGACTCCCTCACCCCCGTACACGCGCTTTGCGCTGTGAACCTCTCTGCTGTTCACCAGACAGAAGCCTTCTCCTGTCACCTCGATCTGCCTGCCTCCGACACAGTACTCCACACCGCCCCAGAATACCGCATTGATCTCTAACTCCTCGTGCCAGTGGCTCGGATATGGACGTGATGTCTGTAACGTCTGTCTCCATATCTGAATCGGCCGGTTTCTCTCCCGGTATACAATCTCACAGATCGCAGCTTCGTCTATTTTATCTGTCACGTTCTCCATCCTGCTCCTTTCCCTCTGCCTTCCATCCTGCGCATGTCTGATTTTCCGCCAGAAAGACAGCCTTCGGCACGTGCATAAATGCACATTCTGTGCGTGCACTGCCCCGACTTTGCGATATGATCATAACAGACCCTTTTCCTTTTTTCAATAGAAAATCCGGCTCTTCTCTGCCTAATATATGACAAAACCGCAAAACGAAACAGGAAAAAACGGCTATCTGTCCGTTTTTCTTTGTGCTAAAATGAACGCAGACACCGAAGAACACACATTCGACAAAAGGAGGGCACAACCTATGGTAACATTTCATTCCAAAAAAATTTCCCCGACCGTGACGAGAATCTACGGCCTGATGGGTGAGCTGATGTATCTTGTGGAGGGGAGCGAGCGCGCCGCCTTAATCGATACGGGAAGCGGCGCCGGAAGCCTGAAGGAATATGTCTCATCGCTTACCAGCCTGCCGGTTATCGTCCTGATCACTCACGGACATGTCGACCATGCCATGGGCACGCCGGAATTTGACACTGTCTATATGAGCAGCATCGACAACGATATGTATATGGAACACCGCGACTTTGAAGTCCGCAAAGGTTATCTGTCCGGCTCACCTGATTTTTCAAAGATTGAAGAATCCGATTATATACCGATCGGCTCATGTGAAAGCTTTCACGATCTGAAGGAAGGCGATGTCTTTGATCTGGGCGGCATCACCATCGAAACGTTCGCCTGCCCGGGACACACCAGAGGCAGTATGGTATTCCTGCTGCGCGAGGAGCGCACGCTGATCACCGGCGATGCCTGCAACGGCTTCACCTTCCTGTTTGACAGCAGCTGCCTGGGTCTTACGTCCTACGAAAACAACCTGCGCGCACTGGAAGAAAAGGTCGCCGGCCGCTACGACCGCACCTATGTGTCGCACGGCCCCGGCGACTCGCCGAAAGAACTCGTCGCAGGCGTCATTGACCTGTGCGAAAAGATCAAGGCAGGAACCGTAGACAATGTTCCCTACCAGTTTGGCGACCGCAGCGGTCTGCTCGCAATGGCATATCTGCCGAACGGGACGCGCTCGGACGGCGGCGTGGGAAATATCGTCTATGATCCGGACCGGATCAACGAGTAATCCGGCCGGAAAATCCGCAGCGGATACAGAGGAAGAGATGAGGCTGCCTCATCTCTTCTTTTTTCTGCCTCCCTGTCAGTAATATTTATCCCGTAATCGCTGAAACTACCCGATCAGCCCCTGCACGATAATGAACACAATCAGCACCGGCAGAATAAACTGAAAATACGGTTTTAACGCCCGGGGCAGTTTCAGCCCGTCCCCTTCATTGCACTCTTTGTAATAGTTGTCAAACCCCCAGCCAAAACGTGTCACGCAGAACAGAAGATAGATCAGCGAACCGATCGGGAGCAGCAGATTGCTCACAAGAAAATCCTCGCTGTCAAGCACGTCCCTGCCGCCGATGAAACGCAGATCACCCCACACATTATACCCCAGCACGCAGGGCAGGCTGGCAATCAGCAGAATGACGGCGTTAAAGATCACGGCCTTTCTGCGGCTGACACCAAACATATCCACCGCAAACGAAATGATATTTTCAAACACTGCAATCACGGTCGTAAAACTGGCAAAACTCATAAACAGGAAAAACAGCGCTCCCCACACCCGTCCTCCCGCCATGTTCACAAACACCTTCGGCAGCGTCACGAAAATCAGCGACGGCCCCGCGTCCGGCTCCAAACCGAAGGAAAAACACGCCGGGAAAATGATCAGTCCCGACATGATCGCGACAAAGGTATCCAGCGCACAGATGCGGACCGACTCACCGGCCAGCGTGTGCTCTCTGCCCATGTAGCTCCCGAAAATCTCCATCGCGGCAATCCCCAGACTTAAGGTGAAAAATGCCTGATTCATCGCGGCCGTCACCACATTCCCGACGCCGACCTCTGCCACACGGTCAAAATCCGGCACCAGATAAAACTTAAGTCCCTCGCCCGCGCCCGGCATCAGAAGACTGTGCACCGCCAGCACCACGATCAGAACAAGGAGCGCGGACATCATATATTTACTGATCTTTTCCAGTCCCTTCTGCAGTCCGCGGCTGCACACAAAAAAACCTGCGATCACGGTGACTGCCATCCAGGCTCCCATCGTGAGCGGGGATCCTAACAGCTCCCCGAACGCCGCCCCGGTATCCGTCGACCCGTCAAACGCTCCCGTGAGAAACCGGAAAAAATAACTCATCATCCATCCGGCCACCGTCGTGTAATACATCATCAGCAGATAACAGCCAAGAATGCAGAACCAGCCGTGAATGTGCCATTTGCTTCCCGGTTTTTCCAGCTCTTTATATCCCAGCACGGCGCTTTTTCTGCTGGCGCGTCCCACCGCAAGCTCCATCGTGAGCACCGGCACGCCCATGCACAGCAGAAATACCAGATACAGCAGTACGAACAGGCCGCCGCCGTTTTGTCCGGTCACAAACGGAAAACGCCATACATTTCCGATTCCGATCGCACATCCAGCGCTCACGAATAAAAATCCGATTCTCGACTGAAATCCTTCCCGCTTCATCTCTCTGTTCCTCACCTTCGCCTATCTTCTTTTCTTTTTGCGGTTCTTTTTTCCGCGTCCGCCTGACATCTGGCCCGGCAGGCGGATCCCGACTGACGCGCCTGTCTGATTCGGCGCAGCCGTATTGTCCGCCGGTTCCGTGGTTTCCGCCGGCGCTGTTCCGTCTTCCGATTCCGCATTGTCCGCCGATGACGCGCCGCCTGCAGAGGCCGCATCATCTACCGCCGGTTCCGTGGTTTCCGCCGGCGACGCATTGTCCGCCGTCTCCCCTGCATCATCACCGCTGTCCGCATCATGCTCCGCGTCCGGCTTCACGTCACCCGCACACTCTGTCGCGGTTACCTCCGCCGGGGCGGATTCCTTTTTCAGCTGCTCCTTTACGGAACCGGCGAGATCCTTTAACAGAAGCGCCTTATCGATGCTCCCCTCAAGCTTTAATCTGCCCGTGGTAAACGCCCACACCGGGTCAAGCTCCCCGAGACCGATCTTTATCAGGTTCTTTGCGGTCATGGTGAAGAGGACGTCCCGGTCAAAATATTCGTACGGCTCAATCTTTATCACACCGTTGTCGATCTCCAGATAAAATGCGCCTTCGCCCTCCCCTGTGATGTTAAACTGATAGGCGACATGCCCTTTTATTCCGCTGGCATCCGCCTTTCCGAATACCTCTCTTGCCTTTGCAACCAGTTCTTCATAAGTCATATCATTATTCTCCTTTCTGTCCGTCTCTTCCCTGCCCGATGATCTCATCGAGTATGCGGATACCCTTCTCAATTCCCGCCTCGTCTGTTCCTCCGTAACCAATCAGCAGAACCGGAGGCTCTCTCTTCCCACCGGCCGGGATGACGCTCCCTGCCGCCGGCTTTCTCTTCCCACCGGCCGGGATGACGCTCCCTGCCGCCGGCTTTCTCTCTGTACCGGCCGGGATGACGCTCCCTGCCGCCGGCTTTCTCTCTGCATCGCCGAATATCCGGCTCTCCGCGGCCGGCTCTCCCTCTTCCCCGAAGCGATACTCCGCAAGGCCCGATATCTTCATCCCGCGCTCCGCAGCCGCTCTGCAGATCTCCTGCTCCGTCAGCGCGGTTTCCGCCTGTACCAGAACATGCAGCCCTGCGTGCTCACCGCCGATGCGTACGGCCCAGTCTCTCTTTTTTAACGCTCCGAGCAGAAAATCGTGTCTGCTTCGGTAAATCCCGCGCATCTTATTCAGATGACGCTCAAAATGTCCCCCGCGGATAAATTCTCCCAAAATCTCCTGCTGCATACGTGCAACCGTCACCGAGTAAAATCCGCATGTCTGGCGGTATCGCTCCATCAGCCGCGGCGGCAGAACCATATAGCTGACACGCAGCGACGGCGCGATGCTTTTTGAAAATGTTCCCAGATAAATGACGGTCCCGTTCCGGTCCATCCCCTGCAGAGACGGCACCGGTTTTCCGCGGTAACGGTATTCGCTGTCGTGATCGTCCTCGATCAGATAACGGCCCTCCCCTCCCGCGGCCCAGCGCAGAAGCAGAAGCCGCTGCGCAAGCGGCATGACCGTCCCCATCGGAAACTGGTGGGACGGCATGATATAGATCAGCGCCGGATTCAGCCTCTCTATCGCCTCCTCCGTAAAGCCGTCTGCTCCCGCAGGAATCGTTCTGACACGGTATCCCATATTGGAAAATGTGCAATACGCCTGCGGATAGCCGGGATTTTCCATCAGAATCGTCTGCTCCCTCCCCAGAAGCTGCGCCAGCAGAAGCTCGAGATATTCGTTGCCTGCGCCGAGAATCAGCTCCGATGGCCGGCACCGGACCCCGCGCGCCTGATGCAGATAGGCTGCAATCTCGCGCCGGACTGCAGGTTCCCCCTGTCTGTGTCCCGCATAAAGCAGCTCCTCCCGGTCGTCCAGCAGCAGATTCCTGCTGATTTTACGCCAAATATTATAGGGAAAATGCTTTGTGTCAACCGCATAGGGGGAAAAATCCAGCTCCCAAACGTTCTCTGTCTCCCACTCCTCTGCGCCCGCACTCTCATTCACCGGCTGTCTCAACTGATACAGCCCCGAAATATCACAGACAAAAACGCCTCTTCGCGGTTCCGCCCGCAGATAGCCCTCCGCGATCAGCTGATCGTATGCTGTCTCCGCCGTGCTTCTGCTCACCCCCAGATGTTCCGCCAAAAGGCGGGTGGAGGGAAGACGCTCCCCGACCGGGATTCTTCCCACCGCAATCTCATCTCTGATATGTCCGTAAATTTTCTCATAAAGTGGGATACCTTCCTCCCCCTGCAGATCTATCATGATCTCAAGCATGCCGCTGTTACTTTCCCTGCCGAAGCTCGTTTACGATCATTTCCTTTAACTCAAACGCGCGGTCTTTCATCTTCTTTGTCGCGGTCTTCGACTGCAGAATGCGGGCAAGACATTTTGACGCAATTTCATATTTCTTAAAGTGGCAGGCCAGCGCCGACAAAAGATAATCGAGCGTGCACTCGTCCATCCCGCAGATCGGGTAATTCTCGGTGGCAATCGCCTCGGTAAATCCGTCAAACGCCTGCTCGTAGTAGGTCTCCGCCTGCTGCTCATAATCGCTGTAAAGCGCCTTCGACGCCGCATCATCCGGTGTCAGCTCCTCAAGTCTGCCGCGCAGCACCCAGGAAAGATTCAGGCACAGATATGCTTTTTCACTGGTCTTCGCACGCTTTGCTTCCGCGGCGGCCAGCGCAAGCTTATATCGCGCGATCGCCGTGTCGTAATCAACGATCCCCTCCGGAACGGGATATTCCTCCGGCTTATAGGTTGTGCAGACCTGCGCTTTGATCAGACGGATCTGCAGCGACGAGATATGATCAAAATAGCGCTGCAGCGCCGCGTATCCGCAGTGCGGGCAGAAATAGACATTGTACTTGAGTGTATCGATATGTTCAAAACGCGGCCGAAGATCCAGATCCGGCTGAAGCCGGCGGATCCGTCCGCTCTTCACTGCTTTTGCCTTAAACACTTTGTCACACACCGGGCAGTTGACCGTCTTATCCAAAAGCAGACTTTCTTCCTGAGACGAATCCTTTTTCACCGCTTTGTCGGAATCCGACTGGTCACGCTTCTCCCCTTCATACAGATTCGTCGCCTCCGCTGACCTGAATCCAAATTTCTCCACTCCAGCCATTACGTTCATCTTCTTTCCTCCTGCATCGTTCTGCGGCAATCTGCGGCCGCCATTTTTTTATCCGTCTATACCACCGGCAGCTTAAACGAGCTCTTCAGCGATACAATCCGGTTGAATACCGGTCTCTCCGGCGAAGCGTCTTTTGCATCCACGCAGAAAAATCCCTGGCGCACAAACTGAAAACTGTCATATGCTTTCGCGTCCGCAAGATTTTTCTCGATCTTACATCCTGTGAGCGTCTTTAACGAATCCGGATTCAGATTGAGGCTTCCGTCCTCATTGTAGACGCCCTTTTCCTCATCCACAATATTCTCGTACAGGCGCACGGTGGCGTCGATGGCATGCGGTGCGGACACCCAGTGAATGGTCCCCTTCACCTTTCTGCCGTCCGAACTGTTTCCTCCGCGCGAAGCCGGATCATAGATGCAGTGTATCTCCGTCACTCTGCCGTTTTCATCCTTTGAAAAGCTCTCGCACCTCACAAAGTATGCGTTCATCAGGCGCACCTCATTCCCCGGAAACAGGCGGAAATATTTCTTCGGCGGCTCCTCCATAAAATCCTCGCGCTCGATATAAAGCTCCCTCGTGAACGGCACCTCGCGCTTTCCGAGCCCTTCGTTTTCCAGATTATTGTCCACGGTCAGATACTCGGTCTGCTCTTCCGGATAATTGTCAATGATCACTTTTACCGGATCAAGCACCGCCATCATGCGCGGCCGCTTCATCTTTAAGTCTTCCCGGATGCAGTATTCGAGCATCGCGTAATCCACGGAGCTGTTCGCCTTCGACACCCCGCAAAGCTCCACAAACATTTTCAGCGATTCCGGCGTAAAGCCCCGGCGACGGAGCGCAGCGATCGAGACGAGACGCGGGTCATCCCAGCCGTCCACGATCCCGTCCTCCACGAGACGCTTGATATAGCGCTTCCCGGTAACTACATTTGTCAGGTACAGCTTTGCGAACTCGATCTGCTTCGGCGGCAGCTCATACTCAAGCTCGCGCACGACCCAGTCATAGAGCGGCCGGTGATCCTCAAACTCCAGCGTGCAGATCGAATGGGTGATTCCCTCGATCGCGTCCTCGATGGGATGTGCGAAATCATACATGGGGTAGATGCACCAGGTATCGCCGGTCCTGTGATGTGTCATATGCGCCACACGGTAGATGACCGGGTCACGCATATTGATATTCGAGGCTGCCATGTCAATCCGCGCGCGAAGCACCTTCTCCCCGTCCGCGTACTTCCCGGCCCGCATCTCCTCAAACAAAAGAAGGTTCTCCTCAACGTTCCGCCCGCTGTACGGATCTTCCTTCCCCGGCTCCGTCAGCGTGCCGCGATACTCCCTGATTTCCTCCGCGGAGAGATCCGAGACATAGGCTTTTCCCTTTCTGATCAGCTTCACCGCCGCATCATACATCTGTCCGAAATAATCGGATGCAAAATACAGCCGGTCCTCCCAGTCGGCGCCAAGCCAGCGGATATCCGCCTCGATCGCCTCGACAAACTCGGTGCGCTCCTTCGTCGGATTGGTGTCGTCAAAGCGAAGGTTAAACGTCCCGCCGTACTTCTGCGCCAGCCCGTAGTTTAACAGGATCGACTTTGCATGTCCGATGTGCAGATAACCGTTCGGCTCCGGCGGAAACCGCGTACAGACAGCTTTGCAGCTGCCCTCCTCTATGTCCTTATCGATGATCTGTTCGATAAAATTTTTTGAGATATTCTCATTTTCCATTGACCGATCTCCTCCCAGAAAACGATAGCCGCCGTCCGGACGCTCATCCGAAACGGCATAACTTCGAATCTATCATACATGATAGCCGCTTTCTTCGCAAGCAAAATCTTTCCCGCAGCAAAAATAAGGGAGACGGATATCCCCCGATATCCGTCTCCCCTGCAGCTCTCTTTCCTGCCGCGCCGCCGAACCGGTCAGGCCGGCCGCTCCGGCTTTACGCGGCTTCCGGTCACGTCACGCTCCGGCTCCACGCAATGGCCCGTCGCTCTGGCTCCACATGATGGTCCGTCGCTTTTGTCACATCAGTCGCTTCGGCTCCACGCAATGGCCGGCCGCTTTGGCTCCCGCGGCTTCCGGTCACGTCACGTTCCGGCTCCACATGATGGCCGGCCGCTTTGGTCAGATCGAAAAGTCAAACGACTGGCCCACCCTGCGCTCGCCGTCGCTGATCACGGCGTTCGTCCGCTCCTTTGCGATCACCTCGCCGATCTTTTTTAACAGCTCATCCCAGGAGGACGCCGTGACCGTCACCCGGTCGTCCTCCTTTGAATGATTCTCCTCAATGCGCTTTTTTACCGCATCCGCCGCGGCTTCCTTCCGGTCCTCTCTCGCCTCGGCGCGCTTCTCCTCAATGCGCTCACGCTGTCTTGCGAGCGACTTGTCAATCACGGCAAAGAAAGACGCATTCCCGTGATCGTCAAATGTCATCCCGAACGAGCTCACCTTCTCCGCGCTGCTCCCGAGTTCGCTCTTCATCTGCTCAAGCTGCGATGTCGCCCCGCTTAAGATCGCCTCATACTTCTTCCGATAGCTCTCGTCGGATGCCATCTTCTCGATCTTGTCGGAATCGATCAGCACCAGAAGCTCCTTCGTGCTGCCGTACATGCCCTTATTGCGCTCCGCCTCTTCTTTTTTATCCGGCGAAACGAGAATGAAGTCCATGTTTTTGTATTTTTCTTTGAGCTTCTCGTAATATTTCTGCGCCTTCTCACTAAGCGCCGGGCTTCCTATGGTCCTGCCGTACACCCGGTGCTTTTTCACCTGCGAAGGCGTTTTATCCGTCTTTGAAGACTGTGCCTCATTTGTCCGGTACTGGTAATCCGCCATATAGGCATCCACTGCGCCGTTTCCATTTACCTGTCCCATTGCTCTCTCCTCCCTGAACTGCTGCTCCGGCGCTCTCTCGTGCCGGACCGCGTACATGAACTGCTCCGGCGCTCTCTCGTGCCGGACCACATGACTGATAACTCCGTTTATCCATGATTCATATCGGCAGATTATGGCAGATTATGAAGTTTTTTCCTGCAATTCCGGCAGACCGGACGTCATTTCCGGCTGGTTTTATCTGTATTTCTTTTTCTGCTCCTCCAAAAACTCCTGCGTGTCAAAATAATCGATCTTCATGGCATGCTTCACCTTCGCGAGCGTCTGTGCGGCGCGCTCCTTTGCTGCCTTACTGCCCTGCTCTAAGATCTCATAAACGTCGCCGATGCGCCCCTCATATTCCTTCCGGCGCGCGCGGATCGGGGAGAGCTCCTCCTGAAGTACATTGTTTAAGAACTTTTTCACCTTCACATCGCCGAGACCGCCCCGCTGATAATGCGCTTTCAGCTCGTCAAGATTTGCATATTCCGGCAGATACTCGGCAAAGTGCGCGTCATTGCAGAACGCGTCGAGATAGATGAAGACCGTGTTGCCCTCCAGGCTGCCCGGATCCTCGATGCGCAGATGTCCCGGATCGGTAAACATCGACATGACTTTCTTCCTCACGTCCTCCTCCGTCTCGGAGAGATAGATACAGTTCCCGAGCGATTTGCTCATCTTCGCCTTGCCGTCGATCCCCGGCAGACGCATGCACGCCTTGTTCTCCGGCAGCAGAATCTGCGGATCGGTAAGCGTCTCGCCGTAGACTGCATTAAACTTATGTACGATCTCCTTTGTCTGCTCGATCATCGGCATCTGATCCTCGCCGACCGGAACCGTCGTCGCCGCAAACGCCGTGATATCCGCTGCCTGGCTGATCGGATAGGTGAAAAATCCGACCGGGATACTCGTCTCAAAATTGCGCAGCTGGATCTCCGCCTTCACGGTCGGATTGCGCTGCAGCCTGGAAACCGTCACGAGATTCATATAGTAAAAAGAGAGCTCGGTGAGCTCGGTCACATAGGACTGAACAAACATGTCTGACTTCGCGGGGTCTAACCCCACTGACAGATAATCGAGCGCCACCTCCATAATATTGTCCCGCACTTTTGCCGGATTGTCCGCATTGTCCGTCAGCGCCTGCGCGTCCGCGATCATGATAAAAATCTTATCGTATTCCCCGGAATTCTGAAGCTCCACCCTGCGTTTTAAAGACCCCGCATAGTGCCCCACATGAAGCCTGCCGGTCGGGCGGTCGCCCGTTAAAATCACTTTCTCTGCCATCTCTTCCCTGCTCCTTATTTCCATAAATTCTGCTCAGCGGATCTGTTCGGCCAGGCGTCTCTGCCTGTATGTCCGGCCGGGCGTTTTTTCTATTATACACATTCTGACAGGAGAGTGCAAGACGGCATCTCGCAGCTGCGGCCTGCCGCTCTGCAGGGGGCTTTTCGGATCCGGGCCGGGCTGTGTGAAAACACGGGAGCAAAATCCAAAGGGCGGATCGGAGCGCTGCGTCTGCTTAAAATGCCGTTCTTTAGCGGAAGAGACGGATCACGCCGCGGTCATTTAAGCTTTTTACAAATGCCACGCCAAACGGCAGCGCAAACAGGCCGACGATCCCGAACAGCTTCAGACCGAGAATCATGCAGGGCAGAGTGACCACCGGGGAAAGTCCCATCTGCCGCCCCACAAGCTTCGGCTCCACGATATTTCTCACCACGGTAATGATCAGATACAGGATCAGAATCCCGCCGCCGGTTCCCGTCTCGTCCGCCGCAAGCGCGATCACCGCCCACGGAACCAGTACGGTTCCCGTGCCGAGCACCGGGAGGATATCAAGCACCGCGATGATGAACGCAATCAAAAAGGCTCCGTCCACCCGCAGGATCAGAAATCCGACCAGAAGCTCTGCAAATGTCATTCCGAGAATCAGCGCATACGAACGGATGTATTTCGCCAGCGTGCCGACCGTATATGCGCGAATATCCTCCGTCGTCTTCTGCCAGCGCTTCGGAATCTGCCGGTATAAAAATCCTGTCATTCCGGGAAATTCGAGCTCCATAAACAGCGTGGCAATCACGGTAAGCAGTACATTCATACACACTCCCGGCAGATAGGCGGCCAGCCCTGATACTTCATCAATCACTTTTCCCGACACACCGCTTAACATACCTCCGGTATGCGCAAACGTCTCAACCGCCTCCGCATCCGCCACCATGCCTTCTTTTCCCGCAGTCCCGCTTAACATCCGCTCCACCCAGCGGGAAAAACGCTCCAGAAGCGGAATCACGGTATCGGACAGAAAAGCCGACACGTCCTCCGTCACTCCCTGCGCCAGCGAGACGACGCGGCTTGCAAGCAGCCAGAGGAGCCCCGCCACCGCCACATAAAACAACACCACAAGAATCACCGATATCAGTTTCCGGCTCACATGCATGCGTTCTGATAGAAAATCGGTCGGCGCGGCCAGCGCCCAGGCGATGAAAAACGCGATCACAAACGGCAGCAGCGCCGGCCCGACAAATTTAACCAGAAGGATGCCCGTCGTCCCCCACACTGCCCAGTATGCCGCTCTGATCAGAAATTCCTTCTGCTGTTGTAACCGTCCGCTTTCTTCCATTTCAGCCTCCGTACCGTAAACTTCTGATATCAGCATGCCCGCCAGCGGAGAATTTATTTTGTAAATATATGGCTTGTAAGCTTGATTTGTCCCCCTTTTCTTTCAAACGAAAAGTTTTGAATAAGGCTAATCGCCATATTATTCAGAACGGAAACATTTATGGGTATTTTGAATAAATAAGCACGCCACACTATTCCGGACCAAAGAAGCGAACGACCAAAAGATAAGCATGGCAGTTTTCCGAGTGGAGCGCAACAACACAGAGCCGCCCACCCTTGCCGACTATATCCAAGGCATACTGTCACGCAAGACCACAATCCCGACAAAGGCATGGAAAGAAGAATACACCAAGCTGACCGCCGAGAGGAAAACGCTTAATCAGCGGTATCTTGCATTGAAAGAGGAAGTGAAAGAAGCGGAGAAAATCAGAAAGAGCGTTTACAGTATCTTGCGACAGGAACAGCGGGAACAACAGCCCCGCAGGGTGCAGGATATGGAGCGATAACAGATAGGGCGGCGGGGATAATCAATGCCTATTACCGCCGCCCTGTTTTAGTTTTTTATCTGCATGACAGGCTGGAAGTTATGGTACAGAGTTATCATGGAAATATTAACCATATTCTGGATGAACTGATAAACGTTTCAATCCAGGCTTACTCCGCCAATACGCTCGTTGCGCAATAATCTTGTCCACAATATATGCATGAATTTTTTGAGGCTCATCCAAAAGGGACAAAATTTGTGCCAACATTTCTTCTGCCCCATCTATTGGGACACGCTCCAGCGCCCGACGGACTTTTGGCTCAAGTTCAAGGCACAAAGGAATGTCCCCTGCCAGTGCGGCAGTCATAAACTGATTCCACGCAGGCCAAAAGGGCGCAATTACACTGCTTATAAGAGGTATAGTCTTAGCTGTTTCTGGGTCTGCAAGTGTCCGATACTCTAAAATTCGTTCCAGCGCAGTTTCCGCTAAAGAAGTAATCTCTTGCGAGAAAATTTCTACGTTTCCTTTATATCCGACCCATGTCCCCTCTCTGGCTTCCCGTGTGCCACATACGGTAAACAAATATTCCCACTCGTTCCATAGATGTTGCATTCCTATGTTCAGATAACTCCCCCGGTCGCACCAACTGCCCTGAAATTCCACAACTGTGAAGAACCAGCCATTATCATCTATCCATATCCGGGCAGAACCTTTCTGGAACATCCCTTTGGGTTTCAGCACTGCCCGAACCGCTTGTTTGATGAGGGTATTGTAGTTTTCTTCCATATGCTTTTCCTCATTTCAAAATCATATCAAAGCATGGCCTAAACTCCCATTAACTATATATTGTAAGGCTTTGTATAGTTTTTATCTCATTACAAAACATCTTCTCAACTCCAATTTATCAATTATAAAATATAGCACATCGCATCACCAAAAACAATCCCTGTTTTATGTCCGTTCCGCCTATCCAGACCGTCAAGGGACGAGTAGTATTTTTTCGCATGGGGCGCGAAAAAATCTCCACTCTTAAACCCTTGACCGTCTGGGTTTTTGCCGTTGCCATTTCGCCGCCGAAAACGGGGAACAGGATTTTACACAATCCTGCCCCGCTTTCGTCCGCTTCATTCAGTCGCTTTTTCTGCCATATATGCAGCCATCATTTTATTAGTCTATTTTGCACAGCTAACGACTGTTCGACTAAATGAATTGACACAGCAAGCTGCCATCCTTCTTAATTTTCAGAAATGCGGATTGTTTTTCAACTATGACCTGTTAGGCTATGCTGTCATGTCATTATCTATATTTTTTGCCGGACTGACAGTAACGCCACAGCCGAAAACAGACAAGTGGCTGAAATACCTGCTCATGGTGCATGGAGTGTTTTTTATCTCCTGCTTCGTTTTTCCTATGCCTGGATTATTCAAAGTTGATAGTCCGGCTTGGATAGGCGTGGCGGTGTTGGAATTTTGGTGTTCATACTTTTGCCCTATTAGTATTTTATCCTTTTTGCATTTTTCTAATTGCAAGAAATGAGGTTTATACTTTCCTCTTTACTGCCCGAAGTGCAGACAGGAAAGTTCAAAAAGTTTTCCTTGTTTCTTAATACGGGGAAGTTTTGGAAATGCCAATGCCACGGAATAAATCAGCAAAAATTTTTTTGAGCCATTGACAAATTCTCTGATTTGCAGTATCATATAACAGCGATATATAACACTGTTATATACAGGAGGTGTGAAAATGAGCGAAGCAGAGCAGACAACACTACATTTAATCCATTCAGCCGCCATGCAGGAATTTCTTGAAAAAGGCTATAAGTCTGCTTCCCTGCGGAATATTGTCAAAACGGCGGGGGTAACGACAGGCGCGTTTTATGGCTACTATAACAGCAAGGAGGATTTATTTGAAGCACTGGTAGGCGAACATTACAATTTCTTATTGGAACTCTTTTGTAAGGCTCAAAAAGAATTTGCAGAAATACCGCCAGAGGAGCAGCCCGACAATCTTACTTCTACTTCCGGCGAGTGTATGTATGAAATGCTCTTGTACGCCTATGAACACTTGAATGAATGTAAGCTCATACTTTGCTGTTCGGAGGGAACGCGTTTTTCAAAGCTGATTGATGAAATGGTGGAAATAGAAACAAAAGGAACTCATGATTATTTAGCGGTTCTTGAAAAATTAGGCAGACCTGCGCCGCCCATTGATGAACGGTTGGAGCATATTTTGATTACGGGAATGTTCAACACATTTTTTGAGCTGATTATACATGAAATGCCGCTTGAAGAAGCAAAGCACTATTTGAAAGAAATGAGAGCTTTCTATACCGCCGGGTGGATGAAAATTATGGAGCAATAATAAATCGAGCCGACTCGATTACAAATAAATTCGTCAGGGCAATCTGCCCTATAATTCATACTTATCGGACTACTAATATCCAATAAGATTTGATAATGGAAAGTTTACACTTTCCATTATATTTGACGCATGG
>CAJUNX010000056.1 GCA_910587865.1 uncultured Roseburia sp.
CCTGATGGGAAACATCCGACACCAGCATCTGCAGCTCCTGCCGTTCCTCATCCACTTTCCGCCGATTTTCCTGCATGATCCCATACAGCCGGGTCAGACGGTAGCTGATACGGGCAAAGAGTGTTTCACTGTCCGCAGTGTGCACAGGTTCTCCGCTTATCATCTGGTCCATTGCCCGGCACAGCTCCCCGGTAAACATGGAAAGCCGTTTGCCAAAGGCAATCGACAGAAGGAAGCATCAGCCAGCCTTCCTCGTAGGTAAAGAACGTGTCGATGGTAACGGGCGTCGGATAATAAATAGTTTCTGCAATCAGGTCGCCTGTAGACAGGTCGCGGACCTGGAAACCGACTCCGGCTGCAGGGATAATTTTTCCGGTCTCAGCATCGTGCTTTTCCACACGGATAAAGCTGGACGTAGTCGTATTGCTCAAAATATAGGAATAAGTCTGGTCATCGGTACGGATGTATACAATAAAGTCCGGAATGAACGCCTGTCCTTCCATGCCCTCACGCTGGTTCCTGGAAAGCATAAGCGTGTTGTGGTAACTGTTTTTGGTTTTCTCCTGCTTTGCCGAACGCACCTTCTCGCTGTCGATCTTCTGGTCGGCAAGGATCCCCCGCTTTGTTAAAAGGCTGATAAATGCGTCTGACTGCGCTAAAATCTTCTCTTCCTGCTGTTCATACAGCTTTTTTTCATCCTGCTTGCTCATATGTGAATAACTCCTTTGCTATTTTTGTGATGTCCACAGGCGCACATGGCCCGCGGATTTTACTCGTTTCTACCACTGCCTCTGGGTATATACTCTTACCCTGGCAGTCATATCTACAGTTCTTACAATTCCTACACGGAGAAAGATACGCGCGTATTATAGGGGCAGAAAGTGCAACGCGGCTTTCCGGCTCATCTCCATCAGACTCATCTGCATCACAATTGGTCAGTTTTCTGCTGTACCATGTGACAAGTCGGTTAAGCTGTTCATGGTCCGAACCCTTTTTCTGCGTATTCGCGCCACAAATGCGTATTTCATCAATAATACTTACAATATCCTTCTGGGCAGGCATTGAAACCTCTGTACCGGTTGGGTACAGTCTATTAAAAATGAGACAGCCATAGGATCCGGGCAGACGGTACAGAGCGAAGACATCCTCATGCTTCTGAAAAAATCTCCATACCTTCGTCTTTTCCCAGCCCCACCGCTGTCCCAAGGCTTCCAAAGTCAAAACGGCGCCGTATTTTCCATACTGGATTGCCGGCGCCAAAAATGAAAACGCATTGTTTGTCTCCTCAAATACCGTGTGGCACCAGAGGTCAAGCCATGCGTCCGATTCCTCAAATTGATACTGCTTCGCTGCAAGCCGTTCTGTGATGCTGCGTGGAAGGCAGAGAAACCCATATCCTTCCGTGGCATAAACAGCCCCGTCCATGCAGGCCTCCCCTGAGCATTTCACAACCCAGTCTGTGACCTGATAGGTCAGCTTTTTCGTTTCTGCGTCCAATGTATATTCGATATAGCCCAGTTCTGACAGCGCCTGAAGCATCTCCAGCGCTTTAGAACGGCTTTTCACGCCCAATATGCTCTTCAGCCCTACAACGCCTCCGGACCACATACCAGGGCTTACAGCATTACTATAGCCGCAATAAGAGGCTTGTCCTTTGCGGAACGCCGCACGGGATGCAAGCTTCGCCCAGTATCCCATAAGCCCTTTGCCTTCCGGCAGACGGTTACGGGGCAGTTTTACCCATTGATACTTCATTAAGCATTTCACATCGGACACCTCCTCTTCTTCTAAAAATGGGCATAAATAGGGCGACCTCTTTTTTCCTAAAGAAGCCGCCCGGCAAATAAAAACTAAAGTCTTACAACCAATCCTGAAATATTATCTGTCTTGATTCCTACCAGATACCAGTCTTCACCAAGCTCAATCCTGGTAGGTACCCATTTGCCATCGATCAGCACATCCATACCGGTTCCACAATGTAGTCCCCCATAGCAGGATTCCAATCCAAACCGTATGTCCATCCGTTCGCTTGACGGATCGTAAAATAAAGATCCCTATTTCATAAAATTTTCCTCCAATTACTATTTCAATCTTTTTACTAAGTATTTCCAGTTATTTACTCTTAAATCACTTCATGATATAATGAAGCATTAACGAGAAGAATGAGCCTGCTCATTCGGCGAGTAGCGAATTGCGATTACAGATGCCTGCATCTGTAATATAAGAAAATTGACCAGACAGGTTAGCTACTCCTATCTGGCCGTTTATGACAGGTATTCAATTATGAATATGTATTTACCGAAACTGCTCCTCCTTTCGCTTACATTCTCATATCTGCGCAGATACGGTGTCCTATTCTTGGTCAGTGAATTAGGATAACCACCAGAAACGCCCTGTTTATCAGCCTTTCTTGTGTTTGTCCTTATTATAACTCACTCACATGGCCTTAACCGTTTTAAACGGAAAAGATAATGTTCGTTCTGCACGCCCCATTCGCAAGGACTCCGCCGGCGCTTTCCCGGTGCTCCGCAGCCAGCCCTGCTCATATACGGATGTTCCGTTCATGTTCTGCATAATGTGTTCACTGATGCCGGCATGATTCACACATTTCGCGGATCACGGCTGAATTTCGGGCATGAAAAACCGGCTGGCCTGACAATACAAAGCCAGCCGGTCATTCAGCTTCCTTACATCACTGCTTCCCGTCTCCGTTCTTTCGCGTCCCTCTGATCTCTCAGCCCTTTAACAGCCGCACCTCTCCGGTGATTCCGGACTGCGTCTTCGGCTCCACCGTCATCCCGAACATCGGCTTGTCTGCGTTCTCACGCTCCAGTGTGGTAGCGACCTCGATCGTTACGGTGTTGCTGCCCGGCTGCACGGCATCCGTCAGATCATAGCGGTACACCGGCACGACCCGGATCCCCTGGCTGACGCCGTTGACAAATACCTCGACGCCCTCGTGCGCGTCCGTGATCTCAAGGAGATAAGAAGCGCCCTCCTCCGCCGAAAACATATTCTCATAGCGCGCAAAGCCCGAGAACTTCGGCTCTTCCTCACAGAGCGCATCCGGCAGAGACACAGTCTTTTCCTTCGCAAAAGCCGGGTATTCGATGCTTCTGCAGATGCTCCGCCTCCACTCTCCCGCAAACGGCACCGGCTCTGCCCCCTCAAAGGTGCGCGGGCTGCTCACAAGCTCCTGCATCTTCGCCCCCTCCGGGTCAAAGACGAGTGCCACGCTCTCCTGCGGCATCAGATGAATCCGCCAGCCGCCGTCGCATTTCTCTGCATTTGTAATGATATTATCCCATGCGTGGTAGGCGTAGCAGGCTCTTTCGTCCGCAAACCGCACGTCGCCGCAGTAATCCGCCGTCCCCTCGTTGACCAGCAGGAGGATCCCTGTTCCGTCCGGCTGCTCATAGTGATAATACCGGACCCGGTTGTCCGCCGGCACAATCGAAAGCTCCCGCGCACCGGCTTCCTCCACTGCCTTCACCACGTCTGCCAGCGCGACTGCCTTTGCCTGCTTCGCCTGTGCCAGAAGCTCCTCCACGCCCTCTGTCGTATCGCAGATCCCTTCCGGGTATCCGTCGATAAAATACACCGGGATATGCTTCTCCGTCATCTCCGCCACCGCAGCCGCCAGCGCCGCCGTGATATACTGCTGATACGGAATCACAAACGCGCGGTATTCCTGTGTATTGACGCGAAGCACTCCCTCCGCCAGCTCAACGCGGTATGCCTCACGCTGCGCGAAAATCTCCTGGGGCAGGATGTCATAGTCGATCTGCGCGTCGCAGAGCAGATGGCCCGGCTTGTGGGACTCCATGCTCTTCCCGGTCCACTCGCCCTCCCCGTGATAGAGCAGCGCAACCGGTGCGACATGGAAACCGCCGTTTATCAGATGGCAGACCCGGTTCGTGTACTTCATCAGCTCCCCGAAATGGCGGTACTGCGGATTATGTCCATGTGCATAAAAATGCGGCGGGCAGTCCGGATCCGGATAATCCTTCGCGGTAAAGGCATGGGGCACATAGTGGTTGATCCCGCGCACCATAAAGTGATCCACGAGATACTTTTCCAGGCGGACTCCCTCACTCCAGCCGTAGGCGCCGAAAATCTCGCACATGGAATCCCCATTCTTTCCCGGCTCGATCGCCGCGGCGGAGCTCCCGAGCTTTGCCAGCATATAATGATAAAACTCGCCCATACGGTTGCCGAACATCTGTCCGTCAATATTAAGATCCTCACCCTGCGGCATGACCTGTCCGCCGATATCGTCGATCCCGGCCATATCCTGTCCCGCCAGTCCGCGGAAATAGTGCCCCAGGGAGGAGCCCGTGCGCGCGTGCTGGTTGTTGTCCTCGATCAGATGACCGATGTACTTTACGCCGCGCTCCCGGCACCAGCTCCCCAGCTGCATGGAGAAATCCTTCTTCACCAGCTCCGTCACCGCGTCCATGTAGGCGTAGCGCACCCGCGCCGTCTGATCCGTATCCGCGTCATTCTCCCACAGCAGATACAGCTCCTTCGCATAATCCGGCCCGATCGTCTCCGTCAGCCGCTCTGCCAGCTCATCGCTCCAGGGCTGGTCGATCTCCTTTCCGAGCATCGCATACCGGTCATACATGTGGCCGTTGCCGAGCTCCGGCTCATCCGAGAAAAAGCCGGCGATCGTCCTGCCGAACTCGTCCTTATAGTGCGCATAATGAGGCTCATACACGGCGTCGATCAGCACCTTACAGGAGGGCGCGCTCATCATATTAATATAGCTGCGGTGGTATCCCATGTTTCTCGACAAGTGTAATATATAGATCTTCCACGCCCCCTCAGGCGTCTGCCAGTCCGTCCGGCCATCCGCGAACTGCCCGGCCAGGTCGATCCGCTCCCCGGCATCCGATACCGCATATACCGCCAGCAGCCGGTCGTCGTCGTACACCCTCGGGTTCTTCTCACCGCTCCAGCGCTCCATCTGATTCGGCGGAAGCGGCGCAGGATGCGAAAGCCAGTCCGGCTCGATGCGCACCGTCTCTCCCCCCGCACACGTGATCGTCCGGCAGCAGATGCTCTGCCTGCAAAGCGTATCCGGCTGATCCGCCATCGCCCCGTTTGCAAAGCCCGTCGGGAAATGGCTGTCGTCTAAGATCCAGACCCTCATCCCGTATCTCTTCGCCTCGTCTAAGATCACATCCATATCCTGCCACCACTTCGGCCCGCAGTAATCCGGATGCGGACGGCTCTCCACGCACACCGCGCCGATATTCGCCTCGTGGATCACCTTCATGTAGGTGCGGAGCGTCTGCTCATCCTCCCCGTGCTGCCAGAAAAAGGGCAGGATGTAATTGTCTCCGCTGTCCGTCAGTAACTGTCTGATTCTCTCGCTCATCGTGTCTTCCTCCTGAGATAAAAAGCGAACAAAAAACTTGAAAACTGCTGGAAAATATGCTATAGTGCAAATAGAAAAGGAGCAGCCGCCCACAAAGCGGTTAACCTCCCTTGTATGGCATAAGCCTACCCGGTACGGTCAAGTAACAAGGTAGGCTTATTTATTTTCGCTTGTTATCCCTATCAATATAGGCAAGCAATGCAATTAAGAGCGTTCCAAACAGAATCAGATCCTGAAAGGTAAACATCTCCATTCGCACCACCTCCCCTCTTTATGTATCCTCAGATCCATATAAGTCCGGGAGGCTGCCACCCTGCAACACGACTGCTTTTCATATTCTAGCACATACATTATTTTTATGACAAGCAATTTCCGATCTGCGTCATTTTATTTGTGCATATTGTAGAATCTCTCTTACTCCTTTACCGCTCCCAGCGTGATTCCCTTGACGAAATACTTCTGCAGGAAGGGATAAATGACCAGCACCGGCAGGACGCCCACCACCGCGATGGCCATACGCACCGTCGTGGCCGGCAGGCTCCCCACGCTGACCCCGGCCATCTGGGACGCGTTTTTCGAAAGATAGCTGATATTCTCGTTCATCTGGTTTAAGATCAGCTGGATCGTGTAATATTTGCTGCCGTCTCTCTGATTTAAGTAATACAGTCCGTTCGTCCAGTCGTTCCAGTACATGAGTCCGGTCATCAGGCCGATCGTCGCTAAGATCGGCACCGAGAGCGGCAGGACGATGCTGGCAAAGATCTTAAGCTCTCCCGCGCCGTCGATCCGCGCCGCTTCCTTTAAGGACGCCGGCACACTGAAGGTAAAGTAATTCTTGACCAGGATCACGTTGAAGGCGTTCATCAGAAGCCCCGGGAAGATCAGCGCAAAGATTGTATTCCGGATGTGGAAAATCTGTGACCAGGTATAGTAGCTCGCCACGATGCCGCCGCCGAAGAGCATCGTAAAGACGCAGAGGAAGTTGACGAACCGTCCCCCCGGCAGTCTGGTATCCGAGAGCGAATAAGCGAACGCCGCCGTCACCACAAGGCTTAACGCGGTTCCCGCCGCTGTTACTATAATTGTCATTAAGTAAGATTTGCCGATGGTGGACCAGGATGCCGCGATATATTTATAGGCCTCCATACTCCATTTCCCCGGGAAAAAGCTAAAGCCGTTCACCGTCGCCCACTGGTTATCCGTGAAGGACGCGATGATCAGCAGGATGAACGGGATCAGCGCCAGAAGCGTCAGCACCGTCATCGCTGCATTGGCATAAATCTGCCATCTTATCGTTTCTTTTCCTTTCATACTCTACCTCCCCTTCTAAAACAGCGCATTTTCTCTGCTGTACTTCGAGACGATCTTATTCGCAGTCATGACCAGGATAAAGCCAACGATCGACTGGAACACACTGGCCGCGGAAGACATACCGTAGTCACTGTTCTGCATCAGCGCGTTATAGACATAGACGTCGATGGTCTGCGTCACGGAATAAAGCGCCCCGGAGTTCTTCGGCACCTGGTAAAACAGGCCGAAATCGGAGGCAAAGATACGCCCGATCGAAAGAATAAACATGGTGATGACCGTCGGCTTAATCAGCGGCAGCGTAATGTTTTTGATCTGCTGCCATTTTGTCGCGCCGTCGATCCGGGCCGCCTCGTAATAATCCTGGCTGATGCCCACGATGCTGGAGAGGTAAATGATCATGGAATAGCCGATGCCCTTCCACAGGTGCACAAAGGTAAGGATGAAGGGCCAGTAGCGCTTCTCCTGATACCACTGGATCGTATTTAACCCCAGCCCCTTTAACACGGAATTGATCAGTCCGGTATCCGCGGCAAAAAAGGCGTACACCAGGTAGCTGACCACCACCCAGCTGATCAGGTAGGGCAGCAGGATCAGACTCTGATAAATCCGGGAAGCGACCTTACTTCTCACCTCATTCAGCAGAATCGCCGCCGCGATGGCCAGCACGGTTCCTAAGATGATAAATACCACGTTGTACAGTACCGTGTTGCGGATAATGTCAAACGCCGTGCTGGTTTTAAACAGGAATTTGAAATTTTCGAACCCGCACCAGGGGCTCCCCCAGATGCCCTTCCGGACGTCGAGCTTTTTAAACGCGATCGAGATGCCGAACATCGGCAGATAATTGTTGCAGATCATATAGGTCAGTCCCGGGAGCATCAGCAGATACAGCGGTATCATCTGCTTCCAGTATATTTTTTCCCCGCGCTTTTTTACGCCGGTTTTGGTCTTTTTCGCCATTTGTCTTCCTCCTCTGACAATCGTTCACACCGGTTTTATGGTAAAAAAAGGCCGCCGTGCAAAAATCTCCTTTTCACACGGCAGCTCTTTTCTATCGCCAGGCCTACTGCTCCGCCAGCCATGCGTCCAGCTGCGCCTGGTTTGCCGCTATGATCTCGTCGATCCCGGCGTCCTCAAGCGCCTTTAAGAACTCAGGCATCACCGTCGCCGGATCCTGCGCGCCGCAGTTGACGATACCGATATACTGCTGGATCACTGCACTTACCGCAGTCTGCTGCGCTGCCACCTCCGTTGCGTTGAAGACATATCCCAGCGCCACTGACTTTCTGTCATCGCTGATGCTGTTGTTAAACTCCTCCGCCATATCGTAATAGCTCATCTCATTCGGCGTAAAGACCGGAATCGAAAGCTTGTCGCCGAAGACGTGCAGCGGCATATTATACGGGGTGCTGGCCGCGTCCACGCCGTCCGCGTAGTCGATCACCGCGCGTCCGCCCGGCTCGTCGCCGTCGTCGAGCACCTTGTAGCTCGTTCCCTCAAGGCCGTAGGTCAGCATCACATCCAGATCATTGTCCGCGTAGAGCAGATTCAAAAACTGGAAGGTCTTCTCCGGGTTCTCACATCCGGACGTAATTGCCCAGCTTGTAGTGGTATACATCTGTGTCGCCGCAAACGGCTCCACCAAATTGATTGTTGTCATCGGATACCCGCAGTCACGTGACAGATTTGACTCCATATCCGTCTCCGTGGAAGAAAAACTTCCGAGATAAAATCCGGACTGTACCTGCACGGTGCCGGCATCCGTATTCGTCGAAGCATCCGGGGAGAAATATCCCTTTTTCGCCCAGTCATACATCCGCTCTGCATGCGCCTGATATTCCGGCGTTGCAAAAATATTGGTAACTGTCGTCTCACCGTCCAATCCGCCTCCCGGCAGGACTCCGGTTCCATATGATCCGCCAAGCGTATCGGTTGCATTCATATACTGGTAAAATTCGCTGTTTGACGCCGTGCCGGCCACACAGTAATAGCCGTCCCCGTATTTCTCCTTATAAGCAGCGAACAGCTCCTCCAGATCTTCCACCGTGTAGGTCTTGTCTATATCAAATGTAAAGCCGAGCTCCTCCACGATATCCGTCCTGGCAAAAAAGCCGTAAGATCTCGCCCATTTCTCTTCCGACGGAATCGAATAAAGCTTGCCGTCAAAATAGCCGCCGGCCATCGCAATGCCCTCTGCCTTCTCAATGTCCGCGCCGTACTGCGCGTACAGATCGTCCAGCGGAATGATCGCGTTCTTATTTACATAATCGGATACCCCCGAAAAAAGTGTTGAAATCAGATCCACCTTGTCGCCCGAGGTGATCATCAGGTTCACCTGTGAGCTCAGGTCAAATGCCGAGATCGGATATAAGGTCACGTGAACGCCGACCTCCGCCTCCGCAATCTCATTGATCGCAGCCTCCACGTCCGCAAGTCCGGACGGCTCCGCTCCCAGCACCGGGATTGTCATGACAACCTCATAGATCTCACCGTCCGCCGCTGCGCTGCCGCCTGCTCCCTCATCGGACCCGGCATCCGCGCCAGCCTCCGTCCCTGCCGCTGCGCCGCCTGTACTCTGTCCTCCGCCCGCATTCGCGTCATCCGTTCCTCCTTTGCCGCAGCCTGCCAGCAATGACACTGCCATAGCTCCGGTCAGCAGCGATACAAGTACTCTCTTTTTCATAAACTCTGCCTCCTTTTCTTTGCTGTTCGATCAGCAGTTCTGTTATTATTGTACAATCCGGAAGCAAAAATGTATTTTCCAATCTCACCCGTTTTTATGAAATATCGGATCGCTTTGACACAATTCCGACATAAAGTAACACTATCCCAACATGCGGATAATCCTTTGCGTGCGATCCTGCCCTGACAGAATCCGACCGCGCCAAAGCCGCAGTCAGGCGCCCTCCGCACATGAACACCCCCGTATGCGCTCATCGGGCGGCGTGAAGTGCATGCCGCGGCCAGGCGCCCTCCGCACACGAACGTCACCCGCCTCGGCCAGGCGCCCTCCGCACACGAACGCCCCCGCCTCGGCCAGGCGCCTTCCCGCACATGAACACCCCCTTACCGCAGTCGCCCTTAAAGGTTCCTCCGGTACTCCCGCGGCGTCATGCCCGTAAATTTTTTAAAGCTTTTGGTAAAATAAGAATAGTTGTTGTACCCGGTCTTAAACGCGATCGCGCTCACGGAAAGCTCCGGGTCTTTTAGCAGCTCCTTCGCCAGCTCCAGCCGTTTCTGAATCACATAGTCCATGATCGTACAGCCGTTCTTTTTCTTGAACAGCCGGCCGAGGTGCGTCGCGCTCACACCCACCTGCGCGGCCAGTTCCTCCAGCGAGAGATCTTCCTGCAGATTACTGCATATATAGTTTTCTGTTTTTGTGAGAATCTCACCGTTTCCGGCTCCTCTCACATCTTCCGTCAGATGTTTTAAGTAGCGTTTTCCGTAATCCTTGTAACGCTGGTTTTCCACGTCAAGTCCGATCTTTTCCTCCGCCTTTTTTAAGTACTCCACGACCTCGTCCGTGTCCACCGGTTTTAAAATATACCCGAGACACTGCAGCCGCACCGCTTCCCTCGCAAATGCAAATTCATCATGACAGGTTAAAAAGATGCACTCCGTCGCGGGATAATTCTCCTTCACCCAGCTCACAAGCTCCATCCCGCCGAGCATCGGCATCTCGATATCGCAGAGCAGGACGTCCACCGTATGCTCCCGGAAGATCTTCACCGCCTGGGCATAGCTGCCCGCCGTGTAGATCTCGTCAAAATGCAGTTCCTGCCAGGGAATATCATCCACAAGCCCCTGGATCGCCAGTATCTCGTCATCCACAATCAGAAGATTCATCTGCTCCCTCCTCTCGCACCCACCGCTCCTTTTTCATCACACTCCGCTCCTCTGCGGACCGGTATCTCCCTGGCCTTCTCCGGCAGCAGGAGGTAGACCTGCGTCCCCTCGCCCGGACTGCTGGTGATATGGATCTGCGCTTCCTTCCCGTAAATCAGCTCCATTCTTCTCCGGCAGTTCCAGATACCGATGTGTTTTCCTCTCCCGTCGGTTAAGATCTCTGCGCGGTTTAAGCAGTCGAGCACCTCCGGCTCCATCCCGTTTCCCGTGTCGCAGACCGAAATGCTGACCATGTCCTCCTTTTTGCGCGCAATCACGATAATCTCGATCTCACGTTCCATGTCAAGCGCGTATTTGACCGCATTCTCCACGAAGTTCAGGATCAGAAGCGACGGCAGGAAGATCTCCTCAATCCCCTCCTCCACGTCAAACATCCATGTGAATTTGCCGGGAAAACGCACCATCTGAATCTCAAGATAATTCTCAATGCCCTTCAGCTCGTTTTTCAGGCTCACCATCCCGTCCGTATGCCACAGCGAAAATCTGAGATAATCAGCGAGATATTTCGTAAAACTCTTAATCTCTTTAATCTTCCCGGATTTGGACATGCTGAAAATAATGTTTAAGCTGTTCATCAGAAAATGCGGGTTTACCTGCAGCCGCAGATTGATCGCCTCGATCTCCATCCGCGCCAGTTCTTTCTCGTACGTCTCGATCTTTAAATCCGTCAGCTGATCCGCCATCTCGTTAAATCTGCGGTTTAGCTCCCATGTTTCCCGGTTCTCGCCGGTTTCCGCGATCCGGTAATCGGGATCGCCCTCCCCCAGCCTGCACATCGCGGCATGCAGACGATTCAGCGGGACAATCAGCCAGCGGTTCAGTCCCAGCATCAGAAACGGAATTGCGGCAAGACAGACGACGACAAGCACCAGCCCGATCTGATGAACCGCCGGCAGCTCCCGAAGCAGCGCGGAGCGGTCAACGCTGATCCTTGCGCAGATGTCCGTATTTCCCAGCCGGATCACATCCTCACTGTCCGTCCGGCCGTCCGGCACGGCGGCCTCTCCTTCCGGAAAGACCTCAATCCACGCCTCCCTCTCCGAAAATTCCGCGTTTACATCGCGCTCAAGCTGTGACACATTGATCAGCGCGCCAAACGAAAAATTCTTCATCGAAACGCCGTGTATCATCCATTTCGTCCCGGCGATCTCCGTCAGAAACCAGTTTCCCGGCATCGTTTTAGCACAATTTTCCAAAAAATAATCGCGCACTGCCGTCCGCTCTCCTACAAACATATTTTTGATCGCGACATTCGCGTATTCTCCGTCCGCCACCACGAAAAAATAGGCGTCGGCATCCGTATTGTACTGACACCGTTTGTTCAGCTCCTGCCACAGAAAATTCTCCGCACGCACATCCTCCCCGCGCGTCTCCATCTGATAAAGCTGCGCCACATACACATTTTCTTCTATGCTGGAGGCCAGATAGGTGTCCGCACTTCCCATGCGGTCCGCCGTCTGATTGAAATAAATCTCCACCGCATGGCGCATCCCTTCCCTGATCTGCTGACCATACGCCTGCCTGGCGACCCGGATATAGCCGACCGCCGTAGCACAGACCGGAAGCACCAGCACCACCAGCAGCAGAATCACCTGTGTTTTTACCGAATAACGCCTTGTGGCCATCCGCATATCCTCCTGCCCGGGCACTCTCCCGGGATGTTTTCCATCTATTATAAATAAGTTTTGAGCGGCAGACAAGTTTCTCTTAAAAAAATTACCGGCAGGGCTCTTTAAAAAGAGTCCTGCCGGATTCCGTTTTCAGGATATTCCGTATTCGATCATCCCCAGCCGCACCGCGCCGAGGATCCCCGGATCCTCGCCGAGCGCCGGCGGGACAATATAAGTTTCGATCGCATCCGTGACCGCCAGATGATGTACGTAGCCGTTTAAAAGCTCCTGCACGCCGCTTCGCACCATGGGAAACAGGCGTTTCTGATGCATCACACCGCCCCAGAGGATCACCTTCTGCGGGGAATAGGTCAGGATATAATCCGCCACAGCCTGCGCAATATAGTACGCCTCCAGCTCCCATACCTCATCCCGGTCCGCAAGCTCCGCCGCCGGCTTTCCCCATCGTCCTGCGATCGCCGGCCCGCTGGCCAGCCCCTCCATGCAGTCCGGATGGAACGGACAGTGCCCCGCATAGGTATCCTCTGGATGGCGCTTTAAGAGAATATGCCCTGCCTCCGGGTGTACCAGACCGTGCAGCAGCCCTCCATTGACGTAGACGCCGACACCGACGCCGGTTCCGACTGTAATGTAAATCGCAGAATTGCACCCGCGCGCCGCGCCCCAGGTCACCTCGCCCAGAATCGCACCGTTGACGTCCGTGTCAAAGCCCACCGGAACGGAGAGCTCCCGCCGGAAAAATCCCGCGATATCACAGTCCGTCCAGCCCGGCTTCGGCGTTTTCGTGATATATCCATAGGTCTTCGAATTCCGGTCCGGGTCTATCGGGCCGAAGCATCCGATCCCCAGCGCCGCGATCTCATACTGTTTCAAACAGGCGGCGATCTCCTTTAACGTCTCCTCCGGCTGTCTGGTCGGCACCGACATCCGGTCTAAGAGCTTCCCCGTCTCGTCCGCCACCGCGCAGACCATTTTGGTCCCCCCTGCTTCAATTCCTCCAAACTGCATCTGATCCTCCTTATCTGACATGATGTCAGGGGCAAACGAATCCGCCCCGTGACGCCTTCGGATTTCTCCGTATTTACTGCCTCATATCCTGCAGTGCAAACTTAACCACATCCATCGTCACTTCCCCGTCCGCAAAAAACGAGATTCCCCTCGCGGAGAGATCCGTATAAAGCGTCGCCGTGAGCACATGCTCCCCGTCGTTGACAAAGATCTCCACGCTGAAATGATCGAGAATCACCCGAAGGTCAATCCTTCCGCCCCGGTTTCTCACCCTGCAGCGGCGCTGATGGATGATCGCCCGCCTGGAGCCCGAAAACTTCCGGTCAATCTTTACGATGGACTCATATGGCCGGAAGCTGATCGAGGTCTGCCAGGTATCGTCCTGGGCGAAGCGCAGCGCGAATTTCCGGTATAGCTCCTTCTCATTCCCGGGCCTTAAGGAGAGAGTGAGATCCACCCGCCGTCCCTCTATGCCGTCAAGCCGCAGCAGGTCCGTGAAGGTGACATTCTCATACCGCACCTCGTCCTTTCGCAGTGCGAGAAGCTCCCGCAGGGGCTGCTGAATCAGGCGTCCGTCCCGCAGGGACAGTTCCCGCGGCAGACACATCTGGCCGAACCAGGGCCAGTCAATAGAACGGAAATTGCAGGTGTCCCAGTTCTGCATCCAGGCAATCAGGATCCGTCGTCCATCCGGCGTAAGAAGCGTCTGCGTCGCGTAAAAATCAATCCCGTAATCGATGGCCTGATTCGCCTCCTCCGTAAACGTATGGGTCTCTTTGTCATAAGACCCGATGATACAGACCGTCCCGTTTCCGTTGTGATACTCAAAATCCTTCGGCAGCATATCCTGCGGACTGATCAGAAGGACCTGCTTTCCGTCGAGGGGAAAGAAATCCGGGCATTCCCACATCCGGCCAAAGCGCCCGTTATTTTTTGCCAGTACGGTCACAAACGTCCAGTGAAACGCGTCCGGGCTGGAAAAAAGCAGGATCTGCCCGTCCCTGTCCTCCGTCCGGTTCCCGGCCACGCAATAATAGGTCCCGTCGTCCGCACGCCAGAGCTTCGGATCGCGAAAGTCGTTTCTATTCGCTCCGGGCGGCAGATCGCGCCCGCTCAGCACCGGATTGCCCTCGTATTTTTCATAGTCGGTCACGGCTCCTGCCCCGATCCCGGCGCTTTCTGACGAAGACGGCGCTCCCGCCTCCTGCCCGGCGGCCGGGGTATCCCGCTCCGATCCCGCACATGCAGCTCCGGCAGCCGGAGTGCCGCAGGAGACGGCGATACACTGTGTCTGAATATCCTGCGCGCTCCCGTCCGGCAGCGTCCGCCGGTCCACTCCCGTGTACATCAACAGCTGTCTGCCGTCCGGCAGGGTAACGGCGCTTCCGGAGAAGCAGCCGTCCCTGTCATAATCCATATCCGGCGCCAGCGCAGCCGGCAGATGCCGCCAGTGCAGCAGATCCTTACTCACCGCATGCGCCCAGTGCATCGGCCCCCACTCGGTACGGAACGGATAGTACTGATAAAACAGATGGTACTCCCCGTTATAATAAGAAAAACCATTCGGATCGTTCATCCAGCCCGTCCGGGCGGACAGATGAAACGCGGGGCGCGGCGCATCCGCAATCCTGCGGTCCATCTCCTCTTCATAACTTCTCACGTCACGCAGACTCTGACTGATCATCTTCTCTCCTCCATCCCGCTTCCCGCGGTCATATGTCCTTTTCCTCCATCCTGCCGTCACGGCAGCTTCTGCCGCTGTTACTCCTCTTCCTGTTCTTCGCGCTCAATCCCGGCATACCGGTCGTATGCGGCCTGATACGTTGCCAGCAGCTTGTTCATCCCGCACTTTTTGTCGAGATTTGTGAGATATGTCTCCCATTCCTCATCGGTCGGGCCGCCGTTTTTCAGCCACAGGCCCTCCTGTTCGGACACCATATTCTCAAAGCTCGCCCGATACCAGTCGATATCGTCAAGCTCTCTTCCTGTAAATACACAGTCTACCGGATAAGTGGTCGTGCTGTCAACATATGGCATCCAGAAATCATAAAGATCCGTCAGCCGCTCGATGGCACGGTCCTCCATCTTAAAGGTCGTGTTGTAATAATCGCTTAAGATCAGCTTCGGCCCCCAGACCTCCTGCTCGCCTTTGAGCTCCCCGGAGCTCTTCCCATACTGCTCCTGCGCTTCGGCATCCGTAATGCTCTGCCATACGCCGTTTTCGTCCTGTTCGGTAAAATAAACTCCGATGGGGCCGTACTGCAGCTGCATCACCACCTCCGGATCATACCACCGGTCAAAATACCTCAGCAGGTTTGCCGGACTCTTGCAGGCTTTTGTGATGCACAGATTTCCGCTGCTGATTCCGCCCCCGGTCCGCACCGTCACATTGTGTGTGCCGTCCGGCCCGTCAAGGACGGGAAGAAAGACATAGTCCTTCGCATACTCCCCCATCACCTCCTCGATATACCACCAGGTCGTGACGCCGACATATCCCTGGGAACATTTTGCAATCAGCTGTGTATCCGACTGCGAAAACATCTCGACATCCATCAGCCCTTCTGCGTACCAGTCATGAAAGTACGTCACCGCATCGCGGTAGGCGTCCGTCGCACAGACAAATTCCACTGTCCCGTCATCGCGCAGCACCAGATCGTTGCAGACATCGTTCGGCCAGTTGGTAAACCCGAATCCGGCATAGAAGATATTCTGTCCCCAGCACCACTGGTCAAACCCTGTGCTCATCGGGATCGTACTGCCCGGCTCATTCCCGTAATATGTCGCGCTCATATCGTTCTCTTTAAAGGCCGCAAGGGCGTCATGCAATTCGTCAAGTGTCGTCGGTACCGGGAGCCCCAGCTCATCCAGCCACGCCTTATTGATCATGGAGAACTGCGGAATCGTATAGATACTGTAATCTTCCTCTTTCCCGATTCCTGCGGTTCCCATCCGCTCCCCCGACGGCAGCCCGTAGATATAGCCGTCATCCATGGTAATCGCGCTTTTAATATCCGGGTTTTCCTCAAGGATCCGGCTTAAATTCGGCATGTATTCCTCCGTCAGGTAGGGCGAGAGATCGATAAACGTCCCGTCATCCCCATAGCGCGAGATATCATAATTGTTAAAACCGACCCCTAAAAACGCATCCGGCAGCTCGCCGCCCGCAATGCGGATATTTACCTGCTCCGCAATGGAATCGCTCATGCAGTTCCAGTCAATCGTGATCCCGGTCTCCTCCTCAAGCCCGGTCAGCACGGTATTGTTCTCATATCCGCTGCTAAGGGCGCTCATTCCACCGAGGATCGTAAATTCCGTCTGCGACGTATCCGTTTTCGCCACACCCTTCTCGTGTCCGCCGTAATCCGCCATCCCGCATGCGCCGCATGATACGAGAAGACCCGCGGCAAAAAGACCGGCAGCCGTCCGTTTCCATCCTGTTTTTTTACTCATGATCCCATCCGCCTTTCTTTAACCTTTTACCGCACCGGCCATAAAGCCCTTCTCAAAATATTTCTGCACAAACGGATACACGATCAGCATCGGTGCAGCGGCAACAATAATCGAGGAAAACTTAATCATCTCCGTCAGCTTGTTTAACTCCGCATAACCGCCGGAAATCATACTCATCTGACTCGCGCTCGCGGAGCTTTTAATCAGGATATTCCGCAGCACCAGCGGCAGCGGAGCCTTCGCGGTTTCCGGCAGGTAGATTAAGGAGGTGAACCAGTCGTTCCAGTAAGCGACCATGGAGAACACCACCATCACAGCCATGATCGAACGGCTCAAAGGAACCACCACACGCAGAAACGTCGTCCACTTCGAAGCCCCGTCGATCTCCGCAGCCTCGATCATTTCCTTCGGGATGCTGTTCTCAAAGAAATTCCGCACGATAATCATATTTCCCACCGCGACGCCTCCGGGCAGAAACAGCGCCCACATATTGTTGACCAGGCCGGTCTGTTTTACAATCAGGTAGGTCGGGACAAGCCCGCCGCCGAAATACATGGTGATGATAAAAAAGATGCTGAAAAATTTTCTGCCCGGCAGCTCCTTTACGCTGAGCGGATACGCGGTCAGATAAAGCATCACAACGGAAAATATCGTTCCGACCACCGTGTACTTAATGCTGTTTAAATACCCGGTTACGATCGACGGGTCCGCAAATACCGCCTTATATCCGTCAAAGGTGAATCCGCTCGGCAGCACAAATGTTTTTCCCGCGTACACATCGTACGGATTTGAGACGGATGCGACCAGCACATAAAAAAGCGGGTATGCCACAATCACCAGAATCACCAGGCAGACGGCCACCAGGATGATATCGCTTGTCTTCTCGGAAAACCCGGTCAGTTTCCCTGCTTTTGATTTTGTTCTCATCACGCACCTCCTACACAAAGCTGGTCTCTTCGGATAACCGTTTTGAAATCTGATTGACCGCAATCAGCAGAATAATATTGACGATCGTATTAAACAATCCTACAGCTGTCGAATAACTGTATTTCGCCCGCTCGATACCCTGCTGGTAAACATACACCGCGATCACATCGCTTACCGCCTTATTCAGATCCGTCTGCAGCAGCCACACCTTCTCAAATCCGACGTTCATCAGACCGCCCGCGCTCATGATCAGCTGCAGCACCATGATCGGCATCAGCTGCGGAATATCGATGTGCCGGATCCGCTGAAACATGGACGCCCCGTCCACCTTTGCCGCCTCATAGAGCGAGGTATCGATGCTCGCCAGCGTCGCCATGTAGATGATAATCCCCCAGCCCGCATCCTGCCAGATGCCGGACGCGATGTAGATCGTCCGGAAGGCGGGCGCCTCCGTCAGAAAGTCGACGGAGGTTCCGGCCAAAAGATTGATCAGTCCGCCGGACGGGCTTAAAAAGATCCGGATCATACCGCAGATCACCATCGTGGAAATAAAATGCGGCGCGTAGAGGATCGTCTGCGTGACCCGCTTAAACTTCTGAAACCGCATCTGATTTAACATCAGCGCGAGGATGACCGGGATCGGGAAACTCCAGAGCAGGCTGTATAAGCTGAGCAGCACCGTATTTTTTATCATCCTCCCGCAGTTCGGCGCGGAAAAGAACCGCTCAAACCATTCCAGCCCGACCCACTCGCTCCCCATCATACCGCGGCTGGCCTTATAATCACGAAACGCGATCTGTATTCCGTACATCGGTATGTACTTATAAATGATGGTAAGCGCAACGGGCACAAGCAGCATGGCATATAACTGCCAGTGATCCATCATCCGCTTTCCCAGAGACTTCCTTCGGGGCACTGCCGCCGCCCCGGCTACAGCCGGTTTCTTCATTTTCATATCTCTCTCCTTTCTTCCGTCCGGTATCATCTTACTCTCCCCCGGACGGTTCCCTTTGTCTCACCCCTGCGCGCTTCGTGAAACGTTATTTTTTATTTCATGAAAAACATATCATCAAGCATGAAGTAAGTCAATCTTTTTTTGAATAATATTGGTTAATCTGATTATTTTTAGCATTATTACTAATTTTATCCCCGTCATTTTGTGCATATTTCTCCCGTTTTTGTGGTGAAACGTTTCATGAAACGTTTCGTGAAATATTCACACAAATCATTTGCAAACAGCAGGAAAACAGAGTATAATGTACGCGAACGCAATGAGCAGTGCCACGCCGAAAGATGGCAGGCCGGATACACTGCATCCGGGACTGACCGATTTCGGTGTGACAGGGCGGTGCCAGGTGCCAGCGGCACCTGTTTGACACGGGCCGAAGCGGAGCGAAGACCTGCCCGTGAGCAAGCTGCACTGCGGTGCATATGCCAAATGGAGAGTAAAACAATGAGAGAAAAATCACAGGCTCCCACAATGAAGGATGTCGCAAGAGAAGCCGGTGTCGCACTCGGCACGGTCTCAAAGGTCGTAAACGGCCTTCCGGTCGGCGACTCCTACCGGATCCGCGTGGAGGAAGCCATAAAGAAATTAAATTACCATGTAAACAGCTACGCGCAGGGGCTGAAGGCCGACAGGACATGCACGGTGGCGCTCCTGATTCCGAATACCCGCACACCGTTTTTTGCGGATCTCGTGCATCATATCAACCTCGCCCTCTTACGGCGGAATTACCGGATGCTGCTCTGCTGCACGGATTTCGATCTGAACCTGGAGCAGGAGTACGTGCGTATGGCCTGCCAGAACAAGGTGGACGGCATCATCGGTCTGACCTATAATCCTGATCTGTTTATCGAGGAAAACACGCCCTTTGTGTCCATCGACCGCTCTATCGGGCCGGGTATCCCCTGCGTGGCCAGCGACAATTTTGCAGGCGGACAGCTTGCCGCGGAAAAGCTCGCGGATCTCGGCTGCCGGCATGTGGCATTCTTACGCACAGGCTCTTCCCTGACCAACGAGCCGAATAAGAGAAAGGCCGGCTTTGAGAACGGCTGTCTCGCGCGCGGCCTTTCTTATGAGATGAAAATCATAAATGACGGCGATTCCAATGACGAGTTTGAACGCTTCCTGCGGGAACACATCGCGGAAGGCCGGCTTCTCTTTGACGGGATCTTCTGCGTGACCGACGCGATCGCCTGTTCCGTCATCCGCATGTTAAAAGGGCTTGGTATCCGCGTCCCAGAGGATGTGCATGTAATCGGCTTTGACGGCGTGCGTTGTTTTAACGAATATGTGTGTTCCACGATCGTGCAGCCGGTTCCCGAAATCGCCCAGATGTGCGTGGATCTTCTGCTGCAGGAAAATATGCCGGCAAAGCCGCCGCTCGTCTGCCTGCCCGTCTCTTACGCAGCCGGCGGAACGACGCGGGAGGAGACGGGCTGAAGGGGCGGTTTCCGGTCATATATCCGCTTCTTTGAAGCCCGGATTTTTGCCCTCTGCTCCGCCGTCCGGTCATGGCTGGCATGAGGATGGACATTCGGCATAACACCCGCATCGAAATATATAAGCAATGTCATTTCAAGGCTCCCGCCAAAACGGCCCGGGCATCTGCCCGGGCCGTATTTTTTCCGTTATGGAGGACGGTCGCAAAACCGATCCTCTTTCGCTTATTCTCCGATGTACTCACTCAGCTGGCGCAGGTATTCCGCTTTAATGTCTTCTATCCCTGCCTCCTGTAATTTGCCGATAAATTCATCCAGCTTCGCCTCCGTATCATCTCCGAATACGCCGAGATCAAAGGAAGTGGAATACTCGCTGACCAGCGACTCCACCACGGATTTCTGCGTCTTCACCGGCGTGTTGTCGAATGCGAATCCGTCACAGGGCCAGTAGTCTCCCAGCGTGCGCTCCTCGATGGGGCCGGTCAGAGACAGGGTCAGCCCGTTCTTTTCCAGTGTCGGATTCCAGCTGTTGCGGATCGCCCAGCCGAATCCGTCCCATGCGTAATTCGCCGCGGAGGGACCGTCGCTTCTCGTATTGGATGCCTCGTCATAAATATAATGCTCCCCCTCGATACCTCCCACAAACAGAAGATTCAGCTCCTCGTCATTTTTTAGGAGATCAAGCACCATGGCTGCGCGCTCCGGATTCTCCGAGCTGTACGGAATCGCGATGGCATCCTCCGCATAATCCGAAAGCCGGCTGGTGGTACCCGGAAAAATATCATATACTTCTACATCTGTGATTCCGTTTGCCGCCGCATTGGCGATAGTACCGTCCACCTGATCCAGACTGATATTCACGCTGGCGCTTCTTCCCTGGGCAAAATAGTCCGTCGGACTGACAGTCCCCGCAATGGCATCGGAGGGCCAGACACCCTTCTTTGCCCACTCCGCCATCTGAAGCGCATACTCCCGGTATTCATCCGTGAGATAATAATATTCTACTTCATCTGTAGAGAATGCGCCGTCATCCTTCCACACGAAATAATCGCCCTTGATGATCTGAAGCATGTTATTCTTTACCTCGACGAACGCAAAGATCGCCGGAATAAAGGTGGGCATATTGTAAAATCCGTAGATCCCGGTTTCATTTTCCGCGATCGTGAACAGATAATTCTCATAATCCTCGAAGGAGGTCAGCTCCGGCAGGTTATACTTCTCGCGCAGATCCCCGCGAATCGCCACCAGGGGATAGTAGCTGCTGTAGGTGCTCTGATTTCTCGGTACACGGTACAGCTTTCCTCCGATCTGCGACTGCTTCCAGGCCTGCTTTGGCATCGTCGCCATGGTCTGGGGCATGTACGTATTTAAGAACTCATCCGTCAGCTCCATAAAAGCGTTTTTACTCGCGTTTTCTGTAAAGTTTACCATGCCGCCCACATAGATCAGATCCACCTTCTCCCCGCCGGAGAGCACCAGCGGATAGCGGGTTGCAAACTCGGAGAGCGGGATCACCTGCAGGTCTAACGTGGCATTGATCTTCTCCTGCAGCCGCTCGTTGATCTGCTCCACCACCAGGTCCTTATCCGTCGCTTCCCCTCCGATCACATACATGGTAATCTCGACCGGCTCTGAGGTATCGATTCCCGCATAGGGATCGGAGGGATCCGCGGCGCCTCCCGCTTTTGTCCCTTCCGGCGCGGTTCCCGTCTGATCTCCCGCGGACGCATCCGCCTCCGCTCCCGCGGTCTTCTCCGCATCCCCGGACGTATTCGCGCCTCCCGAACCGGAATCCCCGCAGGCGGCCAGCCCGGAAACGGCCATCGCCAGTGTCAGCAGCCATGCTGCAAGCCTTCTCTTCTTCATACGTAAAACCTCCTTTTTCTCATCGTTTTATCACAGGACGGATCTTTTCATCCGCCGGGTTTCCTGGTCTTCGCCCTCCCCGGGCGCACCCTTCGTCTGAGGATGATTATGTCGGCACATTAGCCCTTCACCGCCCCCACGGTCAGGCCCTTCACAAAATATTTCTGCAGGAACGGATACACCAGAAGGATCGGCCCGGTGGCAATGACCGTCATGGCCATTTTCATCGTTTCCTGAGGCAGCGTCTGCTGCATCATCTCTCCGGAGGACTGGGCAATCTCTTTTAATGCCTTGATACTGTTTAGCATATTCTGCAGGAAATACTGCATCGTCCGCAGGGAGTTGTCACTGATATAGAGCATGCTGATTGTGCAGGATCAAGTGTGGAACCGTGTCACCGTGAACCGGGCAGCGA
>CAJUNX010000057.1 GCA_910587865.1 uncultured Roseburia sp.
ATAACGGATAATGGAGCAGTTTGTTCACATTTTATTTACTCATGCGTTTGTCGTGCCGGACGAAAAGAAATACTTGTGATAGTCGGATTCCTCTGTTATACTGATAAAATAAACATATCATTGTTTGCAAAAGAACAGGTGGGGGAGAAAGGATGGAAAATCAGAACGATTATACGGCAAAGGACAATGATTCGCAGCAGGATGAAGTGGGCAGACAGCCGGATTTATCTGAGTCCGCCACCGGAGCCGGGACAGCCGGAACCGATGGTCTGACAGATCATTCGCATGACGCGCAACAGACAATATCAGGGGATATTTCGGGAGAAGAATCCGGATTCCCGACATACGGGAGTCCGTTGGGTGGATCAGCCGGGAGCCTGTCTCAGGAAAGCGGAGCGTTCGGAGGCGGGATGGGTGACTACGGGAATGCGTCATACGGAGCGGGAACGGAAAATTACGGGAATGCGTCATACGGAGCGGGAACGGAAAATTACGGGAATGCGTCATACGGGACGGGAACGGAAAATTACGGGAATGCGTCATACGGGACGGGAACCGGAAACTACGGGAATCCGTCATACGGAACGGGAACCGGAAACTACGGGAATCCGTCATACGGAACGACAGGGAGCTACGGCGGCACGTCATACGGAGGCGGGACGGGAAACTATGGGAATCCGGCTTACGGAGCGGCAGGCGGCCAGGCTTATTCCGTGGGCGGCGGTACATACGGCAGCGCACCTGTGCCGCAGAATTCATTTGCGATGAAGCTGACATTTTCGATTCTTGAGATGTTAAGCTGTAATCCGATCACGATCATCCTGGGAATCATTGCCTGTGTTTTTACGACAAAGGCGAACGGTTCGCACAAAGAAGGAAGATGGCAGGAATACAGATCACAGGCAAAGACCGCCACGATCTGTCTGTGGACGGGATTTGGAATTTTTCTGGCAGGCGTCTTTTTTGTCATGGCCGTCTGGATCATCAATATCGGGGATACCGGCATAAGCGGAGAAGAATATGTCTTTGTGGAAGGCCAGCGGCTGAATATTCCGTCCGACTATGATACCTATGAGGATCTGGGGTACTATCTTGGAAGAAGCGACCGCTTTGAGACACTCGGGCCGGACGACATCGGATTTTATCAGATGTGGAATGACGACGGAAACTGCGTGATGTGGTGCTGGTTTGTGAACAACACAAATTCGGAGCATTATGCGAATGAGTGTGATATCATCGGCGTGGATGTGGATATATTCTGTGACGGATATGAGCGGTACCAGACCGCGGAAGGACTCGGGTTTTTCGATACAAAGGATGATTTCATCGACGTGTACGGAAGACCGGATGACACTTATTTCAATGAGGATGATGACAGTGAGCTGCTCTGCTGGTACCTCGGGGACGGCAGCGATCCGGTGTGGCAGGTGATGGAGGTCACCTTCATGGACGGTCTGCCGTATGATATTGATATCGATTACAGGAAGTAAGGATGATCAGGGAGCGCACGGATAAGGGACAGGGAGAAACAGAATGGGAGACGAAAACAAAGGCTATGGGTTTGGCACAGAGGAACAGGATTCTGTGACGGAAAACAAAGGGGCAGATGACAAAAGCCAGAGGGAAACGCTGACGGATACTCCGGCGTCAGGTTATGGGAGTGCGGACCAGAGCTACGGATCATATGGGGATACCCAGAGCTACGGTCAGCCGAATCAGCAGTACGGAGATCAGAACAGCGGTCAGCCGGCGCAGGGTTATGGTCAGCAGCAGTACGGGGAGCACAGCTACGGTCAGCCGGCGCAGGGTTACGGAAGCGCCGACCAGGGCTACGGCCAGCCGGATCAGGGTTATGGTCAGCAGCAGTACGGGGAGCACAGCTACGGCCAGTCGAACCAGCAGTACGGCGGGAACAGCTACGGCCAGCCGAACCAGCAGTACAGCGGGAACAGCTACGGCCAGCCGAACCAGCAGTACGGCGGAGCGGCTTACGGCCAGCCGAATCAGTACGGCGGAGCGGCTTACGGCCAGCAGTATTACGGGACGCCGCCGACAGGGAAAAACGGTCAGCCGCTGAAAAACACGTTCGGGATGAAAATGACGTTTTCCATTCTTGAGATATTGTGCTGCTGCGGGTGCAATATCGTCACGATGATCATGGGTATCATGGGCTGTGTGTCTGCGACGCAGGCAAATCAGGCATACAAAGAAGGCAGATGGGATGATTATAAGTCAAAGGCGAGATCGGCCACGATTTTCCTTTGGATCGGTTTTGGTATCGCGGTCGTATATCTTGCAGTAGGGGTTTACGGATGGACGGTCGGCGGCTACAGGGATATCGTGATGGACGCGTATTACGAAGCGATCGGTGAGAGCGGAGGTTCCGCTTCCGCTTACGGCTACGGCTACGACTATGATTATGACGATACGGACGATTATGATTATGACTATGAATATAGTTATGATAATGACGACGATGATGCCGGTTACAATGATGATACGGATGACGACAGCACACCTTCGGAACCGTTAGACATTGCGCCGGGAACCGGAATTACAGATTCTTCCATCACGGTGGAAGGGGTCTTTATCCAGCTGCCGCTCTCCTATCCGGAGCTTAAGGAACTCGGATTCTATGTCGACGGGGAGGACGAGGAGTATATCGCGAACGAATCGGAATACTATTATCCTACCGTGTACGGACCGGACGGGGAAGAGATCGGTTACGTGTATCTGGGCAATGAGACAGAAGAGGCGATCCCCTTAAAAGACTGTGTGGTGTTTGGTTTCTGGTTCACGAGCAGCTATCTTGACTATGGAGAGGTATCGTTCTCCTTTGCGAACGGGCTGAATGAGAACGCCACAAAGGAGGATTTCTTTGAGGCATACGGAGAACCGGATTATGTATATGAATCCGAGGATAATGACTATCAGTCCTATCAGTGGTATTATCACAGCGACGAATATTACGATATGGAGGAGAATTCTCTCTCGGTTGAATTCTGGGACGGAAAGCTGGACGATCTGGATCTGATGTACATCGGATGGGATTAAACGGACACAAAGGAAAACGGGCCGCCGCTACAGATATAGCGGCGGCTTTTGTGACCCGCAAATGTTAATTTTTTTTTAAATCGGGGAAGGAACGGTCATTTTATGCCTCTGTGTGCTAAAATAAAATGCAGTGTTGCGGTTTGGACTGAAGGAGTTACATTGATGAGGGGAAAAAAATTACGAAAGAATCCATATCTGAAAAAAAGAATTCTGTCGGCGCTTCTGGTGGCGATGCTGGGAGTCACGTCCTATCAGACGGTATCGGCTTCCTCGAAAGCGATTGACGACGCGGAGCGCAAAAAGGGGGAAGCGGAGGAGAATCTGAATGAGGTAAACCGGCAGATTCAGGAGATCGAATCCGCCCAGAACAGTCTGCAGGCGGAGATGGCTTCGTATGACAACCAGCTGATGACGCTGCTGACGGATATGGAGATCCTGGCAGCCGACATGGAGGCGCAGGAGACTGCAATCAATCAGGCAAATGCGGAGCTTGAGATAGCCAGAGCGGACGAGGCGCAGCAGTATGAGGCGATGAAGCTGCGCATTCAGTATATGTATGAGAACGGGGACGAATCTGTCTGGACGGCTCTTGCGGGTGCGGACAGTATGACGGATATGCTAAACCGGGTCGAATATGTATCGGATGTCTATGAGTACGACAGACAGATGCTGGAGGATTATAAGGCGACCGTGCAGGCGGTGGAGGACCTGACCGTACAGTTAGAGACCGAGATGGCGGAGATGGAGGAGCTGGAGCTCAGCTATCAGGAGCAGCAGGCATCCCTGGAACAGGTCATTGCGACAAAGCAGGCGCAGATGAGCGATTTTGAGAGTCAGCTGGCGAATGCGCAGAATCTGGCCGGTCAGTATGCCCAGACCATCCGCCAGCAGAATCAGGTGATTGCGGACGAGAAGGCGAAGCAGGCGGCAGCTGCGGCAGCGGCTGCGGAGGCGGCAAGAAAGAAAAATAACAACACGACAAATGTGGCCGGAGGGGCGACAGGGGCACTCGGCAATGTGACGGGAGCCGGGAACAGCGGGGGAAATACCGGCGGCAGCACCGCACCCGGGGGGACAGGCCTTACAAACAGCGGCTTGAATCCGTCGTATAAGACGGGTGTAAGCGGAAGCTCTGTCGTGGATTATGCGGCAAAATTTCTCGGATGTCCCTATGTGCTGGGAGGAACCAGCCTGACAGAAGGCGCGGACTGTTCCTATTTCGTCATGGCGGTATATCAGAACTTCGGAATCTCCCTTCCGCGAACGTCCTACGCGCAGGCCGGCTGCGGACAGGCGGTCAGCTATGAGAACGCACAGCCGGGCGATATCATCTGCTATCCGGGGCATGTCGCGATCTATGTGGGCGGCGGCAGAATCATACACGCGTCAAATCCGAGAACCGGCATCTGCTACGGGAGCGCGACTTACCGGACGATCACGTCGGTACGGCGGGTTCTGTAGCGGGCAGCGGACCGGGTGCGGCGACATCCAAAGGAGATGCGGCAGAAAAAGGAGAGTGTTTGGTGAATGGCGGAGCATAGGAAAAGAAAAAGCAGTGACAGGAGAGTACCGGTGTCCGTGGTGAGAGCAAAGTTTGCCATGACGGCGGTTCTGCTTGTCGTCGTGATTGTGATGGGGGCTTTGGCATTCCGCCGGGGACAGATGCGCCGGAAACTTTCGCTGCCGGATTCGCTTGATCTGGTGGCGGTCACTGTGGACGGAAGAGAGCTGACCCTCCGGGACATGGCGTTTTATATCGCGTATGAGGAAGGGCTGATCGAGGAGCAGGCGCGGATTTATAATCCTGCCGATACGGGGGCATATTGGAACATTTTTACCAACCACACGTTTTTCCGCACACTGGGAAGAGATACCGCGATGGAGATGGCGGTTCATGACGAGATCTTTTATCAGATGGCGCTGGACGAAGGAATCGAACTGAATGAGGAGGAGGAAATGCGCCTCGCAAACAGTCAGTATGATTTTTGGAGCGATCTCGAGGAAGACAAAAGGGAGCGCCTCGGCGCAGGCGAGGAGGATCTGAAGGAGAGTATGCGAAGGCTCGCGTACGCACAAAAATATCAGAACCTTCTGGCGGAGATGGAAGGAAAGGGTGTGGAGGAATATTCCGTCTCTGGACAGACCTACCAGGAGATGCTCGAGGAGCACACGGTTGTGATTGAACGGAATGTCTGGGAGCGGGTGAATTTTGGGGGAGTCACGGTAGACCATTAACCTGTGCGCAGCGGGATACGAAAGCTGTGCGCGTAAACTGTGATGGGAGACATCACAGCTGCAAGTCAGAAAAGAGCGAAACTATGTCAGCAAAAATTGGAAGAAACGATCCCTGCTGGTGTAAAAGCGGCAGGAAATACAAGGCTTGCCATCAGGCATTTGACGAAAAGATTGCACAGATGGCATCGATGGGGCACATCGTGCCGCACCGCAATATCATCAAAAACGCAGATCAGGTTGCAGGGATTAAGGAGAGCTGTAAGATCAATATAGCCGTTCTGGACTATATAGAGGAACATATTCACGAGGGGATGAATACGGCAGAAATCGACCGGATTGTCTACGAGATGACCACGGATATGGGCGGGATTCCCGCTCCGCTGCACTATCATGGCTATCCCTACAGCGTGTGTACCTCCGTCAACGATCAGGTGTGCCATGGTTTTCCTTCGGAGGATGTCATTTTAAAACAGGGCGATATCGTAAATGTCGACGCTTCGACGATATTAAACGGATATTATTCGGACTCCTCCCGGATGTTCTGCATCGGGGATGTGGGAGAAGAAAAGAGAAGACTTGTCGAAGTCACGAAGGAATGCGTGAAGCTTGGATTAGAGCAGGTACAGCCATGGGGCTTTCTTGGGGATATGGGTCAGGCGGTGCATGATCATGCATTTGCCAACGGATACACGGTCGTACGCGAGATCGGCGGGCACGGTGTCGGACTCGACTTTCACGAAGAACCGTGGGTGGGCTATAACAGTACGCGGGGGCACGAGATGCTTTTGGCGCCGGGGATGATCTTTACCATAGAGCCGATGGTGAATATGGGAGGAGTGGAAATCTGTGTGGATCCCAAAAATGACTGGGAGGTCTACACGGAGGACGGAAAGCCGTCCGCTCAGTGGGAGATTATGGTACTGGTGACAGACGACGGGCACGAGGTACTCTGCTGGTAGAAGCCGTTTTGGCGGAGGTATGGGTGCAGAACAGGGAGAAGGACCCCGGGGGAGATAAAAGAACGGAGGTTTGGGACAATGGAAAAGAGAATTACCGGACACACGGGACTGATGGCATTATTCGGTTCGCCGATCGGACATTCGGGATCCCCTGCGATGTATAATTACAGCTTTGCGAAGCTGGGACTGGACTATGTCTATGTGGCGATCGATACAGGGACGGATGAAATTGAGGCAGCGATTGCCGGAATGCGTACTTACCGGATGCGCGGGGGAAATGTGACGATGCCCTGCAAGAGCGCTGCACTTCACTGTATGGACGAACTTTCACCGGCTGCACGTCTGATCGGAGCGGTCAATACCATTGTAAATGAGGACGGAAGACTGATCGGACATAACACGGACGGCGTGGGATTTGTGGAGAGCCTTCGCGACGAGGGTGTGGAGATAAAGGGAAAAACGATGACGCTTGCCGGAGGAGGAGGCGCTGCCGCTGCGATTCTGGTGCAGTGTGCCCTCGACGGCGCGCGGGAGATTTTCGTTTTTAACCGGAAGGACGAATTTTTCGGGAGAACGGAAGAACTGGCGGAAAAGGTCAGAAGCGCTGCGCCGGGATGTGCGATCCGTGTCTGCGACATTGCGGATGCGGATGTGATGACGGCCCGGATAGCGGAAAGCGATATTTTCACAAATGCGACGGTTGTAGGTATGAAGCCGATGGACGGCGAGAGCGTGCTGCAGGATACGGGCGTGCTGCGCCCGGGGCTTGTGGTGGCGGATGTGGTCTATAATCCGGAGGAGACAAGGCTGCTTCGCGAGGCAAAAGAGGCGGGCTGTGTCTGTATCGGAGGAAGAGGAATGCTGCTGTGGCAGGGCGCTGCGGCATTTCGTCTGTTTACGGGGCAGGAGATGCCGGTTTCCGAGGTAAAGGAGTTGTTTTTGCGATGAAAAATATTTATCTGATCGGGTTTATGGGTGCGGGAAAAAGCACGGCTGCGCGTGCGCTTTCCGATGCGGCGGGGATGGATATGGTCGAGATGGATCAGCGCATCGAGAAAGAGCAGGAGATGCCGATAACGGAGATTTTTGCGGTTTACGGCGAGGCATATTTCAGGGATCTGGAGACGGAGCTGATCGGCAGTCTTGCAAAAAAGACGGGGCTCGTGGTTTCGTGCGGCGGAGGAAGTGTGCTGCGGGAGAAAAACGCCGCGCTGATGAAGGAGAGCGGCTGTATCGTGCTTTTAACGGCAACGCCTGAGACCATCTATGAGCGTGTCCGCCACAGCACGAACCGGCCGGTGTTAAACGGCAATATGAACGTCGATTACATCCGCGCGCTCATGGAAAAGCGCAGGGAGCGCTATGAGGCGGTGGCGGATGTCATGATACCGACGGACGGCAGAACGATCCGGGAGATTGCGGCGGACATACTGGAGCATGTACAAAAGTAGAGTTGCGCCCGGCTGCCGGAATCAGAAGACATATTCAGAGATTCCACTGCATACAATGTAAAAACAAGTAGTGCAGGGGATTTCTTTTGAAAGGTTATATTGAAGAAAGAGCGATGGAGATTGCCAGATATATTATCGAAAACAACACGACAGTGCGTCAGGCCGCAAAGCATTTCGGAATCAGCAAAAGCACGGTACACAAAGATGTCACGGAACGTCTTGCGCAGGTCAATCCATCGCTTGCTGCGGAGACGAGAAAAGTACTTGACGTGAATAAATCCGAGCGCCATATACGGGGCGGGATGGCGACAAAGGAAAAATATCTGCATCAGCAGCCGGTGATGTGAGCTGCGGAGACAGAAAATATAAGGGCAGCAGCATTCTTTGGGAGAGGGGAAGCTGCTGCTTTTTTCGTTCTTTGCCTTTTTTATAGTTTTGTGGTAGAATATCAGGTAAGCCAAAGAAGCCGTCCGTTCGGCGGTGTTTGAAAAGGGCACAGAGTTGGAGAGAAAAAATGAGACACAGGGATATTATTGTGGAGGATCTGACGGAAGACACAGAGGATACGGAAGTGACGGCAGAGACCGCAGAGCGGCAGAGGGATATGAAAAAGGATAAAAAGAGCGATTCGGACGAAGCACAGGAGTTTTCTTTGTTCCGTGAGATCGTAAGCTGGGTGGTACCGTTTTCGCTGGCGCTGCTCGCGGGGATCCTGCTGAAGACATTTGTCATTATCAATGCGGATGTTCCGACCGGGTCGATGGAAAATACGATTATGCCGGGGGACCGCCTGATCGGAAATCGTCTCGCTTATCTGAGGGAATCGCCGGATCGCGGCGATATTGTAATTTTCCGTTATCCGGATAATGAAAAAGATTTATATGTCAAACGTGTGATCGGACTTCCGGGTGAGACCGTGGATATTCACGAGGGACAGATCTATATTGACGGCTCCGCAGAGCCGTTTCCGGAGCCTTATCTGAAAGAGACCTGGACCGTGGCCACGGGGGATTATCATTTTGAGATACCGGCGGATGCGTATCTGATGCTGGGCGATAACCGGAATGATTCGTGGGATGCGCGCTACTGGACGAACACATATGTATATGAGGAGAAGATTCTTGGAAAAGCGCTGGTGGTATACTGGCCGTTTTCGGATTTTGGGAAGCTTGAGTAAGGAGAAACGGTATGGTTGCAGTGCTGGCAAAGATTTTTATAAAAGAAGAACAGGATCAGAGGAAAATCCGTCAGTCCTACGGTATGCTGTGCGGTATGCTCGGAATCGTTTTAAATATCCTGCTGTTTACCGGAAAGTTTTTTGCGGGAATGCTCAGCAGATCCATCGCGATCACAGCGGATGCGTTCAACAACCTTTCGGACGCAGGATCCTCGGCGGTGACACTGGCCGGATTTAAGCTTGCGGGGGCAAAGCCGGATCCGGAACATCCGTTCGGGCACGGCAGGATCGAGTATATCTCAGGGCTGATTGTGGCGGCTGCGATTCTGCTGATGGCGTACGAGCTGATCCGCGATTCGATCGGAAAGATCCTCCATCCGCAGGAGACGGAGTTTTCCGTACTGGCGGGAGCGATTCTTCTGGCATCGGTGCTGGTGAAGCTTTATATGGCGTATTACAACCACAGGATCGGGAAAAAGATCGATTCTGCGGCAATGCACGCAACCGCAATGGACAGTCTGAGCGACATGTGCGCGACGAGCGTTGTTTTTATTGCGTCGCTGGTCGGGCATTATACGGGATTTTTGATCGACGGCTGGTGCGGTATGCTGGTGGGAGTTTTTATTCTGTATGCAGGGATCAGCGCGGCGAGAGATACGCTGAATCCGCTTCTCGGTCAGCCGCCGGAGGAAGCGTTTGTAAAGGACATTCATGAGATTGTGATGTCACATCAGGGAATCTGCGGGATTCATGATCTGATCGTGCATGATTACGGTCCGGGAAGGCAGATGATCTCGCTGCACGCGGAGGTTCCGGCGGAGGGCGATATCCTGGTGATTCATGATGAGATTGATTGTGTGGAAAATGAGCTGAAAGAAAAGCTCGGATGTGAAGCCACCATCCATATGGATCCCATCGTCACATCGGATGCGCACATCGGTGAACTGAAAGCAAAAGTGACTGCGGTGGTGAAATCGATCGATGAGATTATCTCACTTCATGATTTCCGTGCCGTGCAGGGGCCCAGCCATACGAATCTGATTTTTGATGTGATCGTGCCGTTCCGCTTCTGGATGTCGGATGATGAGCTGAAGAAGAAGATCCAGCAGAGTGTGACAGAACAGATCGGGCAGCAGTATTTTGTGGTGATAAAGATTGATCAGGCCTATGTAAAGTCGTCGAAAGAAAAAACGGGCAGTGCGTGAGAGCACAGCCCGTTTTTTGCAGATCTTTTTGTGAGAATCACTCCATCATTTCGGAGTCGCCCGTCTGTTCATCGGTCAGAGCGTAAGGCCGGGAGCCTGCCGTGCCGCCCGAAGAATCAGAGCCGGTGTCCGTCTGGCTGCCAGAATGCTGATCCGCCGGATCAGAGCCAAAGCCTGTGCTGTCGGAGGTCCGGTCTGCCGTGCCGCCCGAAGAATCAGAACCAGGGCCTGCCGTGCTGTCGGAATGCTGATCCGCAGAATCAGAGCTGCCTGAGATCCGGTCAGGCGCACCGTTTGCCGGGTCAGAGCCGGTGTCCGTCCAGCGGTCAGAATGCCCGTCCGGCGCGCCGCCTGAGCCGGTGTCCGTCCGGCGGTCAGAATGCCCGTCTGGCGCAGCGTCCGTCTGCTCACCGGTCAGGGGCTCTGAATGAAAGCCGGCGGAAGGAGCGGCCTGATCTTCCGACGGTTCTTCTGTGTCGCGGAATACATCCGGATCTTCATAGATCACTTCGCCGATGCCGGCGCGCAGCAGGATCCCTTTGGAACCTAAGATATTTACCGTGAGGATATCGCCGTCGGTTACCTGTGCGGCATCAATCCGGATCAGGGAACGGGTGACATACTGGGTGGAAATCCGGTTCCCGTTTACAAATACTTTTGTATTTTTTGTAAAGCCTGAACCGTAGACGGAGACGGTCTGTCCGTCCCGGTTTTTGCGTGCGGAGGAGATGGTCACGTCCTCCACGTCCATCATCAGCTCCGATGCGGGATAGAGATCCTCTCCGCCGTAGGCATAGCGCTTTCCGTATAAGAGATCATACTGCAGCGTCTCAAGACCGGAGAGATAAGTTTCGGATTCTGCCTGCGTCTGATGATAGCGGAAAATCGTTCCCTCATGGATCCCGGCCTGATCCGTAATATGTGCTAACAGCTGATAAGCGGTGAGATCGGCGTCTTCCTTCGCCAGTCCCATGTTATTCCAGGTGATATACTTTGTCTGGAAAATATCGCCGGATTTCATGTTTTCATCCGAAAGTCCGAGGGTCGGAAGATGATCGCCGAAAAAGACGATGATCGTATCCTCTCCTCTGCGGTTCGCCGCCTTTACCAGATCACCGATAAAATCATCCACTTCATGGAGCATATTCACATAGTATTCCCACTGATTGCCGGAAGCCTCGTCCGCTGCCCCGGTCACGCGGATCGCGGGATCCGGCAGGACCTTCTCCTTCGGATAATCGCCGTGTCCCTCCACCGTGATCGTGTAGACGAAATCCGGACCCTCGGTGGAATCCATGGATTTTATGGTCTCAGAGACCAGCACGTCATCCGTCGGCCAGCTTCCGGTCGGGGTATACTGGGTGATATTCATCAGCTCTTTGCTGGTAAAAGAATCAAAACCCATCATGGAAAACGCATTATTGCGGCTGTAAAACGTCGCGGTGTTGTTATGTACAACATGTGTGCCGTATCCGATCTTTGAGAGGTCGGAAGCGATACTCTCGCAGTCCGTCTGTTTTAAAATCGTCTTGTACGGATACTCACCGGTGCCGAAATACCGCATGCTCATACCGGACAAAATTTCGAACTCCGTGTTGGCGGTTCCGGCTCCGACCACCGGAACTTTCAGATAACCGCTGGAAAAATCACGCTCAAGCTCATGGAAGTTCGGAACAGGATCCTCTGACATGGAGAGAAAATCGATGTCGTACGGATCGACAAAGGATTCTAACAGCACGCAGATGATGTTCGGCTGTTTTTCTGCTGTCATGTGTGTTGTTCTGGAGGCGGAATCCACGAGTGTCGTAATGGCCGAGACGGTTTCCTCCGAATAGTCGGCCGGTTTGCCCATGCCGCGTCCGACCACGCTGGTGGAGAAGCCGTATACAAAGCCGTAATCCGAGTAGCCCTGGGCGATATTTGCAAAATAGGACGCTACGATATTGCTGTTCTGGGCGGCCTGTGTCGTGACGGGAAGTCCGACTAAAAGCAGCGCCGCGACAGAGACAGGAGTGAGTATCCTGTGGCGTTTCCCCTGATATCTCGGCCCTTTCACAAAGAGAAACAGCAGAAACAGCAGAAAAAGAGCGATGGCAGCGACGGCGATCGTCCCTTCCTTTGCGGTAAAGTAGGTTGTATTCTGCATGGCCAGAAGGTCATTGATGCATTTTAAGTCCGTGTAGCTGAACGGCGTCACGCGGTTTGAAAGGATCAGACCATTGACGGTGCCGAGAAAGATCCATACGCCGCTGATCAGCATACGCAGCTGTGCCCGGAACTTTGTCAGATAGACAGGGGAAAGCGTCGCGAAAACAATCAGGGCATTATACAGATAAGCAATCGTATGGCGCCCGGTAAAAGCGGCGGCTTCCGCAAAATTACGTCGCGAAATGGTTTCAATGACGTATACCAGCACACAGGCCAGCAGAAAATGAAATATCAGTGAATATTTATTCAAAAAAGCAATCGTATCATGGTATGCTTTGCCGTGCGGTTTTTTTTGCTTTTTCGGTCTGTGAAGAGGCGCAAGCTTCTGTCCCAGAACTGTAAGTCTCTCTTTCATGTTAAATCCTCCCAGTCAGTCGTTTGCATTATGGCAGGCAGCCGGCGGGCCGCCGTTTTTTTCGGTAAAAATTGTCGCGTAAAAATTTATAAAGAATAGTCGGACTTTTTACTTAGAAAATATATCGCTTCTTTATGCAAAAATCAATCGGGAAGATGTATAAAAAAGTCTTAAGATTTACGAAATATATATAAAATGTGAATATAACATGAATAAAATATGTCCAAACGGCAATATTGCCGGTTGTTTTAAGGATTTCCTGATAGGTCTTCACAAAATGGCAAATATAATTTATGATAAAAACAGGAGAAAAATGGATAATGCGCTGCGAACAGCGGCAGAATGAGAGGGGATATGAATTTATTTGACATCATTGGTCCGGTGATGGTCGGACCGTCAAGCTCACATACCGCGGGGGCGGTAAAAATCGGCAGAGTGGCGCGAAAGCTTCTCGGAGAGCCGGTGCAGAATGCAAAGGTATATGTTCACGGATCCTTTCTGGCGACCGGGAAGGGGCACGGGACCGACAGGGCCCTGATCGCCGGACTTTTGGGCATGCAGGTGGATGATTCGGGGATTCCGGAGAGCTTTGCGGCCGCAGAACGCGCGGGAATGAGCTTTGCGATTGAGGGGATTGATCTGGGGGATGCACATCCGAATTCGGTGAAGCTGTGTCTGGAAGGGGTGTCCGGTAAGCGGCTGGAGATGGTGGCGGCGTCCGTGGGAGGCGGACAGATCCGCGTGCAGGAGCTGGACGGGCAGTCGGCGGAATTCGGAGGGGATTACCCGACCGTGATTGTGCACAATGTGGACCAGCCGGGCTGTGTGACGGAGGTGACGGCACTGCTTGCGCACAGCTCGGTCAATATCGCGGCGATGCAGCTCTACCGCGCCAGCCGGGGCGGCGATGCGGTGATGGTGATCGAGTGCGACAGGGAGGTGCCGGAGGTGATTCTCACCTGCCTGGAACAGATGAACGGCATCAGAAAGGTGACGTACCTGACAATGGATTAAGCGCCCGGCCCGGGAGACAGGCCGGAGGACTACAGGCCGGGAGACAGGCCCGGGAGCTGCGGATATTGTCTGCAGCCGGAGTGTGTACGGAGGAGACTGAAAAAAAGGGGGAATGGTTTGGGATGTATAAATCGCTGGAACAGTTATGTGAGACGGAGAGGGAGACCAAAAAACCGTTTTGGAAAATCGTGCAGGAGGATGACTGCAGGGAACGCGGCGTGACGGAGGAAGAAGCATTTGCGCAGATGCACAAAATGTATGAGGCGATGCGGGAGGCCGACGCGGACTACGACGAGGAGCGCAGATCGGCGAGCGGTCTGGTCGGGACCGAGGCGAAAAAGATGCGGCTGGCACGGGAGAGCGGAAGTCTCTTGTGCGGAGATTTTATCGGGAAGGTAATGGAGAAGGCCCTTCGGACGAGCGAGTCGAATGCCTGTATGAAGCGGATTGTCGCGGCACCCACGGCGGGTTCGTGCGGCGTGGTACCCGCGGTGCTCATCAGCTTACAGGAGGAGCGGGGCTATACGGAGGAACAGATGACGGAGGCGCTCTATGTGACGGCCGGGATCGGGGGCGTGATCGCAAGCCGGGCCTTTCTGTCCGGGGCGGCGGGAGGCTGTCAGGCGGAGATCGGTTCCGCGTCCGCGATGGCAGCGGGAGGCGCGGTTTACCTTCTGGGCGGCGATGCCGGGCAGATTGCAAATGCGGCGGCCTTAGCGCTTAAAAATCTGCTCGGGCTGGCCTGCGATCCGGTAGCGGGGCTTGTCGAGGTGCCGTGTGTCAAGCGAAATGTTATGGGTGCGGTAAACGCGATGACGTCCGCGGATCTGACGATGGCGGGTATTATGAGCCGTGTTCCGCCGGATGAGGTGATCGACGCGATGCGAAGCATCGGGCGCTGTATGCATGAGGATCTCCGCGAGACCGGAAAGGGCGGGCTTGCCGGTACGCCGACCGGCGTAAAGATCCGTGACCGGATGTCGGGGATGCAGGATCCGGGATAGATCGGATGGGGCTGTTGCAAAATAGTGTATGCACACAATATATGGTATGAAGATCGGTGATATCACAATCATATATTGTGGAACTGCCGGATTGTACGACAGCCCCTTATCATAAGCAGACGGGGCGCAGACCATCTTTTGGTCTGCGCCCCGTTTTCTGTCTGGCTCCCGTGATATGGGCTGTTATTTGCTGCTGCGTCTCCAGATATTCATCTTTTCCGCTTCCGCGATCAGTTCCTCCCGGAAATCCGGATGGGCGATGGAGATCAGAGCCTCTGCCTTCTGCCATGCGGATAACCCTTTTACATTTACTTTGCCGTACTCCGTCACCACATAGTGAGTATTCGCCCTGGTGTCCGTGACGATTGAGCCGGGATTTAAGGTCGGCTGAATACGGGATTTTAACTGTCCGTCCTTTGTCTTATAGGTGGAGGAGAGACAGATAAAGCTCTTTCCGCCGTTGGAGAGATACGCGCCGAGCACGAAGTCGAGCTGTCCGCCCGCGCCGCTGATGTGCCTGGTTCCGGCGGATTCCGCGTTTACCTGACCGAAGAGGTCGATCTCCACGGCATTGTTGATGGAGATAAAATTATCAAGCGAGGAGATCGAGCGGATATCATTGGTGTAGTTCACCGGCGCGCTCATTAACTCCGGGTTGTTGTCCATGTAATCGTACATTTTCTTTGTGCCCGCGCCGAAGGCATATGCCTGACGGAAACGGTCGATGTTTTTCTTCGAACCGTTGATCTTTCCGGCCTTTGCGATATCGACAAACGCGTCGACATACATCTCCGTGTGGACGCCGAGATCCTTTAAATCAGATTCCGCGATCAGGGATCCGACTGCGTTCGGCATGCCGCCGATGCCTAACTGTAAGCATGCGCCGTTTGGAATCTCATCGACGATCAGCTTTGCCACGGCCTTATCCACGTCGCTGGCAGGGCCGCCGGCTCCCATCTCGCCGATCGGCGGATTTTCACCCTCCACGATATAAGTCACTTTGGAAATATGTACGCCGCACTCGGTTCCGCCGAGACAGCGGGGCATGTTCTGATTTACCTCAACAATGATTTTCTTTGACGTCTCGCACATTGCGCCGAGGTGGGATGCGTTTGGTCCGAAACTAAAGAAACCGTGCGCGTCCATCGGAGCCACCTGAAACATCGCCACGTCGTCCGGGCAGTCCGAATCGCGGTAATAGCGGGGGAGCTCGGAATAACGTATCGGCGCGTAGTATGCGCATCCGCGCGCGATCATTTTGCGCTCGATTCCGGACATATGCCAGGAATTCCAGGTGAAATGCTCTCCCGCATCCTCCCGCTCAAATACCGCGAGCGGTTTTAAAAGGATACCGCCGCGAAGGTTTACGTTTGTAAGCTCGTCCGTGCGCTTCGCCAGCGCCTTATCCAGCGCATCCACGGTGCCGTTGCACCAGCCGTAGTCCACCCAGTCACCGGATTTGATCAGCTTTACAGCCTCGTCGGCGGAGACCAGTTTCTGTTTGTATTCCTGCGAAAAATCCATTGCAGACACCTCCATATATCATTGATTGTTAAAAATTTACCATAGTCCTATCGTACCACGTCGGACATGATTTTACAACCCGCGGAAGAAGAAAATCAGGGGATCCGGCAGGCGCGTCAGGAAATCGCAGTTTCATTCTTTCCCTCATCAAACAGTTCCTTTACCGTTGGTGCGTTTTTCGTCAGTTTCTTAATACTTAAATCTTCTGCCTTATTATTTGCCAGCCGGAGCTGGTTTTCGGATGAGAGAAGAGCGTCCTTTGTTTTCTGCAGATGGACAATCGTTTTATCGATTTCGTCGATCGCAGTCTTGAATTTTTCACTGGCAATTCTGTAGTTTCGTGCAAATCCCTCTTTAAAAGCATTCATATTTTCCTCAAAATGTAAAACGTCGATCTGCTGATGCTTTACCAGCTCTAATTCCTGGCGGTATTTCAATGAATTTAACGCGGCATTTCGCAGCAGGGTAATCAGCGGAATAAAAAACTGAGGACGAATCACATACATTTTTTCATATTTATAGGAAACATCTACAATACCGTTATTATACAATTCGTTATCAATTTCCAGCAGGGAAACCAGTACCGCATACTCACATCCTTTTTCACGCCTGTCCCGGTCAAGCTCTTTAAAGAAATCTTCATTTTTGTGTTTGGTTGCGGTTTTATCCATCTCGTTTTTCATTTCAAACATAATGGAAATAAATTCGATTCCCCCGGCTGTTTCCCTGAAAATAAAATCCCCCTTACTCCCCGTTTTTGCATCGTTATCTTTTTCAAAATATGCCGTTGGAAATGCAGTCATTCTTAAGGAATTAAACTGAGTCAGACAATGCTGCTCAAGACTTTCCCCCACCATTTTCGTGGACTGCCTGGCCTTAAAATCTTTATAATACTCGATTAACTCATCTTTTGACCTGAGTTTATCTTCATATTCCCGATGCAGAGACTGCTCTTTGAGCTGATTCTCCGCATCCTTATTTGACAGCCTGCTTTTTAATTCCGTAATTTCCGTTATTTTTTGAGAGATTTCCTTTTCTTTCTCGGAGACTGCCTCGGAAACAGCCAGTTTCTTTTCAGTCTCACTGTTTCCAAGCCTGGCTTTCATTTCTTCGATGATACGGTTTTTTTCTGTCAGTTCTCCGTTTTTCTGCTCTAACGCCTCCTGTTTCTCTCTGTCTTTTTTACTGACCGCTTCACTGACTGCGAGCTGTTTTGCGGTCTCGCTTCCGGACACCTGCGCCTTTAATTGTTCAATTACTCTGTCTCTCTCTGCAAGTTCCGCTTCTTTTGAAGAAATTAATTTGTCAAACTTATCCTGCTGTCTCATTCTGGCCAGCTCTAAATCTTTGTCTTTCATTTCCTCAAACTCTTTTTCTCTTTGTCTGAGCTCTTTCTCAAATTCTTTATCTCTGATCTGCTGAACAATCTGTGCATATCCAGATTCATCAACAACGAAGACCTCTCCGCAATTCGGACATTTTATTTCCTGCATCGTATCCCCATTCTTTTTCTGTAAGGCAGACGGATCCGTTCTATGACCCGTCACGACATTGATCCATGACCATTTTAACACAGACCTCCCTTAACGTCACCTGATTTTTGCCATAAGGCGTCTGCCCGCTTGAGACCTGGCGGAAGAAGTGGTAAGATAAGGAAAGAAAGGGGATCAGAATGAGTGCAATCGTGATACTGAAAAAAGGGGAGGGCCGCACGGTTAAGGCGGGCGGCATGTGGATTTATGACAATGAGATCGATACGATCACCGGGAGCTGCGCAGACGGTGATATTGTGATCGTAAAAGATTTTGACGGATATCCGCTTGGGAAGGGCTTTTTGAACCGCCATTCCAAAATAAGGATCCGGCTGATGACCCGCCGCGCCGATCAGGAGATTGACCGTGAATTTCTCACGGAACGGGTGCGCGCCGCATGGGAATACCGGAAGAAAACCGTGGAAACGGACAGCTGCCGGTTGATTTTCGGGGAGGCGGACTTCCTGCCGGGGCTCATCGTAGATAAGTTTTCCGACGTGCTGGTGGCGGAGTCTCTGGCGCTCGGGATTGATCGGTTTAAAACTACGATTATAGAAATAGTGAAGCAGGTACTGAAGGAGGACGGAATCTTCATCCGCGGTGTCTATGAGCGCAGCGACGCGAAGGTGCGGCTGAATGAGGGGATGGAGCGCGTAAAGGGATTTCTCGGGGAGGAATTTGACACGAAGGTTCCGATCACGGAAAACGGCGTGAAATATCTCGTGGATGTGAAGGAGGGGCAGAAGACCGGTTTTTTCCTGGATCAGAAGTATAACCGTCTCGCGATCCGGCGGATGTGCCGCGGCGCGCGCGTGCTGGATTGTTTTACCCATACGGGATCCTTCGCGCTGAACGCCGGGCTGGCCGGTGCGCGGGAGGTGCTTGGCGTGGACACCTCCGATACCGCCGTGCGCCAGGCAGAGGAAAACGCTGCGTTAAACGGCCTGGAGAAGACGGTGCGGTTTTTGTGCGCGGATGTTTTTGAGCTGCTGCCGCAGCTCGCAGAGGCGGGGGAGCGGTACGATGTGGTGATCTTAGACCCGCCGGCGTTTACGAAGTCGAGAAGCTCGATAAAAAATGCCGTAAAAGGTTACCGGGAGATCAATCTGCGCGCGATGAAGCTGGTGCGGGACGGGGGATTCCTCGCGACCTGCTCCTGCTCGCATTTTATGGATGATGAATTGTTTACAAAGACGATCCACCAGGCCGCCGGGAACGTGCATAAGCGCCTGCGCCAGGTAGAATACCGCACCCAGTCGCCGGACCACCCGATCCTCTGGGCTGCGGATGAGAGCTATTATCTGAAATTCTATATCTTTCAGGTGGTGGATGAGAGGTAGGGGAAGTGTAGTGCTGTTAGCAAAAGGTAAAGAGTGCTATGAGTGAAAAAGGAGTGGTACTTTAGGTGCCACTTCCTTTGACAGTCCGTTTATTTGCACACAAATTAAAAATCTTCTTGCCCATCCTGAGTATCTGTGCTACTATGAATCCGTTACTGATGTGATACATTATGATATGAAAGGAGTGCCTGCCATGCAGAAGAACAGCAAAGACCAGAATAAAATAGAGCAACTGACAATCAAAGGGACAGCGCTCCATATGTGCTGCAGATAGCATTTTTTCATCAGGGTATCCTTTACAGGGCCAGAGAAGGCTCTTATGGAAGTCTGTCTGTCGTGCAGACTGCATGGAAAGGGAACCAGGAGACCGCACCTTTGGGGTGCTTTTTTTGTGCCCATTTTTAAGGAGACAGAAATCATATGAAAACAGTAAAAGGCATTTATGCCGAAGCAAGGATATTCACAGAGGACGTAGAAGGATACGCGGAAGCGCAGGTAAAGATGATATGTGACAATGAAGTGGCCAGGGGCAGCAGAATCTGCCTGATGCCGGACATTCATCCCGGCAAGGTGGGGCCTGTCGGCCTTGCCATGACAGTTACGGATAAGGTCATACCGCAGCTCTTAGGTGTGGACATCGGCTGCGGTATGACCTGTGTGGAGCTGAATAAGGAATATGCGGAGTTCCAGAAGCTGGACAGGGTTATCCGGGAGAACGTGCCCTCAGGCTTTGCCATAAGGAGGGAGCAGCACCACCTGGCGGAGGGATTCCCCTATGGAAAGCTCCGCTGCGCCCGGCATATCCACAGGCAGAAGGCGGAGAGGAGTCTGGGCACGCTGGGCGGCGGCAACCACTTCATAGAGCTTGACAGGGGGACGGAAGGAAAGCTGTACCTGGTGGTACACACAGGCAGCAGGCACCTGGGAGAGGAGGTGGCGGAATATTACACGAAGCTTGCCAGGGCCTCCCTGAAAAGAAGGGGGCTGGAGATCCCCTATTACATGAGCTATCTGGAAGGGGAGGAAAAAGAGAGCTACCTGGAGGATGTGCAGATCATCCAGGACTATGCCGAGGCCAACAGGCAGATCATCGTCAGGGAAATTCTGAAAGGGATGAAATGGAAAGCAGCGGATCAGTTCTCAGTGGCACACAATTACCTGGATGATTCCGGGATGCTGCGGAAAGGGGCGATAGCCGCCGGAAAGGGGGACAGGGTAATCATCCCGGCGAACATGAGGGATGGGATTATCCTGGGCATCGGCCTGGGGAATGCGGACTGGAACAGCTCGGCGCCCCACGGTTCCGGCAGGCGGCTGAAGCGGGAGGATGTGAAGGACCGGTATACCGTATCGGACTTCAAAAAGGAAATGAAGGGCATCTACAGCAGCTGTGTGGGAGCGGATACCCTGGACGAGGCTCCCTTTGCCTACCGCTCCATAGAAGAGATTGCGGGACGGATCAGGGACACCGTCCGGATAACGGATGTCCTGAAGCCTGTCTATAATTACAAAGCCGGAAGCGGAAAATAGCAGGAAGATGAGGGGACAGAGCAATGATGATTCAAATCAGTGCAGGACAGGGGCTGCCGGAATGCCAGCTGGCGGTAGCGAAGCTGTTCGCGGCACTCAAAGAGGAGTAACCTGATGGAGGACAGGGACCTGGGAATCGTGTTCTTTGACGGTGCATTTACTGCAGGGCAGACACATGGTACAAAGGAGATTATCCGCAGGCATAATAAGTCTTTTGGTGGGTTCCTGACGGATGTAGAGACCATGAGACAGGCGGGAATTTCGCGGAAAAGCTTTTATAAATATAAAAAAGAGATTCGGGAAGAGAGTGTATAACGGGTATACACTTGTTGTACATTTGTCAGACAATATTTTCAGCTGTAAGTATAATTGAAGATTGCGTTTCTGAGAGATGCATATTATAATTATGAAGTAACAGAAGCCAAGAACAACAGGAGGTGCTTATGAGTACATTAGAATATACAGTCTCAATGCTTGAAACAATGCCAGAGGATAGACTGAAGGAAGTCCAAAATTATATCCGCTACATTGCGTTTCGGGATGAGGGAAGCGTGCTGACAGAGATGCTGACAGAGGACACGCTCGTAGAACAACTCAGGGAATCCATGGAAAAAAGTGATATGGGAGAGACGGTTCCGGCAAGTGTGGTCTCGCAGAGGATGAGGAAGAAGTATGTCGTTTAAAGTAGAATTGTCAGAGCTGGCAAGCGCGCAGTATGATAAGTTCTTGAAATATATTTATTTTGTGTTGGAGAATCCGCAGGCTGCCGGCAATCTGATGCAGGATTTCGATGATACAATAAAGATATTGGAAGAACAGGCTGCTCATTTTGGATACTGTAGAAATGAGCGGTTAAGAAAGCTGGGGCTTCGAAAAAGTCATTTTAAAAAGCATAGGTATTTATTTGTTTACAGAGTGAAAGATGATAGGGTGATAGTTGAAGGGATGTATCATGAACTGCAGGACTATGAGAATGCGATAGAGTAGCACAAAAATAGGATAACATTGATGAACTTAAGGTCAGGATGGTATTTTATTACCATCCTGATTTTAGGGTTAAGATGAAATGGGCATTAACCTTTTATGCACATTACGCACAGTGCCGACTACTACGGAATCCCCCCTATTTTTCATATCTTTTTATAAATTCTTAAATTTCCTTTAGGGTATTGCATTATCACCTACAAAGCGTTAAGATATTCATACACCCACAAAATGTTAAGGTAAAAGGAGCACAAAATGGCACAGCAAATTTCTGAATCCGAACTGGTACTAATGAAAAATAACGAATGAAATCCCTACAGGCCCCAATGTACCCGTTCCCGCAGGTACGGGTAACAACAAAGCAGAGCCGATACAGACAAACCGGGAAATAACCACCGCTGCCATGCGTGAGCCAGTTGACAAATATGTCTGCCTGTTTTTTATCTGGTCAGCATTGGCACTGGTTTTATTTGTCCGCAAAGTAACGGTTTATCAAGGCTTTATCCAATACATCAAAGCAGGAAATAAAGAAGTATCGGATATAAAAATCTTGAATCTGCTATCTGATTGCGAAGAAAAACTGAATGTCAAAACAAGGGTAGAACTATCCTGTAATCCGCTGATTGCTTCCCCTATGTTGATTGGTTTCTTTCGACCAGGAATCATTTTGCCTGCCCACGAATTGGAAGATAAAGAGTTATCTTATATCTTTGTGCATGAGCTAACCCACTACAAGCAGAGGGATATGTTTTATA
>CAJUNX010000058.1:0-15017 GCA_910587865.1 uncultured Roseburia sp.
TATGGAACTTTAAACAGGCACTTGTTTTGTGATTGGAAACCGCAGGCAAGTGCCTGTTTCTTTTTAACAAAATTTATTGGCAACGTGAGCGACATTGTGTCGCCCACGTTGGGATTATCAGGAGGGAACGCTTATTGAACGTATTTGAAGCCGTGAAGCAGTCCGTCACCACAAGGCAGGCTGCAGAGCGTTATGGGATTAAAGTAAACCGGAACGGGATGTGCGTCTGCCCGTTCCACAACGACAAGAACCCAAGCATGAAGGTTGACCGCCGCTTTTACTGTTTCGGCTGCGGAGCCACCGGGGACGTGATTGACTTTGTTTCCCGGCTCCACAGTATCGGCAGTAAAGAAGCCGCCCTCATGCTGGCGCAGGACTTCTCCATCCCCTATGAGGACGGGAGGAACGCCGGGAAGGAACCTATCCGGCCACGACTGCGGAAGGAAACAGAGGAATGAAGATTTCTATATGATGAATGGAAACAGAGTCTTGATTAAGCGTGAGAAATTTGAACGGTATCTTGATCGCGCAACTGCTGTATAAAAATATCTGAAAAAGGAAACGGCAAATTACCTGTATCCTATGATAAAGCTGTACGGAGAGTCAGATTTGTGGTATGATAACTTTGCAAGTCTGACTCTCCTTTTTTGAAAGGAGAGATTCGATGAGTGAGAAAAGAAGAGATAACCGTAATCGTATTTTGCGAGAGGGCGAGTATCAGCGCTCAGATGGGAGGTATCGGTTCCGTTATATTGACGAGGACGGAAAAGAGAAAAATGTTTACAGTTGGCGTTTGGATAAGAATGACACAATGCCGAAAGGCAAGAAGCGAGAGCCTTCATTGAGAGAGAAAGAAAAGCAGATTGAAGCGGATTTGTTTGACCACATCGTAACCAATGGCGGCAATTACACGGTGCTTGAGTTGGTGGAGAAATATGTGTCCTTGAAAACAGGAGTCCGGCACAACACGGTTGCCGGATATAAGACAGTCATTAACGTCTTGAAAAAGGAAGCATTTGGCAGACAGCGTATTGACAAGGTACGTTTGTCAGATGCAAAAGCGTGGCTCATTAAGCTTCAGCAGGTGGACGGCAGAGGATATAGTTCCATTCACTCTATCCGTGGTGTTCTCAGACCGGCATTTCAGATGGCTGTAGATGATGACCTGATTCGCAAAAATCCGTTTGGCTTTGAGCTGGCATCGGTTATTGTCAATGATTCTGTTACCAGAGAAGCGATTACCCGGAAACAGGAGAGGGATTTACTGAAATTTATCAAGGAAGATAACCATTTTTGCAGATATTATGATGCAATATATATCCTTTTCCACACGGGACTTCGTATTTCGGAGTTTTGCGGACTGACAATACCTGACATTGAGTTTGGGGAAATGCGTATTAAGGTAGACCATCAGTTACAGCGCACATCTCAGATGGAATATGTGATTCAGGAGCCGAAAACGGAAAGCGGTGTCCGCTATGTTCCTATGACAGAAGAAGTGGCAGCGTGTTTTCGGAGAATCATTGCGAATCGGGAAACACCGAAAGTTGAGCCTATGGTAGATGGCTATATTCGTTTCCTTTGCTTGGATAAGAATGATATGCCAATGGTTGCCCTTCACTGGGAGAAGTATCTGGAACATATCATTGAAAAGTACAACAAGATTTACCGCATCCAGATGCCAAAAGTAACCCCTCATGTATGCAGACATATCTTTTGCTCTAATATGGCGAAGTCAGGGATGAATCCGAAGACCTTACAGTATATCATGGGTCATTCGGATATCAGCGTAACATTGAACACCTACACCCATGTGAATTTCGATGATGCGAAAGAGGAACTGCAGCGAGTGGCGAACTCTTAAAAAGCCCGTTGGTAAAGCCGCTTACTTTACCAACGTATTTACCAATTTTGCAGGGACAAATATGAGAAAGTATGAAACGATTTGAGAAAATACTTTGGAAACACACAGCTTTGGAAGCGTTCAAAAACCCTGTAAAATCAAGCGTTTGAGAAGAAATACAGAACATTTAAGGAGTTATGGAATAATGATAAAAATCCTATTTATTTGCCACGGCAATATCTGCCGCAGCCCGATCGCTGAGTTCGTTCTAAAGGACATGACCGTCCGCCAGGGTATCGCGGACGGCTTTCAGATTGCCTCTGCCGCTACCAGCAGGGAGGAGATCGGCAATCATATCTATCCGCCCGCGAAGGCAGAACTTGCCCGCCACGGGATCGGCGGTACATGGAAGAAGGACTGCGGCCTGCCGCAGGTCACATGGCAGCAGCTTGCGGCGGAGGTGCAGGATAAGACGGCGCGGCAGATCAGGCGGGAGGATTATACGGCATTCGATTACCTGATCGCTATGGAGCGCTATAATATCCGCAATATGATGCGTGTGTTCGGAGATGATCCGGATCAGAAGATCTGCCGCCTTTTGGATTTTACCGGGCAGCCGGGAGACATTGACGACCCATGGTATACGGGAGAATTTGACCGGGCATATCGTGAGATTGTGTGCGGCTGCGAGGGACTGCTGCGGCAGTTAGGAACGGTTCAAAAATAATTTTTACATTTATTTTTTGCCTGCGTCTGCAAATGCTGCATTGTCATCAGCCGGTGATGACCGCATCGCTTTCTTTTTCCGTATTGACTTTGCAGACGCATTTTCTGCCGGATGCAACGTTAGTTAGGAACGGTTCCTTAAAAGGAGAGGGGCGTATTGAAACGCCTGGCAGTACTGCATGGATAAAAACGTGCCGTTTGGGATGGTGAGGACGCAAGTGAAAAAAAGTCTTGAAATCCATGCGGGGTTGTGTTATAAATGTTAGCAACATGAAACGGCAGACGGAATGAGACAGTACGGATTCCCGAAGCCGCAGCGGAAAGCGTGGAAGGAGACTCGGATCGCCAGAGGCCGACAGGAATACAGCGTCACCGACTGAGAGCGCTGTTTGGAAGAGGGGATCACGGGAACACTCTGGAGCAGACTGGCTGAACCGGATGTGTGTGGAGGGACTGGCAGCTGACAGTTTTGACCGGCACGCATGCGGGCGGCATGCCCCGGACTGGCGGAGGTAAGGATACGGCAGGATGTCAGGACGGAAAGTAGGTCAGTACGTGGGTGCGCGTTAAGCACACAGAGAGGGAGGACGGATGTCATGTTGCCGTCGTTCAAAGCGGGTGGTACCGCGGGATATTCTGACAGATCAGAGAGATTCCGCCCCGGGAGAGCAGAGATGTTCTCCCGGGGCGTTTTTTAGTATGACGGGCATGCCGTTCGTCTGCGGTGAAAGCTCGCGGGGGGCGTAGCTGCCGGCAAACCCGGGAGTGACCGTTAAGGTTTACGCCGTGAGGCGTGGACGGGAAATCTCTTTCTGAACGGTATTGTTGTCTGATCCCGTCCCGCACTTTAGGATCCTGATATGTGACAGAATCAGAAAGGAGCGTACACATGGAATTTGTGACAGAAACGGTAAAAAAGGACCGGACGGGGATCGCCGCGATTTTTGCGGGAACGCTTGTGGGAGAGCAGGTGAAGGTGGACGGGATCGTTCACGCGGTACGCGATATGGGGGAGGTCGTTTTCGTGATTTTACGAAAGCGGGACGGGCTGCTCCAGTGTGTGTCGGAAACAGGGACAAAACAGGCAGGGAAGGGGATAAAAGAGGAGTCTTCCGTATGCATTACAGGTGTAGTCAGACGAGAAGAGCGTGCGCCGGGCGGTTATGAGGTAAAGATCGGGGAGATCCGGATGCTTTCGGAGCCGGCAGAACCCTTACCATTTGCGGTTTCGAAATGGAAATTACCCGTCTCGCCAGAGACAAACCTGGATCATCGGGCCATTGCGCTGCGCAATGAAAAACAGCGTGCGCGGTTCCGGATCCAGGAGGGAATCGTGCGCGGGTTCCGCGATTATTTATATGGGGAGGGGTTTACCGAGATTCATACCCCGAAGATTGGAGCAAAGAGTGCGGAGGGCGGGGCGAACCTGTTTAAGCTGGAATATTTTCACCGGCCGGCAGTGCTGCAGCAGAGCCCTCAGTTTTATAAGCAGATGCTTGTCGGAGTGTTTGAGCGGGTATTTGAGACGGGGCCGGTCTTTCGGGCAGAAAAGCACAGCACGAAGCGGCACTTAAACGAATACACCAGTCTTGATTTTGAGATGGGATTTATTGATGATTTTACGGAGCTCATGGCGATGGAGACCGGTTTTCTACGGTATACGATGCGTCTTCTGGAGACGGAATATGCCAGGGAGATCGCGTTGCTTGGCGTTGCGCTGCCGGATACGGAGCGCATTCCGGTGATCCGGTTTGACGAGGCGAAGCGGCTGGCTGCGGAGGCATACGGCAGGCAGATCCGGAGTCCGTATGATCTTGAGCCGGAGGAGGAGGCGCTGATCGGCCGGTATATGAAGGAAAGGTACGGCGCGGATTTTGTGTTTGTCACGCATTACCCGTCTAAAAAGCGTCCGTTTTATGCGATGGACGATCCGGCGGATTTGAGATATACGCTGAGTTTTGATCTGCTTTTTGGCGGACTGGAGATCACGACCGGGGGCCAGCGTATCCATGATTATCAGATGCTGCTGGACAAAATAGAAAAGCGCGGCATGACGACAGAAGGAATGGAGGCGTATCTCGAGGTGTTTCGGTGCGGGATGCCGCCGCATGGCGGACTTGGCATCGGATCAGAGCGGATGACGATGAAGCTCATCGGGGAGGACAATGTCAGAGAGACCACGCTGTTCCCCCGCGATCTGTCCCGCCTGGAGCCGTAAGGAGCGAAACGCATGAGACCGGGACAGATTGCGATGGAGCCTGCCCCGCCTGGCGCTACAATTGCGGAAGAAAAACAACGCGGCAGAGCCGTTGCCGGCCGGACCCGGACATCACGGGCGCGTCAGAAAAAGGATGTTCCCCGGCCGGCATGACCGAAGCGGAATATGAGCAAAGCAGAAATGAGGAATGACAATGAAGATTCAGGAACAGATCGAACAATACAGACCCTGGAACGAGCAGGAGGAGCGGGATAAGGCCGTCATACTCGCGCAGTTTGCGCAGCATGTACAGCAAGACCTGTTTGTCAGGGAAAATGATATCATGCACATGAGCGCCTCCGCCTGGATTGTGAACAAAAGCCGGGATAAAGTGCTGATGGTTTATCACAATATCTACCATTCCTGGTCGTGGACCGGCGGGCATGCGGACGGGGAGCGTGATCTTCTGGCAGTGGCCCTTCGTGAGGCGATGGAAGAAACCGGGGTTACAGATATCGCGCCGGTGAAGGAGGATATTTTTTCTTTGGAGATCCTGACGGTGGACGGACATGAGAAGCACGGCAGTTATGTGCCCTCCCATCTGCACCTGAATGTGACTTACCTTTTGGAGGCGGATGAAAGGGAGACGCTTCGTGTAAAGCCGGACGAAAACAGCGCGGTGGCCTGGTTTGCGCCGGAGGATGCGTTAAAAGCGTGCTCGGAGCCCTGGATGGCGGAGCGGATATATCGGAAACTTTTGGAAAAATCCGGGATGGCTGCCGGGCTTCCGGCTCTTTCACCGGACAAAAACGAGAGAGCAGCGGTCGCGGAACCGGGCGGAAACGGGAGAGCGGCGGTCGCGGAAGCGGGCGAGCCGGGCGGAAACGGGAGAGCGGCGGTCGCGGAAACGGAAACAGCACCAGAGAAAGCCCGGTCGGTCACAGAACCCGTAACGGCGACGGATGCTGTAGCGGAGAGAGTGCCAGGCGCGAAACGTCAGGCAGAAACGCTGACAGGGCAGCAGAAAGAGGAAGCCGGGGCCGCTCCGGAGAGTGCCGGGACAAAACACCGGATTTCGGATGAGACGATCGGGTACGTCGGCATTCTCGCAAAGCTGGAGCTCAACGGTGCGGAAAAAGAACAGGCCAGACATGACATGGAGGCGATGCTTGACTACATTGACCGGTTAAATGAGCTGGATACGGACGGTGTGGAGCCGATGTCGCATGTGTTCCCGGTAAATAACGTGTTTCGCGAGGACGTGGTGACAAACGGGGACGGAAGCGCGGAAACGCTGGCCAACGCCCCGGCAAAAAAGGACGGCGGCTTTCTGGTTCCGAAAACAATCGGATAATGCTGTCGGTTTGGAAAGCGTGGAGGAAAAGAATGGATTTGATGAGTCTGACTGCCACGGAGCTTGGCAGACATATACAGGCAAAAGAAGTGTCCGCGGAGGAAGCGGTGGCTGCGGCGCTCGATGCGATAGAGAAAAAAGAGGAGACGGTGGCCGGCTTTGTGACGGTCGACCGGGAGGGAGCGCGCGCCCGCGCGAAGGAGGTGCAGCGTCGGATTCTTGCAGGGGAGCTGACCGGACCGCTCGCGGGAGTTCCGGTGGCGGTAAAAGATAACCTCTGCACAAAGGGGCTGAAAACTACATGCGCTTCAAACATACTGTACAATTTTGTGCCAGGCTACACAGCGGAAGCGGTAAAACGGCTCGAGGAGGCCGGAGCGGTTGTCATAGGCAAGACAAACATGGACGAATTTGCCATGGGGAGCACGACGGAGACCTCGGCGTTCGGGCCGACGAAAAACCCGTGGAACACGGATCACGTGCCGGGCGGATCTTCCGGCGGATCATGTGCGGCGGTTGCCGCGGAGGAGTGCAGCGCGGCGCTCGGTTCGGACACCGGGGGCTCGATCCGGCAGCCCAGTGCGTTCTGCGGGGTGACGGGCATCAAACCGACTTACGGCACGGTGTCCCGCTACGGGCTGATCGCCTACGGATCTTCCCTGGACCAGGTGGGGCCGGTTGCGAAAAATGTGACGGACTGCGCATCTATTTTGGAAGTGATTGCAGGATTTGATGCAAAAGATTCGACATCTGTCGCGAGGAAGGATTACCGATTCACCGAAGCTCTGACGGATGATGTGAGGGGACTTCGGATCGGTATTCCGCGCGATTACTTCGGGGAAGGGCTGGATCCGGAGGTAAAAGCTGCGGTACTCGCGGCTGCTGAGACGCTAAGAGAGCTGGGAGCCGCTGTGGAGGAGTTCGATCTGAGCCTTGTGGAATATGCGATTCCGGCCTATTACGTCATCGCCTGCGCAGAGGCCGGCTCGAACCTGGCACGCTTTGACGGCGTAAAATACGGATACCGGGCCGCGGAATATGAGGGGATGCATCAGATGTATAAACGCTCCCGCTCGGAGGGCTTCGGGCCGGAGGTAAAACGCAGGATTATGCTGGGATCCTTTGTGTTAAGCAGCGGTTATTATGACGCATATTATCTGAAGGCGCTGCGCACAAAAGCCCTGATCCGGCAGACATTTGACCGGGCGTTTGCGTCGTACGACATCATTCTGGGACCTGCGGCGCCCACGACGGCGCCGCGGCTCGGCGCATCGCTTGCGGATCCGATCAAAATGTATCTGGGAGATATCTACACGATCGCCGTAAACCTCGCAGGGCTTCCGGGGATGTCCCTCCCGTGCGGACGGGATCGGGCCGGGCTTCCGATCGGGCTGCAGCTGATCGCGGACTGTTTTCAGGAAAAGAAGCTGATCCGTGCGGCATATGCGTATGAACAGACGAGAGAATATGAGAGGTGCCCTTTGGCAGGCATCTGACGAAGTGCGAAACGTCCGCCGGCAGAAGCGGGCCAAAAGAGAATCTGGAGGAAGCCATGGAGAGACAATATGAGACAGTGATCGGGCTGGAGGTCCATGTGGAGCTGGCGACGAAGACGAAAATCTTCTGCGGGTGCTCCACGGCGTTCGGAGGCGCTCCGAACAGCCATACCTGTCCGGTCTGTACCGGGATGCCGGGAGCGCTCCCGGTTTTAAATAAAAAAGTGGTCGAACACGCGATGGCGGTCGGGCTTGCGACCGGCTGCACGATCACACAGTACTGTAAATTTGACCGTAAAAACTATTTTTACCCGGATAACCCGCAGAACTATCAGATTTCGCAGCTGTATCTGCCGATCTGCCGGGACGGCGGGGTGGAGATTGAGACCTCCGCGGGGAAGAAGACGGTGCGCATTCATGAGATTCACATGGAGGAGGATGCCGGGAAACTGGTGCATGACGAGTGGGAGGATGCGTCGATTGTAGATTATAACCGCTCCGGCGTGCCGTTAATCGAGATTGTCTCCGAGCCGGATATGCGCTCGGCGGAGGAGGTCATCGCATGTCTGGAGAAACTGCGCCTGATCATTCAGTATCTGGGAGCCTCGGACTGTAAGCTGAATGAGGGGTCGATGCGGGCCGATGTCAATCTCTCCGTCAGAGAAGCCGGCACGGAGGAGTTTGGCACGCGCACCGAGATGAAAAACCTCAATTCGTTCAAGGCGATCGCGCGCGCGATCGAAGGGGAGCGCACCCGTCAGATCGAGCTGCTGGAAGAGGGACGGCAGGTGATGCGGGAGACGCGCCGCTGGGACGACAACAAGGAAGTCTCCTATGCGATGCGATCGAAGGAGGATGCGCAGGATTACCGCTATTTCCCGGAGCCGGACCTCGTGCCGGTGGCGATCAGTGACGAGTGGATTGCAGAGGTGAAGGCGAGGGAACCAGAGATGCGCGAGGAGAAGCGCTTGCGTTATCAGGAGGAATTCGGCCTGCCGGAATACGACGCGAACATCCTCACCGGGGACAAATCCTTTGCCGATCTGTTCGAGGCGGCGACGGCGCTCTGTAAAAAGCCAAAAAAAGTGTCGAACTGGATCATGGTTGAGACGATCCGCCTGTTAAAAGACAACGGCATGGCGCCGGATCAGCTTCACATGTCCCCGGTCAATCTGGCGAAGCTTGTGACGCTGGCAGATTCCGGGACAGTCACGAATACGGTGGCAAAGGAAGTCTTTGAGCTTGTGTTTAAGGAGGACATCGATCCGGAGCAGTATGTGAAAGAGCACGGACTTGCGACGGTGAACGACGATCGCGCCCTGCGTGCGGCAGCGGAGCAGGTGATTCGGGAGAATCCGAAGTCGGTACAGGATTACCGGAACGGGAAGGAAAAAGCGATCGGATTTCTGGTCGGGCAGACGATGAAGGCGATGCGGGGAAAAGCGAATCCCGGGATGGTAAATCAGATTTTAAGAGAGCTTTTGTAAAGGGATTGTTGTGAGTTCCGTCCGTTATATGCAGCGTGGCAGCACCGGCGTCTTCCGCTACAGCGTGGCGGTCGCCTGCGTCAGCTTCTGGCTGGCGCGGCAGATCCGCCTGAAGGTGGAGACGGGAACGCTGATCCGCGGCGCGCTGGAGGATTTTACGGAAAAGCTGTAAAGCCTCCCCGCCATCGTATGCTGGGATAACATTGTAACCGGCAGGCCTTAGGTATTTGCAAAATGCATGGCCCTTGTGTGTCTGCACAAATGGGGATGGACGTTCAGGAGGACATCCGGGCATTTCTGCCTTGCAGATGCAAAAAGAAGATTGAAAAGCCGTCAGGCAGAAAAGCAGTAATAAGTCTTTGGACAAAGAACGCCCCCCTCAGCCGTACGGCAATACAGCTGAGAGGGGCTTTTTTCCTGATGATTCAGAAAGGTATGTTCCGGAATCATTATAACGTGCTTCCGAAGTCGGAAACGATCGTCTGTCCCGTAATTGCGCGGGACTCGTCGCTGGCGAAGAAGAGCAGGATATTCGCCACATCCTCCGGCATACATGGCTGTACGCGCAGATCCGCATGTTTTCCCATCTGTCCGAACATGTCGGCATCCATGTTGTCCGCTTTCATGCCTGCCACCATCGGGGTCACGATCGTGCCCGGGCAGATCGCGTTGCAGCGGATATTTGTGCCTGCAAAGCGGAGAGCGGTGTGCTTTGTGATGCCGATTACGGCTGCCTTTGAAGCCACGTAGGCTGCGCCTCCGCATCCCATCACACCTGCGACGGAAGCGACATTGATGATCGATCCGGTTCCGGTCTTTGCCATCTCGGCGCTCGCCTCACGGATGCAGTACATCGTTCCCTTTGCATTGGTATCGATGATGCGGTCCATATCCTCATTCAGAACCCGGTCCACCGGCTTTAATCCGGCCTCTAAGACACCGGCATTGTTGACCAGGATATCCACCCTGCCATATGCCTCCACTGTCTTTTTCACAAGATTTTCTGCATCTTCCGGTTTGGAGATATCCGTCACGACACTTAAGACCTCGCCGCCTGCCTCACGGATCTTTGCGGCAACCTCCTCAAGCTGCGCCTGGCGGCGTGCGCTGATGACAACCTTTGCGCCCTCTTTTGCAAAAAGAAGCGCTGTCGCCGCGCCAACGCCGGAATTTCCCCCTGTTACGATTGCTGTCTTACCGTCTAAACGTCCCATGTTATCCTCTTTTCTGCGCCGCGTTTCGTATTCGGAAAACCGGTCTGGAATGGATGCCGGTTTTCGGGAGCCGGTCTGCGGCTGCGGCGCGGACACAGAGCCGGAATGCTTTTCCTGTGCGCCGTGAACACGAAAAACATCAGGCCGCCGGCGCATATTCACACACTGTATAACGTATCATTTTCGATAAAATTTGTCAAATAAATTCCGGCAGCGGCGACCCTTCAGCCATGGTCTCACGGCGGCTTATTCCTCGGCCAGATTGCCGGTGTAGAGCTGATAATATTTCCCGCGCTTTTCGATCAGCTTATCGTGATTTCCGCGCTCAATCACGCGTCCCTGTTCCAGCACGACGATGCAGTCACTGTTTCTGACCGTGGAGAGACGATGCGCTATGACGAATGTCGTGCGTCCTGCCATCAGCTTATCCATCCCGTTCTGCACGATTTTTTCGGTTCTCGTGTCGATGGAGCTGGTCGCTTCGTCTAAGATCAGTACCGGCGGATCTGCGATCGCGGCCCTTGCGATTGCGAGCAGCTGGCGCTGGCCCTGGCTTAAGTTCGCGCCGTCTCCGGTCAGCATCGTCTGATAGCCGTCCGGCAGCTGCTGGATAAAGGTATCGGCATTCGCGAGCTTTGCCGCCGCGATGACCTCCTCGTCGGTCGCATCGAGCTTTCCGTAGCGGATGTTTTCCATCACGGTCGCGGTGAACAGATGCGTATCCTGCAGTACGATGCCGAGCGAGTGCCGCAGATCGTCTTTTTTGATCTTGTTGATATTGATCCCGTCGTAGCGGATCTTGCCGTCCTGGATGTCGTAGAAACGGTTGATCAGGTTTGTGATCGTTGTTTTTCCCGCGCCGGTGCTCCCGACAAAAGCGATCTTCTGACCGGGCGTCGCGAACAGGTCGACATTGTGCAGCACGGTTTTCTCCGGCACATAGCCAAAGTCCACATCGTCAAACACCACGTCTCCGGTCAGCTCCACATAATCCACGCTTCCGTCCGCCTGATGCGTGTGCTTCCAGGCCCAGAGCCCGGTACGCTCCGCGGTTTCGACAAGCCTTCCATTTTCCTTTTTGGCGCGCACCAGAGTCACATAGCCGTTGTCGGCCTCGGGTTTTTCGTCGAGCATCGCAAAGACGCGCTCGGAACCGGCGAGAGCCATGACAATGCTGTTGATCTGCATGCTCAGCTGGTTGACCGGCATACCGAAGCTCTTGTTAAAAGAGAGGAAGCTGGCGAGCCCGCCGAGCGTAAATCCGCCAAAGCCATTTAACGCGAGGATGCCGCCGACAATCGCGCAGAGCACATAGCTGATATTTCCGATCTGTGCGTTGACCGGCATCAGGATATTGGCGAATTTGTTGGCATTGTCCGCGCTGGCGAACAGCTGGTCGTTTAACTCGTTAAAACGGCGAAGACTTTCCTCCTCGTGGGTAAATACCTTGACGACCTTCTGACCGCTGACCATCTCCTCGATATAGCCGTTGACCGCGGCGAGATCCTTCTGCTGCGCGACAAAATATTTCGAGCTTAATCCGCCGATTTTTTTTGTGGAAAACAGTGTCACGCCGACCATGGCGAGCGTCAGCAGCGTCAGAGGAATGTTGAGCATCACCATACTGATAAATACACTGATAATTGTAATGGTGCTGTTTAAAAACTGCGGGATACTCTGGCTGATCATCTGACGGAGCGTATCGATGTCGTTGGTGTAGGTCGACATGATATCGCCGTGCGAGTGTGTGTCAAAGTATCGGACCGGCAGTTCTTCCATGTGGGTGAACAGGTCATTCCGCAGACGGCGCATCGTTCCCTGTGAGACCGTCGCCATGATCCGTGTGTGTCCGTATGCCGCGACGGCTCCCGCGAGATAGAAGACGGCTACGCGCCGGATTGCGGCTGCAAGGCCGGAAAAATCCGGATCTGCCTGCTTGATCAGCGGGAGTATGTACTCGTCGATTAAGGTCTGCATGAATAAGGTTCCCTGCACGCTTGCGAGCACGGTGACCACGATACAGAGGATGACGATGAGCCAGTGTACGGCATAATTTTTTAAGGTATAGCGCATCAGGCGCGCGATCAGTTTTCCGGGATTTTTTATCCTGGGCCGCGGCCCTCTCGGGCCCCGCGGCCCAGGCCCGTGTACCGGTTTTGCATTCTGAGTTCCAGCTGGCATTATGCAGCACCTCCTTCGTCAAAGTCTCCGCTTCCCTGTGTCTGCGATTCGTAGACATCGCGGTAAATTTCATTTGTCGCCAACAGCTCCTCGTGTGTGCCGAAGCCGTCTAAGACACCGTTGTTTAACACGATGATGCGGTCGGCATTCTGTACGGAGGAGATCCGCTGTGCGATGATCAGTCTGGTGGTATCCGGGATCTCCTCGGCGAACGCACGGCGGATCTTTGCGTCCGTGGCGGTATCGACGGCGCTGGTGCTGTCGTCTAAGATCAGGATCTTTGGCTTCTTTAACAGCGCGCGTGCGATACATAAGCGCTGCTTCTGCCCGCCGGACACATTGGTGCCGCCCTGCTCGATGTACGTGTCATAGCCGTCCGGAAACCGCTCGATAAATTCGTCGGCGCAGGCGAGCCTGCAGGCCCGGCGGCATTCCTCATCTGTCGCGTTTTTATCGCCCCAGCGCAGGTTTTCGTAGATCGTACCGGAGAAGAGGACGTTGTTCTGCAGTACGACTGCAACCTGATTGCGCAGTGTGTCGAGATCGTAGGAGCGCACATCCTTTCCGCCGACGAGGATGGCGCCGTCGGACACGTCGTAGAGACGGCTGATCAGATTCACCAGCGAGGATTTTGAACTTCCGGTGCCGCCGATGATGCCGATGGTTTCTCCGGCTTTGATCGAGAGCGTGATGTCATCGAGTACCGGTTTTGCGGAATTCTGGTTGTAGCGGAAGGTGACATGCGAAAATTCGATGCTTCCGTCCGCGACCGTATATTCCGGATGCGCCGGGTTTGTGATATCGCTGGTCTCATTTATGACCTCGCAGATCCGCTGCGCGCTGGCGATACTCATCGTGATCATGACAAAGATCATCGAGAGCATCATCAGGCTCATCATGATATTCATACAATAGGTAAGAAGACTCATCATCTCGCCGGTGGTCAGGGTTCCGCCGACGATCATCTTTGCGCCGAGCCAGCTGATAGCGATGATACAGCTGTAGACTGTGATCTGCATCACCGGGCTGTTGAACGCGATGACGCTCTCAGCTTTGATGAACATATGATAGAGACTTTTGCTTGCATCCGTGAATTTTTTCTTTTCATAATCCTCGCGGACATAGGCTTTTACCACGCGGATGGCGGAGACATTCTCCTGCACGGAGGCGTTTAAGTCGTCATATTTCGGAAACACCTGTGAAAAATAATGGTGCGCTTTCACGGTGAGAAAGGCCAGAATCACACCGAGAATGACGACCGCGATCAGATAAATCGTGGCCAGGCGCGGGCTGATAAAAAATGCCATAAACATCGCGCAGACAAGGCTGATGGGTGCGCGCACGCACATGCGCAGGATCATCTGGTAGGCATTCTGCAGGTTTGTCACATCCGTGGTGAGACGCGTGACAAGCCCCGCGGTGCTGAACCGGTCAATGTTGGAAAAAGAGAAGGTTTGGATATTCTCATACATCGTCCTTCGTAAGTTTCGCGCAAAGCCTGTGGACGCACGCGCGCCGTACCGTCCCCCCATCGCGCCGGCAAAGAGGGAGAAGCCCGCCGCGACAATCATCATAAATCCCATGAAAAAAATATGACGGATACTGCCGGCTTCCACGCCGTTATCGATGATCGATGCCATCATCAGCGGGATAATGGTTTCCATGAGTACCTCGAGCACCATGAAAACCGGAGTCAGAAAGGAATCTTTTTTGAATTCGCCAACCTGGGCTCCCAACGTTTTTAACATAGAATCACATCCTTTTTGAAAAAATTATTGATTTTTATTTGTTAGTATGCTAACAATATAGTTATACGACAGGAAAAAAAAGTTGTCAATGATTTTTACCACAAAAGTTCGGCCATTCTCTGCGGGATGGGCGAATCACGTCCGCATGAATGAGCACATGCTGCAGAGAATGGCTGAACTTTCATTAGCGTTTATCACAAAACAGGCCGTATGCCGCGGCGGAATGAGAGGGAGAGATGCAACGAAAATGCACGATCGGATTTAAGATCCGTCTGATTCACAATCAGATTCATAAAATCATGGAGGCAAAGTGTGCGGAAAACGAGGACGGGCTGACGGGGATGCAGCGCTGGATCATCGGTTTTCTGATCGACCACGACGGGAAAGACGTTTTTCAGCGTGACATCGAGACGGCGTTTTCGGTGTCCAGGGCGACCGCGTCAAATATGCTCTCGGTGATGGAACGCAGGGGCTTTATCGCCAGAGAGCCGGTTGCGAGTGATGCGCGGTTAAAAAAGCTGGTGGTGCTCGAGAAGGCGAGGAAGATGCGGGAGCGCGCCAGGCGCGATGTGGTTGAGATGGAAGCGCGCATTGTCGAGGGGATGGGGGATGAGGATGTTGAGAGGCTGACCGCGCTTCTCGACCGGATCCTTTGGAATCTCGGCGTGGAGCCAGAGAACATGGAGCCGTGCGGTCTGCCGGGGCACCCGGATGACCGCCCCGCACATCAGCCGGCATCTGTCCGTTAAAGCGTCAGAAGCCGTCAGCCGT
>CAJUNX010000058.1:15117-18699 GCA_910587865.1 uncultured Roseburia sp.
TGCCCCGCACATCAGCCGGCATCTGTCCGTTAAAGCGTCAGAAGCCGTCAGCCGTACGGTTCGCCGTGCGGCGGGAAGGATGAGATTCCCGGCCGTCGCAGCCATGCGCAGCCCCATCCGTCGGAGACGTCTGTCGCAGCGATGCTGCTGTGCAGCTGCGCATGCCAGTGCAGGAGCCAGAAACCGGCGCCTGCCCCGCACATCAGCCGGCATCTGTCCGTTAAAGCGTCAGAAGCCGTCAGCCGTGCGGTTCGCCGTGCGGGAATCGGCTCTTTGGAACCACAAAATATAGAAATTATGCATTGACATTTCCACAAGATATAGTATACTGTACAATAGATGACGGGCGGTACAGGTTTTCTGCGCCCGGGGAAGCAGCAGTGAGTCAGGGGAAAGAAAGGATTTGCATTTCATATGAAGATTATCAAGAGAAGCGGCAGCGAAGTAACCTTTGATATCAGCAAGATCGAGGAGGCGATTCGGAAGGCGAATGACAGCGTTATCGATTATGAGAAGCTTGACGAGGCGAAGATACGGATGATTCTGTCAAATGTGGAATGGGCATGTGAGAATATGAAGCATTCTCCCGGTGTGGAGGAGATTCAGGATATGGTGGAGAACCAGCTGATGAGCCAGCGGGCGTTTAATGTGGCGCGCAACTACATCACCTATCGCTATAAGAGGGAGCTGGTGCGGAAGTCCAATTCCACGGACGAGCAGATCTTAAGCTTGCTAGAGTGCAACAACGAGGAGGTCAAACAGGAGAATTCCAATAAAAATCCGACGGTCAACAGCGTTCAGCGCGACTATATGGCGGGCGAGGTGAGCAAGGATATCACCAGGCGTTTTCTTCTTCCGACCGACATCGTCGACGCGCACGAGAAGGGGCTGATTCATTTTCACGACGCCGACTATTTTGCGCAGCACATGCACAACTGCTGTCTCGTGAATCTGGAGGACATGCTTCAGAACGGAACCGTGATCAGCGAGACGATGATTGACCGGCCGAAGAGCTTTTCCACGGCCTGCAATATCGCGACGCAGGCGATCGCGCAGATCGCCAGTTCCCAGTACGGCGGGCAGAGCATTTCCCTCGCGCATCTGGCGCCGTTTGTGCAGGTGAGCCGGGAAAAATACCGCAGACAGGTGAGAGAGGAGCTCGCAGAGGCCGGGATCGCGGCGGAGGATGAGCGTGTGAACACGATCGCCGAGCTGCGCGTGAAGGAGGAGATCAACCGCGGCGTGCAGATGATCCAGTACCAGGTGATCACACTGATGACGACGAACGGGCAGGCTCCGTTTATCACGGTATTTATGTACCTGGACGAGGTGCCCGAAGGGCAGCTTCGGGATGACCTTGCGGCAGTGATCGAGGAGATGCTGCACCAGCGGATATTAGGCGTGAAAAACGAAAAGGGAGTCTACATCACCCCCGCGTTTCCGAAGCTGATTTATGTGCTGGAGGAAGATAATATCCGCGAGGGCACCAAATACTGGCATTTGACGAAGCTTGCGGCGGAGTGCACGGCAAAGCGTATGGTACCGGATTATATCTCCGAGAAGATCATGAAAAAATTAAAGCAGGGCAACTGCTATACCTGCATGGGCTGCCGGTCATTTTTAACGGTTTATAAGGATGAAAACGATAAGCCGAAGTTTTACGGGCGTTTTAACCAGGGTGTGGTGACGATCAATCTCGTGGACGCGGCCTGCTCCTCCGGACAGGATGAAGAAAAATTCTGGGAGATTTTAGACGAGCGTCTTGATCTGTGCTATCGCGCGCTGCTTGCCCGGCACGAGCGGTTAAAAGGAACGCCGTCTGATGTGGCGCCGATCCTGTGGCAGAACGGTGCGCTTGCCCGCTTAAAGAAGGGCGAACCGATCGATAAGCTGCTCTACAACGGCTATTCGACGATCTCACTCGGCTACGCGGGGCTCTGCGAGTGTACGAGATATATGAAGGGCGTCTCCCACACGGATCCGGAGGGCACGGAGTTTGCGCTTCGGGTGATGCGTTATTTAAACGACGCATGTGCACGGTGGAGAGAGAAGCATGGGATTGACTTCAGTCTCTACGGGACGCCTTTAGAGTCCACGACCTACAAATTTGCAAAATGCTTACAGAAGCGTTTCGGCGTGATCCCGGACGTGACGGACAAGAATTACATTACAAACAGCTATCACGTCCATGTGACCGAGGAGATGAACGCGTTTGACAAGTTAAAATTTGAATCCCAGTTCCAGGAGCTTTCACCGGGCGGCGCCATCAGCTATGTGGAGGTTCCGAACATGCAGAACAATCTCGAGGCCGTGCTCTCGGTGATGCAGTTTATCTACGACAATATCATGTATGCGGAGCTCAACACCAAGAGCGATTACTGTATGGAATGCGGTTATTCCGGGGAGATTAAGATCGTGGACGCGGACGGCAAGCTCGTGTGGGAGTGCCCGAACTGCGGCAACCGCGATCAGAACAAGATGAGTGTGGCCAGAAGGACCTGCGGCTATATCGGCACGCAGTTCTGGAATCAGGGGAGAACACAGGAGATCAGGGAGAGGGTACTGCATTTGTAGAAAAAGTTCAGCCATGCATCGCAAAGGAATTTTGCGCGCAGAATGGGCAAATCGTGCTCGTACGAATGAGCACATTCTGTGAAGCATGAGCGAAGCACCCGTATATGAGCAAAGTTAGCTGCGTAAGCAGCGGGAAAGTGCCGATAGGCACCTTTGCGAATGGCGCGGGCTGAACTTTTTATAACTTTTCCTGAAAACCTTTTGTGAGGATAGGGATATGAATTACTCGGCAATCAAATACTGCGATATCGCAAACGGGACCGGCGTCCGGACCGTGCTTTTCGTCTCGGGCTGCCGGAACCGGTGTCCGGAATGCTTTCAGCCGGAGACCTGGTCGTTTGAGCACGGACAGCCGTTTACGGCGGAGACGGAGGATGAGATCATCGCGTCGTTAAAGCCCGATTATATACAGGGACTGACGCTGCTCGGCGGAGATCCTTTTGAGCCGGAGAATCAGGAAGCGCTTCTGCCTTTCATGCAGCGCGTGCGGAAGGAATGCCCGGATAAGGATGTCTGGGCGTACACCGGCTATGTGCTCGAACGGGATCTGACTGCGGGAGGCAGATGCCACACAAAGGACACTGACGGGCTGCTTGCCACGATCGATATTCTGGTGGACGGACCGTTTGTCGCGGCGAAAAAGGATATCACGTTAAAATTTAAGGGATCGTCGAATCAGCGGGTGATCGACTGCCGGCATTTTTTTGCGGCGGGGGAGATCACGGAGGTGATGTGAGGCGAAAAAAGCAGCCGCCCTGTGGGGCGGCTGCTTTTTGCGAAATCCTATTCTGCCAGTCTGATATTTAAAAATTTTTCTTCCTGCTCTTCTAAGGTCAGCGTCCAGTAGCGTTTGCGCTGTGCGGCATGGATTCTTTTCGTGCTGCCAAAGCTGCGGCGATATTTCGCCCTCCTACTACCTGCAGCACCACGCAAAGCAAAAATGACGGTGTTTCCTATCGCTTAAAATTTTTTCATTGAATCTATCAAGAAATTCTTTGGAATTGACCC
>CAJUNX010000059.1 GCA_910587865.1 uncultured Roseburia sp.
TGTAGGGAGCATAATGGAAAATTCCGAACCCCTGCCCGGCTCCGAAACCACTTTGATATAGCCGCCCTGCCGCGTTACGATCTCGCGGGCCAGATACAGGCCAATGCCCACGCCCTGCTGTTCGTGTACTTCTTCCTCACGATAAAAGCGCCGGAAAATAGCGGCCTGATTGCTCTCGAAAATCCCTTTGCCGGTATCGGACACACTCAGTTTTACATCCATTTCCCATTGTTCTACGGAAATTCGGATGGCTCCTCCGGCCGGGGTATACTTCACCGCATTGTCCAGCAGGCTGAATACGGCTTCCGCTGTCCACTTGCTGTCATGAAAAAGGCGAAGCTCCTCCGGACAGTCCACTGTTACGCAAATTCCTTTTTTCTCCGCCGCATATACGATGCCGCTTAAGGCCATCGCCAGCGTGTCAATCAGCAGAGCATCTTTCTTTTCCAATCGGATTGCCCCGGTTTCCAACCGGGAGGTTTTCACAAGAGCCTGAAAAAGAAACTCCCGCTTGTCCGTCTGATTCCAAAACTGTACCATCCACAGGATATGTCCAGAAACCTGCAAACCCCAAATATCCCAATACGCCTAAATACCCCGGCTTTGGATTTATTTTACGAGTGATGCCTGTTTCTTCTGCCTGCCTCTGCTTTTTCCTGCATGGATAAAAAGCATGACAAACCATGCGACAAGATAAATGCAGGTGAGACAAACCGAAACAAGCATCGGCAAATCCCTTATCTCAAATACATAATTCCTGAAATCCATCGGGACCACCAGGCGGGAATCATTAAATGTAATCGCATACCACAACGGAAGAAGCACACTCAGCGCACAAACAATTATCATATAAAGCATAAAATCTGCGATGCGCCAGTCTCCCAGGGCAGAATAAAAAACGGGGGAGGAAGACCCCTTATTGTCTTCCTCCCTCCGATGTCCCCACCCGCTCCACTGCCAGAAGCAGCGCGGACAGCTCCTCGCCGGACAGCTCGTCCTTTAACCGGTAAAACACCTTCCCGAACGGCTGATCCGCAAGCTTCTGAAAGGTCTGCCGGTTCTTTTCCATAAATTCCGACATGCGGATGCTTTTTATGGTCTCCTGAAGCTTCTCCTCCAGAATCTGCCCCGCCCTGTCGGACTCCTGCCGCTTCCGCTCATTATTCTGCGCCGCGGCCTTCTTAAAATCGTCGATGTCAAGAAGCTGACAGCCGGGAAGCCGCGCGATGTCCTGATCCATATCCCGCGGCACCGCCATGTCGAGAAACAGACGCTCTTTCTCCCGCATTATGGCCGATGCGGTCTCCTGCGCAAGAAAGGTATAGTGCGGGCCGGAAGTCGCGCTCACAATGACGTCCGCCGCATCCACATAGCGGTAGCGGTCCGCGTACGGAACCATGCAAACCGCCCCGGCGTCCCATGCCGGGCCGTCAGCCGCGGCTGACGGCGTTTCAGCATCCTTTGGCCTGTTTTCGGCCCCGGATGTCTGTCCGCTGGCAAAATGCCGCCTGGTCGTTCCGACTATATTTGTAATTTTCTTGTCAATCAGATTTTTCGCTAGAATTCTCCCGATTTTTCCGGTGATCCCGGCGATTAAGACCGTGCCGCCCCCGTATTCCCGCAGGAATGCTTCGATCCGGTTCGCGGCAAGCGTTCCCATGGACACCGGCGTCCGCGAGAGCAGGGTCTGCGTCTTTATGCTTTTTGCGCTGCCAAACGCTCCCTGAAATGCGATGTGAATCTCATTGCAGACCGCCCCCTCCCCCACCGCCAGCTCATACCCGTCCTTTACCTGACGCAGAATCTCGTCCTCGCCGAGCACCATCGAATCCAGGCCGCAGGCCACATGAAACAGATGCCGCAGCGCATTTTCCCCGCTGTACACATAGATCTGCCGCAGCAGTTCCGTTTTCGGGATTCCTTTTAACGCCGAAAGTTCCTCCTCCACACGGGCAATGAACGCCGCGTCGTCCTCTTTTCCGCAGACATATAGTTCACTGCGGTTGCAGGTAGAAAGAATCACGGAGCCTGTGCACCCGGTCTTCCCATGAAGCGTTTTATGAAATGCTCTCTGTTCATCCGGCAGAAATGCGTAGCGCTCCCGGATTTCCAAAGGCAGTTTTTTGTAATTAACACCTATACAGTTCATGATTCATGAATCTCCCGCAATATTTGTCATCCTGTTTTTCTGATCTGACGCATCGAAACGGCGCCACGTAACTGCCCCCGGCGGATCCCTTTATCTGACCTCATACACATAAGAAGCTTTCCTCGGCCTCGCGGCAGGCTCCTCCCCGTCCGCGTATCCCAAGATACAGTGGCCGATTCCCTCATAATCGCCCCGGATCCCGAGTGATTTTAAAATCTCCTTCCCTTCCGGCGACTCAAATTCCTCCTTTGCGCGGTGGATCCAGCAGCTTGCAATCCCAAGCTCGTGCGCGGCAAGCATCAGGTTGCCCATGACAAGGCTGCCGTCATAGACATAAGTACCGCGGCTTTTATCCGCGAGCACAACCAGAACGACCGGAGCGCCGTAAAACGGATCGCTGTCCGTTCCCATCACCTTTGCGTTCATCGCGGACAGGCGGTCTCTCATTTCCCGGTTCGTCACCGAAAGAATGATCGGCGACTGCATTCCCATTCCGGTTGCCGCATAGGTGCCGGCCTCTAAGATCTGATCTAAAATCTCCTGCGGCACCATATCCGGTTTATATTTGCGCACACTTCTTCTTGTTCTGATATTCTCCAACACTGCGTTCATACGTTTTTCCCTTCCTTTTTATGCAGACATGTTTACCGGTTCAGTTTACCATATTTTTCCGGAAGATTACAACGGTAACCGTCATATTTTCGGATGGCGGGTGTGCGTTTGGTTACCATCCGGACACGGCGGAACGCTCTTCTGTCTGATCGCAGGCCGTCACTTCGGCAGTCAATGCGGGGGCCGCTGCCAAAAACAGACTCACCCGGGCATTCGCCCGCCGGGCATATCGCCGCCCATGCCATCCATCGAACCCATATCGGAAAGGGTGATGTCCGAGGCATCCACATGGTTCCGGTTCTCCGTTGTCTCCCCGCTCTCAAGCTGCAGCAAAATGCTCTCGCTGCGCAGGTCACAGAACCGGCGAAGGGTTTCGACACCCGTCTCAAATTCCTCGTACGTATAAAAAGCCGTTGGATCTTTTTCCACATAAGGTCTGATCAGATCACAGGCATCGTCGATGATCCCCAAAATGTCAACGCTGCTTAAGAATTCCGAAAAATACTGATGATACAGCCCGCTCCAGGCTTCATTCGACGGGATCCAGTTCCACATGGGACGGTCCTCACCAGAACCGCCGGATACCGGCGTATCAATCGGTGTGTTGACGGTACCGGCTGCATCTCGGGCGTCAAAGGTACCGAATGCCAGATTATAATCCCACGGGATCATCGACATCTGCCCGTCTTTTTCATACAGGTAATAATTGTGGACCATGGAGCCGGTATAGCTGTCTCCATTACAGACGTAATTGTGCACCACAAAATAGCGAATCACCTGCTCCGTATCGACGACGGCTTTCAGATCCTCACCGTCTGACAGCTTTCTTAACGATTCGATCAGACGCGCCTGATCGGCTTCTGTCATATCGGTTTTGGCATTGTCCCATATGTTGGAATAGCTGTCAGGATCCTCATCCATATACTGCAGCTTTACGTCAGAAGCCCCCATTCCGGGGGCGCCGGGACCAAAGCTGCCGTTTTCTCCGAAACCTCCGCCAGGGACAACGCTATCGTTTTCTCCGTCACTGTCGCCGGGGTCGTGACTGTTGTTTTCTTCGAAGCCGCCGCCAGGCATCACAGGCGGATCAGAATCCTTCAGAGGATCAGACCGATCGAATCTGCCGGGACCGTCGTTTTCTCCGGATCTATTGCCGCCGTTTTCTCCGGATCCTCCGCCAGGGCTGCCTGGCGCGTCCTCCCCGCCTCCGGGCGCAGGCAGATCCGGCAGGTCCTCACCTCCGGGCGCAGGCATTTCCGGCAGGTCACCATCGAACATGAAAGACGGATCAAAATCCCTGCCATTGCCCTGCCCGCCGCCAAAGCTCGTACTGTCGGGCTTATAGAGCCTGCCGTAATCGGAGCCGTAATTGCGCTTAAGGAACGATTCCTCCACGCCCTCCACAGCCAGGTACAGTCCCCAGTCCTCACCGTTGACCGTGATCCAGACATAGCTGCACAACGAGGAAATCACGCCGAACTCCTTCATCATGGTATAAGTCAGATAATCCTTCATCATAGTGGAATCCTGAATCAGATTGTTCAGGCAGAGTTTGTCCAGCCCGTGATAAGATCTGCCGCTTTCATAGTGGTCAAACTCTATTTTAAAGCTGTACCGCTCACTGTCTAAGGCTGCCACCGCAGACAGCGAGGTATTTCCCTTTGCACGGATCCCCACATTTCTATAAGGTTCACCATCGATCACTACATTTGCCGTATCATATTCTTCACCGGCGGCATCTGCGATAAATTCATCCCAGTCTTCCATCACAATATCAATGGTATGTACCCTTGTATTGTCAAATAACCGGTCTTCATACCCGATCGTGTGCGCCGCCGCCTCGATGCCGAACGCTGTTCCGTTTATGAACAGAAGCGTCAGAACCAGTGTCAAAGCCGTGACGATCACGGCAATACGATCAAAATATCTGCTTCCTGACATCATTCACCCCATATAATCACCGTTGTAAGAGACAAGCACCGCGCTGCTGACACCTGGCATTTCGGAAAGATGATTGATAAAATCGGTATTATCTTCCTTCAGCCGAACCTCAATGTTCAGCTCAATGGCGCCTTTTACAGCGGATTTGCTCTTCGTTGCCGTCCTGGTTACATTCCTGGAAAGGAATTCCTTCGCCTTTACCTCCGCATCATGGTCAGTGCAGCTTAAGGCCACCATGTAAGGATGCGTATTGGAAGACCTGTTTACAAATATCAGCAGCATGACGCCGATGCAGACGCTGCCAAAGACCGCCAGCGGAATCATACCGGCCGCCAGGATAATACCGGCGCCGATGGACCAGAAAAGGAACGCAATATCCAGCGGGTCCTTGATGGCGGTACGAAAGCGGACAATCGAGAGCGCACCCACCATACCGAGGGATAATACGACATTTGAAGTCACGGCAAGAATCACGATTGCCGTAATCATGGTCAGCGCGATCAGCGTCGTGCCAAAACCGGCAGAATACATGACCCCGCGGTAGGTTTTCTTATAAACAAAGAAAATAAACAGACCGATGCCAAAAGACAGTACAATGGTCAGAATCATATCAGGGATGCTGACGGAAGATACCTTTTCCAGAAAGCCGGATTTAAAAATATCGCTAAAAGTCATTGCCTGGTTTCTCCTTCTGTTTTCATTTTTTAATCATACATCCGACAGGCGGCATATTTTGAAAAAGCTGTGCTGTGCCTGTCCCCGGGCTGCACGATATCGCGAACCACATCGGGCAGAAAATTGTCCCACTTCACTTCCAGAATACAGGGCGAATCCCAAATGGGAACGGTTACGCAGCCGGGATTTAAGAAATCGGTGCAGCAAAGCGCGGTGCGGATATTGTAATCCAGCGTCACGCGGACATTTCCGGGACCGAACACAAACGGCTCTCTGGTGTAGTCCACGATCACCTTCGGCCTGAGACCCTCGCTGCGGATCCGGGCATAAAAACCCAGGATCACCTCGTCGGCGCTTTCCGTCATCCAGCGAATGTCGCCGTCCACGATCCGCCGCGCCTGTTTGCCGGTCAGCCGTGTGATTTCCTTATACCCCAGCGCGCCGTGCTTATATTTCCGCTCCAGATAAATGGCGGAAGGGTCACTGTTATAGATACGGATCCGATATTTTTCCCGGATCTTTACACCGTCCAGCTTTTCCCGCAGGGCCTTATCGTCCAGGTTATCAAAATACAGGCTGCGGATCTCATATCGCCCGTCTTTTGCATGGCCGTCCAGCGTCATAACGGCGCAAAGCCGCTGCCGAAGAATCAGCAGATCCAGCCTGCTGATCTCGTGCTTTACTTCATGTCTGAATTGCAAACAGCATTCCTCCTCTCTGTGCACCATTATAAAAAACCTGCCTGTGAATAACCTTAGAAAAACCTTTCCCGAATGATCTGTCAAAACGCAGCAAAAAAGCAGAGAAACAACTCTGAATGAGCCGTTATTTCTCTGCTTTAAAGTCATAATATAAAAACTGGTTATTAGCAGCTTAAGGTTTTATTCTTTGATTCTGTCAATTTCTGTAAGATTCACGCCGGATGATGTAAGAATAACTTTTAAGGCATTGTATCTGATTTTCATAACTTTATATGCTTCAGATTCTTTTTCCACTAATAGCATATAGGTTTGTAACTGTACAAATTCTTCCACCGATATTTTTAACATTTCTTTTTCAGTCATATTGTGATCACCTCCCGGTTATGAAAATCTATCTTGTGACACATTCAGTATACCATATCCGGGAAACAAAGTCTATCCAAGAATGAGCAAACGCACACTCAATAAAATGAATAATAACAACCCTGAAAAACTCATGATTCAGCCATTATTCAGAATTCCTATCAAAAGCGGGCCGTAAATCGGATTTTTCCTTCTTCGGGATACTCCGCCGTCAGCGTTCCGCCAAATGTCTCCGCGATGGCACGTGCCGCCGACAGGCCGATCCCGTACCCGGAGGACGGACTGCTCTGAGTCCTGGCGGCATCTCCCCGGTAAAACCGCTCAAAGAGTCGTTCCGGATCGGAATCGGCGGGAATTTCACAGGTATTTTCTTCTGCAATTCCGACATGACCTCCGTCACTCCACACGGAAACAGCAATGGTTCCGCCTTTTGGTGTGTACCTGACCGCATTGTCTGTCAGAATCGAGATCATCTGCGAAAACGTATCCCAGTGTACCTGCAGGAAAACATCGGGCCGGATGTCTGCGGAGAGCGTGATCTGCTTCTCTGCCACGGCGTATTCGCAGGCCGACAGCATCTCGCCGATCACACCGCTGATATCCACGCGCTCTGCGGGCAGCTTCGCCTCCTCGTCAAGCTTTGCGAGCGTCAGAAGATTCGTCATCAGCACATTGAGCCGTCTGGTCTGAAGCCGGATATTTCTGCTGTATTTATTTTCGCCGTAAATCAGCGTCGCCGCGTCATTGTTGGACTGAATGACGGCGAGGGGCGTTTTCAGCTCATGTCCGGCGTTGGTAATAAACTGCTTCTGCTTCTCGATCCCCGCCAGCACCGGCCGTACCACGCGCCCGGAAAATAACACTGCAAATATCAGCATCAGAAACCAGCAGAAAACCGCAAGAACAGAGGAAATGCAGAATACCATCAGAAAAGTACGGAACTGACCGGCCGTGTCCATAAAGAAAATCAGGCGGTCTGCCCCGATCTGCTTTACTTCATATTTATATCCATCGATTTTTCCAAAGACACCGGTGATCTCTGCGGCGTACTGCGCGGCCTGATCCTCATTGACAGAGGAAATCCGATCAAGACTGACAGAGAGAACGGCTCCGTCCGGATCGGTAAGAACCGTGAAAAAACGGGCGGATTGGAGCGTATCCATATCTGTCGGCGGCGCAAAGGGCTTTGGATGACGAAAATCCCTCTGAGGAAATCTCTCTTCTCCTCTGACAAGGGTATGCAGAATGGAATCCGACTGGTGATCCAGAACGATCCAGCTGAATCCGCTGATCGCCCCGATCAGTACCGCCAGAAGGACGGTAACGGCTGACATGGCGAACAGAATAAACTTCCTTCTTAATGTTTTCTTCATGCCAGATGTTTTCTTCGTACCCGGCGTTTTCTTCATAGCGGCATCTCCAGGCGGTATCCGATATTGCGCTTTGACACGATCCGAACCAGCGACTTCATGGCCGCAAGCCTTTTGCGAAGATACGAAATATAGAGCCAGACGCTGTTGACATCCGTTTCCGCATCATAACCCCAGGCTTTGATCAGCAGATTTTCGGAGGAGAGAAAGATCCTGTGATGCTCCATCAGCTGCTCCATCAGGCGGTATTCCTGCCTGGGAAGTATGCATCCTCTATCCCCGCAGGATAAGGCGCCCGACTGGATATTCAGCGTCAGATCGCCAAATGTAAGCAGATCCGGGTGAAACTCCTCGCGCCGCCGCAGCATCGCGCGGACACGGGCCAGCAGCTCGCCCATATCAAACGGCTTGGGAAGATAGTCGTCCGCCCCGGCATCCAGTCCGCGGATGCGGTCATCCACCTGCGTCTTTGCCGTAAGCAGCAGGATCGGTGTCCTGCACCCGTTTTTCCGCAGCGCAGAGAGTACCTCGACTCCGTCCCGCCCGGGCATCATAATATCCAGAATGATCCCGTCATAATCACCGGCGAGGGCATAATCGTACGCGTCCACGCCGTTATACACGGCATCGACGATATAATTGTGATAGGCCAGGATGTCCGCCACCGCCTCTGAAAGCGCGCGCTCATCCTCCGCATAGAGCAGCTTCATCATGTTCTCCTTTGAAAAATGATTTCGTGTACGGCTTTTCCCATTTTTATCATAGCAGCCGAACCTAAGATCAGCATAAGAAAAAATCTTCATTTACCCGAACCGTCGTTACTCCTCACGCATCGCCGATACTCTGCATTTGTAGTTTTCCTCTAATATCTTCACGAGATCCTCCGCCATCCTCTCCTGCATCTCACCACCCGAATCCTGATAGAATTCCATGCACATCGTCTGGATTCCGAGCCCGCAGTCTTTTATCATGTCGCGCACCTCCTCCGTCACCCGGTAACCGCGCTCCCTCTCCCATTCACTGAGTGAGGCGGGATCCTCCGGTTCCCCGAATATATGCGCTTCCTCCCACTCATGGTCCCCGTACCCCGGCAGCTCCCAGCCCTGCGACGTCCGGATCTCAGCCCTGATACTTCCTCCGTCCGCCCGGTAATGCAGGATTATCTCCTGCGCTTTTTCTTTTGCGAATACCTCCAGCCAGAGATCGATCCCCTTTTGCAGATACTCTGCGATCTCATCTCTCCATTCCTCATAACTTAGAACCATATACCTTCCTCTCTTCCTGCCAGACGTTATCACGGTTATCCCGCAGACGGTGCAGCCGGATTACAACTACCCGCAACAAGATTCCGCTCCATGTAAATGACGCGGCACGCCGCCTGTGAATCACAGGCTTCCCTGACCGATATCGTGCCGGCTGCGATCCGGGCAGGATCATGTCCTCTGCACTTCTTTCACCGGCGACACCCCCCGCGTCCCCTCGCGCAGCTCATCGAGCACCTCCGCAACCGCCTCTCGCTCATCGTAGTGATATTTCACCCCTTTGATTTCCTGATAATTCTCATGCCCTTTTCCCAGCAGCACGATCATATCGCCCGGCTGTGCGTTTGTGATACAGTAGGCGATCGCCTCTTTCCGATCTTCAATCTCGATATAGCTCCCGTGGCTCCGCGCAAGCCCCGTGATAATATCGTTGTTGATATCCCGGATCTCCTCGCTCCGCGGATTGTCGCAGGTGAGCACGCACAGATCCGCCAGCTCCCCCGTAACCTCACCCATATCATACCGGCGCAGCTTCGACCGGTCGCCCCCGCCGCCGTAGATACAGATCAGGCGCTTCGGGTGATATTCGAGCAGCGTCGTCAGCACGCTTCTGGTGCTGACCTCATTGTGCGCATAATCAATGATCAGATAATATTCCTTTGAGACCGGCAGCATCTCGACGCGTCCCTTTACCTGCACTCTGGAAAGTCCGTCAAGAATGCGTTCGTCGGAAATTCCCGCGAGATGGCAGACCAGCATCGTGACCAGCGCGTTATACACGTTAAACCTGCCCGGAATGTGCACCTTCGCCTGGCAGTTCATGCAGCCGCTGACCGCAAAATGCATGCCGAGCCGCCCGTCCTCATTGATAAATCCGACATCCGATGCCAGCAGATCCGGCGCGGCTCCTTCGTCCGCCGGAGATTTCCGCTGATCCGGCGCGGCTCCTTCGTCCGCCGGAGATTTCCGCTGATCCGGCGCGGCTGCCTTTCCCTGCAGTGACATATCGTCCCCTCCGGCCGAAAACGTCCGCAGCTCACACGTATGTCCCGCCACAACCTGCTTCCAGTGCGCATCGTCCACATTGATGATCCCTGTCCTGCACTGTCGGAAGAGGAGGCTCTTGCACTCCTGATATTCTTCAAATGTCGCATGTTCCGTCGGCCCGATGTGATCCGGGGACAGATTCGTAAAGACGCCGTAATCAAAACAGATCCCTGCCGTCCGGTCCATCTTTAAGCCCTGCGAGGACACCTCCATCACGACATACTCGCAGCCTGCTTCCACCATCGCGGCAAAAAAGCGGTGAATCTCGTAGGATTCCGGCGTCGTGTTTTTTGACGGGAGCTGTTCGTCTGCGATCAGCACGCCGATCGTCCCGATCAGACCGACTTTTTTCCCTGCACGTTCCAGCACGCTTTTGATCATATAGGTCGTCGTCGTCTTGCCCTTTGTCCCGGTCAGACCGATCGTGATCAGCTTCCTGGCCGGATAATCAAACAGAGCGGCCGACATCAGCGCCAGCGCACGCCTCGTGGATTCCACCTTTAAAACAGTGATCTCATCCGGGATCCGGGCCGCCTCCTCCCCGCGCTCCACTACAATCACGGACGCCCCTTTTTCCACCGCATCGGGGATATAGGTATGACCGTCCGCCACGGCTCCCACCATGCAGACAAATACCGTATCCTTTGCGATTTTGCGGGAATCATACACGATATCGCGTACCGCCGCTTCCATGCTGCCCTGCAGACATTCGTATTCCAGCTCCTGACAGATCTGACTTAATCTCATCTTTACCTCCGAAAACCCGCCGGAGCGCAATGCTCCCGCGGGATTTATCTCATTCTGTTTAAATGCTGCTCCTATTCGGGCGCTCCTCTCATGCTCCGCGGCATATGCTCATTCATGCGTGCATCCCTGATTCGCCCATTCTTCGAAGCCTGACTGAAGTTTATAGAAAAATATGCGACACATCAATCTCCGACTCAAACACCGTGTGTGAAGGCCCCGTCATAAACAGATGCCCCGTCGCCTCGTTCCACTCAATCAGAAGCGGCCCGCCGATCTGCTCCACCGTCACCTTCCGGTCTGTTCTCCCGGTCAGCACGCCTGCCACTACAGCCGTCGCGCATCCGGTCCCGCACCCGATCGTCTCGCCGGTTCCGCGCTCCCACTCCCGGATCTTCAGCCGGTCGCGCGCCACAAACTCCACAAACGTGACATTCGTCTTATTCGGAAACAGCTCCGTCTTATGCTCGATCTCTCTGCCATACCCCTCGACATCCAGCTCATCCACGGAATCGACGAACATCGCACAGTGCGGATTTCCCCAGGAGACTGCCGTGATCGCAAAGCTTCGGTCCCGCACCGTCACCGGCTGCTCCACGAACTCCGCAAGCCCGGTATTGACCGGAATCACCCGTGCAGACAGCCGCGGCTCCCCGATATCCGCGCGGATATTGGAAACCAGCCCGTCTGTCACCGTCAGCGTCAGGTGCTGCATCCCCCCGAGCGTCTCGATCACAAGCTCTGTCTTATCCGTCAGGCGGTGGTCATAGACATACTTTCCCACGGAGCGGAGCGCGTTCCCGCACATCTCCCCCTCCGACCCGTCCGGGTTGAACATCCGCATCCTAAAATCCCCCCGGTCCGACGGGCAGATCAGCACCATGCCGTCCGACCCGACGGCAAAATGACGGTCGCTGACAAACCGCGCCAGTACGGGCAGATTCTTCAGTTCCTGATGGATCGCATCAATATAGACATAATCATTCCCATACGCCTGCATCTTCGTAAATTTCATCTATCCCTCCAAAAATGCTCTTATACATGACTGCCCTTTGGAATGATCCAGAACGGCATGGAACACAGAAGCAAAATACTGCCCCATCCCTTCTCCCAGAAGCTCCTTCCACCAGGCCGCTACTTCTTTTGGATCATTCCGAAAAACTCCGCACCCGTATGCCCCGAGCACCAGGTGCTTTGCCTCCTGCTCCGCAAAGATTCCCAGCGCCAGCTTCATCCTTCGGCGCATCACCCTTCTGGCCTCCCCGACATCCTCGTTCTTTCGAATCACCTGCCCCATATTCACTGCCGGCAGGGTAAGCACGGAAGCCTGAACCGGCGTTTCTGCCAGCCGGAATGTCTCGTCGCGGAAGAATACTACTTCCGGAGAATAGATGCCGTAATCCAGATACATCATGGATTTATTCGCCCTGTTTTTCTCATAGTACTCCATATGTGCCGTCAGAGTGGGATAAAGCGTACCGGAGACCGCCAGGCTTTCCTCCTGGGCATTCGCCCCGTTCAGAAAACCGCCTCCCGGATTCTTTGCACTTGCAAAATTCAGGACGCCGATCTCCGTTTTTCCCTCCGCCGCAAGCTTACGGATGGCCCCCACTGTCGAAATATTCTCAACCCTTGTTTCCGGCTGATCGCAGCCCGCATGGGTCCCGTACGTTTCAAGTATGCGCTCCCCGTCTGCAATGGAAATCAGCCTGCTGCGCCTGACGGACTGCTCCATGTCCTCTTTTATTCTGATCTGTGCCCTGTGTCCCGCACACTCGCCTGCAAACGGCTCATAATACCCCCGTTCCATAATCTCCAGGGTCTCTCCCGCCAGCGCCTTTCTATCCATACTCCTCCCTCTGACACGCCTTAGAACTCCTCACTCACTGCATGGCCCGCTCCAGATCCGCAATGATATCATCCGCGTTCTCGATCCCGACCGACATCCGCAGGAAACTGTCCGTGATTCCCAGCGCGTCCTTGACCGCCTTCGGCGTATCCTCATGCGTCTGCGTCGTCGGGTAGGTGATCAGCGTCTCCGTCCCGCCGAGACTCTCCGCAAACATTATCATATCCACGTTTTTTAAAATCTTCTTCGCCGTCTCAAAACAGTCCACCGTAAAAGAAAGCATCCCGCCGAAGCCCGTCGTCTGGTGCATCGTCACATCGTAATCCCTGTGATCCTCAAAGCCGACATAGTAGACTTTCTTCACCTTCGGATGTTTTTTCAGCCATGCGGCAACCTTCTTCGCGTTCTCATTGTGCCGGTCCATACGCACCGCGAGCGTCTTGATCCCCCGGAGAATCAGCCAGCTGTCCAGCGGCGCAAGCTGACTGCCGTGTGATTTGATGTGCACATGAATCTTATCCGCAATCTCCTGACTGTCACGCACCACCACGATTCCCGAGATCGTGTCATTGTGTCCGCCGAGATACTTCGTGGAGCTGTGTGTCACGATATCCGCGCCAAGTGCAAGCGGCTTCTGAAAATAAGGCGTCAGAAACGTATTGTCTACAACCGTAAGTGCGCCAATCTCCTTCGCAATCTCCGCAATCGCGCGGATATCCGCCACCTTCATCAGCGGATTCGTCGGCGTCTCGACAAACAGCATCTTCGTCTCCGGACGAATCGCCGCACGCACGGCATCCAGATCCGACATATCGACATAGGTGTGCGTGATCCCGTATTTTCCAAACACATCCCCGATGATGCGGAAGGTCCCTCCGTAAATATCATCGGTAAGAATCACATGAGCCCCCGGATCCAGCAGCGAAAACACTGCCATATTGGCCGCCTGCCCGCTCGAAAAAGCGAACCCTTTGATCCCGCCCTCTAAGATCGCCATCGTGCGCTCCAATTCCTGTCTGGTCGGATTTTCCAGCCTGCTGTACGCAAAGCCGGTCGACTCCCCCAGCCCCGGATGCCGGAAGGTCGCAGACTGGAAAATCGGCATGCTCACCGCGCCGGTCAGCGGCTCATGCCCCAGCGCGCCGTGCACCACCTTCGACTCAAACCGTAATCCCTCTTTGGTATCAAAATCCGTGTAATTACTGAAATTTTTCATTTTCTTCTCCATTCCGCCCTCGGACAGGCATTTCTTACCATGTATTATACAGAACACTTTTTAAAAGATATAGTCGTTTTGTGCTTTTTATATTGCAGATAGTGCTGATCTCTGCTATACTGTGAACGCAGCATGTCTTTATGACAAAACAGATGTCAGTTTCACGGACTGTCCTTATGGCAGCAACGGGTGTCAGTTTCACGGACTGTCTTTATGGCAGCAGCGGACATCAGTTTCACGAACTGTCTTTATGGCAGCGGCGGATGTCTGGCTTCACAAACTGTCCTTATGGCAGCAGCGGATGTCTGGCTTCACAAACTGTCCTTATATCAGCAGCGGATGTCAGACTTCGCGGACCGACGGCACCCGCCCCGGATATACAGGCGGTTCACAGCAGGAATACGGAGGAATCGCCCATGCCGGAATATAAAAAAATCGGATATCTGACCACCAATTTCAAAGTGTTTCACATAAAGGATTCCTCCCGCAGGGAATTCAGCTACCACTACCACGATTTTCACAAGATCCTGATTCTCGTGGGCGGCGATGTCACCTACTGCATCGAGGGACATACCTACGAGCTGGCGCCGGATGATATCGTGCTGGTCCGTGCCGGCGAGGTGCATAAACCCGTCATCCGCTCCGACACGCCGTACGAACGGATCATTATCTATGTTTCCCCCGATTTCCTGGAAGAATACAGCAATCCAAAGGCGGATCTTTCCCTGTGCCTGAAACAGACCTTTACGGCCGCGGGAGACGTGCGCTCTCATGTGCTGCGGCTTCATGCGCCGCGCGGCGGAAAACCGGGCGCGGCTGTACGGGCGCTCGATGCGTCCTTAAACGACCGCGATTTTGCCTCCGGTCTGCACCAGAAGCTCCTTTTCCTTGAATTTATGATCCAGCTGAACCGCGCCGCCCTGCATGATCACATCGAATTTCTCGGCGACTCGGCCTCCAACGAAAAAATCCTTGCGATCCTCTCCTATCTCAATCGTCATCTCACCGAGGATATTACAATTGACGATCTTTCCTCACATTTTTACATCAGCAGATACTATCTGATGCATACCTTCCGGGAACAGACCGGCTACACAATCGGCAGCTATCTCTCCGCAAAACGGCTGTTTCTCGCAAAAGAACTGATCGCGGAGGGACGTCCGATCACGGATGTCTGCTACGCCTGCGGGTTTAAAAACTATTCCACCTTTTCCCGCGCATACAAAAAAAGCTTCGGCGAATCCCCGCGTGAATTCCGCCAAAGCCTTCTGTAACAGTTTCTACAGCTCCGCAAGCGCATTCATCAGCGCCGGAATCAGCTGTTTTTTCCTCGAGACCACTCCGGGAAGCCAGATTCCCTCCGGCGTCTCCTCCCTGCGGTACGCCTCCGCGAGGATCCGCCCGGCATCCCGTCCGGCAAAGATCAGCTTCGAGCTCTCCTCCAGGATATCCGTCAGCATCATGTACACCATATCCAGCTTTTTCTGCCCGAGCACCTGTGTTAACTGCGGCTTCAGCTGCTCCGAAAGCTGCTCTAACTCCTCACGGCTCATGACGCTCACCTGCGCCACGCCGAATTCACAGTCATCCGCATGAAAAATCTTAAAATCCTGGTAAACTATCTCTTCGGTCGTCTTATGCTTAAAATCACTCCCGGCGCGGAACATGTTTTTTGCATGCTCCTCAATCTCCACCTCCGCGATCCGTGCGAGCTGCTCCGCCGCCTCACGGTCCGACGCCGTGCAGGTGGGGGACCGGAACATTAACGTATCGGACAGAATCGCCGAGAGTAAAAGTCCCGCAATCTGCTTCGGAATCTCCACGGCCTTCTCCAAATACATCTGATAAATGATCGTTGACGTACAGCCTAACGGCTGATTGCGGAAATAAACCGGCGATACCGTCTCTAAGGCGCCAAGCCTGTGGTGATCGATGATCTCTAAGATCTCGGCCTCCCCGATCCCCTCCACTGCCTGCGAGCGCTCGTTGTGATCCACCAGGATCACCTGCTTTTTCTGCATACTCATCAGATTCCGGCGCGACACCATGCCCGCATATCTGCCGTTTTCGTCCAGCACCGGAAAGTCCCGGTGACGCACCTTCGTCATCATCTCTTTCACGTCATTGACATAGTCGTCAATCGCGAAGGTGATCAGCCCCTCCTTTGTCATATACTGCCGGATCGGCATGCTCTGATTGATACAGCGCGCCACGGCAAAGGTATCGAACGGCGTTGTGATAATCACGCATCCTCTCTGTCCGGCAAGCTTTTTTACCTCTTCATCCACCTCATAACCGCCGCATACGATGATACAGCCCGCATTCGAACGGATCGCAGAGAGCTGCGCATCCACCCTGTCTCCGATGATCACCACATCGTCTCTGCCGACATCCTCCTCCAGATACACGAGATCAGAGGCTGCCACCACAACCTTTCCCTGTACACGCCCGTGCTCGTTTCCCTCGCACACTTCTCCCTTGATCGTCTCGGCGATCGTCTTAAAAAGCGTATTTGAATTCGCGAGCGCATGCTTATCAAATTCATCCATACAGGAAGTCGCGATATCCTTCGTCACGATGATCCCTTTGAGCTTTCCGCCCGCTCCCGTCACCGGAAGCGTCACGACCTCCATCTCCTTCATCCGCTCCCAGGCGCATTTTAAAGAAATGCGGCTGTTTACCCCTGCTGTCCTGCGGATCGTGATATCCTTCAGCTGTGCGCCCGCGTATGTGACCAGCTCCGGCTCTTCCACGCCGAAACAGTCCAGCACATACCGGGTCTCCTCATTGATCGTTCCCGCACGCTTTGCAAGATATGTACCTGTTTCCGTCTCATTTTTCAGATGTGCATATGAAATCGCGGCACAGATGGAGTCCGTATCCGGATTCCGGTGCCCGACCACCCACACCTTTCTCTCTTCCGCGGCCATACCATCCCTCCCTGCTCTGATGTGCTGATGCCGCCATGTCCGGACATCTGTCTTTTCTGAAACATCCCGTCCGGATGCGAATCCTTCTCCGGCGTTCCGCATCAGCGCTACCGTTGTCTTATATGTGGATCACGCCCACTGTGCAGAGCAGCACCACAATCAGAATGATAAAATTCAGAATCGTAAATACAGCCAGACTCTTTGCATAGCTCTTTACGCTCCCGACCCCCTGCTCCAGCTCGTCCATCTTCTCAATCTTTGTGTCAAATTCGCCGAACAGATCCTGAATGTTGCGGTAGCACTTTACATTCTCGGAATGCACCTTCTCGGAAAGTTCCGCCTTGATCGTCGTAAGCTGTGTCGTTGTGTTCTCCAGAAGCTCCCGCACCTCTTTGATCTGCGCATCGCCGATCCGCCTGCTCGCTGCCGCCTGCTCCTCTAAAAACATCCGGTTCGCGGAAATCTGCTCCTCACTCAGCTTCTGGCTCGCCGCCATCTGCTCTTCGTTAAGCTTTCTGCTGACGGCAAACTGCTCCTCGTTTAAACTGCGTCCCGCAGCGAACGCCTCCTCGCTGGTCTGCTTTAACTGTTCGACCTGACCGGAAATGCTGCGCTCGATCTCCGCCATCTTGGATGTGACCTGACCGGAAAGCGAGTCCACCACCCGGGTAAACTCCGACACGATCCGGTCCGCCTCTTCCTGACGCTCCGTTAAGATCGTCTCTAACTCCTGCGCCTTGTCCTCTCTCTCACTTACGATCGACTGCAGCTCCTGCGCCTTTGTCTCTTTTGCCGCGATCAGCTCCTGCAGCTGCTTTGCTTTTTCTCTGAACTCATCAATCTGGCTTAATAAAAAATCTTCCCTTTCCACTTCTTCTGGTATCCTTTCCCATTCCTTTGTATCATCAGGCATATCGGAACCCTCCGGCCGCTCCTGCGCCTGCCCGGTATCCTCTGCCTGGCTCTGCCCGCCCGGGACCCTGTCACGGATCTCCGCTCCGGTTTCTCCCCGGCTTTCCGTTGTGGTCCGTCCCAGGCTTAATCCGCCCGGAGCTCTGTCACGGATCTCCGCTCCGGTTTCTCCCCGGCTCTCTCCCGCGGATTCCTCTGTTTCTTTCCTGTTCTCTGGTGTCGGCAGCTCCCGTCCGCCGGCAGACGTTTTCTCTGTCCTGTGTGCGTTTTCCACGGAATTTCTTTCCCTGTGATCTCCTCCTGAGTGAATCTGCGCCCATATCAGCCGTAACAGATTTGCCATAAACGCTTCCTCCCTCTGTGTCCTTCGAGCAAAAGACCTAAAGGTATTCTATCATTATCATATTTCTTTGTAAAGGAAGAAAACTTCTCCAGCCGCAACAAACGCTGCATAGCGTTTCTCCTATCAGTCCATTACGGCATTACAGCAAGCGAATCCGAATCGCCGCCATTGAAAACGGGCATATCGACAGGGATACAGAGGACAGCATAAAATCCCGGCTTGTCGCTGCCCTGTTCAAGTTCCGTTTTGGTGAACATGAAGCATAAGAAATCGCTTTCATTTTGGGGAAAACGGGTATATAATAAAGCAACGACAAATCGAAGTTTGAAAGGAGTAACAGACATGGAATTTCCTTTTTATGATTCACCC
>CAJUNX010000060.1:0-7435 GCA_910587865.1 uncultured Roseburia sp.
AGCAGCGGGTGTCTTTATTTTGTGCAATATTTGGTATTTACTCATTTATAGTTGTCATGATAAAATTGTCTGTGTGAATATACGTCAGAAGGGAGAGGAGATATGAAAGCAGAAAAGTTTTTTGCCGGATTCTCCAAAGGCGTGCTGATTCTTTTGGCAGTGGGCGTCATTCTCGCCACGCTTTCCGGAGGCTGGGGGATCCCGGCGTTAAAGAGTCCGCATGATTTCGGGTATCTGTTGGAGAACCCGGCGAAGCCCGGAATGCACATTCAGGGAAGTGTGCTCTATACCTACGACTGTTTCGCGAGCGAGGAGACGTATACGCAGAGGAGCGACGGTACGAGGAGTGCGGGAAAGACATCCGGTTTTTATTATGCGATTCCGTCGTACGACGGTGTGATCGGTCTTCGTGTCTCATCGGACGATTACGGGGATATGGAAGATCTGCTGTCGGAGACGATTACGTATCTGACGGACGGGACGGAACCCGTGACATCCGTCTGGGTAGACGGGCGCATCGGGAAGATGGATCAGTCGATGCGCGGGCTGTTTGAGGAGTACCTGTTAAGCATGGGCTTTAGCCGGGGTGAGATCGCCGATATGGGGGATCCTCTGATCATCGAGTGTCCGGCGTCCATGAGCCAGATGAAGGTGATGTTTCTCATCGGGATCGGCCTGTGCGTGCTGGCAGTGATCTGGTTTGTGATCAACTGCGTCCGGTATGGCAGGGAGACCAGACGGCTGCAGGCGGCCTATGGTCAGGCGGGAGACAGCGTATCCTGCGGTCAGGCGGGCGGTTACGGCGGCGCGGGCGGTTACGGTCAGGCGGCCTATGGCCAGGCGGGCGAAGCGTATGGGAGTATTCCCGCTGCGGGCAGGAAACTTGCGGAGGCCGTTGCGAATAAGCGAAAGATATATCTGACGGCGCTGGTGCGCACCGTTGTCACAGGGCTTGTTTTTCTCGCCTGCGGAGGCGGTGTTTCTGGTCTGAGCGAATACGCGTCGGATGTTTCCGGAATCGTGTTTCTGATCATTATGTTTGTCGTGATCGCCGGCGGAATCGGGTTTTACACGCTGCGTCACCTGACGGAACGGATGGAGTTCTGCGAGTACGGGATCTGCTGGAAAGGAAGGTTTTACAGCTTTTCCGATCTTGGAAATATCGGCTGGAGATCGGTTACACAGGCGGGCTTTTTTTCCAGGGACAGGATCGATACGGCGCGCGGATCGTTTGACGTCAGCTATCTGGACAAACCGCGGAAGGCATATAATCAGGCGTATATGGATCAGTAAAATATCGGTAGGAGGAAGAGGACATGATACTGATGAATTCAAAGGTCGGACCGAGAGAGATTATCATCGGTCTGGCGGTACTTGTTGTTGTGGTGATCATCGTGCTGATCAAGCAGAAGATGGATGAGAAAAAGGGCGTAAACAGCGAGGAAAAGCAGGCTGTCGACGCGCTTGTGAAGCGTCTTGTGCCGCCGGGGGAGATTGTGACGCCCGCGTATGCGTGCTGGGAGTGGAAGACCTACCAGGGAAGAACCACAACGACACAATACTGGTACTACGCGATCGGCTTTAATAACAGCGCGCTTTATGTCGCGCCGTTGTCGTTTGCGGGCGGTGATATGAGTCACAGCGATGTGTACTGTATCCATAAGGATGAGCTTGGACTGATCAATGCGGATAAGAAGAGCTCCTGGATGGAGCTCTACAACAAGCAGAACGAGTGTATCTTATCACTCATGGTCGTGGAGAGCAATACAAAGGACGACAAATATCATCCGGTGAATATTCAGCAGCCGGATGAGGCAAAGGCATTTATGGAGTGGCGTGACCGCTGGATGGACGAGGTCAACACGGCAAACGGCGTGACCGTATCCGGAAAGATCGGCAAGCCGGCAAAAGGGGTCAAAAAGAAATAAGACACCATACATACAGGAAGGGGCCGCTGCGGAATGAGGTATCCACACAGAATATGGCACAGATATCCGGGATATCACAACCATATAGTGTGGAAGTGCCGGATTCTGCAGCGGCCTCTTTTGTGCTTCGTCCGCCGCGCGGCGGATGATCCGGTACGCCTGGGTGCGGCATAAAGGGGAGCTGTAATCCGTATTTTTGGTAAAAATATAGTCGTTTGGCTGTGCGTTTGGACGAATACGCAAAAGCCGCTCAGGCGCACTTCTGGCATGGCTGCTGAGCGTGATGACAGTGCGTTTTCCCGTCTTTTTTCCCGCAGGAACAGGTCAATCAAACAGATGCGTCATATTTCTGCTGGCGCAGATCCCGTATGTATGATATGATAATCAGGAAAGAATTCTGTCAGGAAAGGATCTGATTACATGAAGGTATTACTGATCAACGGGAGCCCGCGGGCCAGCGGCAACACATATCTCGCGCTGCATGAGATGGAGCAGGTATTTCAGAAAGAGGGGGCGCAGACAGAGCTGATCCACATCGGAGCCATGGATATCCGCAGCTGTATTGCCTGCGGTTCCTGCGCGAAAAACGGGAAATGTGTCTTTGACGACGTGGTAAATGAGACCGCCGCGAAATTCGAGGCGTGCAACGGAATGGTAGTCGGCTCGCCGGTTTACTACGCGTCCGCAAACGCCACGCTGATCGCATTTCTGACCCGACTGTTTTACAGCACGGGGTTTGACAAGACGATGAAGGTGGGGGCCGCCGTTGTCGCCGCACGCAGGGGCGGACTTTCGTCTACGTTTGACGAGCTGAATAAATTTTTTACGATCTGCGGGATGCCCGTAGCGTCCGGCCAGTACTGGAACAGCGTTCACGGCAGGGCGGCCGGGGAGGCCGCGCAGGATCTGGAGGGACTGCAGAGCATGCGCACCCTCGCGCGGAATATGACGTTTCTCATGAAGAGCATTGCGCTCGGAAAAGAGGCGTACGGTCTTCCGGAGAGAGAGCCGTTTGAGCGGACGAATTTTATCCGCTGAGAAAATCCACCGGTTTTTGTGAAATGCCAGGGTGCGCCGGCAGGTCTGGCGGGATCGGAAAAAACAAAAACATACTTGCACTTTTTTATATCCTGTGCTAAAATACGCGTTATAATAAAGACAGCGGATCTGCGCTGTCAGGAAAAGGCAGTGAATGTGTACGGAGGAATCCGGGCGCCGCACGGCGTCAGTAGAGACTTGTACTTCTTTCAGAGAGAGCAGGCCACCGGCTGAAAGCCCGCTTAAGAGACGGCAGGAATCGAAGTTCGCACAGGAGCCGCATCTGTGAAGACGGGCCGGCTGGTTCTGTTCGGTTTGCAGGACCGTGTAGCAGATGACGTTCATGCACGTTACGCATGTGAAGAGCTTTTATCGCTGTGTTCCCGGTCTGATGCGGAGGCCGTGCGCCGGACTGTTTTTGTCCGGTCGGGCAGGATCCGGTCAGGGGAGAGACAGCAGGAAAGAATCAGGGTGGTACCGCGGAATCATTCGTCCCTGGACGGATGATTCCGCGGTTTTGTATTTCTTGCGAAAACGATGTTTATAGAAGATGCATGGAGGTAACGATGAAAGAGAAACTGCAGAAAATCAAAGAAGAGGCGCTGCGTCAGATCAGGGAATCAAAGGATCTGGCAAAGCTCAATGATGTGCGTGTGGCAATCCTGGGGAAAAAGGGTGAGCTGACGTCGGTGTTAAAAGGGATGCGCGATGTTAAGCCGGAGGAGCGTCCGCTGGTGGGACAGCTTGTCAATGAGACGAGGGAGAGTATCGAGCGGATGCTGGAGGAGACAAAGGCGAAGCTTGAGGCAGCGGAGCTTGAGCGGAGACTGGCGCATGAAGTGATTGATGTGACACTGCCTGCAAAGCATAATAAGGTCGGCCACCGCCATCCGGGCACCATCGCGCTGGAGGAAGTGGAGCGCATTTTTACCGGAATGGGCTATGAGGTTGTGGAGGGACCGGAGGTCGAGTACGATTACTATAACTTCGAGGCGTTAAATATCCCGGCAAATCATCCGGCAAAGGACGAACAGGATACGTTTTACATCAACGATAAGATCCTGCTGCGCACCCAGACGTCGCCGGTGCAGGTGCGCGAGATGGAAAAAGGAAAGCTGCCGATCCGTATGATCGCGCCGGGACGCGTGTTCCGTTCGGATGAGGTGGACGCGACCCACTCGCCGACCTTCCATCAGATCGAGGGACTTGTGATTGACAGACAGATCACGTTTGCGGATCTGAAAGGAACGCTTGCCGAGTTTGCAAAGGAGCTGTTCGGGGAGGAGACAAAGGTCAAATTCCGCCCGCATCACTTCCCGTTCACCGAGCCGTCCGCGGAGATGGATGTCTCCTGTTTTAAATGCGGCGGAAAGGGCTGCCGTTTCTGTAAGGGAGAGGGCTGGATCGAGATCTTAGGCTGCGGAATGGTGCATCCCCGCGTCCTTACGATGAGCGGCATCGACCCGGAGGAATACACCGGCTTTGCCTTCGGCATGGGATTAGAGCGCATCGCTCTCTTAAAGTATGAGATCGACGATATGCGTCTTCTCTACGAAAACGATCAGAGATTCCTGGATCAGTTTTAGCGTAAGCATCGAGAAGGGAAGTCGGCGTGCAGGGACAGAATTTCGTCAGGCTCGCCTGTAAGAAAATCTGTCCCTGCACGCCGGGATTTCCGGCGAGAGCCGGAAATCGCCGGAACCGAAGGATCCGGCGACTTCCAGAAGAAAGGGAGGATGCGGCGCCAGCCCGAAGGGAAGAGAAGCAGGGCCCGGCTGTTGGGTCGGGAAAACGTCAGGCTCGCCTGTAAGAAAATCTGTCCCTGCACGCCGGGATTTCCGGCGAGAGCCGGAAATCGCCGGAACCGAAGGATCCGGCGACTTCCAGAAGAAAGGGAGGATGCGGCGCCAGCCCGAAGGGAAGAGAAGCAGGGCCCGGCTGTTGGGTCGGGAAAACGTCAGGCTCGCCTGTAAGAAACAGTTGATCGGATTATTTTATCAAAAAGGAGATTTTACAATATGAATACATCACTCAAATGGATTGCGGATTTAGTCCCCGGTCTTTCCGTCACCCCGCAGGAATACATGGATGCCATGACATTATCAGGATCAAAGGTTGAGGGTTATGAGAATATGGATCAGGATCTCGAGAAAATCGTGATCGGTCAGGTGACCTCCATCGAACCCCATCCGGATGCGGATAAGCTGGTCGTCTGTCAGGTCAGTCTTGGCGCGGAGACGATTCAGATCGTCACCGGAGCGCCGAACGTCACCGAGGGCTGCAAGGTACCTGTCGTGCTCGACGGCGGGAAAGTGGCCGGCGGACACGACGGCAGCAAAACCGAAGGCGGCATTAAGATCAAAAAAGGAAAGCTCCGCGGTGTGGAGTCAAACGGTATGATGTGCTCAATCGAGGAGCTGGGTTCGAACCGCGATATGTTCCCGCTTGCTCCGGAGGATGGGCTTTATATCCTGCCGGACGATGCCCCGGTCGGAGCGGATGCGGTCGCGTATCTCGGACTGGATGATACGATTGTAGAATACGAAATCACATCCAATCGCGTTGACTGTTTTTCCGTGCTCGGCATCGCCAGAGAGGCCGCGGCCACTTTTCAGAAGGAGTTTGTGCCTCCGGTTGTAAAAAAGACAGGGAATGATGAGAACGCCGCCGATTATATCAAAGTCACGATTCAGGATGAGGATCTCTGTTCGCGTTATGTGGCGCGCGTGGTAAAAAATATCCGGATCGCGCCGTCGCCGGAATGGATGCAGCGCAGGCTACGCGCACAGGGAATCCGGCCGATCAACAATATCGTGGACATCACAAATTATGTGATGGAGGAGTACGGCCAGCCGATGCATGCCTACGATCTGGACACGATTGAGGGGCGTGAAATTATCGTCAGACGCGCCGCAAAGGATGAGACGTTTGTCACGCTTGACGGCCAGGAACGCACGTTAGACGATTCGGTTCTGATGATCTGCGACGGGAAAAAGCCGGTCGGTATCGCGGGAATCATGGGCGGAGAGAATTCCATGATTACAGATGACGTCAAAACGATGCTGTTTGAGGCGGCCTGTTTTGACGGTACGAACATCCGTCTTTCCGGCAAAAAGATCGGTCTGCGCACGGACGCTTCCGCAAAGTTTGAAAAAGGGCTTGACCCGAACAATGCAATGGAGGCGATCAACCGTGCCTGTCAGCTGATCGAGGAGCTTGACGCCGGCGATGTCATCGGGGGAGCCGTTGATGTTTATCCTCAGGTAAAAGAGGGGAGAAGGCTTGCGTTTGAACCGGAAAAGTATAACCGTCTGTTAGGGACACAGATTGAGGCGGACACGATGCTCACTTATTTTTCACGACTGGAAATCCCGTATGACAGGGAGAAAAACGAGCTCGTGATCCCGTCCTTCCGGCAGGATCTTTTGTGCGGCGCCGATCTCGCGGAGGAGGTTGCAAGATTTTTTGGCTATGACAAGATCCCGACAACTCTGCCGAGCGGTGAAGCGACGACCGGAAAGCTGCCGTTTAAACTCAGGATTGAGGAGATCGCGCGCGATATTGCGGAATTCTGCGGATTTTCCCAGGGCATGTCGTATTCCTTTGAGAGTCCGAAGGTGTACGATAAGCTGCTCATTCCTGCGGATTCCCCGCTGCGGCAGGCGGTTGTGATCAGCAATCCGCTCGGGGAGGATTTTTCCATCATGCGTACAACCTCTTTAAACGGTATGCTCTCATCGCTCTCGACCAATATGAACCGCAGAAACAGGAACGTGCGGCTGTACGAGCTCGGCAGTGTTTATCTGCCGAAGCAGCTGCCGCTGACAGAGCTGCCGGATGAACGGATGCAGTTTACGCTCGGCATGTACGGAGACGGTGATTTTTATACGATGAAGGGCGTGATCGAGGAATTTTTATACAAAGTCGGCATGACGGAAAAGCCCGTCTATGATCCGGCGGCCGGAAAACCGTTCCTGCATCCGGGACGCCAGGCGAACGTGTTTTACCAGGGCCGGGTGATCGGTTACCTCGGCGAGGTTCACCCGACAGTGGCGTTAAGCTATGACATGAAGGAACGCGTCTATGTGGCTGTGATCGATATGCCGGAAATCGTGGCGCGCGCCTCCTTCGACCACAAATACGAGGGAATCGCAAAATTCCCGGCAGCCACGCGGGATCTTTCCATGGTCGTGCCAAAGGAAGTGCTCGCCGGCGATATTGAGAAGATTTTTGACGAGAAAGGCGGAAAACTCCTCGAAAAATATGAGCTGTTTGATATCTATGAGGGCACGCAGATCAAAGCGGGCTGCAAATCGATGGCGTATTCCCTGCGGTTCCGCGCGAAGGACCGCAACCTCGAGGATGCTGATATCAGCGGCGCGATGAACCGGATTTTAAAGGCGCTTACGGCGATCGGTGCGGAACTGCGCCAGTAGGAGCAGCCGGCACTGAGTCAGCCGTCGCAGCTT
>CAJUNX010000060.1:7535-18474 GCA_910587865.1 uncultured Roseburia sp.
TAAGGAAGGCCGCAGCGGAAGAGTCCGGCCGGATTGACGCAGCCGGCGGAGAAAAGGCCGGCCGGTACTGAGTCAGCCGCCGCAGCTTTAAGGAAGGCCGCAGCGGAAGAGTCCGGCCGGATTGACGCAGCCGGCGGAGAAAAAGCCGGCCGGCACTGAGTCAGCCGCCGCAGCTTTAAGGAAGGCCGCGCGGAAGAGTCCGGCCGGATTGACGCAGCCGGCGGATTTCACAGTGCCGCAAGGTCAGGAGAGAAGAATATGGATGTGAAGGATTTTTATTATGAGCTGCCGCAGGAGCTGATCGCACAGGATCCGCTGACCGACCGTTCATCGTCAAGGCTCATGGTGCTTGACAGAAAGACGAAAGCGGTGGAGCACAGGATTTTTAAGGACATCGTGGAATATCTGGCGCCCGGCGACTGTCTTGTGATCAACAACACAAAGGTGATTCCGGCCAGGCTCTACGGCGTGAGGGAGGGAACCGGCGCAAAGATCGAGATTCTCCTTTTAAAGCGAAACGAGAAGGATATTTGGGAGATACTTGTAAAACCGGGGAAAAAGTGTAAACCGGGAACCGTGATCTGTTTTGGCGACGGACTTCTGACCGGCGAGATTGTCGGGATGGCGGAGGAGGGCAACCGTCTGATTCAGTTCCGGTATGAAGGGATCTTTGAGGAGATTTTAGACCGTCTGGGACAGATGCCGCTGCCGCCGTACATCACGCATCAGCTTGCGGATCGGAACCGCTATCAGACGGTCTATGCGAAGCATGACGGCTCTGCGGCGGCGCCGACCGCCGGGCTTCATTTTACGCCGGAGCTTCTGGATGAGATTCGTGCGATGGGGGTGGAGATCGCCGAGGTGACGCTTCATGTGGGGCTCGGCACCTTCCGCCCGGTAAAAGAGAGCGATGTCTTAAAGCATCACATGCATGCGGAATATTACCGGATTTCGCAGAGCGAAGCGGATAAAATCAACCGCGCGAAGCGGGAAGGGCACCGCGTGATTGCGGTCGGTACGACCAGCACGAGAACGCTCGAGGCGGCTTCGGATGAACACGGATTTCTCACAGAGCGAAGCGGCTGGACCGAAATCTTTATCTACCCGGGCTACCGGTTTAAAGTGATTGACGCGCTGATCACAAATTTTCACCTTCCGGAATCGACACTTGTCATGCTGGTGTCGGCTCTTGCGGGCAGGGAAGCGGTGCTTGCGGCTTATGAGGAGGCGGTGCGGGAACGGTATCGGTTTTTCAGCTTCGGGGATGCTATGTTTATACTGTGAAAATTCGTTTAATATGCACATATTATATTTACAATATAAAGCAATATGCACATAATAAACAAAAGACAGCAAACTACGCGATTGCTGATTTTACACACGGCTGTTTGTGCCGGAGCGTCACAAATAATTCACCAGCCAGTTTAAACAAGATCTGAAACTGGCGAAAAAGCAGGGGAAAGATTGTGGTGATGATGCCGGATGCAGGAAATGTCATGTTGAGCCGGATTGGTTATTGATAAGTGCAGCGGTCTGAAAGAAGAAAGGCTTTTTTATGTACATTGCTGATTTACACATTCACTCCCGTTATTCCAGGGCGACCAGCAGAGACTGTACGCCGGAATCGCTGGATCTGTGGGCCAGGCGAAAGGGTATCGGTATCGTGGGCACCGGAGATTTTACGCACCCTGCATGGCGGCAGGAGCTGCGCGAAAAGCTAAAGCCGGCGGGAAACGGATGCTATGTGTTAAAAGAAGAGTACCGGATTGCGGACGATTCGGCGGCGGACGGCGTGCAGCCGCAGTTTGTCATCACCGGAGAGATCAGTTCGATTTATAAAAAATACGACCGTGTCCGGAAGGTGCACAGCCTGATTCTGCTGCCGGGGCTTGAAGAGGCGGAGCTGGTTTCCGGCAGGCTTGAGACGATCGGGAATCTTCACTCGGACGGCAGACCCATTTTAGGGCTGGACTGTCATGACCTTCTGGAGATTCTTCTGGAGCTGTGCCCGGAGGCCGTCTATGTACCGGCGCATATCTGGACGCCTCACTTTTCCCTGTTTGGGGCCTTTTCCGGCTTTGATTCCGTGGAAGAATGCTATGGCGACCTGTCACGCTATATCTGTGCCATGGAGACCGGGCTTTCCTCGGATCCGCTCATGAACGGACGGGTTTCCGCACTGGACCGTTATCAGCTGATTTCGAATTCGGATGCCCATTCTCCGGCAAAGCTTGGCCGGGAGGCAAATCTTCTGGAGATCGAATTATCCTATATGGCGCTGCAAAAGGCCATCCGGACCGGGGAAGGTCTGACGGGAACGATCGAATTTTTCCCGGAGGAAGGGAAATATCATTATGACGGACACCGGAAATGCGGGATCTGCCTGTCGCCCGCAGAGACGGAGGCATACAAAGGAATCTGCCCGGTCTGCGGGCGGAAGCTGACGATCGGAGTATCTCACCGCATCGAACAGCTTTCCGATCGTCCCGTGGGATACCGGCGTGAAAACGGCGTCGGGTTTGAGAGTCTCATTCCGCTGCCGGAGCTGATCGGCGCAGCTCTGGGATGTTCGCCGGCCAGCGTGAAGGCTGAAAAAATGTATCGGACGATGCTTCAGAAGCTGGGAGCAGAGTTTCCCATCCTGCGTGAGATTCCCGTAGAGGAGATACGAGGCGTGGCGGGAACGCGGATCGCGGAAGGGATCGGAAGGCTGCGCGGCGGGGAGGTCACCTGGAATCCGGGATTTGACGGGGAATACGGAACGTTCTATCTGTTTACCCGCAGCGAGCTTCACGATGCGGACGGACAGCTGAGTCTGTTTGAGCAGCCGGAAATGAAACGTGCGGATCACACGCAGAACGATGACGGACAGCCGTGTCCTCAGGAGACGCCCGGTCAGCCAGGTGATACGACAAATGCCGAATGTCAGGTCGGGGCGCATGCGGCGCCCGGTCCTCCAGCCCCGTCGGCCGATCCAGCCGCAGAGTCTGCCCCGGGTTTCGCGCCGGAGTCCGGTCCTTCAGCCCCGTCGGCCGATCCAGCCGCAGAGTCTGCCCCGGGTTTCGCGCCGGCGTCCGGTCTTCCAGCCCCGTCGGCCGATCCGGCCGCAGAGTCTGCCCCGGGTTTCGCGGCGGAGTCCGGTCCTCCAGCCCCGTCGGCCGCGCATCCGCCGCAGACAGCCCGGACCGCCGACAGACGTCTGACGTCTGCTGCAGACAGGCCGGCGCCGGAGAGCCGGCCAAAGCTTCTTTGGAATGAAAAACAGCGGCAGGCGATCGAATCCGTCGGGCGTGTCACGATAGTGACGGCCGGCCCCGGCACCGGAAAGACGGGGACGCTCGCGGCGCATATCCTTCATCTGATTCGGGTGCGGCGGGTAAAGCCGTCTTCCATCGCGGCGGTGACCTTCACCGGTCAGGCGGCAAAAGAGCTGCGCGAACGCATCGAATCACAGCTGGGAAAAGCGACGGCGCGGCGGCTTACGATCGGAACCTTTCATTCGATTGCGTGGAAGATCCTGACAGACAGCGGCATGGAAGTTTCACTTGCGGGGGAGACGCAGACACGGGAACTCGTTCGGAACATCCGGGCCGAATACGGCTTAAAGCAGTCTGTTTCCCGTCTGCTCACAGAAATTTCAAACAGCAGGACCGGCATGCATACGCCGGAATCTGATCAGGAAAAGGCGGTGCTGGAAGCATATCAGAACAGCTTAAGAGAGTGGGGGGCGCTCGATTACGACGACATCCTGCTTGAGGCGCTGCGGATCGCCGAAACAAAGCCGGACGGATCCGAAACAAAACCGGACGGATCCGAAACAAAGCCGGACGAATTTGGAAAAAGAAACGATGCGGGAAATACCGCTCCGCAGAAAGGCGCCAAAGCGGGAGCGTTCCCCTATCTTCTGGCAGATGAATTTCAGGATATCAGTCCCCTGCAGTACCGTCTGATCAGGGCGTGGAACAGAGACGGGAGGGAGCTGTTTGTTATCGGAGACCGCGATCAGGCCATTTACGGGTTCCGCGGGGCCGATGCCGGATGCTTTGAAACGTTAAGACAGGATGCTCCGGAGGCATGTGAGATCCGGCTTTTGGAAAATTACCGCTCCACGCCGCAGATCCTTTCCGCCGCCGGCGCAGTGATCGCGAACAACCCGGGGCCGGCGAGACTTCTGCATGCGAACCGTCCGGCGGGGGCGCCGGTGCGGATCATCGAAGCGGAGAGCGATCGTGCGGAGGCCGTTTTTGCGGCAAAAGAGATCAACCGGCTGACCGGCGGGATCGGGATGCTCGAAGCCCAGGAACTGTTCTGGGCAGGAGGAGAGCGCACCTTTGGCTTTGGCGATATCGCGGTCTGTTACCGGACGCACCGGCAGGCAGCGCTGCTCGAGGAGTGTCTGAAAAAGGAAGGCATTCCCTGTGTGGTGACGGGAAGAGAGGAGTTTTTGCAGGAGGAGACCGTGCGGGGAACCATCTGCTTTATCCGATCCCTCTTATACCCGAACGACAGGATGGCTGCCAAAACGGCCCGGATGCTGTTATGGCAGAAGGAGAGCGAAACGCTGGCGGAGAGCAGTTTTGCGGCGATGACGGAAAAGTATGCGCCGGGGTTCCTGCGGAAAAAGCCGCAGAAGTTTCTGGAGGAGTGGATGAGAGAGCCTGGGCTGGAGCAGAAAAAGGAAATGCAGCTGCTGCATCAGACTGCCATGTGTTATTCGAAGATGACGGACTTTTCCGAGGCGCTTGAGACCGGGACGGAGAGCGAGCTGAAGCGCTGCGGCGGAAAACGCTATACGGCGGACGCGGTTACCCTGATGACGCTGCACGGTTCCAAGGGACTCGAATTTCCGGTCGTACTGATCTGCGGGGTGAAAAAAGGCTGCATTCCGTTTACGGCAGCGAACATATCTTCGGATGAACAGGAAGAACGCCGTCTGTTTTACGTCGGCCTCACGCGGGCGAAGGAGGAGCTGATTGTTACCTACGCGAAGGAGCCCTCTGGTTTTCTGGCGGAAATTCCCGGGGAGACGGCTGTCAGAGAGAAGGCGCCGGCGGGGAAAAGCAGGGAGTACGGCCGACAGATGAGCCTGTTCGAACTCCTGTGAAAAGCCCTGATTTACGGGCATACAAGCAGGACTTGAAGCTGAATTTACTGCCAGTTTACTACTTTTGAGGGAAAGAGCCTTGCCAAAGCGGGGCGTATGACCGAAGCGGAATTTGCGGGGGTTGCCCTTTATTCCGCCGATGAGGCATGAGCGAGATCAGGCGGCTCACGCCGCCCCAAAGCAGGAAAGAATAAATGAGGACGGAATACGACGAAAACGCGGCGTTTCTCTGTCCCTATACCGGGAGATATGGTTGTGATATCGCGATATCCATACTGTATATTGTGCGTATATACCATTTTGCAGCAGCCCCCTGTCAGGTGGGAGGATCACCGCTCGTACACGACATAGTGATGCTTTTTTAAGAGCGCCACGGAAGCGTCGAGCGCCGGTTTATCGTAGAGCTCGAGCCGCAGCACGCCGTCCTCGAACTCGCGGTTATGGATGATCCCGATATTTTTGATGCTGATATGATTGCTCGCGAGGATCGTGGCGACGGTTGCGATCCCGCCGGCCTCATCAAGCAGATCGAGATACAGCTCGTATATGCGGTTTAACACGCCCTTCTGCGGGATCGTGAGGGAATCCCTGTAATCCTTCGCCGCGGTGAAATCCTCCATCAGCGCGTCTCCGTCCTCCCGCGCCATGGCGTCCCTGGTATCGCGCAGCAGATCCATGTACCGGTCGATCAGCTTTAGCAGCTGATCCTTGTTCGAGAGGCAGATATTTTCCCACATGATCGGCGAGGAAGACGCGATCCTGGTGATATCCTTAAAGCCGCCGGCCGCGATGGTGCGCATGGTCTGGCGCTCGTCATCGCAGGTGCGCACGAGATTGACAAGGCTGTAGGCGATGACGTGCGGCAGATGGCTGATCGCCGCCGTCGCGTAATCGTGCTGCCCGTAGTCAAGGATCATCGGGATGGCGCCGAGCGACCGGACGAGTTCGGTAAACGCGCTGATCTTAGTCTCGTCGGACTGCGCGGTGGGGGTAATAATATAGTAGGCATTCTCGAGCAGATATTCCTTTGCATTCGAAAGCCCGGTCTTTTCCGAGCCGGCCATCGGGTGACCTCCGATAAACTGCCGTTCCATGCCGAGCGCGGTGACGGCCCGGTGAATGTCGGATTTTACGCTGCCGACGTCGGTGACGATGCACTGCGGCCCGATGTGTCCGTTCAGCTGTTTTAGATACTCAATATTCCGCTGTACCGGCGCGCAGAGAAAAATGTAGTCGCAGTCATAAAAATCATCAATGCCGCAGGGCGTCTCATTTTCGATGAGTCCCTCCGCGTACGCTTCTTGTACGGTGGAGGCGTGCCCGGCAGTCGCGATGATGGAAAGGCCCTCATGCAGCCGTCTGAGCCGCCTGGCGATCGACCCGCCGATCAGTCCGAGTCCGATAAAACCGATTTTATGTAATGTCATATCCGTATCCTTTCTGCGTTCTGAACGTTTCTGAAAAATATCATAGTTTGTTTCACAAAAAAAGTCAACAGAATACCGTGCGCCGGCCGTCCCGTGGACGAAGGAGCCGTGTCCGGACATGCAGAAAAGATAAATATGACGCTGGTATGGCTGCATTGTAAACAATTCGTGAATCCTGAACGGAAAAATCTACAGAATGTTCAGGAAACTTACATATTATCTGACTTGAATTGTGGTAAACTAAATATAGTTCGTGATATTGAATAAATAAGTTGTAATACAGCTCGGAATTTAGTAAAATATAACTATGCATGGAACAGCACCCGGGATGGGGACATCCGCCGGCGGTCTGCATCGTGTATGAGACTATATCAGACAATGGAGGATTTGCGAATGAACATTTACACAACTGACAAGATCCGTAATGTGGTGCTGCTCGGCCATGGCGGGAGCGGAAAGACAAGCCTCGTGGAGGCGATGGCCTATCTTGCAGGAATGACCTCGCGCATGGGAAAAGTGGAGGACGGCAATACCATAAGCGATTATGACAAGGAGGAGACGAAGCGTCTGTTTTCGATCAATACCTCGGTTGTCCCGATCATCTGGGGCGACACGAAGGTGAATATCCTTGATACACCCGGTTACTTTGACTTTGTCGGTGAGGCGGAGGAAGCCGTGGGTGTCGCGGACGCCGCGATCATTGTGGTCTCCGGCAAGGCCGGGATCGAGACCGGCACGCGGAAGGCATGGGAGCTCTGCGAGAAGTATAAGCTTCCGCGCATGATATTTGTGACGGATATGGATATCGACGAGGCCAGCTACCGCCAGATTGTGGAGGATCTTCAGGGGCTTTACGGAAAGCGCATTGCGCCGTTCCACCTCCCGATCCGCGAGAACGGCCGGTTTGTGGGCTATGTCAACGTGCTCCAGCAGCGCGCGAAGCGCTGGACCGAAAAGGGCGACGTGGAGAAGACGGAGGTTCCGGATTACTCGAAGGAGAATTTGGAGATCTGCCGCGAAGCGCTGATGGAGGCGGTTGCGGAGACGAGCGAGGAGTTTATGGACCGCTATTTCGGCGGGGAGGAATTTTCCGAGGACGAGATTCGTCAGGCGCTGCGCGTGAACGTGGCGGACGGCAGCATCGTTCCGGTGCTCATGGGCTCGAACCTTCTGGCGCGCGGCATGTATACGCTGATGGTTGACATCGTAAAATATCTGCCGAGCCCGGAGAAGCGCACCTGCACGGGGATCAATGCGAAGACAAATGAAGTTTATAATGCGGATTATGATTTTTCCAAGCCGAAGTCGGCGTACATCTTTAAGACGATCGCGGATCCGTTTATCGGAAAATACTCCCTGATCAAGGTGAATTCCGGCGTGTTAAAGACCGACGACGTGCTTTTTAATCACCACAAAGACGTCGAGGAGAAGATCGGCAAGCTCTATGTGCTGCGCGGCAACAGGCCGGAGGAGGTAAAGGAGCTGCACGCAGGCGATATCGGAGCGCTCGCGAAGCTCTCCGACGCGGCGACCACCGATTCGCTTTCCACAAAAGCGAACCCGATCGTGTATATCCGCGCGTCGATCTCCACACCATATACGTACAAGCGCTACAGCGCAAAGAAGAAGGGCGACGAGGATAAGGTTTCCCAGGCGCTGCAGAAGCTGACGTCGGAGGATCTGACGCTTAAGGTGGTCAACGACAGCGAGAACGGACAGGCGCTGTTATACGGCATGGGCGACCAGCATCTGGACGTTGTGGTGAGCAAGCTGGCCGAGCGCTATAAGGTTGAGATCGAATTAAAGAAGCCGCGCGTGGCATTCCGCGAGACGATCCGCAAAAAGGCGGATGTGGAATACAAATACAAAAAACAGTCCGGAGGACACGGACAGTACGGTCATGTCAAGATGACCTTTGAGCCGTCCGGCGACCTCGAGAGCGCGTATGTGTTTGATCAGTGCGTGGTCGGCGGCGCGGTTCCGAAGAATTACTTCCCGGCCGTGGAAAAGGGCGTGCAGGAATCCGTCACAAAGGGTCCGCTTGCCGCATATCCGGTTGTCGGCGTGAAGGCAGTGCTCTACGACGGATCCTATCATCCGGTGGATTCCTCGGAGATGGCGTTTAAGGTGGCGACGATCCAGGCGTTCAAGAAGGGATTTATGGATGCATCCCCGGTTCTGCTCGAGCCGATCGCCGCGCTTAAGGTGCTCGTACCGGATAAGTACACCGGCGATATCATGGGAGATTTAAACAAGCGCCGCGGGCGTGTGCTCGGCATGAATCCGGCGGAGCACGGATACCAGGAGATCGCGGCGGATATCCCGTACATGGAGTTATACGGGTACAACACGGATCTGCGCTCCATGACAGGCGGAAGCGGAACGTACTCCTATGAATTTTCGAGATATGAGCAGGCACCGTCGGATATCCAGCAGAAGGAAGTGGAGGCGAGAGCGTCAAAGATTGAGAACGGCGAGGAGTAACAGCCGTATCGGAAACCGGCCGTGCATCAAAGGCGGCTGCGCGGCAGGAAAAAAATGGATGCATAGATCTGGTTCTGCAGGAGAGACTGAAGAAAAGAGAACAGGCTTTTGAGAGAACCTGAAAGGAGGATGGAGCATTGAAACTGCGAAAAGAACTGTTTGCCGTTTTCTATGTGATCATCCTCCTTTTAAATGACAGGCAGGTGACCTTTGCGAGGGATTTAAACGAGATCGGGCAGCAGAGTGTGTCGGATACGTATGTGACGGCATGGCGGCCTTCCGCGGCCGGTGCGCTCTCGGACGAAGGCGTCAGCCGGATCCGGCTGATCTATGAGTTAAACGGCGGGAGCAACAGCGCGCAGAATCCGCGTTATCTGACATCGGAACAGCTTCCCGTACAGCTTCAGCTCCCCATGCGCGAGGGGTATAACTTTGCCGGCTGGTACACGGACAGCTCCTACCGGAATAAGATTACGGAGATCGACGGGGACGCGCAGGATGTGGTACTGTTTGCGAAGTGGACGGAAGCGATCGATAATTACTATAACGTGGAGATGTATTCCTATCAGTCTGCGCATTCCATCGACTATACTGGAAGAACGTTAAAGGACTGCAGCTACGCGTTTCTCGATCAGATCCAGATTCCGGGAATGCCCTCCACCAGGGAGGAAGACCGCCTTACAAATATCATCAGGAGCGACCGGCAGTGTCTGCAGGGGCTCTGCTTTACGCCGGACTATATTCTGATGACGTCGTATGCGGAGGGTGACGGGGATCCGGGTTCGCTTCTCATCTTTGACCGGGAGAGCGGGACCTATCTCGTCACGCTTGACATGAAGGAGAAAAGTCATCTCGGCGGTATCGCTTTTGACGGGGAAAACGTCTGGATCTGCCACTCGGACACAAACACCTTAGAGCGCATTCCGTACGAATGGGTCCGGACGATCGCGGAGGAGGCGCCCGGCTGCTGCGTGGACGCGTCGGCGCTGTCGGAGGAATACCGTGTGCAGAATGTGCCCTCCTGCATCACCTGCTACGGGGGCAGGATCTGGGTGGCCACGCACACGAAGTTTTTTGACTCGCAGATGGTTTCCTACCGGTATAGCGATTTGGAAGAACGGCTGATCCCCATGAGCAGCTACCGGATTCCGAACAAGGTGCAGGGCATCGCATTTGACGAAGGCGGAGCCGTATATATGAGCACCTCTTACGGCCGGAACAATTCTTCTTATCTGAAGGTGTATTCTTCCCTGCTGGCACTGGATGATTGTCCGGATGAGCCGGCGGGCAGAGTGGAGATGCCGCCCTGCTCGGAGGAGATCGCGATTATGGGCGACAGAATTTATGTGGTATTTGAGTCGGCGAGCAGGAAATACTTCGAAGGGACGGACGGGAAAGGAACGAGCTCTTCCCCGATCGATCAGATTCTGGAGCTTTCCGTGTCATCGGTGTGGTAGAGCAGGGCAGCTTTCTGTACAAGAAGGCATTGCCTGCCAGTATGTGATAAAGTAAACTGCTTGTATTATTGCAGATTCTCCTGCATCATCATCAAAAACTTTTCTGCAGGCCTGGAAAAGACAGGCAGTTTTCCTGTAAGCAGTGTCTTGTGATAAAACTGTGATAAGGCTGTGACCGGAGTCTGAAAATTCTGCAGATGATTTTCTATCCTATTGACAAAAGCAAGGCATAAGAGTTATACTTAACATCAAGTTAGCGGCTGCTAATACAAAGCAGCCGCATTTTTTAGAGATATGAGTTAGCATTAGCTAACTATGATTAGGAGAACGAGGAGGACATTTTATGGTGAAGATAACAGTGGGAATAGAAGGAATGGCCTGCGGTATGTGCGAGGCGCATATCAACGAGGCTGTAAGGAATGCCTTTCAGGTAAAGAAAGTGACAAGCTCCCATACAAAGAAGCAGA
>CAJUNX010000061.1 GCA_910587865.1 uncultured Roseburia sp.
GAATTTAACAGACGGCGGCAGCACGGCGACCTATGACGCGGTGCTTGTGGCGCTTGACATGCTCGCCGAGAAAGCGAAGGAAGTGCCGGACGCGAAGCTCATGCTGTTTGTCCTCTCCGACGGAGAGCAGAATGAGGGCTACAGCTTAAAGAGGGTGACGCCGATCGTCTCGGGGATGCAGGTGCCGGTCTATACGATCGGGTATAATTACGACGATGCAAACGGGGAGCTGAGTGCGCTCTCAGAGATCAATGAGGCTGCGGCGCTAAACGCGACCAGCGACGATATCGCCAATCAGCTGAGGAACCTGTTTAATGTGACAGTGTAGGATGTGTTGTTTCCGAAACATGAAATCATGGCAGCACGGTACGGGAGTATCTGGTACCGTGCTGTTTTCCTGTGACAGGAAATGATTTTGATGGTTCTGTAAAATATGCGTAAAAAGGAGCGGAAAGATGGCATATTTTCCGATGTGTATAGATCTTACGGAGAAAAGGTGTATCGTTGTCGGCGGCGGGAACGTTGCGGCGGGAAAAGTACGTCAGCTGCTGGAATTTGGCGCAGCAGTCACGGTGGCAGCGCCGGGACTCACAAAAGAGCTCATGGAACAGACACAGGCCGGCCGGATCACCTGGCTGCAGCGGTCTGTGGACAGGGAGAATCCCGGGGCGGTTCTGCAGCAGGAATGTGAGCCTGCGACCGTGGGAAACGAAGAGCCGCCATCGGAACCGCAGCAGCGGGCGGGAATGCGGGAGCGGGCAGGATCTGCAGGGCTGCGTCCGGCCGCATCGGAGGATGGAAACGATATTATGATTGTAGTTGCAGCGACCGATGATCCTGCCGTCAACCGCGCGGTGTCGGTGTGGTGCAAAAAGCGAAGGATTCCGGTCAATGTGGTGGACGAGCCTGTGCTGTGCACCTTCTTTTTTCCGGGAATCGCAAAAGACGGGGAGGTGGTCGTCTCGGTGTCCACCGGCGGAACGAGTCCGGCGCTTTCGGCCCGGCTGCGCCGCCGGCTTTCGGAAGAGCTGCTTTTCACTGCACCGGTTTCAGCCCGCGGGGCGGACGGGGAGGAGCCGGACGACGGAAGAGGATCCGGCCCTGTGAGCTGCGGCCGTGCCGCGGAGGTGATGGGGCAGCCTCCCTGCCCGGATCTTATGATGAGTCGGCCTGTGAGCTACGGCCGTGCCGCGGAGGTGATGGGAACATGGCGGGCGTATGTCAGGCAAAGAGTGTCGTCTGGCGCGGTCCGGAAAAAAGTGTTTGAGGCGATGCTTGAGCGTGTTTTAAACGAAGGAGCGCTCACCAGACGGGAGGTGGATGACATGATCGACAAAACAGAGGGGAAGGATTGTGACGGGAGGAATGCCGCCGTAAGGGAGGAAACCGCCGCAGGGGAGAAAAACTCTGAAGCGAAGGATGCGGGATCTGGAAAAGCCGCTGCGGTGAAGGGGCAGTCCGCCGAGACAAAGGAAACCGCCGCAGCCGGAGAAGATACCGCAGCAGAAGCGGATTTTGCGCCGCGGCGAATCCGGGTCGGAACAAGAGGAAGCAGCCTGGCGCTCGCGCAGACGGAGCTGTTTATCCGACGGCTTATGTCCGTGTATCCGGAGACGGAGTGCGAGACGGTTGTCATAAAGACGACCGGAGACCGGATACAGAATCGTCCGCTGTCGGAATTCGGAGGCAAGGCGGTCTTTGTGACGGAATTTGAAGATGCGATCCGCTCCGGCGTCATTGACTGTGCGGTGCACTCCGCAAAAGATATGCCGGCGGAGCTTTCCGACGGTCTTGCCGTCGTCTGTGTGCTGCCGCGTGCGGATGTCAGGGATGTGCTGGTCACAAGGGCCGGCAAAAAGATCCTGGAATCGGAGAATGCGGTGATCGGAACCGGAAGCCTGCGGCGAAAGACACAGTTTTTACAGCGGTATCCGCACACGCAGATCAGACAGCTCCGCGGCAATATCACGACACGTATCGGAAAGCTGAAAAACGGGGAGTATGACGGGATCATTCTTGCGGCTGCGGGATTGCAGCGGCTCGGGCTTCTCGCGGATAAGGAGCTGGAATATACGTATTTTGAGGTGGATGAGATGACGCCGGCGGGCGGGCAGGCACTGATCGCCGTTGAGGGAAGATGCTGCGGCCAGGAGTATCTGAACGCGGTGACGGATACAAAAGCAGAGCGGGAGCTTCTGGCGGAACGGGAGACGCTGCGGCTTCTGGGCGCTGGCTGCCATGAGGCAGTGGGGGTGTATGCGCACTGCTTTGCCGGGGAAATGATGCGCATTGTGCTGATGCGGGAGCAGGAAGGCGTCATCCGCCGCTGTGAAGGAACGGCGCGGGCAGACGAATGGAGGGCGCTGGCAGAGCAGCTGGTGCGAAAATAGACGGAAAAAATGTTCTGGAGGGGATCTATGGGAGTTGTTACGCTGGTCGGCGCCGGGCCGGGAGATGCGTCGCTCATTACGGTAAAGGGACTGGAGCGGTTAAAAACATGTGATGTGGTCATCTATGACCGGCTGGCGTCGGAGGAGCTGCTCGCCGTGACACGCGAAGACTGTATCCGTGTTTTTGTGGGGAAACGCCCCGGCGCCCATTCGATGAAACAGGAGGAGATTAACCGGATTCTGGTGGAGTACGGGAAGGCGTACCCGAACGTTGTGCGCTTAAAAGGCGGGGATCCCTTTGTCTTCGGCAGAGGCGGGGAGGAGTATGAGGCGTTGCGTCGGGCCGGGATTTCCTGTGAGATTGTGCCTGGTGTCACATCGGCGGTAGCCGTGCCGGAGCTTGCCGGTATTCCCGTGACGCATCGGGGAATGGCACAGAGCTTTCACGTGATCACCGGTCACACGGCATCCGCCGGCGGCCGGGATGCGAAAAAAGAAGGGCATGCCGCCAAAGACGCGGATGAGGAGCCGGATACGCTGACCGGAGACTATGAGACGCTTGCCCGGTCGGAGGGCACGCTTGTTTTTCTGATGGGATTGTCGAATCTGAAACGGATTGCAGAGCGCCTGATCGCGCACGGAAAGCCGGCGGATACGCCGGCGGCGGTGATCTCAAATGGAGCCACGTCCGGACAGCAGGTGGTGCGCGGCGTTCTGTCGGATCTCGCCGCACGCGTCGGGCAGGCCGGCCTTACGTCCCCGGCGGTGATTGTGATCGGGGAGACGGCGGCGCTTTCGTTTGGACCAGAGACGGCATGTGCCGCCGCGTCGGGGGATGAGTCTGCCATGGGGAGCGAACCGCCCGGCGCACCACGGATGCAGGCCCATAACGCCGCGTCGGGGGATGAGTCTGCCATGGGGAGCGAACCGCCCGGCGCACCACGGATGCAGGCCCATAACGCCGCGTCGGGGGATGAGTCGTGCCGCAGGGAAACCGGTGTATGCGTGCAGAGCGGCGGATCTGCGCCGCTCTGCGGAGTGGTGGCGACGGAGCGTACGACGGCGGATTTTGCGCGTGCAAAGCCGCGGGATATATTGTGCGGAGTGGTGGCGACGGAGCATACGACGGCGGATTTTGCGCGTGCAAAGCCGCGGGATATATTGTGCGGAGTGGTGGCGACGGAGCGTACGACGGCGGATTTTGCGCGTGCGCTCTCGGGGAGAGGCGGTGAGGCGGTGCCTGTTTTTACGATGCAGACAGAGCAGACGGAGCAGACCGGGCGGCTGCGCACGGAACTTTCCGGGATTGAGGAATATGAGTGGGTGCTTTTTTTCAGCAAACAGGCGGCGGTCTGCTTTTTTGAGGCGGCGGCCGATACGCGCACGGATCTGCGCAGGCTTGCCGGGGTAAAGTTTGGCGTGATCGGAACCGGAACGGAGGCGGTTCTTAAGGATCACGGGATCTATGCGGATTTTATGCCCGAAAAAGCGGATGCAGAGGCATTTGCAGAAGCATTTGTCCGGCAGTATGCCAAAAGCCGTGTGCTGTTTCCGCGGGCGGCCCGGGGAAATCCTGCGCCGGCAAAGATCATGGCGCGGGCAGGGTGCAGTGTCTGTGAGATTCCGGCGTATGATATGAAGGGAGAGAGAGGAGTGCGTTTCCCGGAATGGTTTACGCTGCGCACGTTCGCTTTTTTCAGTGCGTCCGGCGTGCAGGCTTTTTTTGAGGAACTCTCGGAGACAAAAGAGACGCTCCCTGCGGGGAGTACCTGCTGCTGCATCGGAGAATCGACCAGAGACGCATTAAAAAGAGAACTGGAGGAACGGATGTCAGAAGACGATGCGCAGACGATCCGGATCCTCGTGCCGGAAAAAACGTCCGTTTCCGGAATGGCGGAAGAGATTGCCAGATTATGGTGAAAAGATGCTTTTTCACTGTTTTATTGTAGACAATGAAAGAAATATCACATATAATAAAAAGATCCGGGTAAATGTCGGATGAAAAATATATCATATTGTTTGGACAGGGGGGACAGACTGATGAAGGAAGTAGAATGGGATGAGCGGCACCGGGTCGGGGTGGCGGTGATTGATTCGGCGCATCAGAAACTGTTTGTAATTGTGCGCAGACTGGTGCTTCTGAGTGAAAATGAACAGCGCAGCCGCTGGGCCTGTGAGGAGAGCGTCAAGTATCTTAAGAGTTATACGCTCAGACATTTTGCGGAAGAGGAAGCTTATATGCGGCAGATCGGGTATGACGGATATGAGGTACATAAGAAGATACACGACGATATGCGCGAAGTGCAGCTTCCGACTTATGAGAAGGAGCTCGTCGCGACCGGATTTTCCAGCGAGGCCGTTCAGCATTTTGTGGGATTCTGTATCGGATGGCTGACCGGACATATCATGATGGAGGACCGCAAAATCACAAAAGAGAAGACCAATACCTTTACGCCGCCGGACAGGCTGAAGGACGTGGAGAGTTTTGCGGAAGAGGTAGCCAGCGTACTGAAGGACCTGTTTGCTTTACAGGTGAAGATCGCCAATATGCATTATGAGGTGGATGAGTTCGGGTCGGGTATTTATTACTGTCTGGTGTACCGGTCGGAGCGTGGAGAGCGTTTTCTGGTCACATTTCTGCTGAATGAACAGCTCGTTCTGCACACGGTCAGTGAGATGCCGGGGATTCCGTTCGACAAGATCGACAATATCGTGCTCTATGCGACCAGGCAGATCGCCAGGTATCTGCTCGAGTACATCGGGGGTCATTTCCAGCGCACAGGCACCTTCCAGCTGGAAAAAGAGGCGCTTTTGGACGAGAAACAGTTTTTGCAGGGGATGAATGTGGCGAATCCCTACTGCAGCATTCGTTTTGAGACGCAGTACGGACCGTTCGCGCTTTGTGTAAACAGATAAAACCGATTTTTCTGCGACCTGATACGGTTTTGGATCAGGTTGCGCGCCGTGGAGGGCAGCTTGCGTGAAAACGCTTGCTGTCCTTTTTGTTTTTTCTTATACTGGATCTGTACACAGGTGTACGTATGACGGATAACCGGTATCTGGTCAGAATGGAGACAAAAATGAAAATAGAAATTATGGAAAACCCAGAGTGCGGGGAGACGGAAGTGGTAATCCGGTGCGCTAAGGTCACGGATCAGCTGCTGAAGATGGTCGCACAGATGCGGGTTTACGATCAGAAGATCACAGGCACGAAAAACGGGGAGACGTTTCTTCTGGAGGCGCGCAGGATCCTCTACATTGACACAGTGGATCGAAAAACGTTTTTCTACACAAAGGACAGCGTGTATGAGACGCAGCTGAAACTTTATGAGCTGGAAGAGCGGCTGGAGGGATATGATTTTTTTCGCGCGTCAAAGTCGGTGATCGTTAATTTTAACCAGATTCGTTCCCTGAGGCCGGACCTGGGAGGGAGACTGATTCTTGTGATGAATAACGGGGAGAAGCTTTCCGTCTCAAAACAGTATGCGCCTGCAGTCAGGGAAAAGCTCGGAATCCGGTGAGGAGAAAGGAGAACAGAATGAAACGATTTTTAAAAGGTGTTGCGGAGTGGAAGCGTCATATGTGTATGGTGTTTACCGCCGCGGTGTGTATCTATATGGCGATTTCCTGGCTGTACGGGGAGCGGTCCGTCGGGATGGGAATCCTGCTGCAGCTTCTGGCGGTCTCGGCAGTCAGTGTGCTGCTGCAGGGAATCGCGTTTTCGGAAGAGTGGGTGATACGGAACATGGCTTACACAAAACGCATGATGCTGTTTGTGGCGATGTTTCTGCCGGTGCTTTCCCTGTGTGCCTGGGCATTTGACTGGTTTCCGGCGGACAACTTAAAGAGCTGGGGGCTGTTTCTGCTGATCTTTCTGGTGATCTTTGCGGTAATGACAGCGGGATTTGAAATCCTGTTTTTTGTGACCGGAAAAAAATACGGCGGCCTGCTCGGGCAGTATCAAAAGAAACATGGACAGGACGAGGAATAAGCGATATACTATATGGGATCGGAAACCGGGCGGAAAATATAAAAACAGCCCGGCAGGATGATAACGGGGAGGGTATATGAATCGTCCAGAGAGACTGACGGAACAGGATTTTGCGCAGGTATGGCGCTTGATGGAGGAAAGCTTTCCGACAGACGAGAGGCGGAGCTGCGCGGGACAGAAGGAGCTGTTGGCAAATCCGCATTACCGGCTGTACGGCGTGCGGCGGGAGGGAGACGTGACGGCGTTCGCGGCCGTGTGGAAGTTTGATGAATTTATGTTTGTCGAACATCTTGCGGTGGATCCGGCTCTGCGGAACAGCGGAACGGGAGCCGCGCTGCTGGCGTGGGTCTGCGCGCTGCGGGACCTCCCGGTTGTGCTTGAGGTGGAGCCGCCGGCGGAAGAGATCGCGAAACGCCGGATCGGTTTTTATGAGAGAAACGGATTTTTTCTGAATGCCTATTACTACATCCAGCCCGCCTTGTCGGAGGAGGGAAAGGAGCTTATGCTGCTTCTTATGACGCGCCCGGAAAAGCTCACGGGCGCGGAATTTGTGCGCGTGAGGGAGACGCTGTACCGGCAGGTGTACGTGTGCCCGGAGGGATGAGTGCAGCGGGCATCGGAAGGAAGCCGGGAAAGCGTCATGCAGCCGGCGGCGGAACGTGTGCCCGGAGGGATGAGTGCAGCGGGCATCGGAAGGAAGCCGGGAAAGCGTCATGCAGCCGGCGGCGGAACGTGTGCCCGGAGAGATGAGTGCAGCGGGCATCGGAAGGAAGCCGGGAAAGCGTCATGCAGCCGGCGGGCCGCTTCAGATGCGGAAAAGAAAGGGCAGGAGGAGGACAGAAGCAATGAAACGAATGAGACGTCTGCGCGCGAACGAGACTCTGCGCAGTCTGGTTCGCGAGACACAGCTTACCAGACAGGATCTGATTTACCCGATCTTTGTCATAGAAGGAGAGGGGATCGCCAACCCGGTGGATTCCATGCCGGGCATCCGCCAGTATTCGATCGACCGGCTGGATGAAGAGCTGGAGCGTGTCTGTGCAGCGGGGATTACGGCGCTGATGCTGTTCGGCATCCCGTCGCACAAGGACGAGACGGGCAGCCAGGCGTATTGCGACGACGGTGTGACCCAGCGGGCCGTCCGCCATATCAAACAGGCGTATCCGCAGATCCTGGTGATCGCCGACGTCTGTCTGTGCGAGTACACGTCGCACGGGCATTGCGGGCTTGTGTGCGGGGAGGAGATCTTAAATGATGAGACGCTGCCGCTTCTGGCAAAGATGGCGGTGAGCCTGGCCGCGGCGGGGGCGGACATCCTCGCGCCGTCCGATATGATGGACGGAAGAGTGGCGGCGATCCGCAAAGCGCTCGATGAGAACGGATTTCAGAAGAAACCGATCATGGCCTACAGCGCGAAGTTTGCCTCCGGATTCTACGGACCGTTCCGCGAAGCCGCGCATTCCGCTCCGGGTTTCGGCGACCGCAAGACCTACCAGATGGATCCGGCCAACCGCAGAGAGGCCATACGGGAATGCCTGGCGGATATAGAGGAAGGCGCGGATATTATTATGGTAAAACCGGCGCTCGCCTATCTTGATGTGGTGCGCGAGGTCGCAGACCGCACGGATTATCCTTTGGCTGCGTACAATGTCAGCGGAGAGTATGCCATGGTAAAGGCCGCTGCGGCGAACGGATGGATCGACGAGAAGCGTGTCGTGATGGAGATTATGCTGGGAATCAGACGCGCCGGGGCAAAGATGATTATTACCTACCACGCGCCGGACGTGGCGCGGTGGCTGGATGAGGAGTGAAGGAAACGGAGGACAGATGGAATTTACGAGATCACAACAGCTGTATGAGGAGTCTGTACAGTATCTGCCGGGCGGGGTGAACAGTCCGGTCCGGGCATTCCGGGCGGTGGATCGTCACCCGCTTTTTATCGATCACGCGAAGGGCGCGTATCTCTATGATGCCGACGGAAATCAATATATCGATTATGTCTGCTCCTGGGGGCCCTGCATCCTGGGACATGCGCACCCGTGTGTGGTACGGGCGGTGCAGAGGGCTTGTGAGGGTGGGCTGACATTCGGAGCGCCGACAGAGCAGGAGCTTACACTGGCAAAGCTGATCCGGGCGTGCATGCCCTCGATGGAGGTCTCGCGGCTGGTGAGCTCCGGCACGGAGGCGGTCATGAGTGCGGTGCGGCTGGCGCGCGGGTTCACCGGACGGGATAAAATCATAAAGTTTCGCGGCTGCTATCACGGGCATTCGGACGGCCTTTTGGTAAAAGCCGGTTCCGGCGCGCTCACGCAGTCGGCGCCGGACAGCCTGGGCGTGCCGGCGGATTACGCGAAACTGACACTTGTCGCGGAATACAATCACCCGGAGAGCGTGGAGCGGCTGTTCGCGGAGCATCCGGGGGAGATCGCGGCGCTGCTTGTGGAGCCGGTGGCGGCCAATATGGGCGTCGTCCCGCCGGAGTCTGGCTTTCTTTCCTTTCTGCGTGAGATCACGAAGGATCACGGCGCGCTGCTGATCTTTGACGAGGTGATCACAGGCTTTCGGCTGGGGCCGGGCGGCGCGCAGGAGTATTACGGGGTGACGCCGGATCTGACGACGCTGGGCAAGATCATCGGCGGCGGCATGCCTGTGGGAGCATACGGCGGGAAACGGGAGATCATGGAGCTGGTGGCTCCCTCGGGCGCGGTGTATCAGGCGGGAACGCTCTCCGGCAATCCGCTGGCGACGGCGGCAGGCATCGAGACGCTTACCGTCCTTTCGCAGACGCCGGGGATTTATGCGCAGCTGGATCAGAATGCGAAACGCCTGGCCGCGGCGATGCGGGAGAGCTTCGGAGAGCGTGTCCGGGTGAATCAGGCGGGATCGCTGGTCGGGATGTTTTTTACCGGGCAAAACGTCATGGATTATGAGACGGCAGTCTCCTCGGATACGGCGGCGTACGCGCGGTATTTTCATGCGATGATAAAGCAGGGGATTTATCTCGCGCCGTCGCAGTATGAGGCGATGTTTGTCTCGGCGGCGCACGGAGAGGCTGAGATCACGAAAACCTGTGAGGCGCTGCGGAGTGCCGGAGAGCGTCTGGGCGGATGAAAGACTGGTACATCGTTTCGCAAATAACGATCCCGGATCAGCTGCCTGTTTTCCGGATTGCACAGGACAAAAGCCTTGGCGCAGCACCGCTGCTCCGTCGAAAAACTGTCTTGCCGATGGGCGAATATCCTGCGGAGTTTCACCGGATATCATACAGACATTACACCGGAAGAGCCGGGCGTTTTGCCGGAAGGTGAAAAGAGCCGCCGGGGCAGAAGCGGACAGGAGGAGAAAGGTGGAAAAGAAGCGGGATGATCAATAACGATATCTACAAAAAGTCGGGGCTGATGCGGATGAATATCGCCAGGGATTTTTATCTGATGGATCCGGGCGGACGGATTCCGACGATTTTAGAATATACGGAACAGTTTTCGGTCTCGCGGGGAATCGTGCAGAATGCGATTCGTCAGCTGGAGGAGGACGGATGCATTGCGATTGAAAAAAAGGGGGTCAAGGGCACGTTTCTGCGGGAGAAGGACGACAGGAAGCTCTATGCCTGCACCGGCTGGGGCTCCGTGACCGGGACGATGCCGCTGCCCTTAAATATCAACCTGATAAGTCTTGCGACGGCACTGGGAGAACAGCTGGAGCAGGCGGATTTCCCGTTTTCTTTTGCGTATATCACAGGGTCGGAGCGCAGACTCGGCGCGCTGGAGCATATGATGTATGATTTTATCGTGGTCACGCGCGCCACCGCACTGGACTATCTGAATGCCTGCGAGTTTGTGCGGGAATGCATCACATTAAAGGACTGTTCCTACGCGTCGGATTTTGTGCTTTATTTTCTCGATCCGTCAAAGCATGAGATTGAGGACGGCATGCGTGTTGCGGTGGATATGAAATGCCGGGACCAGTGGGAGCTGACGCGGCTTTTATGCCGGGATAAGCAGGTGGAGTACGTATCCTTTCCCTACATTTCCTTTGAGAACCTTGTCAGGAAAAAGGCTGCGGACTGTGTGGTATACCGTCTGTTAGACATCGGGAAGACGGACAGAGGCACGCCGCTTCGGGAGGAGGAGCTGCACGCGGAGCCGATTCGTGCGGCAGGGGCGTTTCCGGACGAGGACGCGCGGATTCCGGTCGTGCTGGTTCACAGGGACAATTACGGCATGGACCGGCTGCTGCAAAGATACATCGACCCGGTTCACTCTGGCATCATTCAGCAGGCGGTGTGCTCCGGCGAAAAATCGTACAAGCTGTATTAAATACGGTACAATTTCCGCTCACTGAATTTGTGAAAAAGAGACAAAAGAGAAGTGCTTTACTTAAAATGATTGACAGAATTGTACAAAAAAGATATACTTTCTACAAAAGTATAAAAAAGTATACTCTTTGCGCGCGAGGACACGGCAGCGGATCTGAGAATTTTTTTTAAAAACAAAAGTACGAAAAAATGTACTTTTGTGAATCCGAAGGTAAAACCAGAAACAGGATGTAGGAGACGGGGATCGACAGGCCGGGATTTCCCGGAAGAAAAGGAGAGAAGGGGGATGAAACATTACATTTTAGTGATTGATGAGGGAACCACAGGGGTACGTGCACTGCTTTCCGGCTGGACCGCTGTGGCTCGATGGGGGCGATCTGAGATCCGAAGATGATGCCGTCGTTAGAGCTTTGCGTATCAGGCGGCGACGGCAAACGGAGCGTCTGCGTTTATGCGGCATGCGCAGACGTCCCCGCATCAGAATGCCGCATAGAAAAGAGGATACGATGCAAAGAGAAGAACTGATTCAGGCGCTTGAGGGGATCGTGGGAGCGGACCGTGTCGTGACAGAAAAGCAGGCCGTGCTGGACGCGGCGAAAGATTATATCGGCTACCGCCGGTATCAGAGAGACGACGGCTGCAACATGGCTCCGGTGGCAGCGTGTGTGGTGCGCGTTGCAGACACCGCACAGGTGGCGGAGGTGTTAAAATTTTTAAACGAAAACAACATCGACGTGGTGCCGAGAACCGGCGGTTCGAGCGTGACAAGAGGGCTCGAGCCCGTGGAGGGCGGCGTGATCTTAGACGGATCCGACATGAATGAGATCTTAGAGATTAACGAGGAGGATATGTATGTGACGGCGCGCTGCGGAACGCCGCTCGAGTACATGGAAAAGACGCTGAATGAGAAGGGCTGCACGGCAGGCCATTTTCCGCAGTCTCTTCCGCTGGCGCAGGTGGGCGGACTGCTCGCGACCAGAAGCATCGGCCAGTTGTCCACGCTCTACGGCGGGATCGAGGATCTGGTCATCGGACTCGAGGCAGTGCTTGCGGACGGCAGTGTGATCCGCATCAAAAACGTGCCGAGACGTTCGGCAGGGCCGGATCTGCGCCATCTGTTTATCGGAAGCGAGGGGATGATCGGATTTATCACGGAGGCGACGTTAAAGATTTTCAAATACACGCCGGAGACACGCTGGATGAAGGGCTATGTGATGAAGGGAATGCAGAACGGTCTTGACTTCATCCACGAGATCATGAGAGAGGGCTACCGCCCGGCGGTGGTACGTCTCCACGACCCGGTAGAGGTGCAGGAAGTCTTAAAGATCGACGCTCCCGAGGGGATGGCGCTGGTGCTCTTAATGTGCGAAGGCCCGGCGCGCGTGACAAAGGCCATCGGAGAGGGCATCGAGGAGATCGCAGGCCATTACGAGGTGCAGGATCTCGGCGCAAGGCCGGTGGAAATCTGGCTTCAGACCAGGAACAATGCGAGCTATGAGATGGATCTGCCGACCTTCCACGACATGGGCGCTGTCATCGACACCTGCGAGATTTCCGCGAACTGGTCCGTGATCGGAAAGATCTACGACGCGGTGATGAAGAGACTGCCGGAAGAGATCCCGACGCTGATACTCTGCGGCGGACATTCCTCCCACAGCTACATGCAGGGGACGAATATCTACTTTGAATTCGGCTTCTCGGTGACCGAGGGAGTGGAGCAGGCGGAGCGGGAGTACATGCATGTTATCTCCGTTATTATGGAGGAAACGCTGCGGTACGGCGGAAGCATCGCGCATCATCACGGCTCCGGCAAATACAGGACCGCATGGATGGATCAGGAGCACGGATCCTCCTACCCGTTGATGTATAAGCTGAAAGAAGCGTTAGATCCGAAGATGATTCTCAACAAAGGCGTCATCTTAAAGTAAACGTTTTGTCGTCAAATGCGTTTGCCCCGGGTCCCGATCGCGTTTCCCCTGATCTGCAGGTTAGGGCTGCGCTCCGAGGTGGTGCCGATCGGTACCGGCATGATCTTAACCGGCGTTGCGCCGGGATCGGAGCTGGAAACCGGGACCGTGGGCGGACTGATCAATTCGATGGGAATTCGGAACGCACCGGCAGTGTGCCGCTTAAGCCCGGTATGGTTCGGAATCCTGGCGTTCTTCTTCCCGGAGAGAGGCCGTAAGGCGCCTGAGGCGGAAGCTGCGGCAGCAGGAAAGTCAAATACCCAATCCCCCGCCGAAGGCAGCGGGGCATCAGGATTGAAGCGCCTCAAAGGGCGGGGTATTTGACCCTCGCGGCAGTCGCCAAATGCCTGCAGGTAGTCACGTGGCTCGTTGCGCGCGGGAATAAAAGACGTGCGCCCGGGAGTATGTTTTAAACATGCACCGGGGGCACCACAAAAAAGAAAGTAAGCAGGGGCTGTTGTGACAGCCCCTGTCGGTGGTGAATATGGTGAAGATTGCGGTGTGTTTTAAAATTGTGCCGGATTACGAGGAGATCCCGGTTCTGGACTGGCAGAAGGGAGAGATCCCGGATACGACGTACTGTAAAAAGATGTACAGCTGCTTTGATGAGGCTGCGCTGGAGATGGGGCTGCGCTTAAAGGACATGCTCACGGAAAAAGGAGAGACGGTCCGCACCACCGCGGTGACAACCGGGCCGCGGCAGGCGACGCTGCTGACCGGCCTTTATGCGGCGGGATATGACAGGGTGGTCTGCATCGAGGGGGAAGACGGTGCGGGTGATCCGGCGGGGACGGCGCGGGAGCTGGCAGCGTATTTCATCGAAGAGCCGGCGGATCTGATTCTGACCGGGCGTCAGGCCGGCGGATGGGACAGCGGGACGGTTCCGGCATACCTGGCCGCCGCATTGTCCATGCCCTGGCTGCCCGAGGTCGTCTGTATGGTTCCCGGGGAGATGAAAAGACTTACGTTTGTAGCGGACTGCGAGAGCGAGACGGAGCGGGAGAGGATTCTGATTCACGCGCCCGCGGTGCTTTCGATCGGAAATGCAGACGTGTCATACCTGTGGATGTTTTCGCTGAAGGCGCGCCTGGAGGCGAGAAAAAAAGAGATTGTTTCGCGCACGGCAAAACCGGCGCCCGGCGGTGCGCCGCACATCGTGTATGTCCCGAGAAAAAAAGAGACGTCGTGTACCATGATGGAGGGAACAATCGAAGAACAGGCCAGGGCGCTGCACGGGCTGGTGCGGGAAGGCAGGGACGGATGATGAGAGGGATTCTGATATGGAGCGGGGAGGCGGATGCCGCGAAAGTGACGGGACGGGCGGCATCGTTTGTAAAAGAAACGGAGACGGTGAGGCAGGGATATTTTACGGAGCTTCTGTGCGTCCGGGCGGGGAAATACGACCGCGCGGAGGCGGAAAAGGCGGGAAACCTGGCGGATGTGCTGCAGGCATTTTGCAGGCCGGGCTGCGCCGTGATCCCGGAGCTTTGGGAGATCCCGGAGCATTTTGGCGTCCAGGCACAGTGTGACGCGCTTCTGCGGTATCTTGAGGAAGCGGGGGAGGGCGTTCTGGTGTTTTACGGAAATCTGCCGGGGAGACTGCTCGGGACGCTTGCCGCGGCCCGGCAGAAAAAGGCGTGTATCGTGAACGCGGAGCGCGTGAGAGGCCGGCAGGAAACGGACGGATGCGTGTTCTGCGCGGAGCGGAAGGTCTGCAGCGGGCATCTGGGCTGTCAGGTCGGATTCGTGCCAAAGGAAACCGTGATCGTGCTCGCACCGGAGGGGGAAGAGCAGCCATTGCCGCGGTCCGGCGCGGGAGCCGGAGCCAAAGAGCATCCGCAGCCACGGTCCGGCGCGGGAGCTGAGCCATTACCGTCCGGGGAGTGGCAGGAATCCGCCGAAAGAAAAGAGCTGTCGTCCGGCGCGGGAGCCGGGCCCAAAGAGCAGCCATTGCCGCCGTCCGGCGCGGGAGCGGTCCCACAGATGCCGGGGATGGGGCCGGATGCAGTCAGGATCCGGGAGTGGAAGCCGTGCGGGGACGAGGATCCGGACGGTGCGATCCGGACGATAGAGCACACCAGAAAGGAATCGGGCGCGGAACTTCAGTCGGCGCAGGTCGTGTTTGTCGGCGGGCGGGGGCTGCGCTCGGCGGAAAATTTCCGGCGGCTCTGTGCGCTCGCAGAAAAGATGGGAGCGGCCTGCGGCTGCACCAGACCCGTGGCAATGGCGGGCTGGACGGATTTCTCCCGCGTGGTCGGGATCTCCGGCAGCAGTCTCCATGCGAAGGTCTGCGTCACGTTCGGGGTTTCCGGCTCTGCGGCGTTTCTCTGCGGGACGGAGCAGGTCGGACGCCTTGTGGCGGTCAGCAACGACAAAAACGCCCCCATTTTCTTAAGTGCAGACACCGGAATCCTGGGGGACTGCATGAGTATTGTGGAGGCGCTGGAGAAAGGGGAGGAAGAGGGATGGCATATCTGATATCAGAAGAAGGAAGGGAGCTGCTTTCTGATGTGAAGCGGTTTTGTGAGTCACGGATGAAAACACAGTGCAGGAGCTGGGACGAGACGGGCGAGTGGCCGGCGGAGTGTATCGAAGCGGCGATGGAACTGGGGTATCACACGTTTGACATCCCGGAGGAATTCGGAGGTCCCGGCATTTCCCGCGTCGATACGGCGGCTCTCATGGAAGAGATCGCGATGGCGGACGCCGGATTTGCGGTGACGCTCTCCGCGAGCGGTCTCGGTCTCCGGCCCGTGCTGCTTGCGGGGAGCCGGGAGCAGAAGGAACACTGCTGCGGCAGGATCCTTGACGGCGGGCTCGCCGCATTCTGCATGACCGAACCGCAGGCCGGGTCCGACGCCGCAGCAGGGACGGCCACGGCGGTAAAAGAGGACAGCTTTTATGTGTTAAACGGGACAAAATGTTTTATCACCAACGGCTCGAAGGCATCGTTTTACACCGTGACGGCAAAGACGGACCAGAATGCGGGCGCTGCGGGGATTTCCATGTTTCTGGTGGACGCGGATACGCCCGGCGTGAAAACCGGGACATCGGAAAATAAGATGGGAATCCGCAGCTCGGACACCTGCGAGGTGGTGTTTGAGGACTGCCGGATCCCGGAGGAAAACCGGATCGGAGCCGAAGGGGAGGGATTTTCCATCGCGATGCGAACGCTCGACGAGGGGCGCGCCTGGATGGCCTGTATCGCGGCGGGGATCGCACAGCGCGGGATCGACGAGGCCGTCGCCTACGGAAAAGTAAGACGCCAGTTCGGACATCCGCTGGTGCGTCAGCAGGCGCTGCGTCATAAGCTGGCGGATATGGCGGTGAAAACGGAGACGGCGCGGCAGATGACGGCTCACGCGCTCACGAGGCTTGACCTGGGGGAGGACTGCCGCGCGGAGGCCGCGATCGCGAAGTGCTATGCGTCGGATATTGCGATGGAGGTGGCTTCCGAGGCGATTCAGATCTTCGGAGGCTGCGGGTACAGCAGGGAATATCCGGTGGAAAAGCTGCTCCGGGACGCCAAAATTTTTCAGATTTTCGAGGGGACGAACGAGATCTTAAGAACCGTGATCGCGGGGCGGGTGATCGGGGAGAAGTAAGACGCTTCAAACAGGAAAATAATCATTTCCTCTGATTCATTTATCGTGTATAATAAAAAGATAGGACGCAGTAAAACCGGAATGGAGAATCAGATGAAAAAAGAACGTTCACACCGTCCCGTATGGGGCGTAAGCAGGGAAGAAGAAGAGCAGCAGCTAAAGCAGATCATCGGAGTGGCGCAGCAGAACCTGGAGCGGACAGAGAGCGATATCAGGGCTCTTACAGGGGAGCTCTACGATCTGATGGAAACCTACGGGCCGAAGGATAAGGAAGCGCTGTTTCTGCTGCACAACACGCAGTCCCGGCTGCAGGAAGAAAAGCACGATCTGCTGCGGAAACAGAAGGCACGGAAAAAACCGTACTTCGGCCGGATCGATATAAAAGATGCGAAGCTTCCCTATGAGGAATCCTATTACGTGGGACGGGTCGGGATCCGGGAGCAGGGCGGGGAGCCGCTTGTGATCGACTGGCGCGCTCCGGCGGCCTCTGTTTATTACGAGGGAGCCACGGGGCCGTGCCGGTATGTGGTGAAGGACGAGGGGGTCTGTGAAGTCGATTTGAGACGGAAACGCACGTATGAGATCGAGGATGACCGGCTGAAGGACTGTTACGACTCGGACGTGGTGGCGAATGACGAGCTTCTGACCCAGTATCTGGCGAAAAACAAAGGGGCGGTCTTGGGTGAGATCATCGCGACGATTCAGAAGGAGCAGAATGAGCTGATCCGCCGTTCGCCGCGGACAAACCTGATCGTCCAGGGCGTCGCGGGTTCGGGAAAGACGACGGTTGCGATGCACCGCATTTCCTATATCCTGTACAACTACGGGGAGGAATTCCACCCGGAGGATTTTTACATCATCGGGAGCAACCGCATTCTGCTGCATTATATCACCGGAGTGCTGCCGGATCTGGATGTGTACGGAGTCTCACAGATGACGATGGAGCAGATGTTTGTGCAGATTCTCTGGGAGGAATGGGACGACTCCCGCCACACGGTCCGCCCGGTGGAAAAAATGAATGACGATGCCTGCAGAAAGGGCGGCTACGACTGGTTTCTGGATCTGGAAGCATTCTGTGCTGCGTACGAAAATCAGAGGATTCCGCAGGAGGGGGTGCGCATGGAGGAGACGGATGTCCTTCTCCTCGATACAGACACGATTCGGAATTATATGGAGCAGAACCGGCGGACCTCCATGGCAAATAAGATCGGCATGTTAAATGAGATGCTGCTTGCGCGGCTGGAAAATGAGCTGACGGGAAAATATATTTCGTATCCTGCGGACAAAAAAAAGGAGCTGCGGCGCAGATACCGGTACTGGTTCGGAAGGGAGGATAAGACCCCTTCTGTTTTTGATATTTACCGGGACTTTCTCACGGCACAGGCCGCGGCCGGAAAAAAAGTTGCGGCAAATGAAACGTCATTTGACGTGTATGATCTGGCGGCGCTGGCCTATCTCTCCAAACGCATCCGGGAGATCGAGCCGGTGCATGAGGCGAGTCATGTGATCATTGATGAAGCGCAGGATTTCGGGATGACGGCCTACGGGGCGCTCGTCTACTGCCTGAAGGGCTGTACCTACACGATCATGGGGGATGTGTCGCAGAATATTCATTACGGATACGGGTTAAACGGCTGGAAGGAGCTCAGGGATCTGGTCTTAACGGGTCCGTTTGACGGCTTCGGCCTGCTGAAAAAAAGCTATCGGAATACCGTGGAAATCTCGGAATTTGCGACGGAAATCCTGCGGCACGGCAGCTTCCCGATCTATCCGGTCGAGCCGGTCTGCCGCCACGGAAACGCTGTCCGGGTGACGGCATGCGAAGGGGAGGATGGGCTTTTGTCGGAGACGGTGCACACGATCGAAGGGTGGCAGAAGGACGGGCGGGAAACGATTGCCGTGATCTGCCGCGATGCGAAGGAGGCCGCGGAAGTAAGCAACGGACTTTCCCGCTTTCTCACCCTCGCGGACAGCGATCTGGAGACGGCGGAATTCGGGAAAGGCATCATGGTACTCCCGATCGAGTACACGAAGGGACTGGAATTTGATGCCGTGGTCCTTTTTGATCCGTCCATGACCTCCTACCCGCCCGGGGATGCCTGTGTGAAGC
>CAJUNX010000062.1 GCA_910587865.1 uncultured Roseburia sp.
GGATTGCGGGAGTGCACAGCACGGAGCAATCCTGAGGGCTTTCATAAATATAGAAAGGGTAAATACCATGCAGGTTCTTCTCGTGGAGGACGACAAGACGATTGTGGAAACGCTTACGGATTTCCTGCGCGGGGAGGACTTTTCCGTGACGGCGGTGGATACGCAGCAGGAGGCGCTCGCGCTCGTGGAAGAGCGGGAGTTCGACCTGGTGCTTTTGGATATTGCCCTGCGGGAGGGGAACGGATACGCCGTCTGCCGGGGGATCAAGGAGCTGAAGGAGATTCCGGTGATTTTTCTGACGGCATCCGCCGATGAATTCAGCGTCGTGACCGGGCTTGACATCGGCGCGGACGACTATATCAGCAAGCCGTTCCGTCCGCGGGAGCTCGTCTCGCGGATGAAGAGCGTGCTGCGGCGCTACGGGAGGTCACAGTCGGTGCTCACCCTCGGCAGCGTGACGGTTGATACGGCAAAAGGTGTTGCGCTAAAAAAAGGCGAGGAGCTGTTTTTATCCGCGCTTGAATACCGGCTGCTGCTGCTTTTTGCGTCGCATCCCGGCCAGGTGTTTACCAGGTCGCAGCTGCTTTCCGCTCTTTGGGATATGGCGGGGGAGTTTGTCAATGATAACACTCTGACGGTCTATATCAAACGTCTGCGGGAAAAGATTGAGGACAATCCGCAGGATCCGCAGCTGATCCGCACCGTTCGGGGGATCGGCTATCGTGCGTGCGGGGGATGAGCCGGCGGGAGACTGTGATCAGACACCGGCCGGGATCGGCTGCCGTGCGTGCGGGGGATGAGCCGGCGGAAGACTGCGATCAGACACCGGCCGGGATCGGCTGCCGTGCGTGCGGGGGATGAGCCGGCGGGATTTTATCGGAAGGCGGGGGACAGAGATGAAGAAAGAGGGGAATCAGAACGTTTCTTATCGCATATCGGAATATGTGCGCAATCCGGAAATCAAAAGGCAGCTGGCGTTCTTTGTGATTCTGGGAGGTATCTGTGCGGCCGGGAGCAGGTTTGCTGCCCCGGCTGCGCTGCGTTCCAGGGGGATTGTCCTGCAGGAAGGAGCGGAAACGTCCGTATGGATGGCCTGTTTCCGGTTCCTGCCGCTTGCGGTATGGGCGGTGATGGGGATCCTGCATTTTGCGGAATCATATCTGCGCTACCGCAGGCTCGCGCATCTTTCGGCGGAGCTGGATCTGCGGCTTCACACAGAGGATATCCGTCTTCTGGAGCATATGGACGAGGGCGAGCTTTGTATTGTGGAAAATGAGATCAACAAGCTTCTGACGCGGCTGGGCGAACAGAACCGGGAGCTGAAAAAAGACCGGCAGTTTCTCGCCGATTCCCTGACGGATCTCTCGCATCAGCTGCGCACGCCGCTGACCTCGATGAATCTGATCGTCTCCATGCTGGAGTCCGGGGAGCCGGATCAGAAAAAGCAGTTTGCATATTTCGGGCGGCTGCGCAGACTGCTGGGAAAGGTGCAGTGGCTGATCGAGGTACTCTTAAAGCTCTCGAAGCTCGACGCGGACGCGATTGTGTTTGAACGGCAGGAATGCGGACTGCAGTCGCTGGCGGCAGAGGCAGTGATGACGGTTGAGATTCCGATGGAGTTAAAGGATGTCGCGGCGGTGACGGAGATCGCGGAGGATGCCGTGGTTTACGCGGATCGGAAATGGACACTCGAGGCAGTGGAGAATATTGTGAAAAACTGCCTCGAGCACACGCCGGAGGGCGGGAAAATTCTGATTTCCGGCAGTCAGAATGCGTTGTATACGGAGCTTTTGATCGCCGACACCGGCGCCGGCATCGCAAAAGAGGATCTGCCGCATATTTTTGAGCGGTTTTATAAAGGAAAGAACAGCAGCGAGGAGAGCGTCGGGATCGGGCTTGCGCTTGCAGCGGCGATTGTGACGAGACAGGGCGGCGTGCTGCAGGCCAGAAACGGCAGGGAGGGCGGCGCGGAATTTGTGCTGCGGTTTTATAAGTGACAAAATTGTCACGTTACGGTCACGGAATATTCAGCCGGGGCTGATATGATAAGAAAAAAGGAGCTCACTCCCGCCGGCTGCGTATGTCAGACGTGCGTGCCGCGGGAAAAACAGGCTCCTGTGCGGAGGAAAAGATGATCAGAGCAGAGCATATCAGCAAGGTATACGGAAGCGGGGAAAATGAGGTGCGGGCGCTGGACGATATCTCGTTTACCGTGGAAAAAGGCGAGTTTATTGCGATTACCGGGCCGTCCGGTTCCGGGAAGTCCACGCTTTTGCACATTTTAGGAGGAGTGGATTACCCGACGTCCGGGAAAGTATATGTAAACGATGTCGATGTTTACGCGCAGAGTGAGGAGAAGCTTGCGATCTTCCGGAGGAGGGAGGTCGGGCTGATCTATCAGTTTTACAACCTGATCCCGGTGTTTGACGTGGTGGAAAATATGACGCTGCCGGTGCAGATGGACCGCCGTCCGGTGAACGAAGAACGGCTTGAGGAACTTCTCACCCTGCTGCAGATGAAGGGCAGGGAGCACCATCTGCCGAATCAGCTCTCGGGCGGGCAGCAGCAGAGGGTTTCGATCGGGCGGGCGCTCATGAATGCGCCGGCTGTTGTCTTAGCGGATGAGCCGACCGGAAATCTCGACTCGAAAAACAGTCAGGAGATCGTTGAGCTTTTAAAATTGTCAAATGAGAAGTATCATCAGACGCTTCTTGTGATCACTCACGACGAAAATGTGGCATTGCAGGCGAAACGGATCCTGCGGATCGAGGACGGGAAAATCGTCAGAGACGAGGTGATCCGGAAATGAATATTTTTCATGTTTTTGCCAAAAAGAGCCTTCTCGCAAACCGTGCGCGCAGCGTGATTACGATTGTAGGAATTATTTTATCCACAGCGATGCTGACGGCAGTGACAACCATGACCTCTTCAATCCGGCAGTACGGGGTCGCCTACGAGAAAGCAGCGGTCGGCGGCTGGCATGTGCGTGCAGACAGGATCGGGCAGGCGTCTTATGAGGAGATTCTCTCCGATCTGCGCGTGGCGGACAGCTGTACGCTGTTAAATGTCGGGTATGCGCTGATTCCGGGGATGGAGAGCACCTATAAGCCTTATTTCTGTATCCAGGCGATGAACGCGGCGTTTGAGTCGGAGATGCCGATTGTGCTGATCGAAGGCCGCATGCCTGAAAAACCGGGAGAGGTACTGATTCCGGAGCATGTGATCATAGAAAAGGATGTCGAAGAGACGGTTGGCGATACGCTGACACTTTCGGTGGGACGGCGTGCGGATGATCAGGGTAATGTTTTGTGGCAGACAGACGAGTTCCGGTACACGGAATACGAGGACGGGACGGTAACAGTGTCAGAGCACCTGGAAGGTGAGAAAAAATATGATTTTACAATCGTAGGAATTTATAAGCGTCCTGTCTTTGAACAGTATATGGCGGCGGGCTATACGGTGCTCACGGTCGGAGAGCCGGAGGTATTCGCAGTATCCGGGCAGAGCGTGGAAGCGCAGACAGCCGGGCAGAGCGTGGAGCCGGAGACAGCCGGGAAGAGCGGGGAAGCGCAGACAGTCGGGCAGGGAGTGGAGCCGGAGACAGCCGGGAAGAGCGGGGATGAAATGCAGCCCTCCGGCGATGCCGCCGGGGAGGCGGATGACGTGCCGGCGGGCGGAGAAACCGTGAGTGAGCGCTGCTATGACTGCTATCTGGTGCTGAATCAGGTGAAGGATTCACTGCCGCTTTACCACGAGCTGGATGCGGAAGGGATCTCGTCGGGATATAACTATCAGCTGCTGCGTTTTTACGGGATTTCGGAGCGGGAGGATTTTAACGATGTGATTTACGGGATGGGAAGTATCCTGATCGTGATTATTGTGCTCGGCTCCATTGCGCTGATTTACAACGCGTTTGCCATTTCCATCGGCGAGCGGACGAAGCAGTTCGGGCTTCTGAATTCGGTCGGTGCGACCAGGAGGCAGATGCTCTCGGCAGTCTGCTACGAGGCGTTGCTTTTATGTGTGATCGGGATCCCGCTCGGCATCGTATCCGGGATCTGCGGGATCGGAATCACGCTTTCTTTTTTCAGGGGACAGCTGGAATATCTGATCGGCAGCGCGGTGGGGGTGCGCATGAAGATCTATGTCTCGACGGGAGCCGTTGCGCTCGCTGCACTGATCGGGCTGGCAACCGTGCTCCTTTCCGCCTGGCTGCCGATGCAGCGTGCGCTTAAGGTCTCGGCAATCGACGCGATCCGCCAGAGAAAGGATGTCCGGCTGACAAAACGCGCGCTTCGTATTCCGCGTTTTGTTGACCGCGTGTTCGGACTGGAAGGGACGATCGCGTGGAAAAATTTTAAGCGGAACAGAAAACAGTATCGTGCGACTGTGATTTCTCTTGCAATGAGTATTCTGATGTTTGTCTCGGTCGGCAGCTTTTCGGAGTATCTGTTCGGCAGCTACCGCGGGGCGGTGGAGATGAGCACGTATGACATCAGCGTCAATCTCCACACGGAAAATTACGCCGATGCGGTGAGTCTGCGTGAACAGGTGGAAGGGATCAAAGGGATCGCGCGGATGGATGAGGTGTATTATCAGACCTCGCAGCCGATCGTCAATCCCGAAGAGGTGCTGACGGAGGAGATGGCGGAGTGGTATTCAGACAGCGCCGGGGCTGCGGTGAACATCTGCTTTGTGCCGGATGCGGTCTTTGCGGAGCTGATCGCGTACTACGGATTTGATGCGGCAAAGTACGAAGATGCCGCACAGCCGCGGGCCATAGCCTTCCACAAGGTCAGGGACTGGGACGAGGAGGGAAATCCGAAGACCGGCACGGTCCTGCAGGACGGATGTGAGGTCGTGCGCTGTGCTCCCGCGGACAGGGAAGAAATGATGGATGAGACCGTGCCAGGTCCGGCGGATGAGAGTGTGTCGTCCGAAAAAGAAGCGATGGATGAGACCGTGCCTAAGCCGGCGGAGGGGGAAATACGACGTGTGACGGAATATCATATCGGTGATCTGGTGGGGGAGGATCCGCCTGATCCGGCGGAGTTTTCTGCGACCTGTGTCCGGCTTCCCGCCAGCGATTACCGTGTGCGTCTGGTATATCCGCTGTCTGCGGCCGACCGGGTGGCGCAAAGCCTGTTCGAGGAAAATGAGAGAGAGGAATTCCGCGGTTTTAGCGGGACGGTGTACTATCGTGCGCCGGAGCATGCGCGGATCAGCGGTGAGATTCAGGCGATCTGCGAGGAAAATCCGAACAGCATCAGCTATTATGATATGGCGGAGAGCGAGGAGCAGAACCGCGCCCTCTATCTGATGGTAAATGTGTTCTGCTACGGATTTATCATCCTGATTTCCCTGATCTCGGCCACGAATATTTTTCACACGATCTCGACCAATATCAGCTTAAGAAGAAGAGAATTCGCCATGTTAAGCTCCGTCGGGATGACGCCGGCCGGGCGCAGACGGATGCTGCGTTTTGAGTGCCTGATCTACGGGATCAAGGGGCTCGGATGCGGGTATCTGTTCGCAGCGGCAGTCACGGTTCTGATGTACTATCTGGGATCGGGTCATTCGATGGCAGGCTTTTATGTGGCCTGGCGCTATTATCTGATTGCGGCTGTATGCGTGTTTGCGGTGGTATATACCACGATGATCTACGCGGGCAGAAGGATCCGGAAAGAAAATCTGATCGAGACATTAAAGGACGACGGAGAGGGCTGAACACCAGGTCAGGGAGGGCAGGCATCAAATAGAGGAAGCCTGGTGCAAAAGTGAGAGAAAGCTGACGTTTTATCGTCAGCTTTCTGTATGATCATTGAGGATCCCGATCATCTCTTCGTACGCATCGCATATCATTGAGGATCCCGATCATCTCTTCGTACGCATCGCATATCATTGAGGATCCCGATCATCTCTTCGTACGCATCGCATCTGCCCTCCGCGCGCAGATAGTGGTAGTGTTCGTTGTACCAGTCAAAAGACGGGTGTTCGGACTCGGCATCCCGGTATGCGATAAGCTTCGGAAGCTCGCTCGCAAGAGCAGCGGTAAGCTCATCTGGCGTCATGCCGTCCGTCAGCCGCTTATACAGTCCGCCAAGCGTATCCAGATGAGCGGCGGCGACGTGGGAGAGATACGGGTCATGTCTGACTTCAATATATTTTTTTTCACAGGCCGTAATTGCGTCTTCGATCGCGGCTGTCAGATTTTCAGGTAACATAGCCGGCTCCTTTTTGTGTTCTGCTATCAGTATAGGGCAGAACGGACGCATTGGCAATCGGGATTTGCGGATGTTTTAAACTGTTTTCACTTCGTTTATGGCATCTCGAATCTTTCCTGAATGATATAATGTCCGGCGGCGGAATGTATGTCATCCGTCGCGGCATATTCCACTGAAACCGTCATTTTGGCAGCGCCGGCATCCGGTACAAACGATAACATATTGCCTTCTGCGTCCGTCGCGCGATATGTCACGCCGTCGCGGAATGGGAGTTCCCCGCTGCTTAACATCTACTCGCCGTCAAAAGCAGCCATGTCGATGGATGAGCCGTCATTGTCAATGTAGATACGGAACGGCCCGCCCTCCCCAAAATCCAAGTCGGAACAGGCTTCAAAATCCGGCAGTGCGTCATCCGTGTCAATCCGTGCAAAGCTGTCTGACGGTGATTCCAGGACATAGCTGCTGTATAACCCGAGCCTGTCAGGAAGGGCAACAGATGCACCGTCCCCGTCCGTGACACCGACACTGCCTGTTGTTTTGACAAGATACATCGTTGTGGCTTTCGCATCGCCGGTTCCGCAGGAAGTACAAAATGACACAGCGGCAGCAAGCACAAAGAGAAGAATCTTACGCCGGGGGCAGACGTATCTGTCCCGTGATGATTTCACGAAAGCGTGAAACGCATAAAGGCTGTCCCGGTATCCGGTCAATGTGCGGCAAAGAATCTCTCCCGGTCTTGCAAAATCTTTTGTGAGAGAGTAGAATAGCAGGTAGTGTCTGAAGGAAGACAAAAGAGGGAGTGTGACAGAAATGGAGAACAGAGGGACAAAGCTGTTGAGCGGTCCCATCTGGAAAGGGATTGTGTCGTTTGCAATCCCTCTCTTTTTGGGAAATCTGTTCCAGCAGCTGTACAACACCGTGGATTCCCTGATTGTCGGGAATTTTCTGGGAAGTGAGGCGCTCGCGGCAGTCAGCTCGTCGGGGAGCCTGATTTTTCTTATGGTGGGGTTTTTCAACGGGATCTCGGTGGGAGCCGGCGTCGTGATCTCGCGGTATTTCGGCGCGAAGGACGACGACGGGCTGCGGGCGGCGGTACATACGGATGTGGCGTTCGGCCTCGTGTCGGGGCTGATCCTTACGACGGTGGGGATGCTGCTTGCGCCGCAGATTCTTGTGCTGATGGGAACGCCGGCGGAGGTGCTGCCGAATTCGGTGGCATATTTCCGCACCTATTTTGCCGGGTCGCTGGCGTTTGTCATGTACAATATCGTGATGGGGATTTTGCAGGCGGTCGGGGACAGCAGACATCCGCTGTATTATCTGATCTTTTCCTCCATGGTCAACGTCGTGCTCGACCTGCTGTTTGTGGGAGTGCTCGGCATGGGGGTTGCGTCGGCGGCGTTTGCGACCGCGATATCCCAGGCGGCGAGCGCGCTGCTTTGCTTTCGCCATCTGGTGCGGACGCAGGAGGTGTATCAGGTGCGGGCGCGGGAGATTCGTTTTTACCCGGGAATGCTCCGCCAGATCATCGGGATCGGACTGCCGTCGGGGCTTCAGAACTCGATTATCTCTTTTGCGAATATTGTGGTGCAGGCGAATATCAATGCGTTCGGCGTGGTCGCGATGGCCAGCTGCGGGGTCTATTCCAAGATTGAGGGATTTGCGTTCCTGCCGGTGACCTGTTTTGCGATGTCCCTGACCACGTTTGTCGGTCAGAATCTCGGTGCGCGGCAGTTTGAGCGGACGAAGAAGGGGGCGATTTTCGGGGTGATCTGCTCGATGACGCTCGCGGAGGTCGTCGGGTTTGTGGTGTATGCGTTTATCCCGTATTTTGCCGCAGGGTTTGACAGCAATCCGGAGGTTGTGGCCTCCGCGACGAGACAGGCCCACACGGTCGCGCTGTTTTACTGTCTGCTGGCGTTTTCGCACTGTATTGCGGGAATTCTGCGGGGGGCGGGCAAATCGATCGTGCCGATGATCGTCATGCTGATCTGCTGGTGTATCATCCGCATCACCTATATCACGGTGACGGTGCATTTTATCCCGAAGCTTCAGGTGATTTTCTGGGCATATCCGATCACCTGGAGTCTGAGTTCCATCGTGTTTCTGATCTATTTCCTGAAAGGGCGATGGCTGTACGGATTTGAGAAAAAGGAGGGGCGTTCATGACCCCGCCGTGCCTTCCGCGCGGAAAAACTGCTGGTAAAACCGGATAAAGCCGTCCAGCGACCGTGACGGATGGAGGCTGTTCTGGTAGACGAAGCCGACCTCTCTGGTCGGGATGGGAGACGGAAGCGGGATCTCAATGAGCGTCCCGTCTGCGAGATACTCCCCGACGAAACTTTTGATTACGCAGGCGACGCCGACGCCTATTTTTGCAAAATCAATCAGAAGATCCATATCGGAGATGCTGATGGAATCCTGCACCCGGATCTGATGCGCCTGCAGATAGTCGTCGATGTAGCGGCGGGTCATATTGTTTTTATCGAGCAGCATGAGCGTGGCGTTCGAGAGGATCCCGTCACGCCCGATGCCGCGCGCGTGCAGGTTGCGCAGATAGTCTTTTGCCGCCACAAAGGTATCCTCAATCGTTTCTACAAAATCAAAATGGACCTGTTTTTGTCCGTGCGGGCGTCCGACCAGCCCGATATCGATCTGATTGTCCTCTAAGAGCGCGAGCGTCTCGTTCGTGGACTGGCAGGAGATTGAGATCGTGATATGGGGATTCTGCCGGATAAATTCTTTCAGACAGGGCAGGAGGATATATTTGCACAGGGTGGAGCTGACACCGATCTTCAGATGCCCGACGCCGAGCTCGATGGAGCGCTTCAGCTTTTCCTCGCCGAGGGTTAATGTCTCGAAGGCGGCGCGCACATGCTCGAAGAGGAGGGTTCCTTCCTCGGTCAGAACGACGCCGCGGGAGCTGCGCGAAAACAGGCGGCAGCCGAGACCGTCTTCGAGCTTCTGGATCGACTTGCTGATGGCCGGCTGGCTGATGTAAAGCGCCTTGGCGGCTTTGGAGATATTGCCGGCGGCAGCGACGGTATAAAAAATCCGGTAGGACGAGAGATTCTGATTCATGGGAGGCTCCTTTCGTTTTATGTCATCCGGTCTGATACGGGATCTGCTGTCAGAGTATGATCGTATGATGCCGGAAACAGAAGTATCTGTCGCTGTGATGCCTTTGGATTTCATGTCTGGCGGGTCACAGTATGGTTTGATTTTACCATGAAAACAGGTTATGGTAAATATGTTTATTATGTATTTTCATTATAATATTTCTTATGCTACAATCAGAAAAGATCCGGTGAGACGAAAAGCGTGTCTGGCCGGGCGGATGCGTTCATACAGAAAGAACGATCGAAGCGGAAAGGAAAGAGAAGGAGGAGATACGCATGGGTATGACAATGACACAGAAGATTCTTGCGGCGCACGCAGGACTTCCTTCGGTCAGCGCGGGGCAGCTGATCGAGGCGGATCTGGATCTGGTGCTCGGAAACGATATCACGTCGCCGGTCGCGATTCACGAGATGGAGAAAATGAATGTGGACGGGGTGTTTGACCGGGATAAAGTCGCACTGGTGCTCGACCATTTTGTTCCGAATAAGGATATAAAATCGGCGCAGCACTGCAAATGTGTCCGCGAATTTGCCTGTAAGCATGAGGTGACGAACTTTTTTGATGTCGGAGAGATGGGGATTGAGCACGCGCTGCTGCCGGAGCAGGGGCTTACGGTAGCCGGGGATGTGATCATCGGCGCGGATTCGCACACCTGTACCTACGGCGCGCTCGGCGCGTTTTCTACAGGCGTAGGAAGTACGGATATGGCGGCCGGCATGGCGACGGGAAAGGCATGGTTTAAGGTGCCCTCCGCGATCCGGTTTGTCCTGACCGGAAAACCGGCGAAGTGGATCAGCGGAAAGGATATCATTTTACATATCATCGGCATGATCGGTGTGGACGGCGCGCTCTATAAATCAATGGAGTTTGTCGGGGACGGCATCGCGCACCTGACGATGGACGACCGTTTTACGATTGCAAATATGGCGATCGAGGCGGGCGGAAAGAACGGGATTTTCCCGGTGGACGATTTGGCGAAAGCGTACATGGAGGAGCACTCAAAGCGCCCGTATACCGTGTACGAGGCGGACGAGGACGCGGTGTATGACGAGGAGTACACGATTGACCTTGGCACGCTCAGGCCGACGGTTTCCTTCCCGCATCTGCCGGAAAATACGAAAACGATCGACGAGGTCGGCGATCTTAAGATCGATCAGGTCGTGATCGGATCCTGCACGAACGGGAGAATGGATGACCTTCGGATCGCGGCTTCTGTTTTAAAAGGGAAAAAGGTTGCAAAGGGCCTGCGCGTGATCGTGATCCCGGCGACTCAGAAGATCTATCTGGACGCGATGGAGGAAGGTCTGCTTAAAATCTTTGTGGAAGCGGGCGCGGTTGTGAGTACGCCGACCTGCGGCCCCTGTCTCGGCGGTTATATGGGAATCTTAGCGGAGCATGAGCGCTGTGTGTCCACGACGAACCGGAATTTTGTCGGCAGAATGGGACACGTGGAGTCCGAGATTTATCTGGCGAGCCCGGCTGTGGCCGCGGCGAGTGCGCTGACCGGGAAGCTTTCGGGACCGGACGAGGTACAATAGGAAGCTGTCTGCTGACGCGGACAATCACTGAAACAGATGGAGGGGAAAACATGAAGGCAGCAAATGGTCATGTGTTCAGATATGGAGATAATGTAGATACGGATGTCATCATCCCGGCAAGGTACTTAAATTCTTCGGATCCGAAGGAGCTCGCAGCGCATTGTATGGAGGATATCGACAGGGACTTTGTGAAAAACGCAGCAAAAGGGGATATCATCGTGGCGAATAAGAATTTCGGCTGCGGTTCCTCGAGAGAGCACGCGCCGATCGCGATCAGGGCGGCCGGGGTGAGCTGCGTGATCGCGGAGACGTTTGCGCGTATTTTTTACCGGAACGCGATCAACATCGGCCTGCCGATCATCGAGTGTCCGGAAGCGGCGCAGGAGATCGAAGCGGGAGACGAGGTGGAGGTCGATTTTGACTCCGGCGTGATCACGGATAAGACAAAGGGCACGACGTATCAGGGTCAGGCGTTTCCGCCGTTTATGCAGAAGATCATCGACTGCGGCGGGCTGGTCAATTATATTAACGGGAAATAAGATAAAACCGTCCTGGAAACCGGCAGAAGCCGGGAGATCCGGGGCGGTTTTTTTCATCCGGGGATGGGCGGAGCCTGGAATCCGCTGTGGAGTTGCAGCGGTTGTTTGGTGTGATCCTGCTGTGCACCTACGGAAATAGTTTGTTCTGATTCTGCCCGTTCAGATTTTCTAACGTGTAGATAAAAGCGAGTACAGCTTTTACCTCGCAGTCTGACATCTTCTGGATCTTCTTTAATATTTCAGCTTTTTCGGCAGTCAGTTCCCCCACGGCCTGTTTTTCGCCGGTTTCATCTAAAATCCATGGAACGGAGTAGCCGTATCGTTCCCCGATAAGCTTTGCAAGGGTATCGGAAATCGTTTCTTTTTTATCATTTACAATCAGGTTTACATAATTCGCGCTGATTCCAAGTTCTTTCGCGAAATCTACCTGCCGGACATTTCTTTCCTGTAAAATGGTCCTGATACGCTGGCCCAGAGTCATGCAATCACCTCCCGTACAGATCATACATCAAAAATATAACCTGGTCAATGAAAATCGGGATTGACATTTGACTCTATTCATGATATTGTTTGATTAAATCAAAGAAAGAAGATGGGAAATAATGATTGAGTTAGATAAAAGCGGACGAAAAGAACTGATACATAAAATTGAATGCATTTCTTCTGCGGAAGAGATACAGAAAATCAGAATATTTATTGCGGGAATGGAGGCCGGGAAGGCCGCCAGTGCAGCAGTCAGAGACAGCAGGAAACGACGGTCTGTCACAGGCGCAGACAGATCCGTCAGAGAAGCCGTATGCGGGGGTGCTGAAGCAGGAAAAAGGTTGGTTTTTTCACACTGCAGTCGCAGGAAGAGCCCGTACTGGTCTGTTTTGTCGATGTCCCCTATGGATCCCGCGGTGATGTACAGACGGAAATAGAAAATTATTTGAAACAGATCTATCGGAACAAAATCGTATACGATGATCTGTCTTCATCGACGGATGGCCTGACGACACAGCAGCAGCAGACGGTTGCCGGCTTTTTATTAAAACTGGAGGAGCGCAATTACAATTCGCTGGAAGAATCAGAGCAGCTTGCAGCAGCGCTTGATGTTTTTTCGGATTTGCTTAAGGTGCAGACAGGAAGCATTGTCACTGCGGTTGAAAAATGCGGCTGGCTGGATATCAGGAATGTCGGGAATATGGATCTCACCGGCGGCCGTCCGATTGAATTTCCGGCGCCCGGAATCGTGCCGGGCGACGAAGTGGTCGTGCTGCATTTAAAAGCGGACGGAACCTGGGAAACGATTCCGTCGACAGCCGGAAACGGGATGATTACCGGAACCTTTACCTCACTGTCACCGGTATTTTATTTTAAGGTCACGTTTGCTTCAACCGATGCCGTGGAGGAGGAACCGTTACCGCCGTCTTTGAATGCGCCGCATGAGCACACATGGCAGACGACTGTGGTTGCGCCGACAGCGGACGGCTGGGGCTACACGTCATACGGATGTAATGAATGCGGCTACCATTATGAGGACAGTTATATTGCGCCGACGGGACAGCGTGCGGCGGGACGAAACGTATCCCCGAAGACTTCGGAGAGCGGACTGCCATATGCGGTGCTGCCTGTCATCGTGGTCTGTCTTGGCAAAGCGGCTGTGACGGCGTTTCGAAGGCGGAAACTGTCGTGAAAAAAAGCGGGCGAAAACGTTGCACCGCAGGTCTGATTCTGATCATTCTGACGGTTTTGACGGGTTCTGTGGTTTACTTTGTAAAGATACGGAAACAGGAAACAGAGTTTTTGTATCTTCGGAACACGTGCATGACAGGGTGGAATGAAGGGAACGTCACAGAAATGGAACAGGCGGAGTCAGAGCCGGAAACAGAGGGAGCTGTTCGGAATGTATCCGGATATGATTTTGAAAAACTGCGGGAAACAAATGGGGATATTTATGCATGGATCACGGTTCCCGGGACACAGATCGATTACCCGGTACTGCAGAGTGACACCGATAATTACTATCTGGAGAAAAACCTGGATCACACAAAAGGATATCCCGGATGCATTTACTCCAATTCGTGCAACAGCAGAGAATTTACAGACCTGCTGACCGTGCTGTATGGTCATAATATGAAAAACGGGAGTATGTTCGGAAGCCTGCATGATTACGAACAGGAAGAATTTTTCAGGGAAAACAGAGAGATCATCATTTATACGGAAGGGCAGTGCCTGCGGTATGAGATTGTGGCAGCAGTCCGATTTTCTGATCTGTATATTCCGGATTATTATGGGATAAATGATGACATCGGAAGAGATGCATTTCTTTCGGAAATCAGGCAGAATGCCGCAGGAGAGAGCGGTTTTTGTCTGGATGAAGCGTGGAAGGAAAGAGCGGAAGCAAAAGAGCGGTATCTGATATTATCTACATGCGTAGATGGACATGATGATCTGCGTTAGCTGGTGGTGGGCAGTCTCGCGGAAGAGACTGCTTTATAACAGGAAACAGGTCTTTGAAACCTGGTATATTGCGGCAAAAAACGGATTTACATAAAAGAAACCTGCGAACCGGTTTCATATGACGGAATCAATAAAAACAGCGACCTGCCGTTATTCTTCTTTGCTGAATATATAAAAGCGGAGTAACTGCACGGCATCCTGCTGTGTGCTGCCGGTATCGCTCCTTACTATCTGTAACAATCAGCAAAAAAATGAGACAGGACTGCGACATTTTGTCCCCTTTCTTCGTCTAACAGATAAAGAGATTATCAGGACGAAGAAAGGGGATGTTTGTTATGATGGATGGAAAACAGATTGTGTGGAGTCTGATCGGCCTGATTGTAATTACGGTGCTGTGCTGCATAATCGATGGGGGGATGATGCTGTTCTGATTCGCCTTGTTTTTTCAGGGAATGGGGGAGTGTAAAATAATGTGTGCGGGAATTTGGGCTCTGTGACAGTGCCCTATCCGTTTCGCTCTGTTTTCAGTTGATTTACTTCTTCAAGCGAAAGCCCTGAAATATTCGTAATTTCTTCCAATATAAAAAAAGCAATGAGATTATCAAAAATCCAGTTTTTAGAGTATGGTTTTCATATGCTGTATTGCTCCATTGCAGACAGGGGCGAATGTACCTGCCCCTGTTAAGAAATTTATCTGACCGCTGCCAAAACAAACATTCAAAAAATGGCAGGTGTATGAAAGGAGAAGATGGAAATAGACGCTCACGCAATATCAGGTGCAGCAAATTCAGGCACTGTTATAAAAAAGGCGGTTGAAATCGCTTTGAAAATGGGCTGTAACATGAAATAACCGGCTATTGGAACCGGGATGGTAATCCGATATACCTGAAGGAAAGGAACAGATCAGGAGGAAGAAGAAATGAGTGAAACATACGAGAAAAACGCGACATCCGATCCGGCGGAGACGCTGACGGCATCCATGATCGACTGCATCTTTGAAGAGAGCGCGTCGCTGCTGGATCTCGGATGCGGCACTGCAGGCTCAAAGGAGATGCTGTTATCCGCGACGCCGGAATACTGGGGTGTCGATTATGTGGGAGAGGGAAACCGCGCGATCATCGACGAATACAACAGCGGGGATTTTCCGTTTCAGGAGGCAGATACCGTGTTCTGTTCGGGATGCCTGGAATATATCAGGGATGTGGATGGATTTGTAAAAAAGATGTGTGCGTGCAGCCGGAACGAGGTGATCCTTTCCTATGATTTTTCGGACGGACAGGACAGAGGACTGCCGGAACGAAAAAATGACCTGACGGAGGAGGCGATACAGCGCATATTCCGGCTTTACGGATTTGTGCTGCATCAGACAAAGAGAGCAGGCGGGAACACAAAGATCTTAAAACTGGTCAATGAGCGGAAGCTGATGATTCGCCTGGTGCAGTGGAAAAAGCTCACATATCTGGAAGAAACCGCGCTTTCTGACCTGATGGAGACGGTTGTGAGGACAAATGATCTTCCCGGCTGTATGATTGAGGCCGGCTGTGCCCTGGGCGGTTCGGGAATCTGCATGGCGCGTGAGAAAAAGGATGGCCGGAGCCTGTTTGTGTACGATGTTTTTGGGATGATTCCGGAGCCCGGAGAGAGGGACGACGCGGATGTCAGGAAACGGTATGATGTCATAAAGGACGGGAAAGCGCTGGGGATCCGCGGCGATACCTATTATGGTTACAGGGAGCATTTACTGGAGGAGGTGAAAAACAGCTTCTGCGAGCTTCTTGGGATCCCGGATGTGGAGGAAAAAGGAATCCGGCTCATCAAAGGACTGTTTGAGGACACCCTCATCGTGGACGGGCCGGTATCTCTAGCGCATATTGACTGTGACTGGTACGACTCGGTGATGGTCTGCCTGGAGCGGATCGTGCCGCGGCTTGTGCCGGGAGGCGTGCTTGTGATCGATGATTACGACCACTGGTCGGGGTGCAGAAAGGCAGTGGATGACTACTTTCGCGACAAAACGGACGGATATGTGTTCGAGAAAAAGAGCAGGATGCATATCACAAGAAAAGGAGCATCCTGCCCGACAGAAAAATAGAGGTACCACGACAATTATAGAAAGGTTCGCCTCGATGTTTTACAACTTTGTCTGGATTTTGGGAGAGAGCGAACAACGGAGAACGATTTTTACGGACCGGGGATCGTATGATTTTACAGTCAGTGTGCGCGCTGGAAGAATTCGTGCATCTGGTGGAGGCGTTTCCGGATTTTGTGAGCGGTATCGCAGCTCTTGCCGATGAATTCCGCATGATAAAAGGGCTGCTGGAAGAAGGCGCTCCCGCGAAGCACCCGGTATGTGTTGCGGTGCTGCACACATGGGGCGGCCTGCGCCCGTGGACGTTGTCGGGACATTTTCACGAGACATATATGCATGATCTGATCCATATCAGCGAAGCGCTCGCCGGGCTGCCGTTTGATGTGACATTTCTGAATTTTACGGATGTAAAGACACGGAATCTGTCGCAGTATCAGGTGATCATCAATGCGGGGCGTGCGGGCACTGCCTGGAGCGGCGGCAGCGCCTGGGCCGACGATGAGATTGTGGAACGGCTGACGGAGTGGACTGCCCGCGGCGGTGTGTTCCTGGGCGTAAACGAGCCTCTTTCTGCGAAATGCGCGCATTTATGCGGGGATCATTTGCACATTTCGCAGAAAATGGCGAAACGCGTGCTTAGAAACCGAGTCCCTGCTTGATTTTTTCCATCATTTCATTGTCGAATTCATAGCTTATTTCACGCAGTCCGATCACAGCTCCTTTTTTGGGGTATATCCATAACACCCCCATATCTCTCGCAGCCTGCTTCAACGTATATTTTTTCTCTGATGTGGCGGCGGCAAGCAGAACATCCTTAATTTCCGAATAGGGCAGCCGCTTTTTCTCCAGTACCAGCCCTTTTTCATAAAAACGTGCTGCGCCGTCGCCATGTTTCTTTGGAATCTCTACAACCAGTCTGCCGAATTCTGCATCCGGTACACCGTCCGCCAGACTACCGCTCCACTCCAAAATACATTCTCCGCCATGTCTGCTGCGATGCTCCTCTGCCTTTCGGGTCCGATTTTCACGCTCGGCGTAAAATGATTTCACATACCAGACGATGAGTGCCGTACCGCCTGCAAGAAATAATAGAAAAATAATTCCGCTTATCATACTATAATCTCTCCTTTTCATAATGTTGTGGCATTCCGGATCAGATCTGCCGTCGCAGGAAAATGTTCGGATTTTACGATGGCGGGTCCCTGCGATTTGTCGCCCGGGACGACCAGCTGATCACCCGGCAGAATCTGAAACCGTTTTCCTGCTTTTGCGGGAATCACGATCTGTCCCTTTGTTGGGGCGCCATGTTAAGAAAAGCTGCGTATGTCCGGCACGCCTGCACAAAAGCTGCAAAGATCTGCCGCTGATCCAGACTGCGCCGGCTCATGTGCTCAGGGTGCCACTGAACGCCCAGGCAGAAGGCGTGATCGCTTCGTTCAATCGCCTCCGTAAAACCGTCCTCACTGACCGCGGAGACGGTAAAACCGTCGCCGATCCGGTCTGCGGCCTGGTGGTGAAGGCTGTTGACGTCGTGTTCCCCGCTGCCCGTAATCCGGGCCAGAAGAGAACCCTCCGCGACAGTGACACGGTGGATGCTGCGGCTGCGTGAGCGAAAATCCATGTGACGGCAGACAGAGGTTCCTTTGATATCCTGAAATAAGGTTCCGCCTGCCTGCACATTCATCACCTGGATCCCGCGGCAGATGCCGAGCACCGGTTTCCCGGTCCGGTAAAATGCATCGAGCATCACAAATTCCGCGGCATCCCGGAGTTCGTTTGGCTTTCCGCATTCTGGCTGCGGCGTCTGTCCGTAGCGTGCGGGATCGATATCCGCGCCGCCCGGCAGCAGAAGCCCGTCGCAGGAGACAGCCTCTTTTGCCGCGGCATCCGGATCCGACAGTTCGACCCAGCGCACCGCAGCGCCGGCGCGCGATAAGCTGCGCACGTATTTTCCTTTCATGTACCTGCGGAACAGATCATTCCCCATCTGTGGAACTGCAATTGTAATCATAATCGTTGTCTCCTGACAGTCCAAGTGACGCTCAGCCCGCAGAAGCCGGCTGAACTTCTATGGTTATTTTAACAACAGGAAGGGGTGTTGTCAATCGACAGGTCCGGCAGTGTGCATGGAAGAGGGGGTTTTGGGGGTAAGATAAAGAGGAAAGTACCGGGATAATGCGGGAGCTCATCGCGCCGGAGCTGGCAGCAGAATTTCGTGACGGTCTGCCGCAGGGATGGTGTACATTTTATGATCTTTTTTTTGAATTCTCTTGAAAACCTGAGAAAAATAAGATAAAATAAGTCTGATTTCGGACT
>CAJUNX010000063.1 GCA_910587865.1 uncultured Roseburia sp.
AAGCGCCACAAGCACCGCGTCATAGGTCGCCGTGCTGCCGCCGTCTGTTAAATTCTTTACCTCACCCGAAAAATATGCCTTCTGTGTCGCGTCAAACTGCGCGATCGGCAGATTGACCGTGACGTCGCCCGAATAACTGACCAGCCCTATATAGTGCTCGGATCCGATGTAGGCGGATGCGTTTACCAGCGACGACTTCAGCGAATTTAACGGTTTCCCGCTCATGGAGCCGGAGACATCCGCAACGAATACCGCGATGATCGGTCTGCCGCCGTTTTTATTCTGTTTCCACACCTTCTGCGCCGTCAGATAACCGGTGCCGTCGAGTCCGGGATCCTCCGCCGCATAGTCGTCATGGCGGTTAAAGCCTTTCTCCGTCGCGAGCTTCTGATTGTCGTCATTCAGACAGTAATCGGCAAACAGCTTCGCTGCATCCTGCTCCTCCTGGGAACAGTAATCGAAGGTATAGACCGGGTGATCATGACGGATTCCCGCCGGGATGTAGACATAGTTTGCCAGCTCCGGCGTGTTGATGTATGCCTGTTCCTCCATCACCATCGCGTTGATCACGCCCTTTGCCGCCTGATTGCGGAGCACCGCCGTAGTATAGGCCACCGGCGGGGAAGATTTCTGATATTCCAGCAGCTTCTCCTGCGCCGTGTCGGAAAGCGGATTTTTCTCGTCAAACGCCTTTAACATCGCGGTTAAAATATTTAATCCCGTGCTGGAAGTGTAGGGATTCGTGTAGGCAAAAATCAGATCTCCCGCCAGCGTCGCCTCAAGAACATTCGGCAGTGTGGCCTCCCCGTATGTCTCAATAAACGTATCATAGACATCCTTCTTGATCAGAATGCCTGCGGTATTTCCGGCGATGCGGTCCGTGACCTCCTTTGTGCCGATGCCCGATGATTTTAACATCATTCCCCACGCCTCGTTCGACGGGATAAAAATCTGAGGCTCGTAGTCCCCTGCCGTCATATAAGTCACGACCTCGCCCGAAGTGATCCTTCTGACAGAAACCGTCACACGCTTGTCCCCGATTGTATATCCGGCCTTATTGAACTCCTGTGCCACGATGTTGATCCAGTCGTCCGGCGCTTCGGCTGAGAGCTCCGTCGCGGCTGCGATCTCGAGATTGATATCGCCGTTTCCCGTCACCGTAACCGGAAACGTCGAAATGTCCGCCAGCGTGTCCGCCTCCGACACCTCGTCCGAATAGATGTCGAGTACCGGGTTTGTCACTTCGTTGACACGGACTTTTTTTAACATGGAATCCATCTCCGCCTCGGCGTCCTCATAGCTTAACGATCCCTCGTTTCGCTCCGTTCTGACGCCGTCCCCGCAGCCGGCCGACAGCCCTGCAAGCAGCGCAGCCGACAGAAGCAGGGCAAGACTCCTTTTAAACATACTCCCCTTTTTTCGCTCTTTTCTCATGCGTTATCCTTTCTCTGACCATCCTCAATTGATGACAGAATCGTAGATTTATAGACATCCAGCAGTTCCATACTGTTGTCGTCCTCCCCCTGTTTATTTAAAAATTCCGCCAGCGCAAAGAGAAATTCCTGCACCTGCACCAGCTGCTTCTGTCCTTCTTCATGACAGACAGAGAGCTTCTCCTGCACGAGCCGGACATCCTTCTCCTCGTCGTTTTCCGCCACATCCAGGTAATTGATCACCTTACGGACATTTTTGCACAGATACTGTTCCACCCGGTCCAGCATATCCTCCGTGCTGGCCAGCGCATCCGCTCCGTTGATATCCAGAAGATGCGAAAGCTTCTCCTGATGCTCGTCCATCATGTCCAGCTGAAGCTTTAGCTGCATCAGCGGCTGGGCAAGCGTATTCCATTTCTGTGCGGCATACTCTGTGAGCAGATCTCTGATCTTCTGAGAATCCATCTTTTTGGAGACGGACAGCACCTCCTTATGCTTTTCCTGCTCCTGCATCCTCTCCTGACGCTGCACCTCGTCCCTCGCGGTCTCCCTGTCCCGCGCCGCCTGCCATCTTTTCTGACGGACCAGCCCGGCCGCATAAAGCGCCGTCACCGCAAGGCTTATGACTGCGCCCGCACCATAGACGGCATTGCGCAGCCCCCTGTAAAAGCGGATGCCGTAACGGATGACAATACCGTGCATACTCAGATGCAGCCAGAGACACACCAGGGCAGCCCCTCCCACGACAATCACAACATAGATCAGTTTTATTCTTTTTCGCTCCGGCATGGCGCAGCTTCTCCTCTCAGTATATTCCGCAGACGAATGATCTCCGCCGCATCGCTCATCTCCCTGGCTTCCGCGAGCCGGGCCTGTATCGTATCGGAATGGGTTAAAAACCCCTTTAACAGCTCTTCCTTCTGTGATAAAAGCAGCAGATTCTGAGCCGTCATCTGCCGCGTGACCGCGACACTGTATTCCCGCGCGCCGCTCACCCCGGAGGACATCTGTCTGACCGGCTCCTCCGTTTTGATGTCAGAAGAGTCCGCGCTTTCCGGCACGGATAATTCCTTCTGAATCTGCTCGAGCTTCACCGCCAGCCGTCTGCAGCGCTCGAGCAGAATCCGGCACTGCATGTCCGTCATGGCCGCGGGGGCCGTCCCGTATACCGCTATCACACCGGTTTCTGTCTCCCTGCTGATGTCAAGCAGCTCGTCCGCCGCCGCTGCTGCCTGCCGCTGTAATCGTGTCAGATCCATCGTCTCATTCCGCCTCCGTGCAGCCTGTCCTCATCCGCCGTCGTTCTGGTCCGATGAAAACGGCTATCTTTATTATACTTCCGGATTTTTATCTGTCAACCTGGAAGGTTTTTCTGTCTCTGTTTTCCCGTCATCCGCTCCACGACCAGCCGGTATACCATAGTCTGCGGCATCACCGCACGGTTATAGGAAAAATCCTCCCTGTGGTAATGTGCCATCAGCACGTTTAACGCCGCTTCTTTTTCCTCCTCCGCGAGAAATTCAATACGTCCCTGTCCGATCACGCTCTTATAATTCATCGTGCAGTTCCCGGTGTCTTCCTCGGTCAGAAGTTCATGCGCGCAGTCCATCTCAAAGCTCACGCGCGGGTCGCGCTCCATCCGTTTCAGCTTCAGTCCTTCCGCCGCGCTGTGAAAGTACAGCGCTACACGGCCTTCCCGGACCGTCATCCCGAAATTTAAGGGGATGATGTACGGATACCCGTCTCCATCATTCATGCAGATCCTGCAGACGTCGCACTCCTCCATGATCGCCACGAGTTCCTCAAACTCCGTCACCTCCCGGTCCCGGCGGCGCATGTGCCGCGCCGGTACGCCGGACGCAGGCTCACTCTGCACCCTTTCCTCTCCCGCGCATTCCGCATCGCTTTCCGGCTCACTCCGCACACCTTCCGCTCTCCCGCTTTCCACATCGCTCTGCCCGGTATCGCCTTTCAGGAGTGAATACATCTTCATATCGAGCACGTTCCCGTTTTTTACGGCATTGTTTCTCAGTGTCCCTTCGTACTGAAAGCCCGCCTTTTCGAGCACACGGCAGGATGCCCCGTTCGATGCAAACGGCTCCGCATAGATTCGGATCACATCGCTTTTCTCAAAAACATATGCACAGATCTGTCTGACCGCCTCGGTCATCAATCCCTTTCCCCAGTATTCTTCCGCAATATAATACCCCAGCTCGGCTGTCTGCCTGTGTATGTTTCCCTGGCGGAAAACGCCGATGCTCCCGACCACACGGTCGTCCGCCGTTATCGCAAACGCGAACGTCTCATCTGCGTCCGCGGACAGAAGAAACGAAATATACGCTCTTCCGTCCTCCTCGGTGTACGGATACGGCAGTCCGTCCCTGAGACGATCCTGTATGTTTTTGTTGGAAATAATCGCTGTCAGATCCGCCGCATCCTTAAGACTCCATTTTCTTATCTTACAAATCATTTCTCCGCCTCCCTGATCTTTTATTCCCGGTGACAGACTCTATTATAGCATACCCGCTCTGATGATGCATCCTTACTTTTATGCAGGACAAAGCCGGGGCGTTTTGCCCCGGCTGTTTTCCTTATCCCTTCTATTCTTTATCCCTTCACGGCCCCCATCACGATACCCTTTGCAAAATACTTCTGGAAGAACGGATACACGAGCAGGATCGGCAGGATCGCCACCACCGCGATCGCCAGGCGGATCGTCACGCTCGGCAGGGTGCTCGTATCGACACCCGCAAGGTTGGACGCGTTATTCGCCAGATACTGGATATTATTGTTCATCTCGTTTAACAGCAGCTGGATGCTGTAGAGCTTACTCTCCGAGATGTAGTACAGTCCGTTCTGCCAGTCGTTCCAGTAGGTCACGGCCGACATCAGTCCGACCGTGGCCAGAATCGGCGTGGAGAGCGGCATCACGATTTTAAAGAAAATGTTAAACTGCCCGGCGCCGTCGATCTCCGCGGCCTCGATCAGCTCGCCCGGAATACTCGTCGTAAAATAGTTTTTCACGAGGATCACCGTAAAGCCGCTCATCAGAAGGTTCGGCAGGATCAGTCCCCAGACCGTGTTTTTCACATGCACCACATTGCTGTAGATCAGGTAGGTCGGCACAAGTCCGCCGTTGAAAAGCATCGTAACCATGATCGCCAGAAAGATCGCCTTCACACCCGGCACATCCTTCTGCACCAGACCGTAAGCCAGCATGGACACCAGCATAATCCCGAGCGCCGTTCCGATCACGGTCACGATCACCGTGATAAAATACGCGCGGCCGATCTGATCCCACTGGTTAAAAATAAACTGATACGCCTCCAGGCTGAACTCGCCCGGTATAAATTTGTAGCCGTATTTTGTCGCGTAGGCATCCGAGGAAAAGGACGCCGCAATCAGAAGCCAGAACGGCACAACCGCAAGGATACAGCCGATGGTGAGCACGACATGCGCGACAGCCTGAAAGATCTTCTCTTCTTTTGATAAAATACCCATCTTTGCTCCCTCCTAAAACATCGCGTTTTCCCTGCTGACCTTACGGATCAGTCCGTTCGCCGACATCACGAGGATAAAGCCGACAATCGACTGGATAAAGCCCGCAGCGGATGACATTCCGATATTGTTCTGATTCATCAGTGCGTTGTAGACGAACGTATCGATCGTCATCGTCACATCGTAGAGCGGTCCCGAGTTTTTCGGAATCTGATAAAAGAGACCGAAATCCGAGTAGAACATGCGCCCCACGTTTAAGATAAAGAGCGTGATGATCGTCGGGAGCAGCTGCGGAATCGTGATCCTTGTGATCTGCTGCCACTTCGTCGCGCCGTCGATGCGCGCCGCCTCATAATAATCCGGGCTGATTCCGATCACGGCCGCTAAGTATATGATCATGTTAAAGCCGAGCCCCTTCCACTGGTTCACGAAAAAGAGGATAAACGGCCAGAAGATCTTTTCCTGATAAAAATTAATCTTCGCCGTCCCGCCTAACGCCGGAATGATCGTATTGTTGACATATCCGTTCTCGCCGGCCAGAAACGCGTACACGAGATAGCTCACCACAACCCAGCTCATCAGATAGGGAAGCAGGATCACGGTCTGATAAATCCGGTTTGCGATCCTGCTGCGGATCTCATTCATCAGGATCGCAACCGTGATTGCAAGCACGGTTCCTAACGTGATAAAAACGAGATTATAGAGCACGGTATTGCGGATCATAGTCACGACGCTGCCCGACTGGAACAGGAACTGGAAATTGTCAAATCCGTTCCACGGGCTTCTAAAAATACCCTTCCGATAGTTGATCTTTTTAAACGCAATCACGATCCCCGCCATCGGCAGATAGTTATTTACGATAAAATACAGCACGCCCGGAAGCATCATGATATAAATCGGAAGCGCTTTCGCCCAGCGTATTTTCTTTTTTTTCATAACGTTTTCTTTCCTCTCTGATGATAATGAGTCCCGGCGTGCGGATTTTTTGTCTGTCCGCCGCGCCCTGATTGTTTCAGATCTGACGGCAAAGGGGCACAGATGCACCCTGATATACTGACCCGTTCATTTTCAGAAAAGGGAACGCGTTACCGTCCCCTTTTCCCGTCTTACCGAATATACGCCCCGCAGCGCTGCACCGACATGCCCGCACGGATTTACTGCGCAGATTTTACTGCTGCGCCAGCCACTCGTCGAACTGCGCCTGGTTGTCGGCGATGATGTCGTTGATGCCGGCGTTCTCAAGATCCGCCAGGAACTGCTCGTACATGCTGTCGAGATCGCTCTCGGAGCCGCTCTCTAAGGTCGGCAGATACTGGGTCAGCACTGCGTCGACATTCGCAATCTTTGTCGCCATATTGATCGTATTGTAGGCGTAACCGACCGCCTTCGTCGGGTTTGCCATCGCTTCCTGTGTATATGCCTCATTGGTTGCCTTGTCATTCGACGCATCCCACACATACTCATATCTTCTGTCGCCGTAGAGACCGAGCGTATTGTAGTAGCTGCTCGTATTTCCGTCCACGCCCTCCGGGAATTTGATCAGCATATTGTCCGCGTCCGCGATCTCAAAATGCTCGCCCTCGATCCCCCACAGGATCAGGTTGTGCAGGTCATGGTTCGAGTAGGTATAATCGAGAAACCGCAGCGCCGCTTCCGGATCCGTCGACGTGATCGGCACGGTCCAGAACGTTCCGCCCGAGGAGGACTGCGCCGTATAGAAGGAGTCGGACGTCATAAACTGTTTTGCCGGAAAGCCCGTTGCGCTTGTAAAATATCCGACGGACAGATTTCCGATTTCCCGCTATCTTTTACACAGATCCGACAGCGGCTTGCACAAATCCGATTTGCACCGTAACTCCCCTTCCGTACCGGCTTATAACAAACGCCGTCACGTTTCACGTGCCGGCTTATTGTAACAAAAAAGACATCACCTGATCGTGATGTCTTTTTCATTTTCCTCTCCATTCCGACGCGTTTTCAGGCGGGACAGACATCTGCCCCATCCTGTCAGACAATGGCAGTAATCCCCCTCACTCCCGGTGCTCCTTCTGATAATCCCGCGGCGGAAGACCGTACGCCTTCTTAAACTGCCGTGTAAAATAAGCGTAATTGGGATACCCCACCTTCGCGGAAATCATGCTGACGGAATAGCTGCTGTGCTTTAGCATCTCCGCGGCCAGTGTCATGCGCTCGTCAGTGATATAATCGACAAGCGTCTTATTGTATCGCTTCTTAAACAGACGGGAAAGATGGTCGGGGCTGACATAGACATTTCTCGCCAGCTCCTCGACGGAGAGCTTCTCGTCGATATGCGCCCGTATGTACGCTACGGTCTCCCCGACCGCATCCCGGTGCATGCCGTCATCCTCTTTCTGAGCGCCCTCCTGTCTGCCGAGTCCTTCCATATACCGCTTTCCGTAATCGACATACAGCGTCTGCTCTTTTGCATGGTTGTATTTTTCCTTCGCTTTCTCCAGCAGCTCCGCGAGCTCCGCCGGATCCACCGGTTTTAAAACATAATCCATGCAGCGAAGGGATACTGCCTGCTTTACGATATCGAACTCGTCGTGACAGGAGAGGATGATGCACTCCGTGTCCGGCGAATTCCGGTTGACCCACTCCACGAGCTCGAGCCCGTTTCCCATCGGCATCTCAATATCGCAGATCAGGATCGCGATCTCGTGCTGCCGGAACAGATTCACCGCCTGGCCGTAGCTCGTCGCTGTCAGGATCTCCTCAAACGCGAGAACCGACCAGTCGACACTGTCTAAAATCCCTTTTAAGGCAAATATCTCATCGTCCACCATCAGAAGCTTCATCGTTTCCTCCCCGTTTCTTTATTTTGCATCAGCCGCTCTGTCCGAGGCTTCACGCGATGTCCTCCGCCCGCGTCTCTCTCCCCGCATCCTCCCGCAGCTTATCGATCGGCAGCTCCATCCACACCTGCGTCCCCTCGCCGGGTGTGCTCGAGATCGTTAACACCGCGCTCTCTCCGTAGTACATCTGAATCCGTTTTCTGCAGTTCCACACGCCGATATGGCGCCCCGTGGCGTTTTGCACCACCTCGCCCCGGTTTAGCTTCTCGAGAATCTCCGCCGGCATTCCGTTTCCGGTATCTAAGATCGAGATTTTCAGAATGCGGTCCTCCCGGCGCACAATCACGATCACCTCGATCAGCCCTCCCGGCTTTAAGCCGTATTTGATCGAATTTTCCACAAAGTTTTCAATGATAAACGGCGGGATCCGGATCTGCTCCGCGTCCTCATCCATCTGGTAGACCGAGGTAAACGAATCCGGATACCGGACCTTCTGCGCGTTCAGATAATTGCTGACAAACTCGATCTCATCCGCGATCGTCACCAGGTTCTGATCTTTCCGCAGGATATAGCGGAAATATTTCATCAGGTTTTTCGCGTAATCCTGAATGCACTGGAAATCCTTTGAGAGCGCCAGTGAATAGAGCATGTTAAACGAATTTAACAGCATGTGCGGATTCACCTGCAGACGACTGTTGATCGCGTCGAGCCTCGCCTTTTCCACCTCATGCTCATACGCTTCGATCGTCAGATTCTTAAGGCTTTCCGCCATGCGGTTAAACGCGTCGTACAGATACTGGAACTCCCTGGTGGACGCGCTGCCCAGAATCCGGTAATCCAGATGATCGCTCTCGATCTGGCGAAGCGAATCCTCCACGACAAGCAGCGGCCCGAGCACCTGCCTGCGGATACAGATCCAGAGAACCGGGATCACAAGCACGCTCCCCAGCGCCGCCCAGCACAGAATGCGGTACAGAACCGGAACCGCATAAGAGATCACACTGTCCGGCACATACTCCACGATATAAAAGCGCGGAACCGTAAGCTCAGCCGTAAGCGCCCGCCCGTACCGCACTTCCTGCTTTTCGGCCGCCCCCTCCGTTTCCGGAAGCATCCCCTCGCCGTATGCCGCCAGAAGCCTCCCCTCGCGGTCCGCCAGACACAGACGCCTGTCATCCGCTCTGCCGTCCGCCGTACCGATTATCCCCAGTATGTCATCCAGGTTAAACAGGCAGCCCATGGAATAGTCATAATACGTGATGTTTTCCAGGATAAAACATGTCCCGTCTATCTCGATGAGCTGGTAATTCAGATATTTCGCATCGAACAGATCAAGCTTCTCCAGGTCGCGCTTTGCCGCCTCTTCAAAACAATAATCATACTGAAGACTGTCATACCCCACATAGACCCGGTTCTGCACATTGTCCTTCAGATAGACCAGATCGACAATCGTCTCCTCTTTGCGCAGCGCGGAAAGTTCGGCACTGCAATTCTGGATAAACAGCTCTTTCCTCACCGCGGATTCCGTCTTCTGCCGCATGCTCGATTTCTGCTCATCGTAGCTGGCGATAAAAAGTCTCTGGATCCGCTCGAAATCTTTATTGATCTCCGCCGCGCAGAAATCGAGTTCCCGCTGGTACACCTCCCGGAGCGCATTCCTCGCGTTCGCCCAGGTCAGCTGCGTCACGACCACACAGAGAAGACTGACCGGTATGATGGCCAGGCAGATCGCAAGAATCAGCCGCACGGTCAGGCTTTTTAACGCGTTTTTTAATTGTCTCATTCTTCCCCCCACGTCACATTTTTCATCAGTTTAGCTTATTTTCGTCAGAAACACAATTGTTTCTCTTATTCTTGCTGAATTTGTCGGATGAGAGTATCATTCGGATCATCGGAAAACAGAATGGAGGAAGAGATCCTTTTCCGGCGCCTGTTATGTCACATCCGCACCACCGCTTTGATCACCTCGTCCCTGTGTGCGGCGCTGTACGTGATCGCCCCGATACAGTCGGCAAAGTCGAACTCGTGCGAGACGATCTCCCTCACCGGGATCGCTCCGGTGGCCACTGCCGCGATCGCCTTCGGCCGTATATTCCGGTAACGGTACACCGAATCGATCGTGCCCGCCATCGCGTTCAGCGCCGCGACATCAAGCTCTAACACCGGCAGAACGCAGTCCTTAAAGCCGGAAACCGGCACAAACCTTATCATCCGCGACAGCGTGAAACGTATCGGTCAAAAGCCGTAGCGTCCGCGGTATTTCCGAAACAGCGCCGCAGAGAGCGCCAGCGCCATAAGCTCCGCCGCGGGCGTCGCCAGCCAGATGCCGTTTACGCCCAGTATCAGCGGGAGCACCAGCATGGTGATCAGCATAAAAACGAACGACCGCGAGAAAGCAAGCACTGCCGACACCGCCCCGTTTGAGAGCGCGGTAAACATCCCGCTTGCAAAAATATTAAACCCGATAAAGAAAAGAGCGATCGTACAGATCCGGTTTCCGGTCACTGCCAGCTCATAAACCGGATTGTCCGGGCGCGCGAAGACGGATACCAGCGGTTTTGTCAGCACAAAGGAGACTGCAACCGTGACCAGAGAGATCACCGCGATCACCTTTAAGCTTAGCGTGACCAGCCTCCTCAGCTTTTCCCGGTTCTGCTCCCCGTAATAAAAACTGATCATGGGCGCGACGCCGCAGGAATACCCGGAATAGAGGGAACTCGCAAACATCAGCACATGCCTGTGAACGGCACAACTCTCTCCCCTCCACTCCGGACGGTCTTCACGTCCAGCCGGACGGCGCCTATCTGAAAGCCTTTCACAAAGGAGACTGGAGCGGGATCCCCCTGCGGTATCAGGAACTCCTCGCCTGGGCCAGAAGCCACGGGCTGATGCTTTCCGGCTATTCCTATGAAAAAGGAATCAATGAAGCCGTCATTGACCGGATGGAGGATTATATCGTGCAGATCGAGATTCCCGTGAAAAAACAGATGCGGTGAAAAATGCAATGAAAAAAACGGGTGAATCCACCCGTTTTTTTCGCTGTCCTGTCTGATACAGTTCTCCAATGCCTCTATACCTGATAAGGCTTTGCCCCTTCATACACCGAGCTCTTCGCGATGATCTCAAGCATCCGCTTCGCACATGCCTGCAGATCGCCCAGCGTGATCGGGCAGACCACACTTCCTTCCGCAGCGCCGACGGACGCCACGATCTCGTCGACATCTCCCTGTTTTCCGGGCATTGTCAGATCGTTTCCGGCTTTCACGCAGCCAGCCGCGCTCGAGCAGCCGTACTTGAAACTCTCGTTCGGGTTCATCTCCATGCCGCCGGTCGTTCCCCAGTCCGTCATCACGATTCCCGCAAAGCCCCACTCGTCACGCGCAATCGCAGTGAGCAGGTCGTAGCTGTTGGCGGTGTGCTCCCCGTTAATCAGATTGTAGGAGGTCATGATCGACATCGGCTGGGATTCCTTCACCGCGATCTCAAAGCATTTCAGGTAAATCTCGCGGATCGCACGCTCCCCGATATGAGCATTGACATGCATCCGGTTGTCTTCCTGGTTGTTAAATGCAAAATGCTTGATCGTTGTGCCGACGCCCGGATGCTTCTGCACACCCTTCGTGTCCGCCGCCGCACAAAGTCCCGCCACCAGCGGATCCTCGGAATAATATTCAAAGTTTCTGCCGCAGAGCGGATTCCGATGGATATTCATCCCCGGCGCAAGCCACAGCTGTACGCCCAGCTCATCCATCTCACCGCCGACGATATCCCCTGCCGCCTCGATCTCCGCGAGATCCCAGGTCTGCGCCAGCAGTGTTGCGATCGGAATCGCCGTGCAGTACTGATAATAGTCAACCGCTCCCTCGGGAACCGGCGGCTTCTCTGCCGCGCCCATCAGAAGCTCTAACCCCGGGATCGGTGCTTCGCCGAGACCCGGAACCAGATTGCCGTCCTTATCCGCAACGAAATGTGTCGACAAACGTAATCCGGCCGGTCCGTCCGCAAGGATCATGTTGCGCACCTTCCGGTCCTCGATCATGCAGGAGGTCGTATCCCCCGCCGCACCCGGACAGGCCGCGGACGCCGCACCGATGATCGAGGTGCTGCCGAATCCGCCGCGCTCCGCGCCGACACACAGCTCCGCCATCTGCTCTACAGTCAGCTGGGATACCAGTTCGTCGATCGTGTGTCTTCCTGCCAGCACATCGTCCATCGTGATCTGCTCCGCAATCTTACCGCACGAAATCTCCGGATTCGACTCGCGGTACACCGCTGTATGGCACGCGATATCCGCCGCCTTTACGGAAAGCTTTTTCGCCGCTTCTTTCTCAGCCGCTTCCTCCGGATAGCTGTACGGCGTCACGCCCGCTGCGGAGAATTCCTTCATCTCACAGTCGAGCGGCAGGCGGTTGGTCAGCTGCTCCGTCACTGCTTCCCCGTCGAGCGTGACCGCAGCGATCACCTGTGTGCTTCTGCTGTCCGTGCCGACGCGCACATAATAGGTACCTGCCTCTAACACCCACGCCGCGCGCTTCACATCGTAGGAAGCCATGCGTGCCGTCGGATAATCGAGCACAAGCGTCTCGCTCTCCCCCGGTGCAAGCTCTCCCGTCTTCGCGTAGGAAGCCAGCTCCTGATACGGTTTTTCCAGCGCGCCCGCCGGTGCGGAATAATAAACCTGCACGACCTCTTTTCCGGCGCGTTTTCCGGTGTTCGTCACCTTCACAGCGATCGATATCTTCTGTGCGTCCGCATTTACGCTGATCAGACCGAGCTCAAACTCCGTGTAGGAAAGACCGTAGCCGAACGGATAGGCCGGCGTCACGTTAAACGTGTCAAAATACCGGTATCCGACATAAACGCCTTCCTCATAATACTCGTCGTCAATATCCCCGTTCATGTGGCTGAACACATCCGCCTTCGGGTAGTCCTGATAATGCTCCGCCCAGGTCGTCGTCAGACGTCCGCACGGCTCCGCCCTGCCGGTCAGAACATCGGCGAGCGCATATCCTCCGATATTTCCCGCCTGGCTCATCAGAAGGATCGCGTCGATGCCCTCCTGCGCGCGCAGAAACTTCGTGTCAATCACGCTGCCGACATTTAACACCACGACGACATGCGCGTATTTCTCCGTAAGAAACCGGATCGCATCTTTTTCCACGTCATGAAGCTCGTACTCTCCGGCCACCGGTCTTCTGTCTTTTCCCTCGCCGGAATTGCGGGCGATCACATACACCGCCGTGTCGGTATCCGACGCCGCGATGTCCTCCTCCGTCACCGGGACGATCGCCGGCTCTATAAACGGATCCGTAAACAGCATCATAAACGCTGCCTGTCCGTCCTTTGCCATCGTCTCTTTCACTTTGCCGAAATATTCCCCGCGCGCCTGTTCCACCGCCGCGTCATAGCGGTCGATCCACGCTTTTGTCGTGATCGTATACCCGGCCGCCTCCAGCCCCTGCTCGACATTGACCACCGAGCGGCTGTTCACGTCGCCGGAACCCGTGCCGCCCTTTACCGTACGGCGCGCCCCGTTGCCGAAGAGCGCGAGCTTCTTCCCCGCATCCGAAAGCGGAAGTGCTCCGTTGTTTTTCAGAAGCACCATTCCCTGCGTCGCGATCTTTCTCGCCCGCTCCATGTTACGTTTTTCCCTGTCGCTGATCTCTGGCGTTGCTGCCGCAAAAAATCTTGCCATCCTGCTCTTTTCCTCCTGTTATCCCTTTCTGTATCTATTTTGCTTCATTTCATCAGTTTCCTGACAAAAAGCTTTCCATTGCCAGAACTACCTCGTAAAAATTCTGCCATGACTCCCACATCTTATCTATACTCTCCCCCACATCCGCGATATCCTGTTCAGCGCCTCCGAGCGCATTCGCTGATTCATATGCAGTCTTCACGGCATCGATCGACCCGGAAACTGTCTGATACAGGTCGTCCAGCTCTTCCTGAGAGGACTCTGTATCCTCCCCTGCCACCAGCCCGGTAACATATAAAATAAATTTTGCGTGTTTGTACTGTTCTTCGATTCTCGCCTGATACTCAACCACTTTTTCATTTAATTCCACGACATTATTCAGGTTCCCGATCTCGGTCTCCAGCTCGTCTTTCTCCGCAATTGCCTCGTCTCTTTCCTCAATCGCAGCATCTCTTTGTGCAACAACCTCGTCATATTCCTCCTGCGTGATCCCCGCGCCACAGCCGCCCAGAAACAGGCAGCACACCAGCAGTGCCATGATTCGTTTCTTCATAGTAACATCCCCTTTGTGTTATAATCATATAATTATACTATATCACAGATATGAAAAAATGTCATCCTGTTTCTAACGCACTTTTTGCACATTTTCCCGCCTCAGTTTTCAAAATCCTTAAGATACACTGCCATCGACCGGTTCATCTCCCGCGAAAAATCCGATTTATCCAGAAATGTTTGAACATGCATTCTATAAGCGCACTGCCAAAGCATGGAAAGCAAAAAAAGACAGTGTCGATTTTGACCGATGCAAGCGTATGCCGTGGATAAGCGAGGTATTGCATGATTCAACAATAGTGCCTCGCCAGGGATATGACAAAGCACGCGAAAAACGACAACAATAGTAGGATTGCGCTTGTATCACAGGAAAAATATGTAGTTGTTATCAGAAACACAGGCAAGTCATGGCGATTTGTGACAGCGTACCTGATTGATAACATCAATACATACAACAAACTCATGTCTTCGCCTGCATGGGTTAGACAGGTTACAAATACCCATCCGTAAATTTGGGCAATATCACGAATTTTAAAAAAAGCATCTCGCCCTGTTGACAAATCGTGGCTAGGTGGATATACTGATATTGTAATCCTTTGCTGATAGCTTGGGATCTGTAAAGGCTTCGGCTATTGGGCCGGTAAACCAGTGGCTTTCAAAAGAAATTATGGGCATTTGTCGATTGACAGATGCTCTTTTTCTTTTGTAAAGTTTTGTTTCATACTGACACATAACTTTAAACATCACCTAAACACCAAAAAGTACCGAAGAATGCCCGTTTTACCGCATTCTTCGGCACTTTCCCCGTATAGAAGTCTTTCTTTTCAAAATAGCACTCCACCCTGTTCTCCTTCAGCTTCCGGATGGTCGTGAGGCTGTCCACCGTGTGCCGCATTTCTCCCCGCCGTCAAATTTGTGGTTGCACTGCCAGATGGTCTTCCGGTACTTGCTGTTGGAATGCCACACCTTGGAGCCGTACCAGCCCCCGCAGTCCGCACATTTTATCCGGCCGGAGAATACGCCCGTGCTGCTCGCCCGGTTCTTCCCGGAATGCCTGGCCGCCATCTGGTGCTGCGCCTCCTCGAACACGGACGGGCTGATGATGGCCTGGTGGTTGCCCTCCACATAATACTGCGGCACCTCGCCCTCGTTCACTTTCTTCTCCCCCGGACTGGAACCTTGCCTCAAGCGTTATTCTTCTTTATTTGGAGAGACAATAATGGGTGTTCTTTCCCTTGCCTTCCTGGACGATCAGTCCATTTTCTATCATTTGCTTTAGCAGCCGTCCGCATGTCGTCTGGCCGATACCCAGTAGTATTTCAACTTCTTTTCTTGTGACAAACCCCCGTTCCTTTGCCAGTGCAATCACTTTTTCTTCTTCCGTGCTGCTTTTGGAATCCGTATTGTCCGGTTCTTTCTGTTCCGTCTCTGCGTTCAGGTTGGGAAGAATGATCTTAAACGCGTTATCGGACGTTTCAATCTGCGGCGTCAGCCCGGTCCCTTCGTAGGCATCCATAATTTTCAGGATTCCGGTGCCATAGGCCTCAATCAGTTCCAAACGATAAAATACATTTGCCAGTTTTACATTCCGACAGACAGATATTCCCATTGTCACATCCTTTAAGGTCACGCCGCTTACCAGACCACCTATAGAGGTAAACTCGATCCTGTCTGTATAAATGCTGATAAAGGTACTGGCCCGGAAGGAATATTCACGGTGGACCAGAAGGTTCAGAAGGGCCTCTCTGACAGCTACCTCTGGGTAGTCGCGCCTGTCGATACGGCGCAGCTTTTCAAAAGATGAATGGGTCTGATTGCGAAAATCAATAAAATCATAAACATCATCCATCTGCTGGAACAGGGAGCCGGTAAATTCTTTCCGGTCCTTAAACTGGTTCTGGTTCGTTCCTTCAAAAACAGCCGCCTTGATCGTATGCACGCATTGGTCGGAAAGCAGCAGCCCCAGGTTCGTATAAACGCCATCCTGTGTCATAATCCCCAGTGTTTTCATTTGGGCCTGCCCAAACTTTATATTCCGTTCTGCAAATTCTTTTCCGGCTCTTTCAAAGGTCAAATTCTGCTCCAAAGACCTCATTTCCTCAAAGCGGTCGCCATCTGTTTCCTTAATCATGTGCCGGATCGCTGTATTGGTAGCCGGCACGGAGGAATATCCCTGACGGACATAGACACCTTCGGGACGCAGTCCTTTTTTCGCAATGTAATAAGGCCGCTCCGTTCCCTGCTGAATATCAACCGCGACAATTTTCTTTCCATCTACCGTCAAGGTTTCATAATGGAGAAACATGGTTAAGTCCGGTTTGATTGCATCTCGGATCATATTGCTGACCTGCAAGGAAGCACTGTCCGGATCATCCAGCCCCGACACGGTTCCGTCATCCTGCACGCCGATATACAGCTTTCCGCCCTCACAGTTTGCAAAAGCTATGATTTCTTTTTTGATGTCCTCCACCACGATTGCTTTCAGTTCAACCGTTTCGCTTTCCTGAAAAGTCATCTGATCGCCTCCCAAATTTATTCCACCCATATTCTAACCATTCTAACCGTTCTTGTCAACCTTTTTGGTTAGAATGATTAGAATACATCTCAGGGTACGGGGACACAGCCCCAAATGCAGATTTTCAAGGCGTGTCAAAAGAGGATGTCCCGAATTTTATATCGTATTCGGGACATATTCTAATCATTATTCTTTTCACCAGGAGAAAAAAAGTTTTTGAAAGTCAAAAAAATCGGCATTAAGAATGAGTATGTGGCTATGGTAACAGAAGCAGAATATCAGACCATGCAGACCCACAGCTTTCTTGCTGCCCTACATGGAAAGACCAGCGGACACAAGGGAGGGCTGCAAGCACCGCTGTAC
>CAJUNX010000064.1 GCA_910587865.1 uncultured Roseburia sp.
TGAATTCTCTTGAAAACCTGAGAAAAATAAGATAAAATAAGTCTGATTTCGGACTGAAAGGAGGAAAATCTATGTATACTGGAAAAGAAGTTCTTGTTACCTTCAATGCAACCATCAATGGATATGAGGAAATCTACCGGGGGGTCGCCAGGTCTTTTGGCTTATCGGATTGTGCATTTTGGATATTGTATTTCATACGCCAGTCGGAAGAAAAAGTCACCCAGAAGGATATCTGCAGTTTTATATACTAGCCAAAGCAGACGGTCCATTCTGCCTTGAAAAAGATGGTGAAGGAAGGATTAATTGAGGTTGGGGACTACAACGGCAAACGTCATAAGTATGTCACACTGACGGAAAAAGGCGAGGAGTTTTCCAAAAAAACGGTTGATCTGGTTCTTGCGGAAGAAATTGCAGCCTTTGAGGATATGGATGCCTCGGAAAGAGAATTTGCAATGAAATTACTTGCGAAATACTCAGACAGCCTGTCCCGGAGAATGAGTAAGTTCAGATAGGAGTCAGTGTGAAAAATCGGATTGATAGAGCTGTTTTTCACACGGCTGTTTGTGCCGGAGCGTCACAAATAAGCCCTGCTGGCAAACGCAGGTATGCGTTGCCCCGTCTCATGAACGCTCCGGAATGGAGGTTATTATGGAAAAGAATTTAACGCAGGGAAGTGTAAAAAAACTCTACTTTAAGTATCTTGGCGCCGCTTTTGGAGGTTCCATGATCTCCTGTATATACGGACTGGTGGACTTTGCCGTAGTTGGTCAGTATCAGGGTCCGCAGGGGACGGCGGCATTGTCTATTATAGCGCCGATCTGGACAATTTTGTACAGTCTGGGGATTTTGACCGGCAGCGGAGGTTCTATTAAATATACATATTACAGGGCACAGGGGAAGAACGACAAGGCAAATGCTTACTTTACCCTGTCCCTGCTCTTTACTTCGGCCATAGCTGCAGTCTGCTGGATCGGATTCACTGTTTTTGATGACCAGCTGCTCCGTCTGTTTGGTGCGGATGACATTCTTCTGCCATTGGCAAAGGCATATCTTCGCCCAATTCAGTTTGTGATTCCGGCATATCCGTTCACGCAAATGCTTGCCGCTTACCTGAGAAACGATAATGCGCCGGGGTTTGCGGCCTTTGCGACCTTGTGCGGCGGATGTTTCAATATTTTCGGAGATCTGTATTTTGTGTTTGGGCTTAACATGGGTATATTTGGCGCAGGCCTTGCGACCGCGATCGGCGTAACACTGACGATTGCGGTTATGGTTTCTCATTTTTTCAGCAGAAAAATGCGCTCAGGTTATCCCGGATTCATGGTTATATTCATAAGGCAAAAGAGCTGGTGTTCAACGGCTGTTCCGTCTTTGTTTCAGAAATCGCGATGGGAATGATTGCGATGTTATTTAACCGTCAGATTATGAATTATTTTGGTTCAGATGCGCTGGCGGTATTTGGGGTCATTGTCCAGATTTCCGGTCTTGTCCAATGCTTTACTTATGCTGTCGGGCAGGCTGCACAGCCAATTATCTCCGAAAACTACAGTGTGCACAATTTGGGGCGCATCAAAGAAACACGGAAATATTCCTTATGGACAGTTGCAGCCTTCGGTGTTTTATGGACAGCAGCAGTACGTTTGTTCCCCGAGACTTTTGTGAAAGTATTCATGTCCCCGACAGACAGCGTACTGCAGATGGCGCCCGGTATTATGCGGATCTATAGTCTTGCGTATCTGCTTTTGCCGCTGAACATTTTCGCAACCTATTATTTCCAGTCTGTGATGCAGCCGAAAACCGCATTGATCATTTCTATGGCACGGGGCATGGTTTTATGCGGTGTATTAGTGTTTGTGCTTCCGGCGCTGTTTGGTGCGAAACTTTTATGGTGGGTCATGCCGATTACAGAGCTGGCAGTCGCAGTCTATACTATTTTGTGTATGATAAAAAATAACAGAATTCTTGCATTGAAGTAAGGAACGGGGGATTGTCGTGGCGGCAGGAAAGTAATGATTTACAGTTTCTGATTGTGTATGATATAATTAATACAAATGACGCCAGGGTCACAGCCCTGGCATCATATTAACAGACAAATATTTCATTCAGGAGGTTTCGTTATGAGCATATTACGACCGGTAAATGTTTCTTTTTAACTCGATTCCAACAAAATCATTCTGTTCCCTCTGCTTCATTCTCCGAGAAAAAGAGCGGTGCTGTCCACGGAAAACGAGCAGTACGGGTATGCGGCTGACATTGCATTTCTGACCCTGTATGTAAAAGAGATATTGGCCATCAGCACCCCTGCCATCACCTACAGCAAGCTTGACAAATACCCTGACTGGGTACAGGGCATCAGTTCACTAAAATCAAGTGTTTTGGTATGGAACGATAGGTTCTGCCTGCCATTACCGCTCTGCCTGAAAATATGCAGATCGGTTTTGAGGATATCCAGGATGAATTTAATGAAGTAAATAATAAAGCAGAAAGCGTTATTGCTGCATTGAGGGATTCCGAAGACTGTAAAGTGTACATCGAAAAATTCAATAAACATCTGAATTTATTAAAACATAATACGGACAAGGAACAGCAGAAGTTAAGTAATTTTTTTGCCATGCTTATCAAACATCAGTCCAGACTGGAAGAAGAAAGCAAAAAAATGACTGACTTATCTGATCAGGTTTCCCGGCTTACAGAAGCCCAGCAAAGCCAGATTGATCAGATTGCACGCGAAATGGAATCTTACCAGGAAGCCAGAAAAGCCTATATTGCAGGCGCATGTGTGAGCGGCATTCTGGCAGGCGCCGCTATTGCCGGCGGAATTACCGCTATCACACTGGTTCCCGGCGTCGGTATCTGTATCGGCGTCGCCGCTTTTTTCGGTATGGGGCTTCTCAGCACGAGTGCGGCAATCTGCTCTGTACAGGCAGAAAAATTAAAAAAGCTTATCGAAGAACTGGGTAAAAATAAAGATAACATAGATATCGAAAAATGTGCGATTGCTCTGATTGGAAGTCAGTTTGAATCACTTACCGCACAGACAGACGACCTGATAAATGCCGTTGAGAATATCGTAAAAAACTGGGACGCTGTGGATCAGGCTTTAAGCAATATCCAGAAAGCAGTACAGGATCTGACCGGTAAGCCGGAAACAAAGGCCACTCTGCAGATATGGGAAGCGGTGAAGAACGATCTGTCTTCCCTGAATACGATTGTGGAATCCTTAAAGGAAGGCATCCAGACAATGGATACCAAAACAACGATCTATACGGACTGCGATCTGTCTGACTGTAAGACAGAAGAGGAAATACTGAAAAAATTAGAAGAATATGTGAATAATAAGGAAGCAAAAACCAGGGTTTCCTGATGGTACAGCGGAAAAGCCGGCTGGAACTAGAAACTGGATGTAAATACAGGATGTCAGAGGAAAAGCGGAAAGAGCCGGATGAGGATATGGCGGATGTGGATACTCTCTCCGGTCTGAAAGAACGCTTTGGAGCAAAGGAGGATGACCGATGAGGAAGAATTTTGGAGCGAAGCCGTGGACGTATCCGCAGCCGGTATTTATCATTGCAACCTATGGGGAGGACGGGACGCCGGACGCCATGAACGCCGCATGGGGCGGCATCAGCGATGACAAGCAGATTTCCATGTGCCTTTCCCCGGGGCATAAGACGGTGGCGAATATCCTTGCCCGCGGTGCCTTTACGGTGAGCATGGCGGATGCGGTTCATGTGGCGGAGTGTGATTATGTGGGGATCGAGTCTGCGAACAAGGTGCCGGACAAGCTGGCAAAAGCAGGGTTCCATACGGAGAAGGCGGAGCATGTAGACGCTCCCGTTATTGCGGAGCTGCCCATGGCGGTGGAGTGCAGGCTGGTAAGCTATGATAAGGAGACCTGCAGGCTTGTGGGTGAGATTGTCAATGTTTCGGCGGATGAAAAGATTTTGGACGAAAACGGGAAGATCGACCCGGCAAAGCTGGAACCCATTGTATTTGACCCGGTGAACAACGCATATCTGAAGCTGGGCGAAAAGGTGGGGAACGCTTTCAGGGACGGAATGAAACTGAAATAACGGCAGATGAGACAGAAACAATAACAGTAAAATAACGACACAGTGCGGGGCGCTGGCGAGATGGATGAAAAACCGTTTTGCCGGCGCCTTTTTTTCATCAGGAGGTGACGGTTACGGACCGGCAAACAGCCGTGAGACGGAGGCCCATGCCTTTTACGGAAACGCAGATGAAGCAGGTTTTCGGCACCAATCTCATGGATTTCGCAGTCAGTCACGGTTTTGAGGTGCAGAAAGGCGGCCAGAACACGGTCCATGGCAGAGCAGGGATTACGTTCTGTTGTGGCTGGGAAGGGCATTTTTCGCGGCGCCACAGGGCGCCAGGAAGCGCCCTGTCTGCAAAAGAAGACGGATAAGACTATGCTATGCATCCGCAAGCTGCAGGTCGTACAGCTTTTTATAAAGCCCCGCCTGCAGCAGCAGCTCCTGGTGGGTGCCGGATTCATGGATCTGTCCGTGGTGCATGACGATGATCTTATCCGCGTGCTGGATCGTGGAGAGCCGGTGGGCGACCATGATCGTGGTGCGGCCGGTCATCAGGCGCTCGAGCGCTTCCGTGATCATGCTCTCGGTCTCCGTGTCGATGTTCGCGGTCGCCTCATCCAGAACGAGAATCGCGGGATCATAGGCTAAGGTCCGCGCGAAGGAGAGCAGCTGCCGCTGACCGGCGGAGAGTGTGCTGCCGCGCTCGGTCACCGGCTCGTCATAGCCGCCCGGCATCTTCTGGATGAAGGAGTCGGCGTTTACGATCTCCGCGGCCCGCCGGATCTGATCAATGGTGATATGCTCGTTGCGCAGGGAGATATTGCTTTTGATATCCCCGGTGAAGATGAAGACATCCTGCTGCACCTGCCCGATCGCGGCGCGCAGCACGTCGGTATCGATGTCGCGGATGTTGACGCCGTCGATTAGGATCTCGCCTTTCTGGATGTCAAAATATCGTCCGATCAGGTTTAGGATCGAGGATTTTCCGGCTCCGGTCGCGCCGACAAACGCAACCTTCTGCCCGGGCTCGATGACGAAGCTGACATCTTTTAAGATATAGTCGTAATCATTGGTCTGCGATGACTTTTCATAGGCAAACCACACGTTCCGGAATTCGATCCGTCCGCGGATCTTCACATCGACGGGATGTGTGGGATTCACGATCTCAGGCTGCACGTCGAGGACGGAGAAAATCTTTTCCGCGGAGGCGAGAGCGGACTGTAAGGTGCCGAACTGCTCTGCGAGCTCCTGGATCGGCTCGAAAAAGGAACTGATATAGGTGATAAAGATAAACAGCGTCCCGAGCGAGAGCGTTCCTTTTAACACGGAGGAGCTTCCGGTGCCGATGATGATGATCATGGCGATGATGGAGAGCATGTAGATGGCGGGGCGGAAGATCGCAAAGATCATGAGCTCGCGCCAGTTTGCTGCGAACAGCTCGCCGGATTTCTGGTCAAATTCCTGATATTTTTCCTTTTCCCGGGCAAAGATCTGAATCAGCTTCATTCCGGAAATATGCTCGGACAAAAAGGTGTTTAACTCCGTGATCTTTGTCCTGGTGAGCTGATAGGCTTTTCGCGACATATAGCGGAAAAAGAAGGTCAGCACCGCCACCACCGGCAGCAGCAGGAAGGAGAATCCCGCCATGCGCGCGTCGATGGAGATCATGACAACCGCGTAGCCGATGATTTTTACCACATTTTTAAACAGCCGGACGAGAATGCCGGAAAACAGCTCGTGCACCGCCTCGGTGTCGTTGGAGACGCGGGTGACAAGCTTTCCTACAGGTGTCGTATTAAAAAAGCTTAACGACAGACTGTGAATGTGGGAAAAAGTCTCCTCGCGCATCCGGTAGACGATCTTTTGTCCCATCTTCTGCAGCATCCAGGTATTGGTGGAATTCAGGAGAAAGCCGAACAGCATCAGGGCCAGGTAGAGCGCCGCCGCAGTCAGAATACCGGTAAAATCATAGTGCCGCAGCTGTTTTAAATCCTCCCTGGAAAGCGGGACGGCGCCGTCCTTCGCATACTGTGAGAGCACGTCGGGATCGGCGTCCTCGAGCAGCGCACATTCCTCCGGGGTCAGATGCTCCGCCATATAATAGTGATCCTGCCAAAGGAACATCTGAAAGTACGGGGCGCTGCCGTCGGAGGGCAGATCTGATCCAGGCGTGCCGTCGGAATCCGCCGCGGCAGCATCCTTTGTCAGCCAGAGACCGCGGTAGGGGACGGCGCGCGGCGCGTCCTCTGTCGTCACGGTATAGGGCGTGTAATAGCCGTTGATATAATCATCGATGGCATCCCCGATGATGATCGGGCGGAAAAGCTCTACGGCGATGATAAAGAGCACCAGAATCGTCGCTGCGGTCATCACCCATTTATGCGGTTTTAAATATGTAAGAAGTCGTTTCATGATGATGCACCTCCCGCGTTTATGGTCTGCTGTGCTGCTTCAAGCTGCTGTTTTTCAAACATATCCCGGTAGATTCCGCCGGCCTTCATCAGGGATTCGTGATTTCCGATCTCTTTTGCCTCGCCGTCCTCGAGCACCATGATCACATCGGCATTCTGGATCGTCGAGATCCGGTGCGCGATCAGGATCGTGGTTTTGCCGGCGCGGTTTATCTTCAGGTTCTTAAGAATATGTTCTTCCGTGTCAGTGTCCACGGCCGAGAGCGCGTCGTCCAGAATCAGGATCGGCGCGTCCTTGATCAGCGCACGCGCGATCGAGCTGCGCTGCTTCTGACCGCCGGAGAGGGTGACGCCTCGTTCACCTACGATTGTCTCGTAGCCGTCCGGGAAGGAGACGATGCTCTCATGGATGCAGGCTGCTTTCGTGGCGCGGATGATCGCATCCATCTCGTCGTCTTCTGTTCCGCGGACCGCCGCGAGATCCGCCGCTGCCGTGCGCTCCGCCGCGCCGCCGTCTGCGGGCCTGCCGCTGTCATCTTTCCCGTGCGCGATCCCGAAGGCGATATTCGAGCGCAGCGTATTTGAGAAGAGAAAATTATCCTGGGGAACATAGGCGATATGCTCCCGCAGCGTCTTTAGGGGAATCGCATTGATATCCGTCCCGTCGATTAAGATCATGCCCGGCTTTGTGTTATAAAGGTGCAGCAGCAGATTCACCAGCGTCGATTTGCCGTTTCCGGTGCGCCCGATGACGGCTAAGGTCGTCCCTGCCGGCACATGAAGACTGATGTTCTTTAAGGTCGGTTCGCTGTGCCCGCGGTGGAGAAACGTCAGGTGCGAGAATGTGATTTCGCCCCGGATCTCCGAGACCTCCGTGACGCTGTCGGAATCCCGGATCTCCGGCGTCTCGTCGAGGACTTCCTTCACCCGTCGGATCGACGCCGCGCCCTGGGAGAACATATTGATCGCGTCCCCGCAGGCGATCATCGGCCACACCAGCATACTGACGTACTGGTTAAACGCCACGAAACGGCCTAAGGAGATGTCGCCGATTAAGGCGAGATAACCGCCGTAGATCAGCGTGATCAGGCTTGAGAGCCCGATGATGACGTCTAAAAGCGGCATGATCACGGACTGCAGCCGGACGACGCGCAGCGTCTGATCCATCGTGTGTTTATTTTCTTTCGCGAACGCGTAAAACTCCGCGCGTTCCCGCACAAACGCCTTGATCACCCGTACGCCGGAAAAGCTCTCCTGCACGAAATCCGTCAGATCCGACACCGCCTCCTGCCGGTCGAGAAACCGGCGGTGAATGATCTTTCCGTAATAAATCTCGCCGATGCAGATCAGAAACATCGGGATGACGGCTAAGAGCGTTAAGCGCACGTTGACATAGTACATCATCTGCCCGATCACCATGACCGTCATCACACATGCGTCAAACATGCAGATCACGGCAGGGCCGATGGCCATGCGGATCGCATTTAAATCACTGGTGAAGCGGGTCATCAGGTCGCCGGTGCCGCGCTCGTTATAATATTCCACACTCATCTCCTCGAGGTGAGCGAACATGTCCCCCCTCATCTCGCGTTCGATGGATCGGGAAGCGCCGAAGAGAAAATACCGCCAGAGAAAGCGGCCGAGCGCGAGCAGTGCGCCCAGCACGAATATGGCGGCGAGGCAGGTCTTCACCCCGTTCCAGTCCATCGTGCGCGCAGTCAGCCCGTCCGTGATCGTGCCGGTCAGCTTCGGGATAAAGAGATTGGCGTAATCCACGACAAAAAGTGTGAGAATGCCGGCTGCGTACTGAAGCCGGTGTTTTTTTACATACTGAATGATGAACGTGAAAGAATTCATAACTGCCTCCATAAGAATCTGTATCACTGATCTGTGCAGGTAATACTGCCGGATAAAGAATAACGCGGAAAAAAGATGATACTTCTTATCATATATGGATTGGAAAAAAGATGCAAGGAGTTTTTTGTTTTTTTGTTCCGTTTCGATCTGTTTGGCCAGCGATGCTCGCCAAACCGTGCGTTCAGCACTCCCCGCAGCTTATTGACGCAAATACCGCCTGCATATGTGCTGCATATGTGCGGGCGCTTTGCTCATACTCTGTGAAATATGCTCATTTTTGCGGGCGTGATTCACATATTTCACAAAGCGTGACTAAATTTTTTGTATACAAACTACACGGACGTATGTTAGAATGACCAGACAGTGAGTTGATTTCAGTAAGGAGGTTGTACAATGTCTGAAAAGAAACAGACCGTTCCGTTTTCCGGAACAAAAGAACAAAAGCATGCGCTGATGGATGTGATCGCCGGATTGAAAGAGGAACCGGGTGCGCTGATGCCGATTTTACAGAAGGCACAGGACATATACGGGTATCTGCCGATTGAGGTTCAGAAGATGATTTCGGACGAGACCGGGATTCCGATGGAGAAAATCTACGGAGTGGCCACGTTTTATTCGCAGTTCAGTCTGAATCCGAAAGGCAGATACCGGATCTCGGTCTGTCTCGGAACGGCCTGTTATGTGAAAGGCTCCGGTGATATCTACAATGCGCTGATGGAAAAGCTGGGGATTGTCGGCGGGGAATGTACGCCGGACGGGAAGTTTTCACTGGATGCATGCCGCTGTGTCGGCGCATGCGGTCTTGCGCCGGTCATGATGATCAACGACGAAGTGTATGGCCGGCTGACGGTGGATGATATCGACGAGATACTGGCGAAGTATGAGTGAGGAGGAGTGAGATGAAATCTCTTGAAGAACTGCGTGAAATCAGAGAACAGGCAAAAAAGATTACCAGCCGTTACCGCGTGCATGTCTGCGGGGGAACCGGCTGCACCTCCTCGGGGAGCCCGCGGATGATAAAGCGGCTTGAGGAGGAGATCAGGGCAAACGGTTTGGAGGGCAAAGCGGAGATCGTAAAGACAGGGTGCTTTGGTCTGTGCGCGTTAGGACCGATCATGATCGTACACCCGGAAGGCACGTTTTATTCGATGGTAAAAGAAGAGGATATCCCGGAGATCGTCAGAGAACATCTCGTGGGCGGCAGGCCCGTAAAGCGGCTGCTCTATGAGGAGACGACGAGATCGGATCACATACTTCCTTTGGAGGAGACGAATTTTTATAAAAAGCAGCACCGGGTCGCGCTGCGCAACTGCGGAGAGATCAGCCCGGAGCATATCACCGAATATATCGGCACCGGCGGCTATGAGGCGCTCGGAAAGGTCCTGACCTCCATGACGCCGGAGGAAGTGATTCAGGTCGTGCTCGACAGCGGTCTGCGCGGCAGAGGCGGCGCAGGATTTCCGACCGGGTTAAAATGGCGGTTTGCGGCGGCAAATGAGGCGGATCAGAAATATGTCTGCTGCAACGCGGACGAGGGGGATCCGGGAGCGTTTATGGACCGTTCCGTGCTCGAGGGCGATCCGCATGTCGTGCTCGAGGCCATGACGATCGCGGGATATGCGATCGGCGCGTCACAGGGTTATATCTATGTGCGGGCGGAGTACCCGATTGCCGTACAGCGCCTTGAAATCGCGATCGGGCAGGCCAGGAAGATGGGACTTCTGGGAGAAGACATCTTCGGAAGCGGCTTTTCCTTTGATATCGGCCTGCGTCTGGGCGCCGGCGCGTTTGTCTGCGGCGAGGAGACGGCTCTGATGACATCGATTGAGGGCAACCGCGGAGAGCCGCGCCCGCGTCCGCCTTTCCCGGCATTGAAGGGGCTCTTTCAGAAGCCGACGATTTTAAATAATGTAGAAACCTATGCGAATATCCCGCAGATTATTTTAAACGGGGCACAGTGGTTTGCGTCGATGGGCACGGAGAAGTCCAGGGGAACCAAGGTATTTGCGCTCGGCGGCAAGATTCACAATACCGGACTCGTCGAGGTGCCGATGGGAACCACGCTGCGCGAGATCGTCGAGGAGATCGGAGGCGGCGTGCCGAACGGAAGGAAGTTTAAGGCCGCACAGACCGGCGGGCCGTCCGGCGGATGCATCCCGGCGGAGCATCTGGACGTGCCGATCGATTACGACAACCTGACCGCCATCGGATCCATGATGGGCTCCGGCGGACTGATCGTCATGGACGAGGACACCTGCATGGTGGATATCGCCAAGTTTTTCCTGGAATTTACGGTTGACGAATCCTGCGGAAAATGTACGCCCTGCCGCATCGGAACGAGACGCATGTTAGAGATTCTGGAGAAGATCACAAAAGGTCAGGCGACGCTAAAAGATCTGGACAAATTAGAGGAGCTGTGCGAACATCTTTCGGCGAACTCCCTGTGCGCACTCGGACAGACGGCCCCCAACCCGGTGATCTCGACGCTCCGGTATTTCCGGGACGAGTATATCGCCCATATCGTGGACAAAAAATGTCCGGCAGGCGTCTGTAAGGATCTGCTGCGGTACCGGATCGATGCGGACAAATGTAAGGGCTGTACGCTGTGTGCGAGAACCTGTCCGGCGGATGCGATCGTCGGCAGCGTGAAGGAGCCGCACATGATCAGTCAGGACAAGTGCTTAAAGTGCGGAGCCTGCATGGAGAAATGCCGTTTTGGAGCGATTTACAGAGAGTAAGGGAACGTGTGCATATGGAGGAAAAGATGGAAAACGTAACGTTAAAAATAAATGGTATCAGTGTCAGCGCTCCGGCCGGTTCGACCATCCTTGAGGCGGCGCGCATCGCCGGAATTAAGATCCCGACGCTCTGCTTTTTAAAGGAAATCAATGAGATCGGCGCGTGCCGCATGTGTGTCGTGGAGGTGAAGGGCGCGCGGAATCTGGCGGCTGCCTGCGTCCATCCGGTGAGCGAGGGGATGGAGGTAGAGACGAACACACCGAGGCTTTTGGCGTCGAGAAGACGCACCTTAGAGCTGATCCTCTCGGATCACGAGAAGAAGTGCTTATCCTGCGTCAGGAGCGGCAGCTGCGAACTCCAGGAGCTCTGTAAGGAGCTGGGCGTCGCGGACGAGGATTACTTCGCAGGGGAGATGAATCATTACGAGCCGGATACGAGCGCGCCCCACATGATCCGCGACAATAATAAATGTATTCTCTGCCGCAGATGCTCGGCAGTCTGTGAGAAGGTGCAGACCGTCGGCGTGATCGGTCCGAATCACCGCGGATTCGCGACATCGATCGGCTCGCCGTTTGCGATGGGACTCTGGGATACGAGCTGTGTCGCCTGCGGACAGTGCATCGCGGCCTGCCCGACCGGTGCACTCTATGAGAAGGACAACACGGACGATGTGCTCTCCGCCATTGCGGATCCGGAAAAATTTGTCATCGTGCAGCCGGCTCCGGCGGTTCGTGCGGCGCTCGGAGAAGAATTCGGATATCCGATGGGAACCGATGTGGAAGGTAAGATGGCGGCGGCTCTGCGCAGGATCGGGTTCGACAAAGTGTTTGACACGAATTTCAGCGCGGATTTAACGATCATGGAGGAGGCGAACGAATTTCTGGACCGCGTGCAGAATCACGGCGTGCTTCCGCTGATGACGTCCTGTTCTCCGGGCTGGGTCAAATACTGCGAGCACTATTATCCGGATCAGCTCGCGCATCTCTCAAGCTGCAAATCGCCGCAGCAGATGTTCGGCGCGATTGCGAAGACATATTATGCGCAGAAGGCGGGAATAGACCCCAAAAAGATCGTCTGCGTGAGCGTGATGCCCTGCACGGCTAAAAAATTCGAGCTCACGAGAGAGGATGAGAATGCGGCGGGCGTGCCGGATGTCGATTTCTCGATCACGACAAGAGAGCTGGCCCGGCTGATCAAAAAGCTCGGCATTGATTTCAGGAGTCTGCCGGACGAGGGATTCGACGATCCTCTGGGCGAATCGACGGGAGCCGGCGTGATCTTCGGCGCGACGGGCGGCGTCATGGAGGCGGCGCTGCGCACGGCGGCGGAAAAGCTCACGGGAGAGACGCTGCAGAAGGTGGAATTTACGGAGGTGCGCGGTACGGCAGGGATCAAGGAGGCGACTTATCAGATCGCTGGTATGGAGATCTGCGTCGCGGTGGCATCGGGCCTCTCGAATGCAAAAAAGATCATGGACCGGATTCGCTCGGGCGAATCGCAGTACCATTTTGTGGAGATCATGTGCTGCCCGGGCGGATGCGTGAACGGCGGCGGCCAGCCGCAGGTACCCGGGAGTGTGCGCAGCTTTGAGGATGTGCGCGCGATCCGCGCAAAGGTGCTCTATGACAACGACGCCGCGAAGACGCTGCGCAAGTCACACGAAAATCCGTCGGTCAAACGGCTGTATGAGGAGTTTTTAGGCGGGCCGGGGAGTGAGAGGGCGCACCATATCCTTCACACTACATACGTAAAAAGAAGCATCAATTAACGCATACTGTTAAGGTGAAGTATGACAGCAGGCCGGATACCGGCCGGCTGTTTTGGGAGGGGCAGAGTGAAAGTAATCGATTTTAAGGATGCGAAATGCCGCCATTGTTACAAATGTGTGCGTCACTGCATGGTAAAGGCGATCTCGGTCGAGAACGAACAGGCGCACATTCTGCACGACCACTGTATTCACTGCGGGCACTGTCTCGAGATCTGTCCGCAGAATGCAAAGACCTTTGCGAGCGACCTTTCGAGGGTGAAGGGATATCTCGCCGCGGGAGCGCGGACCGTGATCTCGATCGCACCGTCATACCTCGGCGTGCTCAAGGCCGAAAAGCCTGGCCAGGTCGTCTCAGCGCTTATGCGGCTGGGATTTTCGGAGGTGCGTGAGACCGCGGAGGGCGCCGCTCTGGTGACAGCCGAATATCAGAAGCTTCTGGATGAAAAGAAGATGCCGAATATCATCACGACCTGCTGTCCGGCGATGAATGATCTCGTCGAAAAATATTATCCGGAGTGCACGCCGCTTATGGCGCCGGTCGTGTCGCCGATGATCGCCCACGGCCGTTTTATCAAAAAACAGTACGGGGACGAGACAAAGGTAGTGTTCCTGGGCCCCTGTATCGCAAAAAAACAGGAGGCGGAAGGGGACGAACGGATCGCCGGAGCGATTGATGCGATCTTAACCTTTGAGGAGCTGGCGGACTGGCTGAAGCAGGAGGGGATCAAGCCCGCATCCTGTGAGGAGGAGCCGTTCGGCAATCCGGATCCCGAGGTCAACCGGCTCTATCCGGTGAGCGGCGGCGTGATCCTTTCCGTCATGGCTGACAGGGCGGACGATTTTTACCAGAAGGTACATGTGGACGGTTTGGAACACTGCATGGAGCTTTTGGAGTGTCTGAAGCGGGGAGAGCTAAAGCGTTGTTTTATAGAGGCAAACGTCTGTGACGGCGGGTGCGTCAGGGGGCCGGCGTCCGCGAACTGGAACACCTCGTATGTCACGGCAAAAGTAAAGATCGAAAAGGACGCGTCACACAGGCCCGCCGGGACGCTTCCTGATTTCGGCAGCGAAGCGCTCGCGCGCGGCTTTGAGGATCGGAGCTTAAAAGAGAAGATCCCGACGGAGGAGGAAATTCGGAAGATTTTAAAGGGCACGGGAAAATATTCGAAAAGCGATGAGTTAAACTGCGGGGCGTGCGGATATCAGACCTGCAGGGAGAAAGCGATCGCCGTCTTTCAGGGCCGTGCGGAAAATGACATGTGCATGCCGTATGCGCTGCTGCAGTCAGAGTCAATGTCTAATGTCGTGCTGGATGTGACGCCGAATGTCTTTCTGGTGGTGGATGCGGAGTTCCGCATCCGCGAGTGCAATAAAAAGGGGCAGGAGCTGCTCGGCGTCGGGAAGGAAGAGGCGCTTTCGCGGTACATATTCGAATTTATCGAAATAGAAGATATAGAAGAAACATTCCGGACAAAAGAACCGATTTATAATAAGAAGGTAAAGATGGAGCATGAAAGCCTGATCATGGAGGAGACCATCGTCTATATCAGGGATATTGACTGCGTGCTCGTGCGGTTTCAGGATATCACGCGTGAGGAACAGCTAAAAGAGCAGCATTATCAGTTTAAGGTGGATGCGCTTGAGATCGCGCAGAAGGTGATCGACAGGCAGATGATGGTTGCGCAGGAGATCGCGGGGCTGCTCGGCGAGACGACGGCGGAGACGAAGGTGACGATGACGAAACTGCGGGATGCGATCCTCGAGGAGGATTGACGCTGCACCGGTGGGAGAATCGCCTGCCGGTGCAGACGGATCACGATCGACGCTGCACCGGTGGGGACATCTGAGTCATGCAGGAAGATTGCAAAAGCGCGTTTTTTGCAGGTGCAGATGTGAAAGAATCGACACATGACAGGAGGCAGGGATGGGGGTTAGTATTGATGTAGCATGGAAGAGCCTGAATAAGTATAAGGAAGAACTCTGCGGGGATAAGGTGGAGATCGTGAAGACAGATGACTCGGATATTGTGATCCTCGCGGACGGTATGGGGAGCGGTGTGAAGGCAAATATCCTTGCCACACTGACGTCGCGTATTCTGGCGACGATGCTCGGTGAGGGAGCGACGATCGAATCGTGCGTGGATACGATCGCAAAAACGCTGCCGGTCTGTCAGGAGAGAAAGGTTGCCTATGCGACATTCAGCATCCTGCAGATTTTTCACAACGGCGAGGCATATCTGGTGGAGTACGACAACCCGGCCTGCGTGTTTATCCGCGATAACAAGATTGTGGACTATCCATATGAGATTCGTGAGATTGCGGGGAAACAGGTGCATGAATACCGCTTTACGGTGCAGAAAAACGACTGTTTCGTGCTGATGAGCGACGGCGTGATTTATGCCGGGGCAGGGGAGATTCTGGATCTGCAGGGCTGGACCTGGGAAAATATGGCGGAGTACACGTTAAAGTGCACGAAGGAGACACTCTCGGCTTCCCGGCTCACCGCGCTTTTAAGCAAAGCGTGCGACGATCTGTATATCCAGAAGCCCGGGGATGACACGACGGTTGCGGTTGCGCGTGTGATCGGGCAGAAGACCGTGAACCTGTTTACCGGACCGCCGAAAAAGAAGGAGGACGATGAGGCGCTGATGCGCGATTTTATGCATGCCGAGGGAAAGAAAGTCGTCTCCGGGGGGACGAGCGCGATCATCGCCGCGCGTGTGCTGCGCAGAGAGATTGTGACAAAGGCAGACCGGCTGAATCCGGACGTGCCGCCGATGGCCGAGATTGAAGGACTCGACCTGGTGACGGAGGGCGTGCTGACGTTGGGAAAAGCGTTAAAGCTTCTGCGGCGGTATGAGAAAGATGAGTTTGACGCCGATTTTTTTGACGAGCTTGACGCGAACAACGGGGCCTCCCGTCTCTCGAAGCTGATCATTGAGGAGTGTACGACGCTGAACCTGTTCGTCGGGACCGCGATGAACGAAGCGCATCAGGACACGGAGCTCACGTTTGATCTGAGCATGCGCATGAATCTCGTGGAGCAGCTGATTGCGGTTGTAAAAAAAATGGGGAAACATGTTTCCGTGAAATATTACTGATTTTTTTGCTGACCCTGCATCGAGCCTGTCCTTATCCCCGCTCCGCCTGCGCCATGCCCCTTTTGGGCAGCCTTTTGTTGAGGTAAGATGACGTAACCTTTTTTGCAGAGGGTGTCCTCTTACCTCTTTTTGATGTATGTGAGATACAGAAATGAGAGTTCTGCTTAAACGATGTGTATTCCCCACGAGCAGGAGGTGTAAGATCTCAAAGGCTGTGAAGAGAAGACGATCGATGAATCATTTTTTTTGATAATACCACTAAGCGATACTTCTACATTTGTTTCAATTTGATGCAGTTTCTATATATGATAAAATGTAGTTTGCTATCTCCTCTGACACTTGATAATGTGTTATAACTTCTCCCCGATCACTATATTCACCCGGAATGATTTCCTCAATATAATAATTACCATTGCTTTTATAAAGTATCTCGGTATACATTTCTTTTAACTCTTTTTTATTATCCCTTGATAACATAAATCTAACAATCTGGCATTCAATTTCTTCGGGATTTGGTGCATGATCTGCATATTCCCACTGTTCCAGAGCCAACCCGTTTAGATATTGCGCTATTTCAGAAATATCGTCTATTTCATTCCGTAACGTATTTTTGTCTGCTCCGTAAAACTGTATCTTCTGCTCTTCAGAAGTCTCGCGTAGTTCCTTTTCTGTAAATGATGTTTTTCCCTGATAATATCGGACACTCTCTATAAATGATGCTTCTCCTTGATAATATTGGGTATTCTCTATATCATCTGTTTTTTCAATATTACTATTTGGCACATAAAAATCAAGTCCCCACCCATCCAGTATGTCCTTCGCTGTT
>CAJUNX010000065.1:0-11695 GCA_910587865.1 uncultured Roseburia sp.
GCACGAGTTTAAGCGAGTCGGTGAGCACAAGCCTTAGCGAATCGGCAAGCACGAGTTTAAGCGAATCGGCAAGCACGAGCGTAAGCGAGTCAACAAGCACGAGCTTAAGTGAGTCGACGAGTACGAGTTTAAGCGAGTCAGCGAGCACAAGCCTTAGCGAGTCGACGAGCACGAGTTTAAGTGAGTCGGCAAGCACGAGCGTAAGCGAGTCGACGAGTACGAGTTTAAGCGAGTCAGCGAGCACAAGCGTAAGCGAATCGACGAGCACCAGCATCAGTGACAGCACGAGCATGAGCGTAAGCGAATCGACCAGCACAAGCCTTAGCGAGTCGGCGAGCGAGAGCGCAGGTACGGTTTCCAGCACGAGTCCTGTGACACCTCCGGTAACTCCGATTATCCCGCCGGAAGCATACGCGGCACCGACAGCTCCGACCGTCACACCGGCAGCAGTTACTGACACCGTTGCACCGGCAGCGCCGACGGTAGTTGTTCCTGATGCGGAAGTACCGCTTGCACTTCCGGATGATGAGACGGACGTAGTGGAAGTTGAGGATGCGGAAGTACCGCTTGCAGTAGCGGAAGATGACGATACGGATGACATGGACGATGCAGGACTGGTAGAGGTCGAAGATGCGGAAGTGCCGCTTGCAGGCGCAGACCTGACCGAGAGTGTGAAACATTGTATCCTTCATTTCTTCGAACTGCTCCTGGCAGTGGTAGTCGGAACGTACGGTGTTGCAAGTACAAAGAAGCAGAAAAACCGGATCGTCGAACTGCGGAACGAGAAGGATGAAGACGGAAAGAGAGGATAAAGTATGTTTGATCATATAGCATTTGGTTTCTGCTGGTGGGATATTCCGGCGCTGATTGCACTGGTCGGAGCGATAGCGTTTGTCGTGATCCGGAAGCGTAAGCTGAATAATGAGGAAAAAAATCTGTAAGATAAGGCGCGGAAAATCAAAGACATAGTGATTTCAGGAATTAGTGACCATTCAGACGGGTGGTCACTAATTCCGCGCATAAAGGGTAAATGCGGAGGAATGTGTTGGCACAGTCAGAAAAGAACGGATCTATCTTAAAATATAAACTTTTGTATACGGGGCTGATTCTTCTGATCTACGTGATCGGGAGATGCATTCCGTTATATGGAATCGATCTTTCTGCCCGGACAGGGGCTGTGATGAACGCGGAAGAGTTGCTGATGCAGACGATCGGAGGAGATATGTATCGTTCATCTGTGCTTGCACTTGGAATATCACCGTATATGATATCCTCCCTGCTCGTTCAGATTGTCGTGGCCTGCAGGGATTCGGATGCAAGGGCAAAGATGTCGCCGCGGAAAACAAACCGCATTACACTTGTCATGACGCTGTTTCTGGCAGTGTTTCAGGCGCTTGTGCGTGTGCAGCAGCTGAAGTTTTCCATAAGCGGAGCCGGACTTTTTCTTGCGGAGATAACGGCTGTTGCTGAAATGGTGGCAGGCGCCATGCTGATCCTGTGGCTGTCGGACAGAAATAAGAGATACGGGATCGGCGGACAGACAGCGCTGATTTACGTCAATATTCTGGATGGAATCATGGCATCTTTAAGCAGAAATGAGCGGGAAGATCTGATCCTTCCGATTGTGATTTCCGTCGTCATGATGATGGTTGTGATTGTGATGGAAAATACGGAGAAACGGATCCCGCTGCAGCGTATTTCAATCCATAATATTTATGCGGACAAAAATTATCTGGCGATCAAATTCAATCCGGTGGGAGTCATGCCGGTGATGTTTTCGACGGCATTTTTTACGATTCCGCGCCTGATCGTCTCTGCGCTGGCTCTGTTTTTCCCGAACCATCCCGGCGTGCAGTGGTGGCAGGATAATCTGTCGCTGACGCGCCTGCCCGGGATCCTGGTTTATCTGATGATTCTGTTTCTTCTGACAGTAGGATTTTCTCTGATTTTTATCGCGCCGAAGGATATGACGGAGCAGTTTTTAAAAAGCGGGGACAGTATTCTGAATCTGCACGCGGGGCGTGATACCAGGCGCTATCTGACCAGGGAGGTCTGTCTGTTCGGGGTGTTAAGCGCCTCGGTTATGGGAGCGTGTCTCGGCACGGCGCTGATTCTGCAGATGCAGGGAATGATCGACAGTACACTGGGGATGCTTCCCTCTTCCGTCATGATGCTGACAGGTATCTGGTGCAATCTTTACCGGGAGGTCATAACGGTGAGAAGTTATGACGCATACCGCCCGTTTCTATAGTCAGGAGAAGATATGCTGTATTTTATTCCGGCGTGGTATCAACAGAATAAGTGGTGTGAAAATGAACAGAACTGGCATGTGAGACGCATGCACACGGAGTTTGACGATACGGTAAAACAGATTCAGCTTTTTCACCGGAGCGGGGTGTTTCCGTATCAGATCATGCTTCTTGGTTTTTCGCCGAATTTCCGTCATTTTCTCCATCGGCAGGGCGTATATCATGCGCCTTACTGGTCGTGCTTTGACGCGATCCAGTGCGTTCGGAGAAGGAGGCCGATGGTGCTGTCCTTCCATAATCTGAACTGGCCGGATGATATTGAATTTTTATATACTTCGTTTGTAGTGATTGCGATGCAGAACGGACAGAAATACGCGCAGATCGAGTTCGGAGAGGATGGAAATCCGATTCAGATTGATATGTACCGCGAAGAGAAGATTGTTCGGCGCAATTTTTATGACGACCGTGGGTTTGTGGCGTCCACTGTCCTTTTTGAAGAGGGAAAACCGGTTTATCAGGATTATCTGACCGAGAGCGGCGTATGGAAGCTAAGGTGTTACGAGAAGGACGGGCATGTTGAGATTAACCCGAAACAGCCGGAATATCTGCTGATCTGTCAGGGGCGGGAGAGAAACCGGAAGTTTCAGAAGACGGTGTACGACGATATCAGTCAGGTGATTGCCGAGGTGCTGACAGCGTATCTGAAGCTGACAAAAGAATCGGATCTTTTCTGCGTGGCGATGCATGAACGGCATGCAAAGCTTTTGGGGGAGGCGCTAGAGGGCAGGAAGATGATTCTGTCGTTTTTTTCCGAACGGTATGCGGTTGAGACGCATCCGGAGGTCTCTGCGATGATCCGGCGGGCGGATTATATTATCGCGGATTCCAGGCGCAACAGGGAGCGGATCCGGTGGAATGTCGGGGTGATGCTGCCGAATATTATCGATATCACGCCGTATGATTCCAGAGTGGATTTCGGGATCAGCCAGCAGATGAATGTGCAGAAAATACTGGTGCCGGTGGACGGAATGGACAATCAGATGTTTGAACAGCTGATCCGTATTTTGGGAGAGTATCTGGCGGTAAATGAAGACGCGAGAATCCATCTGTTTACCAGGGATGCGGAATTCGACAGATGTCAGAAACTGTTATCACAGACGCGCGACTGTCTGCGCCGGTTTGGGGTGGAAGAAGGCTGGGCGGCGGAGAAAGAGACGGGCATGGCGGAAAACCGGCTGGAGGAAGCGGCGGAAGTACCGGTTCGTTTTTTTGTGGAGCAGTGTGTGGATGAGCTTGCAGTCAGTGTGTGTATGCGGGAACAGCGCCTGATTGTCGACGTGAGACGTGTGTCGGAGCTTTATCTTCAGATTTCGGCAATCAGTATGGGAATTCCGCAGATTCTCTGCACGCAGACGGAGTTTGTGGAACATGGAAGAAACGGAATGATTCTGAAAGACCTGGATGAACTGCCGGATGCGCTCGCGTATTATCTCGAAGGGCTGACAAACTGGAACGAAGCGATGGTCTGCGCGTATGAGATCGGAAAAAAATATACCTCGGAGCGTCTGACTGAGTCCTGGAAAGAGGTGATAGAATCCATTGGATAAGATAAGTATCTTACAGCTGGGCACGGAAGACTGGAACAGGAAATATATTCTACCGGATTATGTCAGCCTGGTCAGCTGTGCGGATCCGGTTGCCGAAGTCCCGAAACAGGCATTTGATCTCGTATTTCTGGACAGGACGCCGGCAAGGGAAGAAATCGGTATTTTATTTCAGATCACGAAAGCGCATACGCTGTTTGTGACAGAACATATTGTGCTTTTGGGAGAGGCGGAGCGGCTGTATCACTGCAAAAAGGGACAGCGGATCGCGGCAGGGGAGATTCAGAATTTCCTGTCGCGGGAAGCGAGGTTTTATTATCCGAAGGGATACGGAGAAAAGTTCGATCACCAGAATCTGACGATTTCGTCCGGCTTTTGCGGTTCTGTGAAGTGGAACGGGAATTATAATGTGGTGTTAAACGGAGATTACGGAACCGGATTCCGGCAGATTGCCTGCTGGAGAAATACGATTCCGATCGATCCCGGCCAGGTGATCGATCTGTGGCTGGAATACCGCAGGGATCCGGGCGTATCCGTCCGCATGACCGTGACACAGTTTGCGGTGGGAAGCTTTTCCGGGATCACGAGCCGGCTGGAATTTGATGAGAAGGAACTGGATCATGTCATCCGCATCGAAAACAATCATATGAAAAGCAATATTTTTGTGTCGCTTCACGCAAAAGGGAGCGGGGAGCTGCGGATCATCGCGCTTCATGACAGATATTCCAGGGGGGATCACGGGTATTTTCTGCCGGGAGGTGAGCGGTATGTGACCTCTGCCAGAGAGGAAATTTTCTGCTATTTTGATCCGGGAGACAGGAAACCTCCGCTGAATGTCTATTTTGCCGGATATAAGACGCAGCAGAATTTTGAGGGGTACAATATCATGCGCAGGATGGGCTGTCCGTTTTTACTGCTGTCAGAACCGAGACTTCAGGGAGGCTGTGTGTATGAAGGGACAGACGAGTATGAACAGCTTGTGACAGACATGATAAAAAAGCACATTGACGAGCTGGGATTTCAGGAAAATCAGGTGATTTTGTCAGGAATTTCGGGAGGTTCGCACGGTGCATTGAAATATGGCTGCGCGATCCGTCCGCACACGCTGATTTTGGGAAAACCGGTGGCCAATATGGGGTATGTGGCAGCCAATGAGAAGCATCTGCGCTCAGGGGGATTTCCGCCGGCACTGGATATGCTGCTGTATCTGAAGGGTGACACCGACGAACAGGCAGTGGCAGCCTTAAATGACCGCTTTTGGAAGAAGTTTGACGCGACGGACTGGAGCAGGTCAGAATTTATCGTCGCCTATATGCTCGAGGATGACTACGACCCAAACGCCTATGAACAGCTGATTTCCCACCTTCAGTCAGAAGGGGTACAGGTATATGGGAAGGGAATCCATGGCAGGCACAATGACAATACAGGCGCGATTGTCAGCTGGTTTTTAAGTCAGTTTGAGAGAGTGCTGCGGGAGGATTTCGGAAGAAGGATGAAAAAATAGATGACAGGGGAAAAGTGGACGATTTACTGGAACGAATATACGTCAGATACGTATCTGTACGGTTCCGAGATTACCTTTCACAAAAAAGATGACGTGGAGTTTTGGAACCGTCTGATGCCGCCCGGAACGGTGATCAAGCAGTGGTATTCCAAAACAAATTATCAGATGCAGAGAATCGAGCCTGCGCTTCCGATGATTGACGGGGAGACCGGGTATCAGATTACGGTAAACATTGATTGCCCAGAAGGAGAACAGTGCCTGGTGCGCCTGGTTTTTTATGACCGGTATGAAGTGGAGGCGGGCAGCCTGGTGATCCGGGGAAAAACGGCTGAGTTTCACTGCCCGCTGAAAACCTACAGCTATCGGATGCAGCTGATCAACGGCGGGGTGACAGGGTTTCATTTTCATTCAATTATCATTCGGGAAGTGCTACATGGGACAGAGGAGAACACTGCGACAACTGAATAAGCTTTTGAGGAAGGTCAGGGAATGCGGGGATGAGATGAGACGGCGTTCCGACGAAGAGCTGGCGCATGCAACGGCGGAGTTCAGGGAGCGGCTGGCAGAGGGGGAGGAGCCGGACGGACTTCTGCCCGAGGCATTTGCAGCGGTCTGTGAGGCGGACCGGCGCATTCTCGGAATGGAGCCGTTTGACGTGCAGGTGCTCGGAGGCATTGCGCTGCATCAGGGCTATCTCGCCGAGATGAATACAGGGGAGGGAAAGACGCTGGTCGCGACGATGCCTCTGTATCTGAATGCGCTGACGGGAAAAAGCACGATTCTTGTCACGGCAAACGAGTACCTGGCCTTAAGGGATGCGGAGGAAATGGGAAGGGTGTTCCGTTTTATGGGGCTTAGCGTCGCGGCCGGGGTTCGTGCGAAAGCGGAGGAGCGCATTTCCAATGAGGAGAAAAAGCGGATCTATGCGGCGGATATCGTGTATACGACACACAGCGTCCTCGGCTTTGATTATCTGCTGAATAATCTTGTGACACGGGCGCAGGATCGGTTTATGCGGGAATTTTATTATGTGATCATTGATGAGGCGGATTCGGTTCTTCTGGATGCCGCGCAGATGCCGCTTGTGATATCGGGAGCGCCCCGGGTGCAGTCGAATCTGTATCAGACCGCTGATTTCTTTGTTACGACGCTTGTAAACGATACGGATTATAAAAAAGAGGACAAAAAAGTCTGGCTGACCGACGCGGGCGTGGAATATGCCGAGCGTTTTTTTCAGATCGATAATTTTTACGGAAAGAAACAGTTTGAGATCAACCGCCATGTCACACTGGCTCTCCGCGCACATGCGTTGTTTGAGGAGGGCAGGGAGTACATGGTTTCCAGTAAAAATGAGATCGTGCTTCTCGATGAGCGCTCGGGGCGGGCAGCTCCCGGGGTAAAGCTGCGGGGCGGGCAGCATCAGGCGATCGAGGTAAAAGAGGGCATCGAGCCCTCGCAGGAAAACCGTTCCGTTGCATCGATCACATATCAGAATCTGTTTCTGCTGTTTCCGAAAATGGCCGGGATGAGCGGTACACTGTATGATGCATCAGAGGAACTTTTAAATGTGTATGGGAAAAAAGTGCTGGTGATTCCCCCGAACTGCCCGGTACAGCGGAAGGATCTGCCGGATCTCTATTTTAAGGACAGGGAGAGCCAGTTTCAGACCGCTGTGTATGCCGCGCTGGAAGCGCACCGGACGGGGCGGCCGGTTCTGATTGTGGTCACCACGATCGGGGAGACGGAGCAGGTCTCGAAAATGCTGATGAAGGAGCGGATTGCGCACAATGTGCTGAATGCAAACAATGCGTTCTGGGAGGCGGATATCATACGGGAAGCGGGGCAGAAATATGCGGTGACCGTGGCGACGTCCATGGCCGGTCGCGGGACGGATATCCGGCTCGGCGAGGGGGTAAAGAAGCTCGGCGGTCTTGCGGTGATCGGGATCGGACGGATGGTCAATGTCAGACAGGAGCGGCAGGCGAGAGGCCGCGCCGGGAGACAGGGGGATCCGGGCACCAGCCGTTTTTTTGTATCGATTGAGGATGAGGTGGTCCGCAGCAACGGACCGGCGGACGTTGATAAGTACATAGAGGGCAGGCGGCGGATCGGAAAGCGTAAAGTGAAAAAACTGGTCTGCAATGCGCAGTCGCTCGGCGAGGAGTTTGCGGTACTCTCCCGCAAGCGCGCCGTGGATTATGATCAGGTGATGCAGTGGCAGAGAAAGCTGATGTATCAGACAAGGGATGATCTTTTGGACGGCAGGGCGCTGCACAGCAGTCAGATTCTGGATATGGCGGCCAGAAACATCGATTATTTCCTGGACGGACAGAAGGAACTGGATCAGAGCGCGGTAAAACGGTATCTGCTGGATCATATATCGTACCGGCTGGACGACGGGCTGACGGGGATTTCGGCAAAGAAGCGGGAGGATGTCCGGAAATATCTGATGAGCCGGGTGAAACAGGGGCTTAAGGAGCAGGAGGAGCGGCTTGGCAGCAGCAGACCGCTCATGAAGGAATTTATGCGGACGGCTGTCTTAAATGCAATTGATCATGCATGGGTGGAGCAGGTGGATTATCTGCAGCAGCTGCAGGCCGCGGTTGCCGGACGGGCATCTGCACAGCGCAATCTTGTGTTTGAATACCACGGCGATGCGCTTGCTGCGTTTCGCGATATGGAGCGGACGATCCGGAAAGACGCCATGAGAAATATATTGCTGAGCAGTGTTTATATAGATGAGGAGAATAAACTGCATATTTTGTTTCCGTGAGGAGGTACACCATGATATACAATTTTAACCTGGGGATCGGCTGGGCCAGCAGCGGTGTGGAATACGCGCAGGCATACCGCGCCAAAGCGTTGCGCCGGATCGGACTGGACGCAAAATTTATTTTTACCGATATGTTTCCGCGCGACAACATCGAGCATATGACGCAGAACATCGGATTTCTGGATTCCGAGATTATATGGCTCTACACGTTTTTTACGGATTGTAAAATCTCGCCGGTGACCTATACGCTCAGTCAGTTAAGCGATACCTTTTTGGGTCGAAATTACACGTTTTCCCGGGAGGGGAAAATTGCGAAATACGTGTTCCCCGGTAAAAATAATTTTTACACGGTGTACATGGCGGATGAGACCAGTGATCTGGTCCACCGGGTTGAGATGGTGTCAGACGGCTGTCTGATCCGGAAGGATTATTATACATACTGCCGGATTTATTCGGAATACTACGCGCCGCTGGATCACAAGGCGCATCTGTATCAGCGCAGATTTTTTAATGAGGACGGAAGCGTCGCCTATGATGAGATTACAGATGACGATGTCGTGATGTATCAGTTTCCGGACCGGCTGATCTGTTCAAAGGAGGAGCTGGTCGGTTATCTGGTGTCCCGCCTGCATCTCACAAAAAAGGACGTGGTGATCATTGACCGCGCGACAAAAATCGGACAGGCAATCCTGCAGAATGCCGGTGAGGCGCGGATCGGCATCATCATCCACGCCGACCATTTCAGCGAGGGCGGCACGGACGAGGAGCATGTACTCTGGAATAATTTTTATGAATATGATTTTTCCCAGCATAAGCACGTCAGCTTTTATGTCGCGGCCACGGATGCGCAGAGACAGCTTCTGCAGGATCAGTTTCTGACTTATATGGGAGCAAGGCCTGATATTGCTGCCATCCCGGTGGGGAGCCTTCCGGAGTTGAAAATTCCGGCCGGGGAGAGAAAGCGGCATTCCCTGATCACCGCATCGCGCCTTGCCAGTGAAAAGCATGTCGACTGGATCATCGAGGCGGTTGTGCTGGCAAAGAAGGAAGTGCCGGATCTTTCGCTTGATATTTACGGCAAGGGCGGAGAGGAAGCAAAGCTGCTGGAGCTGATCGTAAAGCGGGAAGCGATCGATTACATTCGTCTCTGCGGCCAGCAGAAGCTGGATGATATTTATCAGAATTATGAAGCATATCTGTCAGGATCAACCAGCGAGGGCTTCGGGCTGACACTGATGGAGGCGGTCGGCTCCGGGCTTCCGATCATCGGCTTTGATGTGCGGTACGGCAATCAGACGTTTATCGATGACGGAGAGAACGGCTATCGGATCACGGTGCATGATAAGATGGAGAAGACGGAGCGGATTCAGAAGCTGGCGGAGTGCATCGTGCGTCTGTTCACAGAGGACGACATCAGGGCATTTTCCGAACATTCTTATGAAAAAGCGAAAACATATCTGACAGAGGAGGTAGAGAAAAAATGGGTGGACGTACTGGATCAGGCGATATCATGATGCTGTTTGATGATTTTGGGGTGGACAGCCAGGATCTCTATGCCTCTTTTCGAAGCGCGGGGTATGACGGCCCTGCGGCAGTGATCAACGACGACGGATTCCTTCCGGATGATGTGATGTCGGTGTATGGGTTTTTCCTCGGGGATTTTAAGAAAGCGCTGGGAGCGGATGCGCGGCCGAAGTATTTTAACCAGATCACCGTGCCGGAGTACTGGGAGATCAGCGGGACGAACACGAACGGAAAGGTGCAGGATCTCTCTCATGAGAGGGGAAAGATCTTTTATGCACAGCCGCTGCACAGGCGCCTGGTAAAGGTGGTCGACTGGTATGATGAGCGGGGCGTTGTCCGTTCGAGCGATCATTATAACCGTTACGGGGCAGTTTATGCCAGAACGGTTTTTAACGCCAGAGGCCAGCGGGTGAATAAGTCCTATTTTTCCGCGACCGGGCAGGAGATCATTGTGGAAAATTATGTGACCGGCGATATTATTTTAAATGACGGGGACCGTGTCCTGTTTTTCCGGAATAAGACGGAGTTCGTGCTTCATTTTTTGCGGAGGGCAGATTTTAAGCAGAGCAGGATCTGCTATAATTCCCTCTCGACGCCGTTTTTTGTGTCACAGAGACTGGGCGCGTCGGCGGCAAAAAAGGATGTGCTGTTCTGGCAGGAGCCGGTGGGGGATGAGATTCCGGGGAATATGCAGATCATTCTGCGGGGGGAAGCGGGCCGCACCGGAACGATTATGGTGCAGAAACGGCGCTCCTATGACAGACTGATCAGGCTGGGCGCGGGTAAGGATCGGGTTCGGAAGCTTGGGTTTATCTATCCGTTTGCCCGGAAAAACGGGCACAGGGCGGAGGCGCTCATCTGTACGAATTCGGACCATATCGAGCATTGTGAAGAACTGATCCGCGCGCTTCCGAAGCTGCATTTCCATATCGCGGCCTTAACCGAAATGTCTGCAAAGCTTATGAGCGTGGAATCATATGAGAATGTGACGCTCTATCCGAATGTGAAGCGGACGATTCTGGATGAATTATTTGAAAAATGCGATTATTATTTTGACATTAATCATGAAGCGGAAATCGTTTCTGCCGTCCGCCGGGCATTTTTGCAGAATCAGCTGATCTTTGCCTTTGAGGAGACGGCGCATAACCAGAACTACGTGGCGAAGGAGCTTTTGTATCCGACGGCGGATGCAAAGCGGATGATTTCAGACGTCAGGGCATTTCTGAAAAATGCAGGCCTGATGGAGATGCATCTCGGAAAACAGCGGCAGGAAGCCATGGCGGAAAAACCGGAGAGCTATGCCGGGATTTAAAAAGACAGGGGATAATATGAGAATAGTTGAGTATATAAAGTCAGATTTCGTGTGGCTGATGCTGCCGGTACTGATGGGATCCGTGCTGCTTAATGTCCGTTTATTCCTCAGATGCCGGAAACTTGAGGACGAAAAACGCACGCTCGAGTATGAGCTGGCCGGCACATATGTAGATGATATCATCGGATTTGACGACTGATCCTACCATGTAAGGTTTTCCAGTGCATACAGATCGTCGAAAAGAACGGCTTTCCCGTCCGCAAACCGGATCTGCCGTTCGTAAAGGTCAATGCTTTTTACCCTGCCGCGCATGGTCACATAAGCGCCGCCTTCCTTCCGTGAATCCGGCTTAAAATAAGTGACAGTGATTTCGGGCTGCCCAGAGAGATTTTCCGTTAGAAGGAGGAGCTGCTCGTTTAGCTGCTCCTTGCGGTTTTCATCCAGTTCGACAAATGTCTCGACCGGGCGCGCGGTCTCCTCGATCGCGGCGGCATGGCCGGTGAGGGCGGAAAACGGCGAGAACTGCGCCGCGCGGTTCTCGGGGGACATCTGCGGGTGACGTGTCGAGACATGGTGCGGCAGATCGATAATATCGTCGTACCGGTGCGTATCCCGCAGTGTTACATCCTGCGCTGTCTGTTCCAAAGCTCCGCTGTGCCGGGTCGTCTGCCGCCGCGGAGCCGCATTCTGAGTCGTCTGTCTCTGCGGAGCCGCATTCTGAGTCGTCTG
>CAJUNX010000065.1:11795-15518 GCA_910587865.1 uncultured Roseburia sp.
GCGGAGCCGCATTCTGAGTCGTCTGTCTCTGCGGAGCCGCATTCTGAGTCGTCTGCCGCTGCGCTGCATTCTGAGTCGTCTGCCGCTGCGCCGTATTCTGAGTTGTCTGTGATTTCATGCCTTGTGTCCTCCGATCTGCCGGTTCCGGTCCTTTGCAGTGGCGCCGTCGAGCAGATTCATTCCTTTTAAAATAGCGTTTTTCCCATACTTTTTTTTGACGGAGAGCAGGGCCTCCTGGAGCTTTCGCTCCTTCGCGAGCTGTGCCTCCTGGGCCTGCCGTTCCCGCTCCAGGGCTTCATAGTCGGTAAACAGATCCAGCTGTTCAAAGGTTTCCGCTTTGGCCTTCTGCGCCTGCTCTTCCGGGATCAGACGGTTGGCCGAGACGGTCACCCGGCGCACGGTGAGAGCCGGATTAATGATGCGGTCATACAGGGCCGTCACAGCGTCTAAGATGATGCGCGTGGAGGAGGTCTGAAGGTCTAAGTTCGTCGTTCCGTGTGCGTGCTTCGGCACCTTTCTGCCGTAGTGGTCGGTCGTGATCTCCCCGTGGTAGCGGCTTTTGCGGTCCGGATCCGTCAGATTTTCGATGTCATAGCCGATCGTCAGCGTCAACTGATCGGTCACGAGCTTCTTTCCGACCAGATCAAGGACGAGCAGATCGGTCATCTCCCGGACGATCAGCCTGGCTCTGTCCGCATCGTAGGGACAGTGCAGCACCTGTCCGGAACACACGCAGTTCGTCTCGGGCCGGTAGGCTTTGATCAGATCGAGCGTGGCCGGTTCCCAGCCCCAGGCGTGATCGATCAAAAGCTCCGCGTTGACGCCGAACATCTGATAGAGCAGCTCTTCATTGTAGTAGTCCTGACTGCCTCCGAGCGAACAGCGGGCGATATCGCCCATGGTATAAAGCCCGGCGGAGTGAAGCTTCTTCTGATAGCCGTGTCCGACCCGCCAGAAGTCGGTCAGAGGCCGGTGATCCCACAGGAGCTTCCGGTAGGTGATCTCGTTTAAGGCCACGATGCGCACGCCGTTTGCATCCGGCTGTACATGCTTGGCCACGACATCCATCGCAACCTTGCACAGGTAGAGATTCGGGCCGATGCCTGCGGTGGCCGTGATGCCGGTGGTGTCATAGACATCGCGGACAATCTTTGACGCAAGCGCTCTTGCGCTCATGCGGTAGGTGTTCAGATAATGCGTCACATCCATAAATACCTCGTCGATCGAATAGACGTGCATATCCTCCGGCGCGATGTATTTCAGGTAGACATTGTAGATGCGGGTACTGTATTCCACGTAAAATGCCATGCGCGGCGGTGCGACGATATAGGACAGCTCATATTCCGGATGCTCCGCAAGCTCCGGGGCGTGACAGGAGGAGCCGGCAAACTGTCTGCGCGGCGATTTGCGGAGCCGTTCTGCATTTACTTCCCTCACCCGTGAGATCACTTCAAAGAGCCGTGCGCGTCCGGGAATGCCATATGCCTTCAGCGAGGGGGAGACGGCCAGACAGATCGTTTTTTCCGTCCGTCCGGCGTCCGCCACCACGAGATTCGTGGTCAGGGGATCTAAGTTCCGCTCCATACATTCGACAGATGCGTAAAAAGATTTTAAATCGATGGCGAGATAGACATGATTCTGCTCCATGGCGTCTCCTTTCCGTGCCGTATTCTGATTTATAGTATAGCAGAATATATGTTCTGTTTCCACAGTGAAATTCAGGAAAAGGAGAACAGTCAGAATCAACAAGTCATAGTTGTCAAAAAAATATTTAAAAAGGAAAAATGAATGAAAATAAAAGCATAAAATACAAAAGTGTTAGAAAAATAATTGACTTTATGTGCAAATGTGATAAAATATGAATATGGGTGGCGGAATTAAAACGACAAAATGACGAAAAGAAAGGAGGAGGGGGTACAATGGAACTGAAAAAACTGATTTACACCGTGGAGGACGGCATCGCGGTCATTACGATGAACTATCTGAAGAATTTAAATGCGATCGACGAGCAGATGGCGGATGAGCTGATGTACGTGGTCGATGCGGCGGAGAAGGATCCGGAGGTGAAGGTCGTCGTGTTAAAGGGTGCGCCAAAGGCGTTCTCGGCCGGCGGGGATATCGGTTATTTCTACGACCTGATCCAGGCCGGCGGGGAGGTCAATATGGATGGCCTGATCAGCAAGGTCGGCACCGTGGCGGACGGATTAAAGCGCATGAGCAAGATAGTGATCACCTCTGTCTGCGGCGCAGCGGCGGGAGCCGGCGTCAGTCTTGCGCTCGGCGGCGATTTCATGATCTGCGCGGACAATGCGAAGTTTATCCTGGCGTTTGTGAACTTAGGGCTTGTGCCGGACACGGGAGCGACGTATCTTCTGGCGAAGAGCATCGGGACGGCGCGCACGATGGAGCTTGCGGCGACGGGACGTCCGGTGTCGGCGGCGGAGGCGAAGGAGCTCGGACTTGCCTGCAAGGTGACGACGGTGGAGGAGCTCGACGAGGTCACGATGAAGTTTGCGAAGAAGCTCGCGGCGGGACCGCTGGTTTCCTACAAGAATATCAAGAAACAGATTTACGACGCCTGCTATGCGGATTACAAGCGCTGGCTGGATGAGACCGAGGTGCCGACGCAGCGCGAGTGCGCGGCTTCCATGGACTTTCAGGAGGGCTGTAAGGCGTTTATGGAGAAGCGCCGGGCCGTATTCGAAGGAAAATAAGCCGGGATGAGGCGGTGGAACCGGCCATATTCGAAGGAACATAAGCGGTGGACACCGGATCAGGGATAGAGAAGAAACATATCATGTTTTGGGAAAGGGGCAGAGAGAGTGAAGTCGAAGATAGTGACAATGGAAGAAGCGATGGCCGGTTTTCGGGACGGTCAGACGATCATGTTTGGCGACTGGCACGGGGAACTTTCCGCGGAGGAGCTGATCACAGGACTTTTGGAGAAGGGTATAAAGGACATTGATGCGATTGCGGTCTCGGGCGGCATGCCGGATCAGGGGCTTGGCAGGCTGATCTCCGAGCATCGGGTGAAGAGCCTGATCACGACGCATATCGGGCTGAATCCCGTCGCGCGCGATCAGATGTTTGCCGGAGAGCTCGCGATCGAGTTCGTGCCGCAGGGAACCTTCGCGGAGCGGATCCGGTGCGGCGGCGCCGGGCTTGGCGGATGCCTGACACCTACGGGCGTAGGGACTGATGTGGAGAAGGGCAAGCAAAAGCTGACCATCAACGGAAAGGAATATCTGTTAGAGTTGCCGCTGCACGCGGATGTCGCGCTGATCAAGGCGACGCGCGCGGACGAGGCGGGCAATATCTCCTTCCGCCTGACCTCGCGGGCGACGAACAGCTATATGGCATTTGCCGCGGACCTCGTGATCGCTGAGGTGGAGGAGCTTGTCGGGATCGGGGAGTTAGGGCCTGACGAGATCGATGTTCCGGCGCCGCTGATCGACATGGTATATGTCCGCAAGGGTGAGAAGAAGCCGTTCTGCCCGATGTGGCAGCGGGCGAAGGCAAAGGCCGAGGCGCAGAAAGCAGAAGGGGGGACGAAATAATGGCAGAGCTTACCGGGCGCGCATTGATAGCATCCCGATGCGCTAAGTTTTTTAAGGATGGCGATTTTGTGAATTTGGGAATCGGGCTTCCTCTGATGTGTGTCAATTATCTGCCCGAGGGGGTGGATCTCTGGCTTGAGGCGGAGATCGGCATCGTCGGCTGCGG
>CAJUNX010000066.1 GCA_910587865.1 uncultured Roseburia sp.
GCGGCGCAGCATCTGTCTGCGCTCGGAGAACAGATTGCACAGCTGGAGTATGAGCGGCTGTCCGGTGAGCTGTATGCGGTGACGGATCGGGAGCAGCTCTGCGGGAATGAGCTTTCCCTGCTTCAGACGGAGCGTGATGCGATTGCGCGGATCTGCGGACAGCTTGCGCGTGCGATCGCCGTATCGGCCTGTGCCAGGCAGCGGGAGGAGTTGGAGCAAAGCTGTAAGGAGCGCGATGCGGAGCAGTACCGCCTGCAGCTGTGCGCGGAGAAGGAGGCGGATCTTCTGCCCATGCAGGAGCAGCTCGGAGCGCAGCTGGGCCGGTATTACAGACAGCTGTCCGGTGAGCGGGAAGCGGAGCGTTCTGACTGCGAGGAGAGGATCGGTCAGATGGAGGAAGAGCGCAGAAGCGGGCTGAAAGAGGCGGAAGACCTGCGCGCACAGGCGGAGAGGCTGTCAAAGGAGGCGGGGGCGGTCAGCGCAAGGCTTGCGGCCTTCGATGACGCCGAGGAGCGCTTCTGCCGCATTGCCGGGGAGGAGTGGCATCGAAATATTCTCGGGGAATACGAGGCGGGGGTTCTGTCAATCCGGCAGGCGGAATACGACAGGCAGCTGCAGGAGACGGAGCACAGACGCCTGACCGTAAAACGTGAGATTGGGGAGTGCCGGGAACGTCAGAAGAGTGCACAGCGCCTGATTGAGGATCAGACGGCGAAGCGCATCGGGCTTCTGGCGGAGAAAAAGGAGCGCGGGAAAACGCTTGCGGAATACGGGCGGGAGCTTGACGAGCGGCGTGTGATTTTACAGTATTTTGACCTGGGAGAGGATGCGCTGTTTGACACGAATCAGATTCTTAAAGCTGCAGACCGGCGGCTCGCGGAGACCGATATCACAAGGCGGCAGCTGGAGCGCGGGGCGGATGCGCTGCGGCAGGAATGCCGGCGGCTGGAGCGCGGCGGTGCGCCGGAGCTCTCGGAGGAATTTCTCTCGCTGCTGGAGGAGAACGGAATCCATGCCGTTTTCGGGATGGACTGGCTGAAAAAGAATTCCTGCGCGCCAAAGAAAAATCGTGAATGGATTGCGGGGCACCCGTTCCTGCCGTATTCCCTGCTGTTGTCGAAACAGGAGATGAACCGGCTCGCCGGACTGTCCGAACGGGTCTGCACGCCGTTTCCGGTGCCGGTGATTATCAGGGAGGAGCTGGAATCCGTCACAGAGACGCGGGACAAAGCGGTGTATCCCTGTGACGGCGTGAGCTTTTATGTGTGGTTTGACGGGGATCTGCTCGAGGAGGAGCATGTAAAAGCGCTGCGGGAGGAGAAGGAAGAGCAGATCGCAAAGCTTGAAAAAGCGATCGCGCGAAAGAAGAAGGAATATACGGAATATATTGAGCGCCAGGAAAAGATCAGGGGGCAGAAGGTCTCGGAAAGCGCCTTTGAGTCGGCAAAGGAGGAGCTGCGCGCGGCAGAGGAGGCGGTTGCGGAGACGGAGCGCGCGCTGCTTGCCGCCAGGGAGGAGCAGGAGCGGTTAGAAACGCTCTATGCCGCAAAGGAGCGTGAGCTCGTCCGGTCAGAACAGGATCTGGCATTTCAGAACAGGCGTCTGCAGGAATTTTCCGTTTTCTGTCAATGCTATGAACAGTACCTGGAAAACCAGAGACTTGCAGAAAAGAACCGGAAAGAGACGGAGCGTGTGAAAAACCGGCAGAAATTAAAGGAAGAGCAGGCAGAACGGCTGGGAGAGCAACTTGTGACAACGCGCAATCTGCTTGCCGCTGCGGAGCGTGCGCTTGCCGTCTGCGCGGAAAAGCGTGCGCGGTATGAGCGTTATCTGGAGAAGTCTGAAGAAGAGGCGGCGGAAACGGACGGCGTCCGGGAGGAAGCGGCCCGGCCGGCCGCGGAGGAGCCCGCCTGTCCGACCGCGGAGGAGGCAGCGCAGCTTGAGAGCCGCTACGAGGCGGTGACGGGAAGGCTTGGAGCGGAGCGCCGGGAGTCGGAGGCCCGTCTTGAGACAGCGCAGAAGCGCTGTGACAGGGAGCGGGAAGAACTTCTGCGCCTTGGGAAAAAGTACGGTCTCACGGAGGAGGACTGGCGCGGCGTCCGTTATGATCCGAAGGAGGAGGCGCACCAGGAGGAACAGGAAGAGGAGCAGAGAGAAAAGCTTGCCGTATGGGAGAACCGCATTCAGGAGACGCGGATCCGGGAGGCGCTGATCCGCCAGGAGCGGGAGCAGAAGCTCGCAGAGCTGCGCGGGCGCTGCGGCAGAGAAGAGCCGATGGAGCGGCAGGAGATCCGCACGGCTGATTTTGCAGAAGAGATCCGGCGGCTGGAATATGAGAAGACAGAGGTACTTCGCCAGGAAAAACAGCTGCAGAAGCGTATGGCGGAGTATGACGGAATCCTCACGTCTCTCGCGGAATATGAGGAATTTGCAGAGGAGGAGCCGGAAACGGAAAAAGAGACGGATGAGGAGCTGGAAGGGCTGACCGGCGCAGAGCTCACCAGGAAAAAGGGACTTCTCGTCCGCGACTATCATCTCGATCTCGAACGCCGCAGGGAGGCGCGCGCGGGGTTAGAGCGCATCTTAAACCGAATGCTTCGGATGGAGCAGTTTGCGGAGGAGTTTTATCAGAAACCTTTAGAGGCGATGCTGCAGCTGACCGGTGATCCGGAGCGCGTATTAAGGCAGCTGGAGACGACGACGGCCTCCTATCAGAGCCTGATGGAGAAGCTTCTCGTGGATATCTCAATGGTGGAGCGGGAGAAGGAGAAGATCGTTGAGCTGGTCGGGGATTACCTGCGCGAGGTGCACGAAAACTTAAATAAAATCGACCACAATTCCACGATCACGGTGCGGGAGCGCCCGGTGAAGATGTTAAAAATCGAGCTGCCGGACTGGATGGAGCAGGAGAATCTGTATGATCTCAGGCTCGTGGATTACATCGACGACACGACGGCAAAGGGAATCGCCCTGCTGGAAGAAAATAAAAACGTGCAGGAATATCTCGGGATCCGCATGACGACAAAGGCGCTGTACGACGCGGTGGTCGGGCTTGGAAACGTACAGATCCGGCTGTATAAGATTGAGGAACAGCGGGAGTACCCCATCACCTGGGCGGATGTGGCCAGGAATTCGGGCGGCGAGGGATTTTTGTCTGCATTTGTCATTTTGTCGGCGCTGCTTTCGTATATGCGCAGGGATGAGACGGATCTGTTTGCGGACCGCAATGAGGGCAAGGTGCTTTTGATGGACAACCCCTTTGCACAGACGAATGCCTCCCATCTGTTAAAACCGCTGATGGATATGGCGAAAAAAACGAATACGCAGCTGATCTGTCTCTCGGGACTTGGCGGTGAATCAATCTACAACCGTTTTGACAATATCTATGTGCTGAACCTGATTGCGGCGAACCTGCGCAGCGGCATGCAGTATCTGCGTTCTGAACACACAAGAGGGGCGGAGGGGGAGATGATGATCTCCTCCCATATCGAGGTGACGGAGCAGCAGAAGCTGATATTTTAAAGCCAGAAGAGGAAGGGAGTGTCTGCTCGCGGCAGGGTTCGTTGCGTAAGCAGACAGATTGGAGGATAGGATATGGAAATGGTAGCACTTCTGTTTCGGCAGAATATCACAATGTTTCTTTACCTGATGGTGGGATTTTTTCTTTTTAAAAAGCGATTGCTGACCTCGCAGGGAAGCGGAGAGATCGGGAAAATGCTTTTGTACATCGTCATGCCGATGGCGATTGTGCGGTCTTATATGAAGGATTTTTCGCTTGCGATGATGACCGGCCTTTTGGTCTCATTCGCCGCGGCGCTGGCGGCCCTGCTTCTGGCCATGGCGGTCAGCACGCTGATCTTTCGGAAAAAATCGGCGATTCGTCAGTTTGGAGCATCGTTTTCGAACGCCGGATTTATCGGGATCCCGCTGGTGCAGATGACACTGGGGGAGGAAGCGGTGTTTTATGTCGCGTCATTTGTCGCGATCTTAAATATTTTACAGTGGACCTACGGCGTTTTTATCATCACGCGGGATAAGAGTACGATTCAGGGAAAGAAGATCGCGACAAACCCCATCGTAATCAGCTTCCTGGCCGGTATGCTGCTCTTTTTCCTGCCCATACAGCTGCCGGGGATCCTGACGGGCATGATCGGTACGCTGGCATCCATGAACGGGCCGCTGGCGATGATCGTGCTCGGCGCTTATCTGGCGCAGGTGCCGCTTCGCGATCTGTTTACCGACCGGCTGACGTATCTGTGCGCGGCGGTGCGGCTTCTTCTGATCCCAGCGCTCACGGTGCTTCTGCTTTTTCTGGTGCCGGCGCGCTATGAGACAATCCGCTTTGCGGTGCTGCTCGCAGCTGCCGCGCCTGTGGGGGCGAATGTGGCGATCTTTGCGCAGATCTATGAGAAGGAATATACGGATGCGGTCAAGGATGTGTGCCTCAGTACGGTGTTAAGTATCCTGACGCTTCCGCTGATCGTGGGGCTGGCCGGGATGCTGTGGTAAAGGGCCCGGGATGATGATACAGGTGAACTGGAAAAATTGAAAATGAAAAATTAAATTTTATGAAAAAATATTGCGCGAAAAATATAATCATGATATGGTATATATGGAAGACTCTCTTAGTCTGGAGGAAATATACATGATTATCGAATTGCGTGTTCAGAACTGTTTTTCGTTTACTGAACGAATATTTTTTTCTATGATGGCGGACATGAGGAATAAGAAATTTGCTTCTAATGTCCGCAAAGAAAATAATTTTAATATTTTGAAAACGGCAGGGGTATATGGTCCCAATAATGCAGGGAAAACATGCCTGGTAAAATGCATTCGCGGTATAAAAGAGGCGTTATTAAACCAGGATATCAGTCTTGTGGCTAATATTTTTCAGGACAGCCCGATATGTGAATTAGGGATTTCATTTTTGGCGGAGGGAAGAGAATTTTCCTACGATTTCTGGTATGATGCAGAAAAACAGGAATATCCATATGAAAAATTTATGGAAATCCAAAAAGATCAATATGGAAATGAGAAGCAGCAGATATGGCTTTTGAAAGATAGTATTCATTCAGAATATTATTATGATGATCCAGAGCTGGTTAAGATGCTGTCTATTATTTCTCAGGGAAATTTGTTATTTTATCTGATTGATGTCAGCAAATTTGAACGTTTGGCAGAAATGAAGAGAATTGCTACCGATTTTGCTTCCAGGATTGATATTATCAATATGAATAATATTCCTATGGAGAGAACGATTAACCTTATGAAGAATAAAAATAATCTTCAGAGTAAGGTTGCAGAATTTGTGAAAAATGCAGATCTTTATATGGATGGTTTTGAGTATATGGATCCGGACAAACTCCGGTTGGAAATCGGGTTTAAATATGAAAAGCCGGAAGAAAAGGTGCTGGATATTCCAGAACAATTTATCGATCAGATGCGTCTGACATCAATCTACAAAGGAGTTCCTGTGCCAAGTATTATTTTTGATTCCACAGGAACGAAAAAAATAGCAGCGCTCGCAAGTTATATTATAGAAGGTCTGGAACAAGGCAGGGTTTTGATTGTGGATGAACTGGACAATAGTATCCATTTTAAATTAACAAGAGCGATTGTCGCGATGTTTAATAACGAGCTGAATACAGATGCTCAGCTGATTTTTACGGTACATGATATAAATCTGATGGATTGCAAAAAAATGTTTCGCAAGGAACAGATCTGGTTTGTCCACAAGGATGAGGACAGAGTGTATGTTTATTCTCTTGCAGAGTTTACGGCCAGGCAGGGAGTGCGGGACACTACGGATGTAATGGAAAAGTATAGAAAGGGAATGCTGGGAGCGCTGCCCGATCCGGGGCTCATTCGATCTCTGTTAAGTATCAGAGGGAATCAGAAAGGGGTGCCTGCGAATGACGAATAAACTTCCGGAGTTTTTTCGGGGAGTAAAATTTGTATAATATGTGAAGGCGACGAGGAATATGAATATCTGGAAAAGCTGATTTCCCTGGACGTGTGGAGTAATAAATACCGTTTTACGCTGGAGAATGCAGATGGAAATGGAAATATTCCGGCCCGATATCAGGATAAATTTCAAAATGGTTCCTATGATGTTGTATTAATTTTTTGCGATACGGACAAAAAGCCATATGAGCAATATACCGATATTAAACATAAAATCAATGAATTTCAGGGGGTGGATCATGCGGCAGATCATGTTATCATCTTTGGGAATCCCTGTACGATGCAGATTATCATTGAGCATTGGGATGAAATTGTATTAGTTTCGAATGCAAAAAAGCGCAATGCCCCTGTAATTTTGAAATTCACCGGAATAGAAAATTATAAAGGCAGGGCAGATCAGAGGAAGGAATTATTCTCCAGAATTACAAAAGAGAATTATCAGAATATGCTGGAGAGAATCAGGAAACTTCCTGATGATGATTCCCTGATCGGAAGCAGCAATTTTGGGAAGTTTATGCAGTGTTTTCTTCAGACAATGAAGGGTGGATACAGGAAATCAATGAGGCGTTAGATGAATGTTAACTTTGCTGGCAGATTTACGGGAAGGAAGGAGAAACAAAAATGGCAGAAGAAATGAACATGATGGAGTTTTTTAAGCAGAGGATGCATGACCAGCAGATGGACCGGCTGGAGCGTTACCGGGTGTTAAACCGGTTTGCGAAAAAGGGGGAGATCCTTTTTACCGGATCGTCGCTGATGGAGCAGTTTCCGATTGACGAGCTTCTGATGTCGAACGGCATGACACAGGTCATCTACAACCGCGGCGTCGGCGGCTTTACGACAACCGATATGCTCGACCACATGGAGGAGATGGTATTCGGCACCGTGCCGTCCCGGATCTTTATCAATATCGGGACAAATGACATCGGAAGCCCGGATTACCGGCTCGACGCGCTGATGGAGAATTATGAGAAGATCCTCGTGCGGACGAAGGAGCGTCTGCCAAAGGTACAGATCACGCTGATGGCGTACTATCCGGTCAATGAGGTGGACAAGGTGCCGGACAACGAGTGGGGCGCGCACATGTTTGACACGCGCACGAACGCGAATATTGCGATTGCAAACGCGGCCGTGAAGGAGCTGGCGGAGAAGCTTGGATGCCGGTTTATCGATGTAAACGACGGACTTCGGGACGAAAACGGCAGGCTGAAGGCGGAATTTACGATCGAGGGCATCCACATGTACGCGAACGGGTATCAGGTGGTGCTGGAGAATCTGAAGAAGTATCTGTGACGATCTGATTCTGATTACAGGGAATCTGAAAGGAAAAACGGGCAGGAGGGAACGGTATGCTGTATCATTACACAGATTTTGCGGCATTTGACGGTATTGTCCGGTGTGCGGAGCTAAGACTTAACAATATTCTGAATATGAATGACGCCTCGGAGATGCGTTTTTTTATGAACGGTATCTGCCGCGCGGTGATGGAGCGGCTGCAGGCCTCCGGGGAGGAAGAAAAGAGCCGTATGATTCGGGATTTTTTCCGGAAGGAGCTGGAGGAAGAATTCCGGTATTCGGCGTATGCGGCCTGTTTTTCCAAATACAGGGATGACGCCGCCCAGTGGGAGCGGTACGGACATGCCGGACAGGGGGTCTGTATCGCCTTTCATGCGAACCTGCTGCAGAAGATGACGGGCGGGGCGGTGTCCCTTCAGACCGTCTATTACCAGAAGAATATGCGGGAGCACCGGCTTGTGGAAGAATTTTATCAGCTGATGATGGGGGAGCGGCGGTTTTCGGAGATCCAGCAGAAGCTGCGGGAGATCATGAACGATGCCTGGGTACAGTCAGCGGCCTTCAAGCATCCCTCCTTTGCCCGGGAGAAGGAGAGCCGGCTGGTGATTTCTCCCTTTATCCTGAATGAATTTGCCGTGGAGCCGAGATACCATGTCACGCCGGGACGGATCAAGAAGTATTATCCCCTGGATTTGAACCGGATGTGCGGGAGACTTGGATTACATATGTCGGATCTGATCGGGGAGATTATCGTCGGTCCGACGTCTTCCCAGTCAATCCCGATCCTGCAGGATTATCTGACGGACTGCGGGATGAATCATTTGAAAGACAGGATCAGTATGTCCGACTGCCCTCTCAGGAAACCGGTTTCCTGAGGGGAGGGTTTGCGACAGCAGGCGGTGGAGGGAGCGCATTGATTATCCGTATTGTTTTTTTCCTGTTTTTCAGAAATGTAAACCGCTTATTTGATACAAAGGGCAAAAACAGAATATTGGGGAAACCGCAGAAATAAAGGCATTTGGCGATATTAGATACCGTCAGATGCCTTTTTATTGTTCATGAGTGTTGTGGCATAGGCAGGAGAATTGTTTGTGTATGAACCCTCCCCACAGAAATTTGAACCCTCTGTTTCTAAAAATTTGCCCCCCCCAAAGGCAAAATCAAAATGTTTATCAGATTGGGGCATTGTATTCCACGAAGCCGTTTACACCGGCACATAGAAGCTGGTTTGATATTTTTATCATTTCTTCCAGGGGGATTTTTTTCCCATCCGCTACCCACTGGCTATACATTTCCACAGTGGAGGTTTGGATGAAATGCAGCAGGATATTTTGCTTCGGTGGTTCCAGAAGCTGGAGCCATGCGGAGTTTTTCCAGGTGGAATACATCACATTGCTGATCATCCTGCTCCGGATATACCCATAATTTCCGCTGCAGGTGATTTTTTCGTAGACAGACCCTTTTTCTGCGGAATAGAGAAAAAATTCACGGTTGATCTTATCCAGGTCTTCCGGTATCCGGTAGTTTTTGATCCGTTCCAGATATTCTTCTATCATTACCCCCTGCAGCTCGGCGAGCAGGTCGTCAAGGACGGAATAATACCGGTAAAAAGTTTTTTTATTGATCCGTGCCCTTTCGCAGAGTTCTTTGACCGTAATCTTTTCATAATCCATTTCACAGATCATATCTTCAAACGTTTTCTGTATGGCGTCTATTGTTTTCTGTACCCTCAAATCTTCTGTGCCGTTGATCAGCATTTTCATTACCTCCCTGGGATTTGTGCAACCTTTTTGCGGGAAGTGTGGCATAACTCACTTTATCAGAAAAAGCGTCCATTGTTTTTGTTTCCCGATACGGATATAATAAACTGTATAGAGATAAGCAACTCGAGTTGCACAATATAAGAATATCACAGATAACTAAAAAAGTCAAGGAGGTAATGCAGTAATGTTATCTCCTATACAAAAGGAAATTGTTGAACAACCCGGGAATCTGATTGTTAGAGCAAGTGCTGGTACAGGAAAGACTCATACCATGGTATCTAAAATTATGTATGACATAGAACACCAGCATACGCACCAGGTAGTTGCGGCAATCACATTTACAATTAAAGCAGCCAATGAAATTAAAGAACGATTAACAATAGATACATCTAGTCATTTTATTGGAACAAATAATAGTTTCGTTATTGAGGAAATTATTAAACCTTTCATGAAGGATGTGTTCGGTAAAGCATATAAACAGGATATGAATACGGACTACTCGGTAAAAGTAAACACATTTGATGAAGGCGTAGCAAAAATAAGAGACGAACAGGTTCTGTGTTCGTATGTGAATAGTATGGAAAACTTCATATTTCAGCTTGCTTTAGATATTTTGAAAAAGTCTAAAGCGTGTCAATTGTATTTACAGGCAAAGTATTTCAAACTTTATGTTGATGAATACCAAGACTGTGATAAAGATATGCATGCTCTTTTTATGTATATCTGTGAATCTCTGAACATAGACACTTTTGTTGTAGGCGATGAAAAGCAATCAATTTATATGTGGCGCGGAGCATATCCAAAAGCTTTCATGGATATTTGGAACAGGCAAGACTTTTCAAAAAAGTTTATGAGGGATAATTTTCGCTCTTGCCAGCAAATACAAAATTATTCAAACTTACTGTGTAATGAAACCCGAGATTTATATAAGCCTGTAGACGATTTATCTTCTGTAGTAATGGTATGTGCCACCTCAGCTAATTGGGTGTCATCGATTATTCCGTATTTAGATCGCCATAAGAAATGTGCATTATTAAGGTATAGCAAGGCAAATGCTGAAGCGGGAGCTAAAGATTTAACGGATAGAAATATAGAGTTTACTTATATCCCACAAACACCTATTGCTGATATAACAACAGAAACAGCATGGCTTTACAACGCTATCGCTAAATTCTTTATTCTGCCGAAATATTCAGCTTATGACTTTAGAGACGAAATACCCAACGAAGTAGTCGGAAATAAAAGAATCTTGAATTACATCAAAAAATCATTGAACATTTTAGTTGAATGTATAAAGCAAGAGGATACTTCTGGATTTGAAAAGCAAATTATGCTAATAGCCAATTACTTAGGATATGAAGCAAAGGCTGAGCATTGTGAGAAGTTATATTGAACAATTTGTGATAAGCGATATCATCCAGCATTTAATATTGATGGATTAAAACGAATCGCCATTACATTTCATTCATCAAAGGGGTTGAAGTTTGAACAGGTAATTTTGTTTGTATCAGATTATAGGTTATCAAGCGAGCAGGATATATATAATTATTATGTCGCCGCCACACGAGCAAAATCTAAATTGATAATGGTATATATTGATGATGACTGGAACGCAACCCAGTTTGCAAAAAATATAAATCGGATTTTTGCCAAGTCAAACTTAAAAATGAGCGATGTAGCCACTATTGTAAATTGCATGTGTTGTAATTAAATTTTCATGACGGTAACCTGAACGAATAGGCGCAGAAACGGTTAGACACTATGATAAAACAAATCAATAAATTAGGAGTGAAAGAATGAATTTAGATTTTAACCTTACAGATTTTTTTAAATTGCCGACAAAAATCATGTTTGCTATTGCCCTTGCTTCTGGTCTAATTTTATTTCTTCCAGATAGCATAGTCACAAAAATGTATATGGTTGATTTCAGAAATAAATATGGTTTTGCTATTGGACTACTATTTCTAATTTCTTTTTCAATACTTATAGTTACAGTCTTGGTAAGCGTATACAAATATTTTAGTCATTTATATTTTATGAAGAAATTCAGAGCAACTGCAAAACCAAGACTACAAGGGTTGAATGATTACCAAAAAGCAATCGTGTATAGTCTATATATGGAAGATAACCATACTGGCGAATTACCATTACATGATGGAGCTGTAAAATTACTTAAACAAAATATAATAATCACGGAAACCACAAATCAGTATGCTGTATCAGATTTAAACAATGCTGTTTTTCCTTATATGTTACAACCCTGGGTTATTGAGGAACTTCAAAAAGATAATGAACTACTTTCCACTTTTCATAAAGCATTTAATAAAATGAATGATAAATACAAATTTCAAAATCAATATGATGCCTCATACCCTCACTTTCCGTACTGATTTATTAAAGAATAATAAATTTTCTTATTAGCCTTTTTAATTGATTGTTGTTCACAACAAATTCCGGTGTATTGGGCAGTTATCAATTATAGATAGCTGTCTGTTCCAGCATTTTAGCAAAAATTTAGAAAATAACGCAATAATGGTCTTGACCTGATAAGGGAAAATATATAGTAACATATATTTCCATATATTTCCATATATTTCCATAAGAAGAGTGTTGTTAGCTTTTATGGAACGAATAGAGCGTAGGCTATATAATCATGTCCCTATTGAATTATTCGTGGTCATGATGTAAATTCATAAATAATTCCCCATTTAATCAGTTTTTTTGCCGTCGGACCCGTAATACCGGACAGCACGCTGGAAAGAAGCTCCTTACTGTAAGTTTGTTGTTTTGCATAGTTTTTCAGAAGAATCCCGGTTTCCGGATCAGAAAGCTCGGAATATTTTTCTCCCTGGGAAACGGCATCCAAAAACTGGAGCAGCCCGGCGTTTTCCGATGTTATAGTCGTAACGGGCCGTTTCAGCCGGACGGTCTGGGAACCTACGGTAACAGTACGCCCCTTTGTCGATTCTTTTGACGTTACGATCTCCAGTGTTGCCGGCATCTGAGTTGTCAGACCAATCTGATTGGCAAAAGTGGCTCCAGCAAAGTATCCATAGGTTTCTGTTGTACTTTGGATATATTTGCGTACAATAACTTTCATGGGATCTAAATAACTTTTTTCAGTAGCCGTGACGCTTTGGGGAGATAATAAATCCCCGTATCAAAACGGACTAGGTCGCCTGATTTGAGCATCCGTTTGAAATACTGGCGCAGAGCATTGTCATTAAGCCCATCCAGACGGATCTCGTTAATGAAAATCGGTTCGTTGTAACCATAGTTTTTTTCCAGATATTCCTTCAGCATACAAGTATCCACTCCTTCCACGCCCTCCTATACTACTATATTTATACCAAAAAGGTCAATAGATATGTCAAGATATAGTTTGTATGTTTTTGCAAAATTATATAGAGAGGATAACGGATTGGATGCCTTTAGCTATCTATAAATCTATATGTTTTCATTGTTCGTCAAGTATTATTGTCTTGGTCGTATCCGGCAGTTCCTCCAAATCTAGAACTGCCTATATTGCAATATGTATATCTGGCAACATCTTCATCCATCATCCACCCAAAATAATCTGGCAACTTCATCATTGCACTCGTCTATATCATGGCCGTCTGCAATAAAATTCTGCCCTTTCATACTTCCAAGCCTGCGTTTTGTCCCTTGCATGACAGTACTATGATCCACAGGCAGTATAAATCTCTGTATCACATCAAGAATAAAACGCAGGCTATCATCCGAAAGCCCTTCCAAAGATTGTATTATCTGATTCCGTAATGTTGACATGACAGGCACCTCCTTCTGCATAATATATAGCAGGCATTTATCTGATTAAATAGCTCCTTACTTATGCCATAGTTTTCTTCTGCTTTTTATTAAGCATAGCCAAACTAACATAATAGCACAGATGGTCACATAAAATACCTGCATCAAGAATATTACTGTAGCCCCCCTGTGATCTCCTCCCACATTTTATGCGGTATTCACAGTCTCCTGTCCATTATGATTGAGAATTCATCAAATGTTCTGCCTTAATTGCATACCCATATGCTTCTAAATTGACTTTGCGCAAATATTTTAATTTTGTCATATCTGCGGTATAAAACTTTTGCGTGGAAAATTCCATAGGATCTACGATTTTCTCATAAGGCTGTCTCTTTAACAGACATGCAGCCATATACATGACTTTTGTAGCTCGTCCCACTGCCGTTTCCGGAGAATAGTTCTCTGCATAAATATGCCCCCGCAGATCACGTATCCCCTGTACATATAAAGGATACTCTTCCGAAGAAAGAGTGCCGCGGGATGCAATACAGGCTGCCGACATATATGTATCCTTAATTGCGTCCCCTACTGTTATGTTATTCCCCCGATAAGAAATTTCTTCCGCTGCCACTTTAAAATATGTATCATATACCAGATTAAAATCTGTAAATTCGTCCAGCAATGTTCCGACATCGTACATCTGCTTCATCACTTCCATATCTTTTTTTACATTTAATGGAATCCCTGTTGTATGTGGCGCAAATGCCGTCAGTTTATCACCAAGAATACAGTTGATATCCGGCGTTTTTACCAGCAGATATTCTGGCTCAGTTAATAATAAATCATTCCTTATTTCACAGTCCACCACTCTGGTATAAGGATTTTCGGCAAATAAAATATCCAAAAGAATATAGATATCTTTTCCAGTGATCGGAGACTGGTAGGTAAATTTAAAATGCCTCTTTTCCATGCTGTTTTTACCAATGCGTACCTGTTCCTCACATTGTTTAAATGGAAATATCGTTGATGCTTTAGAAATATATGTGTCCACATCCGTATCCGGCTCAACAATAATATATATATCCGTAGACAGTCTCATAGGATGCTTTAACAAAAGGATCAGGCAGGTGCCTCCTTTAAAAATGAACGGCATTTCTACCCGCCTGATTGCCTCTAACAAGCCAAACGCAAATACTGCCCTTTCTAAAAGCGCAGGATCTTTTTTGCTTTGTTTCTGTAACATCCGGATATGTGATTCATTAAAGTTTTCTTTCGTGAGCATAAATATATTTCTCCGTTCTGAGTTTTATTCTTGTCTGACTCTGGATGATTTTCAAAATATCCTCTTTTACATGTCGTCGCTTTGCATAACGGAACATCTGGCTTTCATCAATAATATATTTTTGAAACGCCTGCTCCAGTACACCTGGATATTCCGCCTCGCTGAAGGTTGTCTTTATCACTTTCTCTGCAGTCATATCAACGAGCATTTTTTCAAGACAGGTATGCCATACCGCTTTCTTTCCTTTTGGCGCTTCTGTCAGCAGCTTTCCTATAATGATAAGATCGTCCTGCCAATATAAATGATACTCCTTTACAGAAGGATTTAATAAAATCTTCCCTGGAAATTCTTCTTTCAATGTTTCAAACACAAAATCACCCAGATCTGCCTCAACAGACACAAAGACTGCATTATGAGCAATCTGGTGGTTTAAAAATTCATTCATCTGTACCAGTTCAAAAATCCGGTATTCTAAAAAAGGATGTCTTTCATAAATCAATTTTTGAATGATTACTGCAAGCTCCGAATACCCATAATCATATACCGGCACCTGATTATCCGGAATACAATACAGATTCCTCCCAACTCTCGCAATTATCCCTGATTCCAACAAGCGCTGCATTTTCAATTTATAAGACGCCACGCTCAGCCCTTTGTACTGCTCTTCTAAAACCCGAAAAAGATCCTGCCTGTCAAAAGGCTCCTTATTTTTTAATAGAAATATACCGCTGTCATTGATCATAAAATCATCTCCATTAGCATATCGGCACATTTTATTTAAAAATGCCGATTTTCTATTTATATTCTAAATCTTTCCTTTTCATTTGTCAATTAGCATATCGGCATTTTTTTCATCAAGTGCCGATATGCTAAACCTGTATTTACTATCTTTCTTTCCTATATCATGCCAATTATCAATTTGATTATGCACTATGAAACAAAAGCAGCAACCTCATCATTCCTTATCGGAACCCTCATTCCCCATTGAAAAAATAATCTCTTACATTACAACATTTCGCAAATTACCGTTCTCCATCCAGCCGGTCATACTGCAAATACCCCTGTGACAAATAAAGAGTATTTTTATCATCTTGATTATATCCTTTCATAAGCCTACAAACCTTGATATTTCACAATGTCATTAACTTAAGGAAAAGAACAATACCGGATGTCTTTACACCCA
>CAJUNX010000067.1 GCA_910587865.1 uncultured Roseburia sp.
CTAGAGCGCCTGGTTTGGGACCAGGAGGCCGCAGGTTCGAATCCTGTCACCCCGACTTACTGTGCGGGTGTAGTTCAATGGTAGAACACCAGCCTTCCAAGCTGGATACGTGGGTTCGATTCCCATCACCCGCTCTCGCATTTGCACATGTGTTCGTAGCTCAGCTGGATAGAGCAACGGCCTTCTAAGCCGTGGGTCGGGGGTTCGAATCCCTTCGAGCACATTTTATGGTGGGTATAGCGCAGTTGGTTAGCGCGCCAGATTGTGGCTCTGGAGGCCCAGGGTTCGAATCCCTGTATCCACCTTTTTGTTGCGATAAGCGCAATGGTATAGTCTGTTGGGCTATCGCCAAGCGGTAAGGCACTGGATTTTGATTCCAGCATTCGCAGGTTCGAATCCTGCTAGCCCAGTTTATTTCGCTGCCGTGGGGAGACCTGCAGCGGTTTTATGGAAGAGACGGATTCGGACAGACAGTGCAGACCGCATGACAGACAGCCGGCACACAGGATGTGGCGGCCATTATTATATCGTTATATGGGATATTAGCTCAGTTGGCAGAGCACCTGACTTTTAATCAGGTTGTCCGGGGTTCGAATCCCCGATGTCTCATTCCTTTAAAACAGCCGGGAAACCAGTAAAATCAATGGTTTGCGGCTGTTTCTTTATCTTGCCGGCATCTGGAAGTCCGCAAGCGCTTTGTTCAGATAATCGTTAAATGGCTTCATGATCCGGAAAAGCTCTGCCGCTTTTACAGGAAAGGTATCTGCATCTTTCACGTCTTCGTCCTGTAACGGGTATTCCAGATACCAGCTCTTAAATTTCAGATAGTCTGCCTGAGGGTGTTGTTTCTCATATCCCGCAGGAACGTTTTTTAATGCGGTTCCCTGTACGGTGAAATATGTTTCAAAGTCCGGATTGTGAATGATGCTTTCCCATTCTTCGCCATTCTGAGAAATATAATTCCGTATCATTGTCGTTGCGTCTTTAAACATATCTGCAAACAGTCCGCCGCCTAAAAAGGAGTGATTGCCGGGCTTTATCATAAGATAGTAGCCGACAGGAACGGGCAGCTTTCCCTTTGCGGAGATATGGGCGCGGAATGCAGGAAGATAGGGTGATTTGTCATGGCTGAACCGGGTGTCCCTCACAATCTTAAACGTGAGGTCCTTTGGGTTGTTATGCAGAATGCTGCCGTCAAATTTCCCGATTTCCAGGATCAGCGTCTGCAGCAGCTTTTCAAACTCGGCATTTGCTTTTTTATACGCGTCCTTGTTTGCATGATACCACTCGCGGTTATTATTCCCTCTCAGTGACGATAAGTAGTCCATAATGAGTGCGGTATTCATTATCGGTCATCCCCCTTTGGATTTCTGAATCTTTGAAAACGGTGTGGAATCTGAAAACTCCTGTATCAGAAAACTATTTTAGCATATGTTACCACGTTTTTCTATCATGATTTAAAAAAAGACACATACGGGCCGATGGATCATTTATAAGGATTGTTTTTTAAAGGTGTCCGGGTATAATAGTGGCATTCCTTCCCGCCCTGCATTTCGCGGAAACGCTGACTGACCTGGAAACAGAGGAAACGGGAAGGGGATCGGACTATGAAACGATGTCATGAAGCAGTTAAGACAGGCGCCTGATATTATTTTGCTGGATATCAATATGCCGGACACAGACGGTCTGACGGTCTGTGAGAAGATTCGGGAACATATCACCTGCCCGATTCTGTTTCTGACGGCCCGGATTGAAACTGCGGATAAAATCAAAGGCTTTTCCGCCGGTGCGGACGATTATATCCAAAAACCGTTTGACCTTGATGAATTAGGGGCAAGAGTGGCCGCTCATCTGAGACGGGAAAGCAGGAAACAGGAGCAATCGGTCCTGCGCTTTTTCGGCGATATGGTCATCAGCTATACGAAGAGAGAAGTCACGATCAATGAGAACCGGATTCCCTTATCAAAAAAAGAGTTTGACATTGTGGAGCTGCTTTCCGCCTGTCCCGGGCAGATATTCGACAGAGAGCGGATTTACGAAACCATATGGGGATTGGAGAGCGACGGAAACAGTGATACCATTATGGAACATATTCGTAAAATCCGCAGTAAGTTTGCAGTGCACACGATGCACAATTACATCGAAACGGTCTGGGGGTGGGGTATAAATGGAACGGATAAAACAGATGACATTAAAAAAGCACTGTTTACCATCGCGTTTATCAACACATGGTGGGGACATAACCATAGAGAACCGCCCGGCAGGCGCAGAGGTCTCTGTTTTTTTAACAATCGAATAAAACCGAGAAATTCTTGAGATTTGTTTTTATACTCTTCTTATCACAAAACGATGCGGCTATGATCGAAGCAGCGGTGATCTCCATTGCAGCCTGACTGCTGGCAACAGCGATTCCGCTGCGCTCTGTCGCGAAAATGAATATTGTCACGTCGATTGAGACCGGTTGAGCTTTATCGATGCCTCGTATTCTTTTAACGATGCCATCGCCTTCCCGGAGAGCGGGATGAGGGCGATCATGTTAAAAACAGTCATCAGTGCGATGCCGAGATCTCCCATATCCCAGACAAAGGTATAGGCTTCCAGTCCGCCGATAAAAAGCATGACAAGAGCGAGCAGCTTGTAGACCGTCTGGGAGAGCCAGTTGTCGCCGAACACATAAGCCACGTTGGAGCGGGCATAAAACAGGATGCCGATAAAGGTAGAGAATGAAAACAGCCAGAGGATGACAGCGATAAAAATAACGCCGAAATGACCGATGTGGTACTCCATCGCGGTCTGTAAAAGATCCATGCCGGCCAGCCCCTGCGTCAGATCGCCGGGGGTTAAGAGCATGATCATCGCAGAGCAGCTGCAGATGACGATCGTGTCGATAAAGACGCCAAACGCCTGCAGCAGCCCCTCCTTTGCGGGATGGCTGATATCTGCTGCCGCCGCGGCGCAGGGCGCGGAGCCGGAACCTGCCTCGTTGGAGAAGAGACCTCGCTTGACGCCGTTCATGAGGACGGCGCCAAACCCGCCGGCCACGACCTGTCGGACGCCGAATGCCTCGGAAAAGATCCGAACAAAGACAGCGGGGAGCTTTCCGATATTGGAAAAAATGATAAACAGTGTGACGGCAAAATAAAGCCCCGCCATGACCGGAACGATGAGGTCGAGCACTTTTACCGTGGCATTTTTCCGAAGGACGATCACCGCGGCGATGGCGACCAGAACGATCATGGTGTAAAGGGGCGGAACCGCAAACGCATTTTCAAACGCGGACGAGACGGAGTTCCCGATGACCTGGCTGATGCCGCACCAGCACAAAAGGCCGGAGAGGGCAAACAGCACGGCGATGACGGAGCGCCGGCGTCCGCTTTCTTTTCTGATAAATAAATGATGGATGTAGTAAGAAGGCCCGCCGCGGTACCCGCCGTAGAGCGGGTCTTTTTCTTTATAAAGCTGCGCCAGCGTCGCCTCCGCAAACGCGGTGGCAGAGCCAAGAAGCGCGGTCACCCACATCCAGAAGACCGCACCGGCGCCTCCGGCGGAGATGGCGGCCACCACGCCCACAAGATTGCCCATGCCGACGCGTGTCGCGGTGGAGATGATCAGCGCCTGCAGGCCGGAAATCGAATGCTTCTGCGTGCCGGCGTTTTTTTCCATCGAGACCTTAAACATTTCGGGAAACAGGCGGAAGGGGAGAAAGCGGGTGCGCACGGTAAAATAGATGCCGGACGGGATTAAAATCAGCACCAGAAGGGAAAGACCGACGCTGTTTTCTCCGGGGAGCGGGATCGTGATCAGGTCTCCCCAAAAGAGGTTATAGGCAGAGGTCAGGGCGGATTTTATCGTCTGATATATTGTGAGCAGGGTATTCATGAGAGGTCTCCTTTGCATTTGCCGTCTGCCGGCTGTCTGTTACCCAGTATATCGCAGGCGGAAGTATTTGTCGATAAAGAATTGCAGATCTGGTATATTGTGCGAGTCTCTTTTTTCCGGTATAATGTCTGTATAGCCGAAAGAAGTGTGCGGCAGGGGATGTAAAAGGCCGTGGAAGAGAGTGTGAAAAATCAGCCCGACAGCTGAAGTTTCACATGGCTGTTTGCGCCGGAGCGTCACAAATAAGCCATGGTGGATCCCGTCGCATAAACGCTTCGGAATGGAGATTAAAATGCAGGAAGGAAGAAGGAGGGACGTTTGATGAGCGCGGAGCTGTTGGAAGGGAGTAAGACGGCAAAAAAGTATTTCTATGATTACGAGGAGTACGAGGAGCAGGGCAAAGGGCCTGCAGCCATGACGGAGGAGATCCTGGCGGATCCGGATCTGCCGGGCTTGGATGAGCTGGTGATCGGAGCATGGGGAAACTGCTGGGAGGACAGCTGTCAGCCGCTTTTGGACGGGATTGCGGCGCATGCGGACCGGTTTTCCCAGATCAGGAAGCTGTTCGTGGGAGATATGGACTATGAGGAGTGTGAGGTTTCCTGGATCATTCAGGGAGATTTCAGTGCGCTGTGGGCAGCGCTGCCGGGGCTGCGCGAGCTGACGATCAAGGGAAGCACGGATCTCGTGCTGGGCGATATCTGCCATGAGAATCTGGAATCGCTCACGATCATCTGCGGTGGTCTGCCGTCGGATGTAATCCGGTCGGTTCAGAATGCGAAGCTGCCGAACTTAAAAAAGCTTCAGCTTTATATCGGGATCGAGGATTACGGATTTGACGGGAATCTGGATACGATCAGAGAATTCCTGAAAAAAGCGGATTTCCCGGCGCTCACCTATCTCGGGCTGGTCGACAGCGAGATACAGGATGAGGTGACTGAGGCAGTGCTTGCGAGTAAGTTTATGGGGCAGATCGACACGCTCGATCTCTCGCTCGGTACACTGACGGATAAGGGCGGGGCCCTGCTGCTTGAGAAGCTTCCGGCGTGGCCGAATATAAAGAAGCTGGATGTGCAGTATCATTATCTGTCAGATGAGATGATGGAGAAGCTTTCAGCGTTTCCGATCGAGGTGGATGTCACGGAGCAGAACGAGGTCGAGGTCTATCACGGCGAGACCTATATGAACGCCATGCTGACCGAATGAGACAGGCGGTGCTCCTGGGCAGCGCGGGAACGAAGAGGAGCGATTATTTTAAACAGGCAGCAGAGAAAGAGGGGCTGCCTGTTCAATTTGTGGACTGGAAGGACTGGGAGCGGGATGATGCCTGTCTGCCAGAGGGGGAGCTGTTTGTAAAAATAGATCCGCCGGTGTGGGAGAGCTGCCGTCTGGGGGAGCTTCGGACGCTGACCGGACAGTATCGCGCCGCGCTGCAGCGGCTGGCAGAGCAGAAAAAGGAACGGCGGATTACGTTTTTCAATGATCCGTCGGCGATCCTGACGCTTTTGGACAAGCGCGCCTGCAAACAGAGGCTGCGGGAGGCCGGGCTGCCGGTGACGGAGGAGCTGCCGCAGGGCTGCGGAGCAAAGCCAAACCCCGGGCAGCGGGAACCGGAAGAGGGCGCCGCGCGAGGAGAGGAGCCGGGGCCGGAGCGCGTGCGAAAGGGGCCGGCGGTTTGTGCGGGCTGCGGAGCAAAGCCAAACCCCGGACAGCGGGAACCGGAAGAGGACGCCGCGGGCAGGGAGCCGGGGCCGGAGCGCGTGCGAAAGGGGCCGGCGGTTTGTGCGGGCCGTGAAGCGGAGCGGGAACCCGGCGGGCTGCGGGCGGAGGGACTTTTGGAATGTATGCGGCAGCAGCGGATCTTCCAGGTGTTTCTCAAGCCGGTGTACGGTTCCGGCGCGGCCGGCGTCTCGGCCTTCCGTTTTCAGCCGAAGACAGGGCGGATGATGCTCTACACCTGCGCTAAGCTGCACCCGGAGTACGGGCTGGTAAATACAAAGCGTCTGCGCTGCTTTTCAAAGAAGGAGGAGATCATTCCGCTGTTAGAAGCGATCCTGGGACTTTCCTGTATTGTGGAACGCTGGTATCCGAAGGCGGAGCATGAGGGATATTCCTACGATTTCAGGATGGTTATGCAGGAAGGGGAGCCTGATTTTCTTCTCGCGCGTCTCTCAAAAGGGCCGATTACGAATCTTCATCTGAATAACCACCCGATGGAAGTTTCCGGGCTTGGGCTTCCCGGGCGGGTGCAAAAGGAGGCAGCAGAGCTGTGCCGTCGGGCGATGGACTGTTTTCCGGGACTTTCTGGGGCGGGGATCGATCTGCTGCCGGAGCGGGGCCGCCTGTCGCTTCGGGTGATCGAGATGAACGCGCAGGGTGATCTGATGTATCAGGATATTTTTCATGAAAACCGGATCTACCGGCATCAGGCGGCGCGGATGAGACAGTGGCTGGAGGAGGGGAAATGACATCTGTAAACATGAATGAGATTGTCGGACACACGGATATCCTGTTTCTCTGCATCGATACGCTGCGCTATGACGTGGCGTCCGCGGAGGAGGCGTCAGGCGGTACGCCGGTGTTAAATCAGTACGGCCCGTGGCTGGCCTGCCAGGCGCCGGGGAATTTTACGTACCCTTCTCACCATGCGATGTTTGCGGGATTTCTGCCCTGTCCGGCAGACGTCGGACGGATGGAGGAGCGTGAGCTTTTGTTTTATCCGCGGGCGATCGGCCTTCGGAGGAAGGTTCCGGAGGGGGCGTATGCGTTTTCCGGAAGCACGATCATGGAGGGGCTTGAAGCGGCCGGCTATCTGACCTGGTGTGTGGGCGGCGTCTCATTTTTTGACAAAAGATCCGATATGGGAAAGGTGTTTCCGGGATATTTTATGAGAAGCGACTGGAATCCGTCGTTTGGCTGTCCGGTAAAGGAGAGCACGCGCCATCAGGTTGATTTTATTTTGAATAAATTTGCCGCCATGGATACCGGAAAGCGGATTTTTTTGTATCTCAATATCGATGCGGTGCATGATCCGAATTATTTTTATCTGGAAGGAGAAAAAACGGACAGCCTGTTGACGCATGCGGCGGCGCTTAAGTATGTGGACGGCGAGCTGGGCAGGCTGCTTGACGGATGGAAGGCGGCGCGCGGCGACGCGTTCGTGATCTGCTGTTCGGATCACGGGACATGCTACGGGGAGGACGGATGTTATCGGCACGGGATCAACCATCCTGCGGTGCTCACGGTTCCGTATAAACATTTTCGGTTGGGAGAGGCGGGAAAATGAATCCTTATATTCAGTATATGTACAGTTATCCGCACAAGACGGCCTATCGGCCGATGCAAAAGAGGAGGCTGGCGGATTACGCCCGATGTCTTACGGGGGACGGACACGGGCTGTATTTTCACATCCCGTTCTGCCAGGCGAAGTGCGGTTACTGCAATCTGTTTTCCGTGACCGGGCAGAGTGAGGAGGCCATGGAGCGGTATCTGGACGCGGCGGAGCGTCAGTGTATGCAGTACCGGGAGGTGACGGATCCGGCGCGCACGAGGTTTTCGGAGCTGGTGGTCGGCGGAGGGACGCCGCTGCTGCTGACAGGACGGCAGCTTCGGCGGATGTTTGGGATGATAGAGAGCCGGTTTGACTTTTCGGAGGGGAGGGAGCTTGTCATTGAGACGGCGCCCAATCAGACGACAGAAGAGAAGCTTTCGCTGTTAAAAGAGGCCGGCGTGACACGGGTCAGCATGGGGATCCAGAGCTTTTCGGAGAAGGAGCTTCGCACGCTCGGACGGCAGCATGACGCGGCGCGTGCCAGGGAGGCGCTCGGGCGGTTAAAGGAGACGGGATTTCCCTGTGTGAATGTCGATTTTATCTACGGGGTTCCGGGACAGACGGTGGAAAGTCTGCTGGCTTCTCTGCAGGAGGCGCTGCGCTATGAGCCGGACGAGATTTTTCTGTATCCGCTGTATGTAAAACACGGCGCGTATCTGACGTACACCGGGGTGACGCCGGATGCCGCGCTTGCACGGATGCAGTACCGGGAAGCGTCCGCCTTTCTTAAGCAGGCGGGGTTCCGGCAGGACTCCATGCGGCGGTTTGTGCGGGGGGCGGCGGGAAGCCGGGAATTTTCGGAGTGCGGGTTCGGCAATTCGCTCGCGCTCGGCTGCGGGGGGCGGAGTTACCTGGGCCGGCTGCATTTCTGCAGCCCCTATGCGATCACGCAGAAGGACTGTCTCGCGCGGCTGAGAGAGTATGAGGAGACAGAAGATTTTACAGTGATCAGCCACGGGATTCTGCTGTCGGAGGAGGAGCAGAGGCGGCGCTATGTGATCCGGCATCTGCTGATCTGGCCGGGAATCGATACCGGGCGGTATGAGGAGCTGTTTCACAAAGCGGTGTGGGAGGATTTTCCGGTGTTACACGAGTGGGAGGCGCAGGGATATCTGACGCGGCGGGAGACGAAACGGACAAAGCCGGATGCAGGTGCGCCGGAAAATCCGCTGCCGGGAGAAAACCCGGACGGGGTCCGAAACGCCGGGATGAACCCATGCACCGGCGCGGCGCCTGGCGGACGCGTTACCTGGCTGGCACTGACGGAGGCGGGGATGGAGCTCTCGGATTATCTCGGGCCGCAGCTGATCTCGGATGACGTGCGCCGCGCGATGGAGGAATGGGAGAAGGAGGCGGGCTGTGAGTCGTCGCACGATAATCTACAGAGGTAGTATAAAAAGCTGCAATTATCGCTGTTCCTACTGTCCGTTTTCCAAACATCCGGCATCTGCGCGGGAAATGGAGCGCGACAGGGCACAGTGGTTTTCGTTTGTCCGGCGGGTGGCAGAGACGGGCGGGCAGTCGGAAACAGGAGCCGTTCTCGTGGCGCCGTACGGGGAGGCACTGATTCATCCCTGGTACTGGGAAGGACTGGCGGAGCTTTCGGCGCTGCCCTGGATAGATGCTGCAGGCGCGCAGACGAATCTGAGTTTCCCGGAGGAATTGCCGGAGCGGTTTGCGGCTTTTGGAGGTGCGGTAAAAAAACTGCGGCTGTGGGCGACCTTTCATCCGGAAATGACGGACGCAGCGGCGTTTGCGGATCGATGCAGAGCGCTGATCCGGCGCGGGGTTACGGTCTGCGCCGGGGCGGTCGGGGCGCCGGGTGCGGCAGAAGTCCTGCGGGAGCTGCGGCGTCTGCTGCCAGAGGAGTGCTATTTCTGGATCAACCGGATGGACGGGATGAAGAGAACTTACACAGAGGAAGAAAAGCAGGTATTTTCAGAGCTGGATCCGTACTTTTACCGTGAGCTCCTCTGTCATCCCGCAGATCCCGCGCAGTGTGCGGGGCGGCTGATGGCGGAGGGAGACGGAAGGCTTCGCGCCTGCAATATCAGTCCGGTGCAGAAGGAGAGATGGCGGCATCCGGTTTCGGCGGAAGGAGCGGGGAGGATTCCCGCAGGTGTGACGGACGCGATGTCAAAGCCGATAGAATCAAAACAGCTGCTTCTGCCGGCCGTCTGTAACCGGAAGCGATGCAGCTGCTATCTCGCCTACGGCGGGCGGGAAAATCTCGTCAATCAGCTCCTGTTCGGCCCGTACCCGGTATTTCGGATTCCGCGCCGCCCGAAGGCGGTATTTCTGGACATTGTGGGGACGCTGCTTTTGGAACGGCCGGACAGAGGAGGAGAGAGTGAGAGGATCGGAGTGCCTGGCTGCGAGGGAGAGAACGCCAGGGCCAGGCTGCCTGGCCAGGAGAGTGAGAGGATCGGAGTGCCTGGCTGCGAGGGAGAGAACGCCAGGGCCGGGCAGTCCGGCCGGTATAAGGAGCCGGACGAGGAACTCGTGACAGGTCTTCGCGTGCTCCGCGCGCAGGGTGTACCGCTGTTTCTGGCCACAACCCTGCCTTACAGAGAAGCGGCGAAGCGCTGTCAGAGGATCTGGCATCTGTTTTCCGGCGGGGTGTTTTCCGGCGGAGCACAGATCTGTATGACTGCAGACGAAGCAAATGGACGGGACGGCACAGAGAATCGAAGCTTCTTTTACGAGCTGGAGGAAGAGATCCTTCTGGCACTGGAACGGCGGAAAGCAGACGGATACCGGATCCTTAAATACCGGAATGCCGGGAGGCTGTACAAAATCACACTGTGCCGTGCGGCGCGCCGTCCGTGGAGCGCCGGGGAGGCGGAGGAGATCTGCGGCGATCTGCTTCTGGGATATCGGGCCAGGTATCTGATCGAGGGTCACTGCCTGCAGATCATTTCGGATCGGGCGGATAAGGCGGCAGGGGTGCGGATGATCTGCAGCTGGCTTGGGATTTCGCCGAATGAGGCGTTTGCGGCAGGGGATTCCCCGGAGGATTTCGGAATGTGCGCTTTGTGCGGGTATCATGATTCTGTATCTGAGCGGTAAACGGAAAATTTACGGAGGAAAAGATTGAAACATTCCTTCGCAAAAGCGCTTTGGCAAGCATTTTGGTGATATGTCAAGAACTTTTTGAAAAAGATTTTGATATGTTTTTAAAATATGCTTTTTTTATAAAAATGCCTGCGACTTCATCAATATTATTGCAAATAAAAGTTGGGTTCCTAATTTAATTGTCTTTCAATATGTTTTTTCTGATATGCAAAAGCATTCAAAACCCAATGAAATTATTCACTTCAAAAAAGTGTTTTCTGACTATTTTAATCAAAAAGTACCGAAAGAATCCTATATAGTACTTAATGATATTAACTTAGACAATTCACGTGGGGGTGGTCGAGATCACTTTTGTAGCTTGTATAGAAAACTTGAGGGTGTAAAAGAAGTTCATGGAAGGTTTCGCAATGAAAATTCACGTAGCAGTTACTATCCTTGTGGTTATCCTTATGGTGATAATTCGTTAGGGGAGTTTCCTGATAATAAAAATTTTTTTAATTTAATACCTTGGCAGGAATATTCCCCATTCAATACCTGTGCAAGCGCACAAATGCTGATAAAGAAAGAGGTGTAAAATGATTATAAGTGTTAGTCGAAGAACAGATATTCCAACATATTATTCAGAGTGGTTTTATAATCGAATTAAGGAAGGGTATGTTTTAGTAAGAAATCCTATGAATATACATCAAATTGGGAAAATAAGTCTGAATCCAGATGTTGTAGATGGGATTGTGTTTTGGACTAAAAATCCGGTTCCAATGCTCAATCGGATTTGTGAGTTAGAAAGGTATAATTATTATTTTCAGTTTACACTTAATTCATATAATAAAGATGTGGAACCTAATATTCCATCAAAAAACAAAATAATTATTCCAGCATTTCAGCAACTTTCTAAAATGATTGGAAAAGATAGAGTTATTTGGCGGTATGACCCTATATTTTTTAATGAAACTTATACGATGGAGTACCATTGCAAATATTTTCGTGTATTAGCGGCAAAACTTGCTAATTATACAGAAAAGTGTACGGTAAGTTTTCTTGATTTTTATAGAAATACATCTCGTAATGTGCAACCATTAAAAATACAAAAAGAAACCAAGGAACAACAATTAGAAATTATGCAAAGATTTTCAGAAATCGCAAAAGAATATGATATATATATAGACACTTGCGCAGAAGAAATGAATTTTGATCAATTTGGGATAGCTCATGCACATTGCATTGATAGGGAACGTTTTGAACGTATTGGACACTATAAACTCACGGTAGAAAAAGATGCAAATCAACGAACAGAATGCGGTTGTATAGCAAGTATAGATATTGGAACATATAATACTTGTAAAAATGGCTGTTTATATTGCTATGCTAACTATAGCCATAATACTGTTATAAATAATACACAAAATCACAATCCAAAATCGCCACTCCTTTTTGGAGAAGTTGGAATTGATGATGTCATTAAAGAGCGAAAAGTGAAATCATGTAAAGAATGCCAATTAACATTATTTGATTTATGATTAAGGGAAAAATGGACGTGGATTGATTTTTTAAATATATAATATCATTCTTTTGTTTATAAGACCGGAGCTACCAATATTCTCAACAGCTCCGGTCTCATAGTATCACAGATTCTGCCGGATAATCCGGGTAATGATCCCCACAGCCACGCCCCGTTCTTCATCAATCCGGGTGACGGCAAAGCTCACATCATCCTTCTTGCCGGGAGTCCGGTAGTCATAGCAGGAGTGGGCCACAGCGTTCACGCCGTTGGACAGCCGGATATAGACCACGCCTTTATGTACATCCGTGACCTTGCCGGCATACTTGCTCTGGATGCGGCATTTTTTCAGATTGTCATGGTTGGTGTTCTGGGGCACGCTTTTGATGTCAGCCTTGATGCCCATATCCTCCAGGCTGTCACGGCGCACGTTCAGGATGCGTACAAGCACCTGGTCGCCCACGGAAAAGCGCTCATGAGCATCTCCGATCCACTCCCAGGCCAGGTCGCGGGCCATGATGGAGCACTCCACCCCGAAAACTTCCACACGGATAACTTTTTCTGCCACGGCGATCACACGGGCTTGGGCGATACGGCCCTCATATATGCGGTACATGCCTGCCGCATCCGTATCCAGATAGAAGATCTGCCGTTTCCGGAGCATGGCTTCCTTCCGGCTGGCAACCACGCTGCGGGTTTTGGAGTCAATGCCTTTGACAATAAAATCAATTTCCGCTCCTAGCATATTGCCGAGGATCTTGTTCTGGCGCAGCATCAGTTCTGCATATTCCTGGCCGGAAGGGCTGCGGCCCACATTGATCATCATCTCTTTTAAGGGGATCACAATCCGGAAACCTTTATAGTCTACAATGGTGATGGTCTTTCCGTTGTCAGTCTGTTCGATCCCGCCAAGCTGCCCGGTAAGGATACGCCGGGTACGGTAGGCGTTATGAATCTCATGCCAGATGGCATCTTCACGGGATTCCTCCGTTTCCACTTCCCCGCGCACTTCCAGTGTCAGTACAGGGGCGTCTTCTTTTCTGCCTCTGGCCGCAGTACGCCGGGAAGGGGCAGCAGCAGAGGGAGCAGTGGATTCTGATATATCTTCCGTCCCAGTGGATTCCATATCTTTCTAGGGAATGGTTTTCTCCGTTCCATCCGCATCCTCTGCGGTATCCTGGGAGGGGAGTACGCTGTCAGGAGCGGTTTCCGGGAGGTCTGTTTCCTCGGCATCCGTTTCCTGTGCTTCCCCTGCAGGGCTTTCGGAAGTTTCTTCCTTTTTCCTGCGGGCGGTGCGTCTGGCCTTTGCCGGGGGATTTTCTGTTTCGGGGGAAGACATCGCTTCCGGCTGTGCTTCACTAGAACCAGCCGCATCTTCCTGTGCTTCCCCAAACATTTCATCCTCTGTAAGTTCCGGAAGTCCTCCATCCTCCAGATCAGGGGTGTCAGACGGTTCCTGATCCATGCTGCCCAGGAGTTCATTTAAGCCCATGCCGTCCCCGTCTGTTTCAGACGGTGTGCCATCCTCTTCGCCAGGGAAAATTCCGGCTTCTGTATCCGCTGCCTCCACAGGGGTGTTTCCTTCCATCGAAGGGTTTTCCAGTTCCATAAGTTCTTTTTTTCTTGCCATGTGTTTACCTCCATAGTGTAGTTATTCTATTTCACTGCCCGGAAACGGGCCGTTCCATAGCGGTCTGGTTTCAGGACATGATGGAATCCTTGTCCGTAGATATAATTCCGGCAGGAGAGCCGGAGGATACGGCAGGGGCGGCCTTTCCCGGTCCGGATGTCGGAGGGGATGCTGACGCCGCTGCGCACGGAATCGGATGCCTGTTTAAAGAGGCTGTAGGGAGCCTTCGCCGGATGGTTGATGGGCAGGACTTCAAAGAGGCTGTTCAGTGCAGTTTCCGAATTTAAGGTAAAAGTGAGTATTATTCCCTTGTCATAAAGATTTGCTTGCATGATATAATGCTGTGCAAAATTGTAAAAATAGTTCTTTATCTGTTGCATTAAAATCAATTTGAAAATATGGATTTAATTCATCTTGCAATGTAAAAAGCTGAATAGCCCCCCATTCTGCATTAGTACACACGCCTACATTGCGACAGCCATCGTAAGAATACTTTTTCAATTTTTCAATAGCTGTTTCAATAGAACGCTCCTTACTATTTGATAGATACATAGCAACTTTTTCGTACCGATAATGAACTTGTTCTATGGAGCTTTTATCACACAAAGCAGAACAATTTGGATATAGTAAGCCACTTAACTTTTCATGTGCCTGTGTTTCTTCCAAATCCATATTTTGAACACTGGAACCATATTCATGGATTGCTTGTTCTATTTCGGATTTATATGCTCTATATTGTTCTTCGCGCATAGGATCGGTAAAATAGTAGTCAAGGTATTCCAATGCTTGATACAAAATGCAATTTACTTCTGTTGTATTATCCTCATAAACAATTTTCTCAATTTCAGTAGGATAGCGTTTTTCTAAATCTTTAACAAGAGAATTGATATAATCCTTAATGCACATTTCTTTATTTGCCTCAATAGGTGTACTTTTTAATGTTTCTTTTAAAGAAATTAGCTTTAAACTATAAATGAGTAAATACCAAATATTGCACAAAATAAAGACACCCGCTGCT
>CAJUNX010000068.1:0-13925 GCA_910587865.1 uncultured Roseburia sp.
TTTGTTCTTCCTCTCCGCTTAATGCAGTAAGCATGATGATAGGAACCTGGGATTGCTTTCTTATAAATTCACAAACGGCAAATCCATCAATTTTGGGGAGCATTACATCTAGCAGCACCAAATCAAATTGCGAGGCAGAGAATACAGAAAGGGCTTCCACACCGTCGCTGGCTAACCTGATCTCATATCCCGCCTCTTGCAAAAAGTTCTTCAAAAGCTCTTGAATGTCCAAGTCGTCCTCGACAACGAAAATCCTTTGCATAACGACACCTCCGGGAACCAGCATAACAGAGTATTTTGTGATTAGTGTGTAGTTTTCAAATGTTCTGTTTATTATACCTTAATCCGATGTATTCCGCAATCTTGCAAAGCGAAAAGAAATACTGCTAAAATATAAGATTATATTTCGTTCGTATATTCATATACGAAATGCAAGATAATATAGAAATGATGTGAGAATGTACCAATATGAAAAGCGCCTGGATTGCCGCGCTCTGGGAAAAGAAATCAAGCGCAGACGCAAGGCCAAAGGCTGGACGCAGGAGCTCTGGCCCGTCTTGCAGACCTTACAAACCGCTCTGGCACACGCTGATAGAGCGCAACATGAGGAAAGAGGATTTAAGGCTTGCCGCTGGCCTGACCCAAATAGGATAGCCAACATGGGCAAAGAAGGGAAGCTTGTCCTTACAAAAGACAAAACAAGGGCAGATTGAAAGGAATAGTGTTTATCACAGCAAACTGAATTTTTGTAAAATCTATTTCCTCTGGGAAGTGATTGCGGTATAATGGAGCCATTGATAAATTGTTAAGTTGATGGAGAAATTATCGAAATGACCGAAAAAGAAAAAATGCTTGCCGGAATGTTGTATGACCCATCTGATTCAGAACTGACGGAATTACTTATAAAAGCAAGAAAACTGGCCAGACAATATAACCAAATGGATGAAGATGAGTCAGAAAAACGTATGGATATTCTTCGGGAGTTACTTCCTAATACTCCTAATTTGCCAGGTCTTCAGGCACCTGTTTATTTTGATTATGGATGCAATACATACTTTGGTAAGTTTTGTGGAACGAATTTTAACTTCACCTGTCTGGATGTATGCCCGGTACATATTGGTGATAACGTGATGATCGGACCAAATGTTACCTTAGCAACTCCAATGCATCCGCTTTTACCGGAAGAACGAAATGTAAGGCAGCGAGAAGATGGCAGTTATTATAATCTGGAATATGCTAAACCGATTACCATAGAAAACGACTGTTGGTTAGCAGCTAATGTTACTGTCTGCGGTGGTGTAACGATTGGAGAAGGAAGTGTAATTGGTGCAGGAAGTGTTGTTACAAGAAGTATTCCTCCACATAGTTTGACGGCAGGGAATCCTTGTCGAGTGATTCGTGAATTAACTGAAGCTGATAGAATGAAGTAAATATGATTCGTGAGGATGCTTTCAGTCTTATTGAAAGAGTGAAAGTATGCAAGGATTTGAAATAAATTTATTAAAAATGGTTGATTATCTCAAAAAAGTCTTGATTTACGGGCATACAGGCAGGAGTTCAAGCTGAATTTACTACCAGTTTACTACTTTTGAAGGAAAGAGCCTTGATATGCCGCCCGGAACCCTGCCAGCCCAGCCACCGGCACGCAGCATTGAGAAAGCATAAATGAAAACGGAATACGACGCAGACGCGGCGTTTCTCTATCCCAATACAGGGAGAACAGGAACGCCGCTTTTTATGCGCTCCTTTCATTGCTTGAAAGAATGTTTCCCGCGTCAGTTCCTCGGCAAGTCCGCTGGTCTCAATAAAAACGGTCCGCTGCAGATCTTCACAGGCGTTCTGAACCTATTATACAGGTGCATTATAACAGCCTGCGGGGAATTGTTAATGTCTTTTCGGCTCACGGAAATGAATCTCATCGGCTGTGAACTTATATTTTGCATGAAATGCCGGCAATCTGTTGCGCATAAAGAAAAGGAAAGCTATAATAAAATAAGGATCAGTTTACAGCTGCGCCGGATGTTTTTTGTATACGGCACTGGAGTTTGGGCGCCAGACGGATGAGAAGGAGGGTAATGATGCAGTTTTTGTCATTTTCATTAAATGGGCTGGATTACGGGATTCCGCTTGATGATGTTGTCACGATCGAAAACAGGAAGGATGTGCTTCCGGTTCCGACGGCTCCGACCCATATCAAAGGGATTGTGAAGCGTCACGGAGAGCTGATACCGGTGTTTTCGCTTACTTCGCGTTTTGGTCTGCCGGACGGGCCGTCGGAGAGCCTCGTGATTGTAAAAACAGAGGGGATGAAGCTTGGCCTTGAGGTCGGAAAGGTGCGGGCGATTAAAGACGTGGGCGGCACGGATGTGCTTCCGATGCCCGCGCTTATGGGCGGCTTGAGGAATTGTTTTAATGACGTCGCATCCCTGCAGAAGGAGCTTATCGTCCTGGTGGATGTGAAAGAGCTGCTTACAGAGGAGGAACGCGAGCTCGTCCGCAGTCTGGTCGACGACGCGGAGGAGAAGGAAGCGGAGGAACGCAGGAAGCAGGAAGAGGAAGAGCGAAGGAAAAAGGAGGAGGCGAAACGGGCCAGGGAAGAAGCGGCGGGGAAGGCGTAGCCGGTCAGTAAATCGTTCAGGTGTGCGGTTGTACAGCGAAATCGCAGAAAGCAAGCCTGATTTGTATTGTCCTGTTCCGTTGGAACAGGTGGATTGAAATGTGTTGTGTATGTTATATGTCCTATCAGGCAATTGCAGAAGCTAAAAGATGATTGGAATCCCGTTATTCTGCATATGCCTGATATGTATATAAATCTGTGAAAAGATAAATTTCATTTTTCGACAAAAATAGTGTTGACATAAAAAATACTTTGTGTTATGTATATTATACAAAAGAGAAGAGGAGGTGCATACCGTGAACTGTCTCGGACATATCCGTATCCTGCCGGATGAAAGCCGCCTGGAACAGACTGCGGCAGAGCACTGCAGAAAGACGGCAGAATATGCGGGGGAGTGTCTGCGCGGCATCGGTCTTGCGGCGCCGGGATATCTTGCGGGTCTGCTCCATGATTTCGGTAAATTTCAGAGCACGTATCAGGAGTATCTGGAGAAGGCGGCAGCGGGAGAGCCGGTAAAGCGCGGTTCCGTGATCCACACGTTTCAGGGCTGCCGGATGCTGCTGGAGCGCTATCATGAAGAGACGCCCGACCGCTATGAGGATATCACTGCCGAGCTGCTGGCTTTTGCGGTGGGAGCGCACCACGGCCTGTTCGACTGCGTGGATGAAAGGCGGCGTTCGGGCTTTTTTCACCGGATGACGGCGGAGGGGATTTCTTATAAGGAGGCGGTCACGAATTTTACAGGGCAGTGCGCAGATGAGACGGAGATCCGTGAGCTGTTTGATCGTGCGAACGGAGAGCTGACGGTTGTCTATGACCGGCTTGCGGCGATGACGGAGAAAGCGGAAGTCAAAGCAGCGAAGACGGAAAGCGCGGCAGACGGCGGCAGCGGGACCGGCGACGGGGAGACCGGGGCGGATGACAGGGAGCTGCTGTTTTATCTCAGTTTTCTGGCGCGGCTGATTCTCTCCGCCGTGATCGAGGGGGACCGGCGTGATACGGCGGAATTTATGACGGATGCGGTTTTCCCGGATTACGGGGAGGACATGCGGGAGTTCTGGAACCGGCGCCTTGCGTATCTGAAGCGGAAGTTAGGCGGGCTTTCGAATCCTTCCCGGATCGGACAGGCCAGGCAGGCGATCTCGGACCAGTGTGAGAGGTTTGCGCAAAATCCCTGCGGCGTGTACCGGTTTCACGTGCCGACCGGGGCGGGAAAGACGCTGAGCGGTCTTCGGTTTGCGATGGCGCACGCAGAGCGCTGGAACAAAAAAAGGATTATTTTTACCGCGCCTCTTTTGACCATACTGGATCAGAACGCGAAGGTGATTCATGAGTTTATCGGGGACGACAGCGTGATCCTCGAACATCATTCGAATGTGATCCACACGGAGGAGAATGCCGAGACGCTGGATGAAAAGGAGCTTGTGACAGAAAACTGGGGTGCGCCCGTCATTATTACTACGCTTGTACAGCTTTTACATACATTATTTGACGGAAAGACGTCATCCGTGAGAAGATTTCAGGCGTTATGCGACAGTGTGATTGTGATCGACGAGGTGCAGACCGTGCCGAACCGGCTTTTATCACTGTTTAACCTGGCGGTCAATTTCCTCTCGGAGATCTGCCATGCAACGGTGGTCTTATGCTCGGCCACGCAGCCGTGCCTGGAACAGGCCGTACATCCGCTGAGGAACACGCCGCAGGAGATCATTCCGTATCAGAAAGAGCTGTGGAGTGCGTTTGAGCGAACCCGTCTGGTGGATGCCGGAGGGCGCAGGCTGGAGGAAATCCCGGATTTTGTGCGGGAGAGGGCGCAGGAGACGGACAGTCTGCTCATCGTCTGCAACAAGAAGCAGGAGGCGGAATTTTTGTTCCGGCAGCTTTCCGGTGAGGAATTCCTCTGTTTTCATCTGTCGGCGGCCATGTGCATGCAGCACCGCAGAAATGTGCTGGAGGATATGGAGCGGGCATTAACGGACAGCAGATCCGGCGACAAAAAGGTGATCTGCGTCTCCACGCAGGTGATCGAAGCCGGCGTGGACATCTCCTTCGGGTGTGTGATCCGTCTGACAGCGGGCATGGACAGCGTGATCCAGGCAGCGGGGCGGTGCAACCGGAACGGGGAGCGTAAGGGACTGGCGCCGGTTTATCTGCTGGGGTGCATGGACGAGTCCCTTGGCATGCTTCGCGAGATTCAGGAAGCGAAGACGGCGACAACCGCGCTGCTCACCGCATATAAAGAGAATGCGGCGCGTTTTGGGGACAGGCTTTCATCCGACGAGGCGATCGGATATTTTTACCGGAAACTTTACCGCGAGATGTCGGAGAACTATCAGGACACTGCGGTGCCGAACGAAACGTACACGCTGTTTTCCCTGCTGTCGGATAATGAAGCCTTTGCGGACGAGGACTGTGAATGCTGTGGGAGTTACTGCCTGAATCAGGCATTTGCGCTGGCGGGAGGGCAGTTTACGGTGTTTGATGAAAATACGGAGGACGTCGTCGTGCCATACGGGGAGGGGGAGCGGCTGATCGCGGAGCTGTGCAGCCATCCGGATGATCTGAGTTTTTTTAAAGACTGGAAGGAGCGGGCAAAGCCCTACACGGTTTCGCTCTACCAGCATCAGAAGCGGCAGCTCGGATCGGACGGCCTTTCCATGGTGTCCGGCGTGCTGGTGTTACAGCCGGGATGTTACGATGACCGGACCGGGCTTGTGACAGAACAGAAGAGACTGGAATTTATGGAGGTGTAGCGGTTGAAAAATACGAAGTATCCCAATATTGTGGAATTTGAGGTAACCGGGGATTACGCGCTGTTTTCCGATCCCCTGATGCGGGTCGGCGGGGAGAAGAGCACCTATCAGATCCCGACCTACGAGGCGCTGAAGGGAGTGCTCTCTTCGGTCTACTGGAAACCTACATTTGTTTGGATCATTGATGCGGTGCGGATCATGAATCCGATTCAGACCGAGGTAAAGGGAATCCGCCCGATCAAATATCACGGCGGAAATGACCTGAGTTATTATACCTATCTGAAAAACTGCCGTTACCGGGTGCGGGCGCATTTCGAGTGGAATGAGAACCGGCCAGAGCTGGAGGGGGACCGGAACGAAAACAAGCATCACGAGATCACAAAAAAAATGATCCGCAAAGGCGGACGCAGGGACGTTTTTCTGGGCGCCAGGGAATGTCAGGGATATGTGGAACCCTGTGTGTTTGATGAGGGTGAAGGGGCGTATGACGACAGGGAAGAGCTGGAGTTCGGTCTGATGTACCACGGCATTACATACGCGGACGAGGCGTACTCGGAGGAGACGAAAGGAAAGATGACCGTCCGTTTTTTCCGCCCGGTGATGAAAAAGGGAATTGTCACATTTCCGCGCCCGGAGGAGTGCCCCTTCCACAAGACGATCGGGGAGATGGAGATAAAAGCCTTTGGGACGGAGGAAGAAAATTTCCTGGGACTGAAAGAATTCGGGGAGGTGAACTGATGGGACTTCTTCAGAAAGCGGTGGAAACCTTTGACTGTCATGCTGCTCTGGCGGGAAAGATCCGGGAAGGGCATGAGCCTTTGGTTCCGGTATCGCATCTGCTCACCAGGGCGCAGCTGGAAATCACGGTAAACGCAGCGGGGGAATGCGTGGATGCGCGGGCGGTGGACAAAAGCGAAGAAAAAATCATCATCCCGGTCACGGAGGTGTCCGCAGGGAGAACCAGCGCCCCGTGTGCGCATCCGCTGTGTGATCAGCTGGGGTATCTGATGCCCCAGAATGATGTGAAGTACGGGATGTATGTGGAGCAGCTGGAGGAATGGGCGTCGTCGGAGGACAGTCACCCGCTGCTGGCACCGATTCTTACCTATGTAAAAAAAGGGATGATCCTGGCGGATCTGACGATGTATGGCCTGATCACCTGCAGCGCAAACGGGCTGCCGTCGGATGAAAAGATGCTGGTGCGCTGGCGTGTCGCCGGGCTGAAGGAAGAGATCGAGGCTGCCTGCTGGAAGAACACGGCTCTTTTTGATGCGTTTCGCCGCTGGTATGAAAAAAAGCAGCGGGAGGGCAGGCAGGGCTTCTGCATGATTATGGGAGAAGATGCTCCGCTGGCCGGTCAGCATCCGAAAGGGATTATCCCGATCAACGGAAACGCGAAGCTGATTTCAGCTAACGATTCCAATGGATATACCTACAGAGGACGTTTTGCGGAAGACTGGCAGGCGGCGACGGTCAGCTACCGCGCGTCGCAGAAGGCGCACAATGCGCTCCGGTGGCTGGTGTCGGAGCAGGGAACGCAGGTCGTTTTCGGCGGACGGACGTTTCTCTGCTGGAATCCGCAGGGAAAGGAGATCTGTACGGCCACCGGCGCGTTTCGGAACAAAAAGACGGTGCGGGTCATACCGGGCGACTACCGGAAGGAGCTGCGCGAGACGCTGGCCGGATACCGCAGCAGGCTAAAGGAGAAGGACGGAGTCGTGATCGCGGTGTTTGACGCGGCGACGACGGGACGGCTGGCGCTGACCTATTACAATGAGCTGATGGGATCAGATTTCCTGCAGCGTCTGTACGAGTGGGACAGTCATTGCTGCTGGCATAACTGGAAGCATGAGATAGAGTCGCCGCTGTTGGTTCAGATTGTAAACTGTGCGTACGGCACGCAGCGCCTGTTAAAAAACGGAAAAGCGGGAATGCAGGCGGATGATAAAATCTTAAGACAGCAGATGCAGACGCTGGTGGCCTGCCGGGTGGACCGGGCCAGAATACCGTCTGGTCTGAAAAAGGCGCTGACAGATCGTGCCTCCAGTCCGGTTTCCTATGAGTACGGTGTCTGGCGGAAACTGGTGTACACGGCCTGTGCGGTGCAGAATAAATACATTTACGATCAGAAAGGGGAGGATGTTATGTCCTGGGAATTAGACAAACCGGACCGCAGCTTTCAGTTCGGGAGACTGCTGGCAACGATGGAGCGGGCGGAGGCGGATTTTTACCGGAAGACGGAGAATGATAAGAACAAATACCGGCAGACGAATGCGATGAAATATATGTCAGTGTTCCGCCAGCGGCCCTGGCATATCTACGAGCAGGTGAACCGTCAGCTGAACCTGGCGTATTTAAATAGAATCGAATCGTGGCAGAAACGACGCTATGAGAAGACAAAGGGGGAGATCGTGGAGATCCTTCGCTCTTTCCCGGAGGAAGAGCTGAATCAGCCGCTGGAGGATATCTATCTGATGGGATATGACTGCCAGCGTAACGAATTTTTCAAGTCAAAGGAAGAAAAAGAGGAGGAGAAGAAGTATGAGCGTACTGAAGAATAAGATTGATTTTGTGGTGCTGGTTTCGGTAAATATGGCAAATGCAAACGGGGATCCCTTAAACGGAAACCGTCCGCGCACGGACTATAACGGGTTTGGGGAGATGTCGGACGTCTGTATCAAACGGAAGATCCGCAACCGGATGCTGGATCTGGGACAGCCTGTTTTTGTGCAGTCAGAGGATCGGAGCGTGGATGAGTTCAAAAGCTTAAGCGACCGCGCCACATCGGTGTTAAAAGGAATCAAGGATAGAGATACCTATGCGAAAAAAGCCTGCGAGACCTGGATGGACGTGCGTACCTTCGGTCAGGTATTTGCATTTAGGGTAGCAGAAAAAAGCGGCGTATCGGTCGGGGTTCGCGGTCCGGTATCGATCCATCAGGCGGTCAGCGTCTCGCCGGTCGAGGTGGAGTCGCTGCAGATCACGAAGAGCATAAGCAATGAACCGAATGAGAAACGGGGATCGGACACCATGGGAATGAAGCATTTCGTGCGGTTCGGTCTTTATAAGATCAAGGGTTCCATCAACGTGCAGTTAGCGGAGAAGACCGGTTTTACGGAGGAGGACGCGGAGGTTGTGAAAGAATGCCTGCGGACGCTGTTTGTCAACGATGCGTCGTCGGCCCGTCCGGACGGATCCATGGAGGTGGTAAAGCTGTTCTGGTGGCAGCACGGCTGTAAGGACGGGCAGTATTCCTCCGCTCAGGTGCACCGCAGCGTGAAGATTACGGAGAAGGACAAAAAAGAAATACCGACGTGTGCAGATGATTATGTGATTACCGTAGAGCCGTTAGAGGGATTAGAGCCGGAGGTGATGGATGGCATATGAGGAATCGGAATATCTGCAGCTTTCCGGGCTGCAGCATTTCCGCTTCTGCCGCAGGCAGTGGGCGCTGATTCATATCGAGCAGCAGTGGGCGGAAAATCTGCGCACGGTGGAAGGAGAAATTTTGCATGAACGTGCACATGACGCGGGACTTCGGGAAAAGCGGGGCGAGCTTCTGATCACCAGGGATATGCGGGTGGCGTCCGGGACACTCGGGATTTCCGGAGCCTGCGACGTGCTCGAATTTCACCGGTCAGAAAGCGGGATCCCTCTGCCCGGCCAGGAAGGTCTCTGGCAGCCGTTTCCCGTGGAGTATAAGCGGGGCAGCCCAAAGGAGCACACTGCCGATGCACTTCAGCTGTGCGCACAGGCGATGTGTCTGGAGGAAATGCTCTGCTGCGACATTCCGCAGGGGGCGTTGTATTACGGGGAGATCCGCAGGCGGGAAACCGTGGATCTCTCCGCAGAGCTCCGGCGTGAGGTGACGGACTGCCTGAGGGAGATGCACGGGTATTACCGGCGCGGTTACACGCCAAAGGTGAAACCGCAGAAAGCCTGCAATGCCTGTTCCTTAAAGGAGCTGTGTCTGCCGAAGCTGATGCGCGCAAAGTCTGTGAAAGCTTATATACAGGAACGACTGGAGGAATCCGTATGAGACATCTGCTGAATACACTGTTTGTGACCTCCGAAGACGCATACCTAAGCCTGGACGGTGAAAATGTGGTGGTCAGCCGCGAAAAAAAGGAGGCGGGGAGATTCCCGTTGCACAATTTGTCCGGAATCATCAGCTTTTCCTATGCAGGCGCTACGCCCGCGCTGATGGGAGCCTGCGCAAAACGCGATGTGGCACTCACATTCTGTACGCCACGGGGGAAGTTTTTGGCCCGTACGGCCGGAATTGAGGGCGGAAATGTCCTCCTGCGGCGGACACAGTACCGCGTGGCAGATGATGACGCGCGAAGCTGCGGAATAGCAAAAAATATGATTATGGGAAAATTATATAATTCGCGCTGGAGCATAGAGCGCACGCGCAGAGATCATAAACTGCGCATCGACGATGAAAAATTCAGTCATGCATCCGAAACGATTCACGGGCTGATTGCGGATGTGGTTCGTACAGAGACGACAGATTCACTGCGCGGACTGGAAGGGGTGGGGGCCGCCGTTTATTTTGACGTATTTGACGACATGATCCTGCGCGACAAGGAGCATTTTTCGTTTCGTGACAGAAACCGCAGACCGCCGCGCGACAACGTGAATGCCCTGCTTTCTTTTGCGTACAGCCTGCTGGCAAATGACTGCGCGTCTGCCCTGGAGAGTGTGGGGCTTGACTCTTATGTGGGATTTTTACATCGCGACCGGCCGGGCAGAACCTCCCTGGCGCTCGATCTCATGGAGGAGCTTCGCCCATGCATTGCGGATCGTTTTGTGCTGACCTTAATCAATAATAAAATGATACAGGCAGATGAGTTTTTCCAGTCAGAGGATGGGGCAGTGCGGATGAAGGACGAGGCACGGAAGAAATTTCTGCAATCCTGGCAGAAAAGAAAGCAGGATACCATCACACATCCGTATCTCGAAGAAAAAATTCCGTGGGGACTGGCGCCCTATATGCAGGCCCTTCTGCTGGCGCGCCATCTGCGCGGGGATCTGGAGGAGTACCCGCCATTCCTGTGGAAATAAACCGCAGTGCAAAGTCGCCAGTGAAACAGAGGGATATCATAGGATCGGTTTTGTCTGTGGATTGCAGCCTGGGAGGTGGAAGAGAGACATATGATGGTTTTGATTACATATGACGTCAACACACAGGACACGTCGGGGAGAAAACGTCTCCGAAAGATCGCAAAGCAGTGTGTCAATTATGGTCAGCGTGTGCAGAACTCTGTTTTTGAGTGCGTGCTGGATGCAGCTCAGTGCCGGCAGCTCCAGCAGATTCTGCTTGAAATCATGGACGAGAGAAAGGACAGCCTGAGATTTTATTATCTCGGAAATCAGTATCAGAATAAGGTGGAGCATTTTGGCATTAAGGAATCGTATGATGTAGAAGACGTTCTGATGATTTAGTAACTGTCTGGAATGAAATCGATCCGATGACGTGGGATAAGGATTTGCCTGAAAAAAGAAACCTGCAGACGCGACACAGCGTCAGGAGTTCGGACAGAGCCAAAATCCCGACGGATGGCAGTATTTTGGATAAGGCAGGTATTCTTTTATATCGGGATATTCTGATCAGTATACGGCATTTTGGCAGATTGAAAGGGATAGATCTTTCATAACAGATTCTTGTCCGGTGCGAAGCGGAAGCTGCCATGATATTCCTGGGAGGTTCGCACCTGAAATCAGAGATAAAATGTACTGATTCTCAGGTAGTACAGGAGTAAAAATAAAGTTTTGGAAAGTTTATACAAGTTTTTTGATATGATTTGTATAAGATGCATAAGTCTGCAGAAATTTTTTGTGGACTTTTGCTGGTCTCGCCCCGCGAGGGGCGGGTGGATTGAAATTTCGACTTACTTAAAGAAGATTTTTTCTTTTCCGGTCTCGCCCCGCGAGGGGCGGGTGGATTGAAATACCTGATGGAAAGCTATCCTATTGACACCTGGATGGGTCTCGCCCCGCGAGGGGCGGGTGGATTGAAATATCAATGATAGATGACTCCAAGGTATATGTTGGGGTCTCGCCCCGCGAGGGGCGGGTGGATTGAAATAATGCCCGACATACTGTCTGACAGTAATTTATTGGTCTCGCCCCGCGAGGGGCGGGTGGATTGAAATTATTGCTCAGTCTTATGTGGGTGCATACGTTTATGGGTCTCGCCCCGCGAGGGGCGGGTGGATTGAAATTTTATAGGTTACTCGTAGATTTTGTAATTACCCCCGGTCTCGCCCCGCGAGGGGCGGGTGGATTGAAATTTTGAGAATATTATTAACGCTGTCAAGTCTCTGGGTCTCGCCCCGCGAGGGGCGGGTGGATTGAAATTGTGCCGCTTCTCTTGTATCTTTCGCAAAATCAGGTCTCGCCCCGCGAGGGGCGGGTGGATTGAAATCTTAATCCCCCTTGCTGAAAAGGCACAAGAGGGTGGTCTCGCCCCGCGAGGGGCGGGTGGATTGAAATATCTGCAATATTGCCAAACAAATCGCTATCCATCGGTCTCGCCCCGCGAGGGGCGGGTGGATTGAAATCGTTGAAGGCAAGATTTTGAAACGGAATGCTTTAGGTCTCGCCCCGCGAGGGGCGGGTGGATTGAAATGGGTGTGGTGATCGGTGCTGCATATGCGGAAAATGGGTCTCGCCCCGCGAGGGGCGGGTGGATTGAAATATCCGTATGGGAGAACTTATCGGCGTGAACCTGATGGTCTCGCCCCGCGAGGGGCGGGTGGATTGAAATACCTAATAACCAGATGGTCGCCACGCTCTTTCAGGGTCTCGCCCCGCGAGGGGCGGGTGGATTGAAATGCTGATACGGAGTATAGCTGTGACCAGCGCAAAGGTCTCGCCCCGCGAGGGGCGGGTGGATTGAAATCCTGATTGGAGAGAGGCTTTAAAACGATATAATGGGTCTCGCCCCGCGAGGGGCGGGTGGATTGAAATACAGTCCTGATCTGTATGACTGTTATGATACGTGGTCTCGCCCCGCGAGGGGCGGGTGGATTGAAATGAGACCGGTACAAGCGGACATTGACAATTTAATGGTCTCGCCCCGCGAGGGGCGGGTGGATTGAAATAACCTGCTCCATCATCTCCCTCTCCTTTCATTAAGGTCTCGCCCCGCGAGGGGCGGGTGGATTGAAATTTTCAGGCAGTTGTATAACTGCGTTAAATCCGGCGGTCTCGCCCCGCGAGGGGCGGGTGGATTGAAATATTTTTTTGGTGTTTTTTTGTGGAAATGTGATAGGTCTCGCCCCGCGAGGGGCGGGTGGATTGAAATAATAGTAGTCACATAGAGTTTTTGTATCTTCCGTGGTCTCGCCCCGCGAGGGGCGGGTGGATTGAAATCCCAATCTTCTGCCAACATATCAGCCTGGGAAGCAGGTCTCGCCCCGCGAGGGGCGGGTGGATTGAAATTGAAAGCGGAAGGGGAAAGCGATATGGAAAATAGGGTCTCGCCCCGCGAGGGGCGGGTGGATTGAAATTCCAGCGTGACCAGCGGGATTATCTCAAAGGCGAGGTCTCGCCCCGCGAGGGGCGGGTGGATTGAAATCCATTTGTGCATTACTGGATTTCCGCAATTTGGGGTCTCGCCCCGCGAGGGGCGGGTGGATTGAAATACCTAATAACCAGATGGTCGCCACGCTCTTTCAGGGTCTCGCCCCGCGAGGGGCGGGTGGATTGAAATCCAATCGGAAATATGTGGATTGTATACCTGCCTTGGTCTCGCCCCGCGAGGGGCGGGTGGATTGAAATATCTGATGTGGCTTTGCATCGCTCGACAACATTGGTCTCGCCCCGCGAGGGGCGGGTGGATTGAAATTTTATTCATAACACACCTCAAATCTGAAATTCAGGTCTCGCCCCGCGAGGGGCGGGTGGATTGAAATGGAGTGTCCATTGAATTTCTGATGGGAACAGAAGAGGTCTCGCCCCGCGAGGGGCGGGTGGATTGAAATAACGCTAGGGATGCCATGTGTGTGTACTTTGATTGGTCTCGCCCCGCGAGGGGCGGGTGGATTGAAATGTTATCGTAAAGCGAGAAGGACTTAACCTTGACGGTCTCGCCCCGCGAGGGGCGGGTGGATTGAAATATTGAGGAACGCAAGATAAAGGTGGTTATTGGCTGGTCTCGCCCCGCGAGGGGCGGGTGGATTGAAATTCATCATACTGGGCTTTATTAGGGTTGTCCAAGTGGTCTCGCCCCGCGAGGGGCGGGTGGATTGAAATACGGACGGGATGGAAATCACGATTGACGGATACACGGTCTCGCCCCGCGAGGGGCGGGTGGATTGAAATAAGTGATGCGTACAGATCAGATACGCTCCTAGAGGTCTCGCCCCGCGAGGGGCGGGTGGATTGAAATTGTTGGTAAAATCATATCACAATCAGGAGGATGAGGTCTCGCCCCGCGAGGGGCGGGTGGATTGAAATTGACGATGTGATATGCACAAGGTCGCTCGAGTCGGGTCTCGCCCCGCGAGGGGCGGGTGGATTGAAATAAGTGATGCGTACAGATCAGA
>CAJUNX010000068.1:14025-14296 GCA_910587865.1 uncultured Roseburia sp.
TACGCTCCTAGAGGTCTCGCCCCGCGAGGGGCGGGTGGATTGAAATGTGCAGGCCCTCCGTAACATTTCAAGCTCTGCAGCGGTCTCGCCCCGCGAGGGGCGGGTGGATTGAAATATCAATCGTTTTCACGAGATGGAGCATGAACTGGGGTCTCGCCCCGCGAGGGGCGGGTGGATTGAAATTGTATTAAGCAAAAAGCATCAGGAGTTGATAGCTGGTCTCGCCCCGCGAGGGGCGGGTGGATTGAAATCAATAGCCTCAGCCGATAAC
>CAJUNX010000069.1:0-3139 GCA_910587865.1 uncultured Roseburia sp.
GTTTCCCCGATCCCGGCTCCTTCGCCGCGCCGGGCGGCTGTTTCCCCGATCCCGGCTCCTTCGCCGCGCCGGGCAGCTGTTTCCCCGATCCCAGCGCCTTCGTCGCGCCGAGCGGCAGCATCGAAACCGACGCCAGCTTCGGATAGCAGGCTGACGCATAGCGCGCCTGTGCCTCGTCGAGCACAAGCGCGTGAAGATTTTTCACCCCGGAGGAAAGCCCGGTATAATGAAACAGCGGATGATCCAGAATATAATCAAAAAACGGCCCGTCCATCCGGTCCAGATACGGCGTCCCATCCTCAAGCACCATCCGCGGCAGCATGGAATTAAAATCCGCAATCACCTCATAGCGCTGCCCCAGATACGGCTTAAGCTTCTCATCGAGATCGTCCTCCGCCGTAAATTCACAGATATCCGCCTCATAGCCCAGCTCCTCAAACGCAGCGCCGAGCTGGTTTGCGAAAAAATTCGCGGAAAGATAACAGATCTCCCGCGAAGAAAAGATCAGAACACGGCCTTTCTTATCCCCTGACTCCATAGTACCTCCGTCGGATGGCTGAACGTTTATTTGCAACCGTTTATGACCGTTCAGCCCGCGTCATTCGCAAAATCGCTCTGGCAGCGCTCTCGGCTGCTTCGCAGCTCACTTTTGCTCATAAACGGGAGCTCACCTCATGCTTCGCCGAATGTGCTCATTCATGCGGGCATGATTCGTCCGTTATGCGAAGCATGGCTGAACTTTTTTACACAAAAAACAGAGGATCTTTACCAAACCTCCGCCTCGTAAAAATCCTCTTCTCTCCCTCTGATCAGTCTCTCACAAACCGAAGCGTCAGTATTCCGAGCAGATAAATCACCACACACAGCGCGATAAACACAATATTGTGGCAGAGAATACCCGCCGCGATCTGAGCGATCACAACCAGCCCGTGCAGCCAGATCGGCACATCGTGCAGACAGACCGCAAGCGCGATCTCAATGACGGCAATTACGCACACTGCCACCGCCGGGATATCAAGTCCGATGATCGAGATCAGGATCACCAGAAGCGCCGCAACAAGCACACCGAAAAAGACCAGCATGCCTTTGTTTTCTGAGTTGTCCATACCGGTAACCTCTCTTTTCCTGTCTTTTGTGATACGTTTCTTATAAAAAGAAATCTCCCAGTATAGATACTGAGAGCTTCCCTGCAAAGCCGATAGTCGGACTCGAACCGACGACCTACGCATTACGAATGCGTCGCTCTACCAACTGAGCCATATCGGCATATCTTATCGATGACCTGTCTTCGTTACAAATGATATTATAACTGAATCACAGAAAAATGCAACCATTATTTTGCAATCTTTTGTATTTATTTTAAAACACAAAAACACAAAAAAAATGACAAAAAAGTATTGACTTTTCTGTTTATTAATAGTAAACCATGAATATATTATTAGGACGATGACGGGAATAATAAACTTTCCGCTTACTCTCAGGCAGAAGGAACGGGGGATGATATATGGATATCGGAAAACGAATGAAGGAGCTCCGCATTCAGTACGGGCTGACGCAGCAGGAACTGGCAGACCGCTCTGAGCTGACCAAGGGATTTATCTCCCAGCTCGAGCGCAACCAGAACACGCCCTCCGTGGGGACGCTCCTCGACATCATACAGTGTCTCGGCACCACTCCGGCCGAATTTTTCACGGACGAGGAACCGGAACAGATCGTATTCCGGCCCGAGGATTATTTTGAAAAGGTCGACGAGGAGAAAAAGCACATGATCGAGTGGGTGATCCCGAACGCCCAGAAGGACGCAATGGAACCGGTGCGCCTCACGTTAAAGCCCGGCGGCTCCTCGCATGTCCATCTGCCGCATGAGGGCGAGGAATTCGGCTATGTCTTAAAGGGCAGCATCCGCGTCAGCTACGGCGGCAGGGCGTACACCGTGCGGGCCGGGGAGAGTTTTTATTTCCACAGCGGCAAAAAGCATTTTCTTGAAAATACCGGGAGCCGTGATGCCGTGCTGATCTGGATCAGCACGCCGCCAAGCTTCTGACTTTCATATCAGAAAGGAATTACATAAATGAGCAAGAAACTGATCAATTTTGTGAATATCACCAAAGCTTTCGGGGATAACGTCGTTCTTGACGACCTGAATCTGTATATCCGCGAAAACGAATTTATCACGCTGCTCGGTCCTTCTGGCTGCGGCAAAACAACGACGCTGCGTATCCTGGGCGGTTTTGAGACGCCGGACCGCGGACAGGTGATTTTTGACGGCAGAGACATCACCGCTCTCCCGCCAAACGATCGCAATTTAAACACCGTGTTTCAGAAGTACGCGCTGTTTCCGCATATGTCGATCGCGGAAAATATCGCGTTCGGCCTGAAAATAAAAAAGAAAAGCAAAGAATATATCGATGATAAAATCCGTTACGCCTTAAAGCTGGTAAATCTTGACGGGTTTGAACACCGCTCTGTCGATTCCTTAAGCGGCGGTCAGCAGCAGCGGATCGCGATCGCCCGCGCGATCGTCAACGAGCCGAAGGTACTCCTCTTGGACGAACCGCTCGGCGCGCTCGATTTAAAGCTGCGTCAGGATATGCAGTATGAGCTGATCCGCCTGAAAAATGAGCTCGGTATCACCTTCGTCTACGTCACGCACGACCAGGAGGAGGCGCTTACCATGTCGGATACGATCGTTGTCATGAATCAGGGTTATATCCAGCAGATCGGCACGCCGGAAATGATCTACAACGAGCCGGTCAACGCGTTTGTGGCGGATTTTATCGGGGACAGCAATATCATTGACGGCATTATGATTGAGGATCGTGTGGTCTCCGTCTTAGGAACCAGAATCCCTTGTGTCGACGAGGGCTTCGGCTGCAACCGCCCGGTCGATGTGGTGATACGGCCAGAGGATGTGGAGATCGTAAAACCGGAGGACGGATTTATGGAGGGCAATATCACGTCCGTCATTTTTAAAGGCGTCCACTACGAGATCGAGATTCTCGCAAACGGCTTTGAATGGCTGGTTCACACGACGCAGCTCTACACCGTGGGCACACACGTGGGAATCCAGGTAATCCCCTTTAACATCCAGATCATGAACAAACCGGAATCCGAGGATGAAGAAGCCGCCTGGCCGGAT
>CAJUNX010000069.1:3239-11945 GCA_910587865.1 uncultured Roseburia sp.
CTCTGAGATGCCGGCGGCATCCGGAGATGAAGCCAGACCGGCATCCGGGAATGAAGAAGCCGCCTGGCCGGATCTCTGAGATGAAAAAACCGCCTGGCCGGATCTCTGAGATGCCGGCGGCATCCGGAGATGAAGCCAGACCGGCATCCGGGAATGAAAAAGCCGCCTGGCCGGATCTCTGAGCGAAACGTTTTCCCGACTCAGCATCAGATCCGGGCAGGGAGGCTGCCGTCAGCTCATCGGACCGGCCGACCGCATGACCGCACGGTGCAGATGTGTTTAAAATGGAGGTTGTTATGTACCGATTAAAAAGACAGTTTCTGGCAGGTCCGTATCTGCTCTGGATCGCCGGTTTTATTCTTCTGCCGCTTGTTTTTATTCTGTATTACGCGTTTACCGCAGACGGCAGTTTTACGTTTTCACAGGTGGCAGCCATCGCTGACCCCGTGCATCGGAAAGCCCTGTTTCTCGCTTTAAAGCTGGGTTTTTTCTGCACGCTTGTCTGCCTGCTGCTCGCTTACCCGCTGTGCCTGATTTTAAGCCGGTTTCATTTCCGGCATCAGAGCTTTGTCGTGTTTTTGTTCATCCTGCCCATGTGGATGAACTTCATGCTGCGCATTCTGGCCTGGCGTCTTCTGCTCTCAAACAGCGGTCTGATCAATTCCCTGTTTGAGCTGATCGGAATCGGACATGTGAAGCTGTTAAACACCCAGCTCTCCGTCGTGTTCGGCATGGTGTATGATTTTCTGCCTTTTATGGTTCTGCCCATTTATAATTCCATGGCCAGGATCAACAAGGATGTCATCGAGGCGGCGCGGGACCTCGGCGCAAACAGCGCAACCGTGCTGATAAAAATCGTCATTCCGCTCACACTTTCCGGCATTATCAGCGGGATCATCATGGTATTTGTGCCGGCCTTAACCTCGTTCGTCATCTCGGATCTTCTGGGCGGCGGCAAGGTCCTTCTGATCGGAAATGTCATCGAACAGGAGTTCATGCAGGGAATGAACTGGCATCTGGGCTCCGGCCTTTCGGTGGTGCTGATGATCTTTGTGGTTGTGAGTATGGCTCTTTTAAATACGTTTGAGAAAGAAGGAGGAAGTGCTGCGGTATGGTAAAAAAAGCGGTTCAGCGGTTTTATCTGGCTGTCATATTCCTGTTTTTGTATCTGCCGATCCTTGTTTTGATCGTGCTTTCTTTTAATAACTCCAAATCGAGGGTGGTATGGGGCGGTTTTACCCTGAAATGGTACGCCTCCTGTTTTACGGACGAGACGATTATGAGCGCGTTTACGACCACACTGCAGATCACGATCGCAGCCGCGGTGCTCTCCACATTCATCGGAACGCTTGCCGCGATCGGGATCCATGCCATGAAAAAACGAAATAAGGCTATCATGCTCGGCGCGACGAATATTCCGCTTTTAAACGCGGATATCGTGACCGGTATTTCCATGATGCTCTTATTTGTCCGCTTTACAAACCTTGGCTTTGTGACCGTTTTAATCGCACACATTACGTTTAACATTCCCTATGTCATCTTAAATGTGCTCCCGAAGCTTAGCGAGGCCGGGCGCAGTACCTACGAGGCGGCCTTGGATCTCGGAGCCTCCCCGCTGTACGCGTTTTATAAGATCACATGGCCGGAGATCCGCTCCGGTGTGTTTTCCGGATTCCTGATGGCAGTGACGATGTCCCTGGATGATTTTTCCATCACCTTTTTTACAAAGGGCGCCGGGGTCAACACGCTCTCCACGATGCTTTACACAGAGCTGCGCAAAGGCATCCGCCCGGAGCTTTACGCGCTCTCCACCATCCTGTTTCTGCTGGCCTTCCTCCTGCTGCTCGTCATGAATATCCATTCTGACCGCACCGGAACCGCCGCAGTGCGCTGATCTTACCGGATCCGCCGCATGTTACTGATTCTGTCAAAAGAAATGAGGAAATCATGTTAAAAAAAGCAAATCTGCCTGCCCGGCTCTCTCTTTTGTCTGCGGCCACAGCCCTCTGCTGTTTTGCAGCGGCCTGCGGCCAGACGGGAAACGACAGCGAAACCGGTGCGGCATCAAAGGAAGATAACACCCTGGTCGTGCTCAATTACGGCAAGTATCTGGATCCCTCCGTAATCCGGATGTTTGAGGAGGAAACCGGCATTGACATCAAGCTTGAGGAATACGAAAGTCCGGAGGAGATGTATACCAAATTCACATCCGGTTCCATCCGCTATGATGTCGTCTGTACCTCCGATTATATGGTGGAGCGGCTGATCTCTGAGGGTGCGGTTGCGGAAATCGATTTTTCCGGATTTGAGTATTATGAAAATCTGAACCCGGAAATCATCCGGTCCGCACAGATTTATGATCCGGAAAGCAAATACTCTATGCCCTATTTTTACGGTACGCTCGGTATTTTATACGATACGAATCTGGTTCCGGCCGAAGCCACGGAATCCTGGAGTATCCTGTGGGACGAGACGTACGCGGACTCCATTATCATGCAGAATTCCGTGCGCGACACGTTTGTTCCGGCCCTGCGCCTTCTTGATTATGATATCAATACCGAGGATCAGGGGCAGATGGAGGAGGCCGCAGCGCTTCTGATCGAACAAAAACCGATCGTGTACGCTTATTACGTGGATGAGACGGCGGACGAGGTGGCTGCAGGAAACGCGGCCATGGCCCTTGTCTATTCCGGTGAGGCTGCCTACGCTGCCGAGCTGAACGAAGATCTCGCCTACACCGTACCGAAGGAGGGGTCGAATCTCTGGATTGATTCCTGGTTCATCCCGAAAAACAGCGCGCAGAAAGAAAACGCGCAGACGTTTCTGGATTTTCTCTGCCGTGAGGATGTTGCCATGGTGAATTTTGAGTATGTCTGGTACGGGACACCAAACCTTAAGGTAATGGAGCAGCTCGACGAGGAAACGCTCGCCGACGCCACGATTTTTCCCACCGAAGAGATCCTCTCGAACTGTGTGGTTTTCAAGCAGTTCAGCCAGGATACCACTGATCGGTATAATTATTTGTGGAAAATGCTCAAATCAGAATGATTTACATTTTTAGTAATATTAGACAATTGTATTTTGAAAAAATCTGTGCTAGATTATATCTACGCAGCAGTCGTACACAGCAGAGGGCTGTCGCAAAATCCGGCAATTTCACACTATATGGTTGTGATTTCGCCGATATCCATACTATATATTGTGTGTATGCACTATTTTGCAGCAGCCCTTTGTAAATCGGAAGCACACGATTCACGGCCTCACACTCTCACTTCAGATAACTGCGTCAGATGACGCATCTTTCCCGAAGCCACGAGGCGGCTTCGGTATCGTACCTTCGCATCCATTTTTCTATGTACGTTCCCGCCTGTCAGAATCATCTATCCTTCCCCTACCACACGGCATTCGCCAATATGACACAGGAGGCAACATGAACTATACTGATTTCAAAGACTCTGTCTTATCTTCGCTCCGGGCCGCCTTTGGTCCCGACGTAACATTCAGCGTCTCAGACATTATCAAAAATAACGACACACATCTCGACGGTCTGACCATGCTCGGCACCGGCCGCAATCTCTCACCCACGCTTTATCTGAACCACTATTACAGGCAGTATCAGAACAAGCGTCCGTTCTCCGATATTGTGGCCGATATCCGCGCTGTTTTTCTCGAGCATCAGACAAAAGGGCCAATTGACGTCTCCTTTTTTACCGACTATACCCGGGTAAAATCGCGCATTATTTTTAAGCTTGTCAATTATGCCCGCAACCGCGAATTGTTAGAACGCGTTCCTCACTACCGTTTTCTTGATCTCGCGATTGTCTTTAACTGTCTGCTCGAATCCGGATCTTCCGGCACCGCAACGATTCTCATTCATCATCAGCACCTGGACTACTGGCATATCACAAAAGACGACCTCTATGCGCTCGCCAGAATCAATACTCCGGCGCTTCTGACCAGCGAACTGCACAGCATGACCGAGATCATCGCGGATCTCTTTCCGAATGATGCGTCCGCTCTTCTGTCAGAAGCCGCAGAGGCCTCCTTTCTGTATGTGCTCACGAATCAGCACAAGCTGAACGGCTCTGTCTGCATCCTCTACCGGCATCTCCTTAAGGATATCGCCGACCGGATGAAAAGCGATCTCTACATCCTGCCCAGCAGCGTGCATGAGGTGCTGCTCATCCCCGCATCAGACCGAACCGCGGCTTCCGATCTGACCGATATGGTGCGGGACGTCAACACCACACAGCTTGCACAGGAAGAGATTCTCTCCGATCATGTGTATTACTTTTCCCGAACGGCAAACCGGATCTCCATGTAAATCATCTGCAGCCGCTTGGCCGGTTTGTAATCATCATGTAGAGAGCTTCATACTCACGCGCGGAACTCTCCCAGGAAAAATCCTGCTGCATGCCGCGCAGTGCAAGCGCATTCCACGCCCTGCGGTCCGTGCGGTAGACTTTCATCGCGTACCGCAGCGTGGCAAGCATCTCATGAGCGTTATAATTTGCAAACGAAAATCCCGTACCGGTGTTTTCATATTCGTTATACGGCTCCACCGTATCTTTCAGTCCCCCGGTCTCACGCACGATCGGAACGGTGCCGTACCTTAAGCTCATCAGCTGCGACAGCCCGCACGGTTCAAACAGGGACGGCATCAGAAACGCATCGCAGGATCCGTAAATCCGGTGTGCAAGATCATCCGAATACCCGATATCTGCGTGCAGCTTGTCCGGATATTTTTCGGCGAAATAGCGGAAGGAGGACTCGTATTTTTCGTCCCCTGTCCCCAGCACGACGATCTGAATCTTCTCCGTCGATAAGAGTTCTTCCATAATATATGTGACCAGATCAAATCCCTTCTGATCATACAGCCTGGAAACCATGCCGAGGAAAAAGACATCCGGCTCCGTGGGAAGCGAAAGCTCCCTCTGCAGGCTTTCCTTGTTCGCCGCTTTCTGGGAGACGAAATTCGTCTGATTAAAATGGTTTTCCAAAAAAACATCTGTCTCCGGATCGTACTCCTCATAATCAAGCCCGTTCGGAATTCCAAAAAGCACGTCGCTGCGCGCTCTCATCAGCCCGTCAAGCCCTTCCCCTCCCTCCGGAGTGGTGATCTCCATCGCATAAGTCCTGCTCACCGTCGTAATGGCGTCCGCATATACCACGCCGCCTTTTAAGTAGTTTGCCTCCCCGTAGGACTCCAGCTTGTCCGCCGTAAAGATCTGCTGGGGCAGACCGGTGATATCCGCCACCGCAGGCAGCGTAAATCGTCCCTGAAACTTCAGATTGTGAATCGAATATACAGTCCGGATCCCCGCGTAATAGCGCTCGCCGCCATAGAGCGTCCGCAGATAAACCGGAATCAGGCCGGTCTGCCAGTCGTGACAGTGTATGATGTCCGGGCAGAAATCCAAAAACGGAAGAGCCTCTAACACCGCCTTCGAGAAATAGGCAAACTTCTCCACATCCTCATGGATATGGTTGTATGGTTTGTCCCCTGCAAAATAAAATTCATTATCCACAAAATAATAAGTGATTCCGTCCGCCTTTGCCTGGAAGATCCCCGCATACTGCTTCCGCCAGCCAAGATTCACGTAAAAATGGCACAAAAACTGAAGCTGCGCTTTCCACTGCGCGTCCATGCAGATATATTTCGGCAAAATCACCCTCACGTCATAGTTCTTCCGGTCAAAATATTTTGGCAGTGATCCCGCGACATCCGCAAGCCCGCCGGTTTTGATAAAAGGCACAGCTTCTGATGATGCAAATAATATTTTTGTCATGTTACAACCCTCCAAGATCTCTTCTGAATCCTGGATTTATTATAACTCTTTTTCCTTTGTCTGAAAAGTATTAACTGTGCGGATCCGATGAATTTACAGCTGCTTTTCAGTACATTTTATATTTCAGACGGATCCGGTCCGTAATGAGTGCAATGAATTCCGAATTCGTCGGTTTCCCTTTGCCGTTATGGATCGTATACCCGAACATCTCGTCAATCGTATCCATCTTTCCGCGGCTCCACGCCACCTCGATCGCATGCCGGATCGCGCGCTCCACACGGCTTGATGTCGTCTGATATTTCTTTGCGATCGTCGGATAGAGTATCTTTGTAATCGAATTGAGCATGTCCATATCATTGACGGACATGATAATGGCATCGCGCAGATACTGATATCCTTTTATGTGTGCGGGAACTCCGATCTCGTGTATAATCTCCGTCACATCCGCCTCAAGATTGCGTTCGCCAAACTCCTCCGCCTTCTCATAAGCATTCACTTTGCGCAGCTCCGTATTTCTGTTTTGCGCATTTCCCTTTACGTGCTTAATCCGGTTTAATACCATGTCGTTATCAAAGGGCTTCATGATGTAGTAATCTGCACCGCGGTTGAACGCATCCTCCGTAATTCTCTCCTGCCCGATCGCGCTGATCATGATAAAAGTCGGATGTTTTTTGATGCTCTTGTCGTTTCTTACACGGTCTAATACATCCAGTCCGTCAAGCTTCGGCATTATAATATCAAGCAATACCACATCCGGTTCTTTTGTTTTTATTACATTATACGCCTCTTCGCCATCTTTCGCTGTTCCGACTACATTAAGTTCATCATCGCTTTCGATAATTTGTCCCAATAACCGCAACATTTTCTCATTATCGTCTGCAATTGCTACATTCAGCTTTTCCATTCTGGCCCTCCCCTGACAGCTATGTTATTTCTTGATGATACTTATTCTGTCACATGATATTTTGTCGAAGTGCGTCGGCAAGAGGAAAATATGTCGGCAGTCTTATACTTACTACCATTGTAGCATATTTTTGTAAAAAAGCTATTCCTTGTTAGAAGTATCCGGCTGCCTTCCCGGATGTGGAATAACGCTTTAAAACCGCTAAAATTTCCGGACCGTCCGGCTTTTTTTGACAGGATCAGCCCCTGCGGATCGCTTCATTTCCAGGCAGTATTCCGATACCGGACAAAAGCCTCACAGTCAAGACAATCACATTCATGATCAGCAATATGTTAAAGGAAGTACGGTGGGAAAAACATTTCGCTGCCCGCCTTTTTGCAGTATTTTTATGCTCTGTTCACATTGCTTTTCACGCGGCAGCCAAAGACCTGAAGCCGCATTCCTGTACGTTTTTTTGTCATAATTATTATGTTTTTGTATTGAGACAGGGTTCCCGCCGGGAAGAATATCCGGCAGCAGTCCAACGCTCTGTCAGGGCGCTATGAGTGATACCAGAATACGCAGGATCACCGCCGCAGCGCGGGAGATCACAGGGAGAAACGCGGCAATACCGAAAAAAAGCCGGGTGCGGTTGTCGCACTTCAATCGTCTCGCCCAGCGCAGGATACCGGGCGCAGCCAGCCAGACGACAGTATTTTCATCCGCACGTAAATCGCAGAGCCGAACCATAAAAGAATGCAATGGCGCGAAGGTGCGCAGATTTCAATCTGTTCGCCGTGCGCGATGGACAAGACCACCGGATCAGTGGGATGAGAGCGAGTGCAGATGCATTTCAATCCACTCGCCACGCGCGGGCCGAGACTCATACGCTTCGGGAAAACCGGCTTAATGCCCAATTTCAATCCACCCGCCCCTCACGGGGCGAGACTATGACACGGTGACACCTCCTTAAAAATTGGCACATTTCAATCCACCCGCCCCTCGCGGGGCGAGACACATCTTCCAGGCAGAGCGATCTCGTTATTGTCATTTCAATCCACCCGCCCCTCGCGGGGCGAGACATCGGAAAAGGATCCTATATCAAATGTCAGTATATTTCAATCCACCCGCCCCTCGCGGGGCGAGACCGGATAATGCGTATCGTGATATAGAGGATCAGATATTTCAATCCACCCGCCCCTCGCGGGGCGAGACAGGTAAATTTTATCATCCGATAATTTGTCTGCCATTTCAATCCACCCGCCCCTCGCGGGGCGAGACCGTAATTTAGCCGGACACCCGTAGTACCGGCGTTATTTCAATCCACCCGCCCCTCGCGGGGCGAGACATAAAAAACAGTATTTGTGGCTGGGCCTGCTACAATTTCAATCCACCCGCCCCTCGCGGGGCGAGACCTTGGATCCAAGCGCAATTATGCTTGTATCAATAAATTTCAATCCACCCGCCCCTCGCGGGGCGAGACCTTGTGCTCAATCTGCCCGCAGGCAGAGACGGAATATTTCAATCCACCCGCCCCTCGCGGGGCGAGACGCTCGTGATACCCGAGCCAGTAATCCTTTCCGCGATTTCAATCCACCCGCCCCTCGCGGGGCGAGACTAGCAATGTTGCCAACAATTCCATTTGATGATGCATTTCAATCCACCCGCCCCTCGCGGGGCGAGACCCCCGTCAGCAGGGAGACTATTACCATCCCCAGATTTCAATCCACCCGCCCCTCGCGGGGCGAGACACGGAGTACTCGAACAATGAGGCAAAGCGGGAAAAATTTCAATCCACCCGCCCCTCGCGGGGCGAGACTGGATATAGTAATACTTATTGGCCAAGCTGCTTTATTTCAATCCACCCGCCCCTCGCGGGGCGAGACCTTTTCACCTGATTCCGATTAACTGCAGGGCTTCATTTCAATCCACCCGCCCCTCGCGGGGCGAGACTGCATCTGTGCTGGTATCATTTGGTACGGTGGAAAATTTCAATCCACCCGCCCCTCGCGGGGCGAGACCATATACACTGAT
>CAJUNX010000069.1:12045-12731 GCA_910587865.1 uncultured Roseburia sp.
CGTATCTCCAGCACACACTGGATTTCAATCCACCCGCCCCTCGCGGGGCGAGACCATATACACTGATCGTATCTCCAGCACACACTGGATTTCAATCCACCCGCCCCTCGCGGGGCGAGACCGTTTTCGGCGTATGCAGCACCGATCACCACACCCATTTCAATCCACCCGCCCCTCGCGGGGCGAGACCTGTATTATAAGTTTTTATTGGGGCGTATAATGTCATTTCAATCCACCCGCCCCTCGCGGGGCGAGACCGGAGGCGGAGGATAACCTGCATACAGATTTTTTGATTTCAATCCACCCGCCCCTCGCGGGGCGAGACCCTTTTGGCGTGTCATTTGGAAGATGACATTGCGATTTCAATCCACCCGCCCCTCGCGGGGCGAGACCGCCGTCCTGTTACACCGACATGCGTCCTCTGCGATTTCAATCCACCCGCCCCTCGCGGGGCGAGACCGGCGCGACAAGAGTATACAGATCAGGTGCATCTGCATTTCAATCCACCCGCCCCTCGCGGGGCGAGACCTACGGTTTATCAGGTTAACTTGTCCTTGCTGGGGATTTCAATCCACCCGCCCCTCGCGGGGCGAGACCGGCGCGACAAGAGTATACAGATCAGGTGCATCTGCATTTCAATCCACCCGCCCCTCGCGGGGCGAGACCTACGGTTTATCAGGTTAACT
>CAJUNX010000070.1 GCA_910587865.1 uncultured Roseburia sp.
GACGGATCGGCTTTTCTCACACCTCCCGGCCGTTCAGGTCTTCTCACCGACTCCTGACGGATCGGCTTTTCTCACGTCTCCCGGCGGATCAGAATCTCTCCTTCCTCCTGCGTCAGCGGGATCTCAATCGTCCCTTTCACGTGCTGCCGGCACGTTACCGGCTCTCCGTTGATCCGCACCTCATAGCGCCTGTCCTCCCCCATTGCCGCGAGCAGCACGCTGCTGCACGCCCGGTTTTTCTGATAGGAGATCCGCATCGCATCACCGCCGTCAGAAACCTCGCGGTCACGGATCCAGGTGTCAAACCCCGCCGTCACCGTACCCGCTTTATAGTAGGAGGCAAAAAAGCTGCAGACCGGCGCAGACAATCCGCCGAACTGGTGATACCAGCCGCCCCGCTGTGAACGGATCTGAATCATCTCAAACGTGTGATAGCTGAATTCCGTCTCTTTTTTCCACGATTCAAGCGCTCTCGCGGCAATCGCATACGCCGTATCCGCCTCCCCGAGGTCGAGCATGGCCTTAAAGAGCAGGTACTGATACGGAAACCACACGCTCCCGTTCCAGTAGCCGTTGTCATAATAGTAGGACGCGCTCATGTCGACCGACGAAAGTCCGACCGGGGACCACAATTCCCTGTCCGAGCGAAGGTGGCAGAGCATCCGCCTGACCTGATCCTTTTCTCCGATTCCCGCGATCAGCGGCGTCACCCCGTCGATTCCGCGGTTGTAATTTTCCCCTGTTTCCGTCCGAAGGATCCCGACGGCGTTTCCCGCATCGTCGTGCCGCACATATCCGAAATATCCGCTCTCTTCATCCCATGCGTGGGATAAAAGCGCTTCCGTCACCCTTTGGATGTCCGCATCGTATTCCGCAATGTCCGCTTCTCTCCCGCAGTACGCGGCAATCGTTTTTAAGATCCGCGCGATTCTCACCAGAAAAACGCTGGTGCAGACCGGCGCGACATGCCGCTCCTCCTTCTGCGCGTGCAGCGCAACCTGCGGCGGATAGTCATCCATGCCGCTCGCGTTATAGAAATAATCGTACGGCGTCAGAAGGCCGCTCGCATAGCGCGCCGTCGTCGAGCCTTCCGCCTTTCCTGCAAAGAAACGGTAGTACCGCCGGAACATCGGGTAATATGCGCACAGCTCCTTCTTTTTCTCCCCAAAGCTCCTCTGCATCAGCTCATACCAGAGGAAAAACTGCGTCGGAACCAGCGATCCGTGGAAGAGGAACGCGAAATCTCTGTTTTCCTCCTCCGAGAGATACAGATCCATGATGTACTCCGCGCGCTCCCTCGAATACTCGAGCATTCCGATCCCGATCATGCCAGAGTCCCAGGTATACAGGCTGTCCCACCGCTTTCCCGGCGTATAGTGGATCACCTGCTTCCCGTGGCGCACAATCGGATAGACCACATTCGAGAACAGCGCCGCCTTTAACAGGCGCACGGAAAACGCATATTCCGACACGGCCGCTCTGCCGGATTCCATTCCGCGGGCGCACCGCTGCCAGCACTCGTCCACGTCCTTTTCGGTATACCGCGGCGGCTTTGTCCCGATACACCCGCAGATCACCCGCGTCTCCCCGGCCGGGACGAACACCGCCTCGGCGACCGTGTTGTGATAATATCCGGGATCCGACTGTTTCCTTGAAAACGACCCGGAAAAACTCATCGTCAGATCATCGTAGGTGTGGTCCGAATTCGACAGCCGCGTCGGCAGTGCATCCTCGAGACAGCCTGTGTGAAGCTCCCTCTCCCGCACCCGGTCCCAGAATAAGGAAAGATACATCGGCGGCTCGCCGTTTTCATAGCGGTAGCACACGTGATATCCTTCTCCCGCACCCTTTGCCGGACTTCGTTCTGTGATCTCCGGTTTCACGGCGTACTGCCGTTCCAGAACAGACACCCGCCCGGCATCCGTCCGCTCCGTGATGCAGAAGAAATCAAGCATCACGCCGTTCCCCTCCGCGCCCCGGGCCATCATCTCAAACGGGAAGCTTCCTTTTTCCAGCTGCCCCAGCGAAAGCGTCACCGTGCGCGGCGTGCCGCTTCCCTCAAAGACCAGCTCCCCGTATGTACTGTCAAAAACGACATTTGTCCTGTCGTTCCAGGTACGGTAGCGCACCGTGAGCACGGCGTCGGCATAATCCTCTGTCAGCGTTTTTTCATAACCGACCGCATCCCCCGCTGCCGCGCCGAACATCCCGAGTCCCAAATGCGGCATCGCAAGAGCATACCAGGTCTCGCCCAGCCCTTTTCCGCCCGTAAATCCCGGGACATCGATCTCTCCCGGCCGGCGGCCGTCCGGCATCAGATGTTCCCACGGACGCTGTTTTGCAAAGCTAAGATCCGCCTCCGACAACGCATCCCAGAAGACATGCTTTGCCGGGCAGTCTGCCGCGCACTCCGCCGGATGCGGATATTCCATCGCCGCGAACAGATTCAGCAGGCAGTTCTGCATCCGGTCCGTCCGGTTGACAAACGCGGTGCGCACGCCCCAGACCTCAGGCTCCATCTCAAAAAACGAGACACTGGCATACAGCTGGTCTTTCCAGATCAGTTCGCAGCGATAGGTGTACGCACTCCCGTCCTCCGCTGCGTCCCAGGGGTGATACCCGGACGGGACACACACATTCGGCGCAGGCACGGAGCTGTTCGCATAGGTCGGATGCAGCACAAGATCAAACCTTGCACCTTCCATCCCGCTCTCTCTCATCACCCGCGAGAGTCCCATATATTTTTTTGAATACGGCCCGTAACCGGACAGGCACGCCCCGTTTTTCTCTCTCATCCTTCTTCCCTTTCCACAATCCGGATACCGGGCCGCTCTCCTCAGCCGCGGCCCGCATCATCGCCCGGCGTCGCCGCTCTCCTCAACACGCATCATCGCCCGGCGTCGCCGCTCTCCTCAACACGCATCATCGCCCGGCGTCGCCGCTCTCCTCAACACGCATCATCGCCCGGCATCAGCCTTTCACGGAACCGACCATCACGCCCTGATTGAAGTACTTCTGTACAAACGGATACATACACATGATCGGCGCCGAGGACACCACGATCACAGCGTATTTGATCAGATCCGCCATCTGCTTCGCCTCCACGGCCGCGGCGCCCGAGGACATCGAGCTGATCGTCTGATTCGAGATCAGGATATTCCGAAGCACCAGCTGCAGCGGCTGCAGCGCATCGTTGCGCAGATAAATCAGTGCGTTGAAATACGAATTCCACTGGCCGACCGCCGCCCACAGCGCGATTACCGCGAGGATCGCCTTTGAGAGCGGCAGCACGATCTTAAAGAAAAATCCCAGGTATCCGCATCCGTCCAGCTGCGCCGCCTCCCACAGCTCCTCCGGGATACTGTTGGAAAAGAACGTCCGCCCGACGATGATGTAATACGGAACGACGGAGAACGGAAGTACCATCACCCAGAAGGAATCCAGGAATCCGAACTTCTGTACCGCCAGATAGGTCGGGATCAGACCGCCGGTGAAAAACATCGGGATCAGGTAAAAAAAGGTAAAAAAGGTTCTGCCGAACAGCTTCTTGCGCGAGAGCGCATAAGAAACCGGAATATTGACCGCGACCGTGATGATCGTACCGACGACCGCATACAGGATCGTGTTGCGGTATCCGACCCAGAGCTGCGCATACTCCGCCAACTGCCGGTATGCTTTCAAACTTACCCCCTGCGGCCAGAACATGATCTGCCCGCTGGACACCTTCGTCGCATCACTGATCGATGCGATCAGAATAAAATACATCGGATACAAGGTCACCAGAATCAGAATCACCGCGATCGTATAAATGATCGCATTAAAGATGATATCTCCCCTGGATAACTTTATTTTTGTGCCTCTGACGGCTGCTTTTGTCTGACTCATAACTGTCCCCCTGTCTAAATCAGCGATGTGTCGCTGAGTTTTTTCGCAATCTGGTTGACCAATAGAAGCAGAGCCAGATTGATGATATTGTTAAACAGGCCGATCGCTCCGGAAAGGCTGTACTGGTTCTTTAAAAGACCCATTTTGTAGACATATGTGGAAATGATTTCACTCGTTCCCGAATTCATCGTATTCTGCAGCAGATACACCTTCTCAAAGCCGACGCTCATCACATTTCCCATACGCAGGATGAACATGACGGTCGCGGTCGGCAGAAGCGCCGGGATATCAATATGGATCATCCGCTTAAACTTACCCGCACCGTCCATGGTCGCCGCCTCGTACAGCGAGGGATCCACCGAAGAAAGCGTCGCGATATAGAGAATACTGTCCCATCCAAGATGCTGCCACACCTCCGTCCACACATAGATGTGCGGGAATGCCGGCGCGCTCCCCATCAGATTCGGCAGCTGGAACCCGAAAAGTCCCACAAGCTTTGAGACGATTCCGGTACTCGGAGATAAAAACAGAATGATCATACCGCACATAACCACAGTCGAGATAAAATGCGGCAGATACGTCGACACCTGAAAAAACTTTTTGAACCGTTTCGCGTGCAGCTGATTGCACATCAGAGCCAGTGCGATCGGAAGCGGAAATGTCACGACCACCGTGTAGATACTGATGACCAGCGTATTTTTAATCGTCGGCCAGAACTGATAGGAACTGAAAAACTGTTTAAAATTTGTAAACCCTACCCATTCGCTTCCCCAGATTCCCTTCGATGGCGCAAAGTCTTTGAATGCGATCACAACGCCGTACATCGGGTAGTATGTAAACAGCAGAAAAATGATGATCGACGGAATCATAAGCAGATACAGTGCGCCGCTTTCCCGGATTTCCCGCAGTGCCGTCTGCGGGCTCCTTTTTCCCTTTTTTTTCACAGCAACTCCTCCTTTTCCGTGTTTGATGGATATATCATACAATTTTTTTCATCTTTTCTCTTGCAATCCTGTGTAAAATGACTAACAAAAAAGAGACATCTTTTCGATGTCTCTCTCTTCTCCCATACGTTTTTTTGTTATTCCCTGTTCGTTTTTTTAACATTCTCCCGCTGGCTGCGGTACTCGTTCGGCGTCATTCCGGTCGCGTCGCGGAATGTCTTGCTGAAATAGGAAAAATTGCTGTACCCCACCTCCATCGCAATCCGGCTCACCGGAAGAGCGGAGTGAGTCAGGTACTCCTTCGCCCGCTCCATACGCCGCGCAGCAATATAGGTCGGCAGACTCATGCCGGTCGTGCTCTTAAAGAGCTTGGAGACATAATCCTCCGACAGCCAGACCTCCTTTGCGAGCAGACTCCGCGAGAGCTCATTCCCCAGATGCTTCTCGATATAATCCTTCACCTGTCCGACCACGTCCCGCTGTCTTCCGGCATTCAGGCTGTTTCCCTCGAGCCGTTCAAACATCCAGCAGATAAAACCGATCGTCTCCCCGAGTGAAATATACGCCTCCTTTTCCCTCCGGATAAACCCGGCGCTGTCAAACAGCTCGGAAAATTCAAGATGGTTTTTCCCCAGATATCCATACAGAAATCGTTCCAGTTCCTTTAAAAACCGTTCCAGCCGTTCGTAAGTCAGAAGTCCTGCGGCATATTCCTTTCGGAGGCTCGCACAGATATTGTCACAGATCGCGGGCAGCTCCTTTGCAGGATCCATGGATTTCTGCCAGATCTCCCAGGGCAGCGGTCCGCATTCCTCCGCTTCCTCCCCTGCGTCCGGCTTTATCCTGACGGGCTCTCCCGTTTCCTCCGGCTGTTCCCTCGTGCCGGTTTTCCCGGCGCTGCTCTCTGCATGATCCCCCGGGACTGTCGTTTCCTCCGGCTGTTCCCTCGTGCCGGTTTTCCCGGCGCTGTTCTCTGCGTGATCCCCCGGAACTGTCGTTTCCTCCGGCTGTTCCCTCGTGCCGGTTTTCCCGGCGCTGCTCTCTGCGTGATCCCCCGGAACTGTCGTTTCCTCCGGCTGTTCCCTCGTGCCGGTTTTCCCGGCGCTGCTCTCTGCGTATTTCGGCCCCGGGACGATCCCATCCTCCTGACTTCGCTCCGCAAAAATGCCGTCCTCTCCCGGCAGGAACCGCTTCTCCAGCTCCTCCAGCACCTCCCAGCTTCTCTCCGTCTCCGTCACAGGACGCGCCCGGCCGATGTAGATACACACCTTCTGCCCGATGGCATCGGAAAGAAAGCATTTCCATCTTACTGATGCCGCACAGAATTCCTCAAAGCATGTCCTTTTCTTTATGACAAGCATCCAGCCGGCCTCCTGCACGCGCACGACCTCCTCCGGCGCCTGGCCTTCCTGTTCAAAAAAATCATGCGCCAGTCCGCGGATCCTGTGATCAAGCAGCGAGAGCTCCTTCCGATACCCCGCCTCCCGCGGATCCAGCCACACGCGGATCATCTGAAGATAACACGCGTCGTCCTGCCGGTACCGTCCCTCGGACAGCGCCTGCTTCAAAAGCTCCCTGTGCCCTGCGACAGCCCCGAAAAACGTCGTCCAGAATCCCCCGTCCTCTTCTTTTTCTTCTTTCCGCTCCAGTTCGTCCCGCTCCAGATACTCTTGCACCACCCTTGTAACCGCACTCTCCAGCTCCTCACTGGAAATCGGTTTTAACAGATATTCCCGCGTTGACAGGCTCAGAGCCTTCTGCGCATAGGCAAAATTCGCGTAGCTGCTTAAAAAAATACACTCCAGCCGGAGCTTCTGGCTCCTGACCCACTCCAAAAGCTCCAGCCCGCTGCCCTGCGGCATATCGATGTCACACAAAAGCAGCCGGATCGGAAACTCCCGGATCAGCCGCTGCGCCTGTCGGATATTATACGCGGTGAATACCATGGAAATGCCGGCCCGCTCCCACTGAACCGTCTCCTCAAGCTTCTCGACAAGATATCTGTCGTCATCCACAATTAATATACTGATCCCCACACTGCCGCCTCCGCCTTTTATCTGCGCTTTTTCTTCTTCGTCGGATTGCGCCTGGCGTGTGTCGTACCGTTTCCGCCGGCTTTTGACGCGCTGCCCTTCCCGGCGTTTTTGCCGCTTCCTCCTCCGGCTTTCGACGCGCTGCCTGCGCCGTTTCCTTTCCCGGAAATACTGCCGCCCTGTCCGCCGTACGTATTTTTATACCACTGTATCCAGAGGCTCACCCCGATCCCGAGTACGGCAATCCCGATGATCGCCGGCAGCGACATCGTGTGGTCGGTGTTAAAAAGTACCTTCATCCAGTCCATATCAGTCCCCCCGTTTCGTACGTTCAGTATATCGGAAACAGACAGAAAATTCAACAAAAAGATCGGATGTTAACCGTGGTAAGCACAGCATTTTTGTGGTATAATAAAAACAGACAAAAGGATGCCGCACGCATCCTGCGGACGGCAGATACCGGCCGCACGCTTATTTTTACCGTGAAAGGAACCTGATATGACAGATACAAAGGAAGCTTCCAGGCTGCTTTATCACAGACTGGCAGAATTTGCAGACAACGATTCCCTTCAGGCGCTCCAGCAGATCCTTACTTCCACGAAGGATCTGATGTCCTGTTACCGGTGCGCAATCATGGAGGTCGAGACAAAGTTTCGTGTTTTAAACGAGCGGTTTTCCCTGGTGCATGACCATAACCCCATTGACACCATCCAGAGCAGATTAAAATCGCCGGAGAGCATTCACCAGAAAATGCTGCGGAAGAATCTGCCGTTCACCTTAGAGGCGATCGAGAAGAACCTGTCCGACATCGCGGGCATCCGCATCGTCTGCTCTTTCGTCGACGATATCTACATGCTCGCGGACTGTCTCTTACAGCAGGACGACATCACACTGATCGAGCGAAAGGACTATATTAAAAATCCGAAACCGAACGGATACCGCAGCCTGCATCTGATCGTCGAGGTCCCCATCTTCCTCCAGAACGAAAAGCGCCTCATGAAGGCCGAGGTGCAGCTGCGCACGATCGCGATGGAATTTTGGGCAAACTTAGAGCACCAGCTGCGCTACAAAAAGGATCTCCCGGCAGAGATCGTGGAAAAGACGGCGGAGCGCTTAAGCGAATGCGCCAGACAGAGCGCCGGGCTCGACGCAAAGATGCAGGAGATCCGGGACGCGATCGAACAGGCGGGCGGGGATACAGCCGTCAGATGACCGGCCGGCTTATTTTTTATGACCGGAAAGCCGGTCTGACAACATGGAAATTATCAGTCGACCTTATGAAAGCATACTGTCTGCTCTTTCATAGATATTTTCCCGACCTGATAACCATAGTCCGCCAATGCCTTTTTGTATTTCAGGAAAGAGTGGTCAATCGGTATCCCCATAATCTCCTGAATCTCCTCAAAGGTCAGCTGAAATGATTCCTTTCCGCTTTTCTGCACATATTCCCATAATGTGTTATATTTACTCATTGCCTTTCTCCTTTCTGCCCTCTCTTTTTCTTAAAAACATAAATGACAGTATTGATGATACATAACAGAACAAAAAGGCTCGTAAAGTTAATCCAGATATCCCTGTACGCCGTTTTCGCCAAAGGTTCCCGCAGTCCGCAAAACCAGACATAGGCGAACGCCAACATCTGAGAGGGAATATATGCAATCAAATATCTGAGAGCCAGAGGCTTAACAGGCAGATTCGTGCATAACTCAAATGCCGCTATCCCGATCAGGAGAATGATAGCCCTGTCTAATTCGTGCCAGTTACCGCCTGGGTCTTCATATACGCCGTTACAAAGATACAAAACGCTGCTTAACAATGTAATTCTGCACCAGTCTGAGCCGAATCCGGCTTCTTGTCCAATGCGGCCTTTCCTCTTTCACTGATGCTTACGGTATCTGTATCCTCATTCCGGCTTCTTCTGATACAGAAGCATTCTGCCTCCTGTATGTATCATTGTCCTTCTGGCTTAACTCGTTTTCTACCTGCACCAGCTTTTTCTCCAGCTCCCGGATTTTCTTTTCATCTCCAAAAGCCGACCGGATCTGCTGTTCCAGCTGCTGCTTTTTCTCTTTCAGCCTCTCGATCTCTCTGTCAGCCTTATCCGTATTTGTAACACATTTCTCCGCCGGCTTTCTCTGACTGCCTCCGCCTGCCTTCGGTGCTTTGCCATCTTCACGTTTCCCGGAACGGTCCTCCTGTTTCTTTGCATGGCCGGCTTTCGGGTCATCAAAAAAGATTTTCCGGCTGCCGTTCTCGTCCTGACCTATCCGGTACAGTCCCGCAGGCTTTTGCCCCGATTTTTCACTGCTGATGTATTCATCCCGTGGTTCGGACAACTTACCAGCGTTTTTTTCCTCAGCAGCTTTCTCTTCTTCCTTTGCCTTTTCTGCCCTCTCTGCAGCCTGTTTTTCCTTTACCCGCTCTGCATAGTCGGTGCCGGAATGATCATAATTTCCATGAATCTGCATTGCCATAAGCATATTTCTCCTTCCATTTGATATGGTCAGGCAGCGTCTCTGCAGCTGCCCCGCGACTTCTCTGCAGCCGCTTTGCACAGCCCTTACAGACGCTTCCTTTTTCTTTTTTCGGCTGTAGAAAGTAACGTCTTCATCCATTTGCTGTGTACTGCTTTCTAGATGCTGCGGAATGATCCGCAGCACATGGAGGACAAATGCAGTCTCCTGTCAGGGATTGTTTTTGCTTTGCTGCTTTAAGGCTCCTGTTGTAATCAGCACACTACATAAAATAATAACCGCACAATTCAAGATTGTAATACCCAATGGAAATTGATAATTCAAATAGCTCATCAGGCTGTTTTTCAAAAATGAGCAAAGAACATATCCAATCCCTCCGCCAATGATCACAGATAATACAAGTCCCATGCCGACTACGATCAGTCCCTCTTTATGGACCATCACGGATAATTGTTTTTGGGACATTCCCACGGAACGCATGAGAGAAAATTCCCTGCGCCTTACGATCATTCCCGTCAAAATGGTATTTAACAGATTCATCACGGAAAAACAACCAATTAGGACAATGGCTATTGCAAGGGCTAACCGTGTTCCCTGCAGGAAGTTTTCATTCTGTGCAATGGCAGCAGAAAGGGAATCCACACTCAGCCGCGGGTGATCGGATACCATCTGGTCTATTTCATTTTCTGCCTGCTGTTCCAAAGAATCCTCTACACGAATCACATACTGATATGTCAGATTGCTGTGTGCGATTTTTTGCATGGAATCAACCGGCAATAACAGCATATCTATTTTATCGCCATTATTTCCAATCTTACTTTCGTCAAGAACTGCCGCAATCTCAAATTCCAGGTTCTCCGTATGCTGCCCATCAAAAATCTTCAGCGTTACAGACGAGCCGACTTCCGGATGAATACCAAAATACTTCTCAAAGTCACCCGGCCTGCCAATCACCATCTGATTCTTAAGTGCCATTTGCTCATAATCTGATATTGTTCCATTTAAGAGACAGCTTTGCAGCAAATCCATATCTGCTTTCTCAAATCCTACAATTTCAGCATCTGATTCCAGGGCCTGCAGATCATAGGAAACCGGGAGATGCTGATCGTTCATGATCTTTTGCACACCTGATAATTGCGAGAGTTCTTTTTCCACTTCCTCCGTAAAAGGGCTTGATCCCTGCAAAATCTCCAAAGGATTTTCCATCAGCTCCTGATTCGAGATCTTTAAAACGAACTGTCCTCTTGCAAATCCGGATAAAGACATATCTTCTGCATTGATCGAAGAAAGGACAGAGGATAAGCCTAACAGCAGGACGCCAGTCAGGACAAGGGAGGCGGCTGTCAGTATATTCTTTTTCTTATAACGCAAAACCTGGCTGACTGCCAAAGACCCTGGCGTTAGCCTGTGCTGCCTATGTTTACCTTTCGGCCCCTTATTTTGTTCATAGCGGGAAGCCTCTATGGGTGAAACGGCCGCGGCTATCTTAGCAGGCTTTTTGATGGACAGGCGCACAGTGGCATAGGTTAACGCAACGACAACCGGGCATATCCATAGCACATTCCATAACCCAAATCCATGTGGAATGAAAAGATAAGCCACTGCAATTCCCGCAATCAGTCCAATCGGAATTGCAGGCAGCATCAGCAAAGTCCCCTCCCTGAGAACGAGCCTTTGAATCTGTTTTGCTGTCATACCGATTGTGCGGAGCTGTCCATATTCTTTAATGGAGTTGATGATGGAAATATAAAAAATGTTGTATATTACCAAAATACCGGCGATCACGATAACAACCAGCCCGGCAACAGCCGCCAGAACCATCCATGCCGAAGGCTGGCTAAGGTTCAGATACGCTTCATTATAAGAAGGAGCCGCTTTACAGCCTGCATCAGCCGCTATCTGTGATATTAGGTTTTTTACATCCCCAGAGCCCGCATCTAAATTTACACGGAGCATGACTGCCGGTGAAAAGTGATCCCATCCATCCATTTCCAGGAAGTATTCTTCGGAAACCATAGCCGCATATAGGGAACGGTCAGTGCCTTTCGCCCCTGTTTTTAAGTATCCTGTTATAAGAAAGGATGTTTCCTCGCCGTTGTTTGGGGCTGGCAGCCGGATGGTATCTCCAATTTTAGCATTTATCTTCTGCCGGATTAAATATTCCTGTTCAATCAGGATCTCATTCGCTTTCTCCGGCATTTTCCCCTCAGAAACAGACAGCCCATTTAATGTAAGTGCATCATTGTTGCAATACGAAATATTAAGGCGGTCATTTCCGGATTTCACGCTGCCAATGGACGCTGTGAATCCGCATAGATCCACCCGCACATCATCACTCAATTTCTGGTATTGTTCTTTTTCTATGCCGGAAATAAGCGCATGATAAGACCCCGTTATGTGATTGCCTCCCTTTTGGTTCACTGTAATAATCCCAGAAACCAGGAGCAATACGGATGCCATCAAAAATGTTGCCAATGAAATTGCAGTAACCGTAAAAATTTTCTTCAAACGCTCTTTCTTTAATTGAGCAGACGCTAATTTTTTAATAACAGCGCCGGTGTCATTCTCAAAAGGCCATGTCATATCTTGCCACCTCCTAATTGCGATTTTGGCATTTTTTCCACGATCCTGCCGTCCTCAATCCTTACGATCCGGTCGGCAAGCTGGGCAATCTCGTTATTGTGGGTAATCATAACAATGGTCTGGTTAAACT
>CAJUNX010000071.1 GCA_910587865.1 uncultured Roseburia sp.
AAATGATCGATACCTGTGCGTCAGAATTTGAAAGCTATGTTCCGTATTTCTATTCTACCTACGAGGAAGAAAATGAATCGATAATCGAAAACAGAAAGAAGATTATTGTTCTTGGCTCCGGTCCAATCCGCATCGGTCAGGGGGTGGAGTTTGATTATTCCACGGTACATGCGGTTAAGGCCATCAAGGAAGCTGGATATGAGGCAATTATTATCAATAACAATCCGGAAACCGTGTCTACGGACTATACCACATCAGACAAGCTGTATTTTGAGCCCTTATGTGCGGAAGATGTTATGAATGTGATCGAGATGGAAAAGCCGGATGGGACTATCGTATCTTTGGGCGGACAGACTGCGATCAATCTGGCTAAAGTGTTGGAAGAAAGAGGGGTAAGGCTCATCGGCACGGATTGTGCGGCAATTGAGAAGTCCGAAAACAGAGACGCGTTTGAAAAACTGCTGTCAGAACTTTCCATTCCCAAGCCAAAAGGACGGGCTGTGACCAATATTGAAGAAGGGGTAAAAGCGGCAGAGGAAATCGGCTATCCGGTATTCGTACGTCCAAGCTTCGTGCTTGGCGGAAGAGCTATGCAGATTGTGGCAAAGGAAGAACATCTGCGTCATTATTTAAAAACAGCCGTAGAAATTGATGAAGATAAACCGGTACTGGTAGATCAATACATCTGTGGCAAGGAAGTGGAAATTGACGCCGTCTGCGACGGGAAGGAGGTATTTGTTCCCGGAATTATGGAGCTGGTAGAAAGGACCGGCGTTCATTCCGGAGATTCCATCTGTGTATATCCCACGTTCAGTATATCCGATAAGGTAAAAGAAACGATTCTGGACTATGCGAAGAAATTGGGGATTGGCATCGGCATTGTCGGTCTGTTCAATATTCAGTTTATTGTGGATAAGGAGCAGAAGGTATCTGTCATTGAGGTGAATCCGCGTTCTTCGCGGACAGTGCCGTTTTTATCAAAGGCAACCGGATATCCGCTGGCTGATATTGCAGCAAAAGTCATTCTTGGAAAGACCCTGAAAGAACAGGGGATTAATGAGAGATATCCGAAAGAAAAGCAGCGATGGTATGTAAAAGTACCGACATTCTCTTTTTCCAAATTAAATGGTATGGATACCTATCTTTCGCCAGAGATGAAATCTACGGGAGAGGCAATCGGATATGATAAGAAACTTCACAGGGCAATGTATAAAGCCATGATTGCTTCTGGTATTCGTGTGCAGAATTATGGGACTGTAATCGTGACACTCGCAGATGAGGATAAAGGCGAAGCCCTTCCTTTGATAAGACGTTTCTATGATATGGGCTTTAATATAGAAGCAACCTCTCTTACGGGGGAATATTTGAAACAGCATGGAATACGTACCCGTATACTGGGGAAACCATCGGAAGGCAGCGCAGAAATCCTGAATGCAATACGTGCCGGATATGTCAGTTATGTCATTAATACTCGTGCAATTCTTTCCGGTATTCATTATGAAGATGGTGCGGCAATCCGAAGTACGGCAACACAGAACAATATTACGATGCTTACATCACTGGATACGGTAAGGGTACTTTTAGATGTGCTGGAGGAAGTGACCATTGGTGTGTCTGCGATAGATGATGAATGAAATTTTTGAGTCAGGCAGATGAAGCGATGTGCCAGAGAGATTTTCCCTGATAAGAATATTTTTGTGTTTTGTAGTAAATTGCAGGCTTGGCCGTTCCATGCACCTGCAGGTGATTTGATTCAGCGCCCTGCTTTGTCGAGAGCGGTTTCCGAACGGCTCTCTTTCTTTGTAACATACGGCAGGATACGGGAAAATAGAAATTTTTATTCAAACCTGATGCACAGGATGGTATAATGGATAAAACCGGAAAATGCCTTTCACAGAGATAACCGGCTGAAAAAGCAGGGGATCCGAAAGGGCTGCAGAGGGAAACGTTTACAGGAGGAAAACGACAATGGCGGATATTGCAGATGTTTACATGGCGGACAAAAAACGGTATGAGAGGATGACCTACAACCGGGTGGGAAAAAGCGGGTTAAAATTTCCGGCGGTATCCCTGGGGCTCTGGCACAATTTCGGATCGAAGGACAATTATGACAATATGAAGGCCATGTGCAGGACGGCTTTTGACTGCGGGATCACGCAGTTTGACCTGGCAAATAATTACGGGCCGGTGTACGGGAGCGCGGAGGCGAATTTCGGGCGTCTTTTTACGGAAGATTTCAGGCCGTACCGGGATGAGCTGGTGATCACGACAAAGGCCGGGTACGATATGTGGGACGGCCCTTACGGGGATCACGGCAGCCGGAAATATTTGATTGCGAGCATTGACCAGAGCTTAACGCGCATGAAGCTTGACTATGTGGATATTTTTTACCACCACAGGATGGATGAGGAGACGCCGCTCGAGGAGACGATGACCGCGCTTGCGGATATTGTGAGGAGCGGGAAGGCGCTGTACGCCGGCGTCTCGAACTACAATAAAGAATATACCGGAAAAGCCGTTTCGCTGTTAAGGGAGCTGCACTGCCCGTTTATCGTCAACCAGCGCCGGTATTCGATTTTTGACCGGACGATTGAGGATGACGGTGTGAAGGCGTACTGTAAGGAGGCCGGCATCGGGATCATCGCATTCAGCCCGCTGGAACAGGGAATGCTGACCGATAAATATCTGCACGGGATTCCCGCAGACAGCCGGATCGCGCGGGACGGCAGATTTTTACATGAGAGCGATCTGACGACAGAAAGGCTGACGCAGATCCGCCGTCTCAACGAGCTGGCGAAAGAGCGCGGACAGACGCTCTCGCAGATGGCGCTCTCCTGGGTGTTAAAAGATGCGGATGTCTGCTCCGTGTTGATCGGCGCCTCGAAGCCGGAGCAGATCACGGAGAATGCCGCGGTGGCGGATCGCGCGGAATTTACGGCGGAGGAGCTTGCACGGATAGAGGAGATCTGCGGAAGGAGAAATCATCATGCGGGCATGCGATGATCTCCATATTGGCTGACGAGTGAACTGCAGCCTTCATAAATGTTCCCAAAATCATACAGCAGGAAACCTTTACAATCGACAAAGAAAATGTTAAAATCATATGTAAGTCCGTAAAGACATACTCTATAATGATGAAGGAGGAAGAATGAATGTCCAGAGCAAAACAGTCAATGGACGGTAACACGGCTGCGGCTCATGTAGCATATGCGTTTACAGATGTCGCTGCGATTTACCCAATCACACCATCCAGCCCGATGGCAGACTCTGTTGATCAGTGGTCCGCTGCAGGTCAGGAGAACATTTTCGGTAATCAGGTGAAGGTTGTGGAGATGGAGTCCGAGGCGGGCGCTGCAGGCGCTGTGCACGGTTCTCTTGCCGCAGGTGCGTTAACGACCACCTTTACGGCATCCCAGGGTCTTCTGCTTATGATCCCGAATATGTATAAGATTGCAGGTGAGATGCTTCCGTGTGTATTCGACGTATCGGCACGTACCGTTGCGACACAGTCCTTAAATATTTTCGGTGACCACAGTGACGTATATGCCTGCCGTCAGACAGGTTTCGCGATGATGTGTGAGACCAACCCGCAGGAGGTTATGGACTTAAGCCCGGTTGCGCACCTTGCGACAATCGAGGGCAGGGTTCCGTTTATCAACTTCTTTGACGGATTCCGTACCTCCCATGAGATCCAGAAGATCGAGAAGTGGGATTTTGCGGATCTGAAGGAAATGTGCAACATGGACGCGGTGAAGGCATTCCGCGATCACGCACTGAACCCGGAGCATCCGGCAATGCGCGGTTCCCACGAGAACGGAGACGTGTTCTTCCAGCATCGTGAGGCGTGCAACACCGTTTACAACGAGCTGCCGGCGATCGTTGAGAAGTACATGGGCAAAATCAATGAGAAGCTCGGTACGAACTACGGTCTGTTCAACTACTACGGAGCAGAGGACGCTGACCGCGTGATCGTTGCGATGGGTTCCATCAACGACGTGATCGAGGAAGTGATCGACTACCTGACCGCAAAGGGAGAGAAGGTCGGTCTGTTAAAGGTTCGTCTGTACCGTCCGTGGGTGGCGGAGTCCTTCTTAAAGGCTCTTCCGAAGACCGCGAAGAAGGTTGCAGTCTTAGACAGAACGAAGGAGCCGGGTTCCCTCGGCGATCCGTTATACTTAGACGTTGCCGCTACGCTGCGCGAGGCAGGGCTTGACTCGATCGTGCTGACAGGCGGACGCTACGGCTTAGGTTCCAAGGATACGCCGCCGTCATCCGTATTTGCGGTATACAAAGAGCTGGAGAACGACGCTCCGAAGAAGAGATTTACGATCGGTATCGTCGATGATGTCACGAACTTAAGCTTACCGGAGGTAAAACCGGCTCCGATCACGTCGGCAGCGGGTACCGTTGAGTGCAAGTTCTGGGGTCTCGGCGGTGACGGTACCGTGGGTGCGAACAAGAACTCCACGAAGATCATCGGTGACCACACGGACAAATACATCCAGGCATACTTCCAGTATGACTCCAAGAAGACCGGCGGTGTGACGATTTCCCACTTAAGATTCGGTGACAAGCCGATCAAGAGCCCGTACTACATCAATCAGGCAGATTTCGTGGCATGCCACAATCCGTCCTACGTAACCAAGGGCTTTAAGATGGTACAGGATGTCAAGCCGGGCGGAGTCTTTATGATCAACTGCCAGTGGTCCGACGAGGAGTTAGAGCACCACTTAAATGCAGCTGCGAAGAAGTACATCGCGGACAACAACATCCAGTTATACACGATCAACGCGATCGACAAGGCAATCGAGATCGGTATGGGCAAGAGAACCAACACGATCCTGCAGTCCGCATTCTTCAAGCTTGCGAACGTGATGCCGATCGATGAGGCGGTTGATTTCATGAAGCAGGCCGCAAAGAAGTCCTACGGCAAGAAGGGCGATGCGATTGTAGAGATGAACTACAAGGCAATCGACGCCGGCGTGGATGCGGTACATAAGGTAGAGGTTCCGGCTTCCTGGTCGAATCCGGCGGCGGATCCGGCTCCGGCAGAGTTAAAGGGCCGTCCGGCTACCGTGAAGATGGTAAAAGAGATCATGAACCCGATCGCTCTGATGGACGGCGACAGCCTTCCGGTATCGGCGTTTATTAATAATCCGGACGGACAGTTCGAGCAGGGCGCGGCCGCTTACGAGAAGCGCGGCACCGCTGTCACCGTTCCGGAGTGGGATGCGCAGAAGTGTATCCAGTGTAATCAGTGTGCATTTGTATGTTCGCATGCGACCATCCGTCCGTTTATGTTAAGCGACGATGAGGCGAAGGCGGCTCCGGAGCAGATCAAGCTTGCGGATACGAAGCCGAAGGCTACCGAGTACAAGTACACGATGAGCGTATCTCCGTTAGACTGTATGGGATGCGGCGAGTGTGTTACGGTCTGCCCGGTCGGCGCGATCGCGATGGTGCCGCAGGAGTCCCAGGCGGCAGAGCAGCCGGTATTCGACTACCTGGTAACGAATGTCGGCAAGAAACCGGGTATGCCGGCGGACAACACCGTAAAGGGCTCCCAGTTCAATCAGCCGCTGCTTGAGTTCTCCGGCTCCTGTGCAGGATGTGCCGAGACCTCTTACGCACGTCTGATCACACAGCTGTTCGGTGAGCATATGTACATCAGCAATGCGACCGGATGTTCCTCGATCTGGGGCGGCCCGGCGGCGACATCACCGTACACGGTGAACAAGGATTCCCAGAAGGGACCGGCATGGGCGAACTCTTTATTCGAGGATAACGCAGAGCACGGTCTCGGTATGGAGATCGGACAGAGAGTGCTTCGTGAGCAGGCGATCGCAAGCGCAGAGAAGTGCGCAACCTCCGACAAGGCTCCGGCTGAGTTAAAGGCTGCATTCGACAAGTTCATGGAGACAAAGAACGACACGGTGAACAACGCAGCTGCGACCGACGCGCTTGTCGCTGAGTTAGAGAAGGCTGCAGCAGCCGGATGCCCGGATGCGAAGGCAGCGCTTGACAAGAAGGATTACCTCGCGAAGAAGTCGATCTGGATCTTCGGCGGTGACGGATGGGCATATGATATCGGCTTCGGCGGATTAGACCATGTGCTTGCTTCCGGCGAGAATGTCAACGTCATGGTATTTGATACCGAGATGTATTCCAACACCGGCGGCCAGGCTTCCAAGGCTTCCAATATCGGTGAGGTCTGCCAGTTTGCTGCGGCAGGTAAGGATATCGGCAAGAAGAGCCTTGCAGAGATCGCGATGAGCTACGGCTATGTCTATGTGGCACAGATCGCGCTCGGCGCAAACATGGCTCACGCCGTGAAGATCCTCGCCGAGGCTGAGGCGTACAACGGACCGTCGTTAATCATCGGCTACGCTCCGTGTGAGCTGCACGGTGTCAAGGGCGGTATGAACCACTGCCAGGATGAGATGAAGAAAGCGGTTGCCGCAGGCTACTGGAACCTCTTCTCCTTCAATCCGGCGCTGAAAGCGGAAGGCAAGAATCCGTTTACTCTGACCTCGAAGCCGGGCGACGGAACGTATCAGGATTTCCTGAACAACGAGACACGTTACAGCCGTCTGACCAGAGCGTTCCCGGATCGTGCGGAGAAGCTCTTCAAGGAGTCCGAGGAGGCTGCGAAGGAGCGTTACGAGCATCTGCTGCGCTTAGTCGAGCTGTACAAATAATTCCGACAATGAAGTCGCTCTCAGACTAAATGGCAGAAAATAACGGGGTTTTGACAACTTTTGCCGGGTTTCGTTAATCCAGTGCATTGTAGTGGCTTTATTGTAAATACGGTAAAAAGCCTTGTAGAATGGGCGGTTATAGCCATTTACGACAGAAAAATAAGAGATATTTATGACAACGAAAACAGAGCTTCAACCTTACGGTTGAGGCTCTGTTTTTTTGCCCGAAAGCCGTATCCTTTTTTTGCCCGTTTTCCGTATAATAAGGGTATGTGCTGTGAATGGGGTTATCTACAATGGAATAGCCGGTTATGCATAGTTCCACAATGCAATTTTAGGTACTTGTCATTGCCCAAATCTCCACATATAATTGTAATGTGGCTGTAATCTCGGCATATGGATGTGTATTTTAATGAACGGAGGAACGTCAATAATGAACAGGATTTTGATTATAGATGATGATAAGGAGCTTTGTGTACTGATCAGGCAGAGTGTTTTACAGGAAGGCATAGAAGCCGACTGCTGTTATTCCGGAAAAGCCGGTCTGCTGCAACTGAAGGAAAAAGAATACCAGCTTGTCATATTGGATGTTATGATGCCCGGCTTTGACGGCTTTGAAACTTTGGAGCAGATTAGAAAAGAAAGCAGCCTTCCAATTCTGATGTTTACATCAAAAAATGATAGCGCTTCAAAAGTGCGTGGTTTACGGGCGGGGGCTGATGACTATCTGACAAAACCTTTTGACATGGACGAGCTGATTGCCCGCATTTTGTCATTGATTAGGCGTTATACCCGTTTTAACCCAAAAGACGGGCAGTTACAGACATTTGATTTTGACGGGCTGAGCATTGATTTAAACAGTCGTTCTATCCATGCGGTAAATGGTGATTATGAACTGCCGCCGAAAGAATTTGATTTACTATTGCTTCTTGCAAAAAATCAGGGAAAGATACTGACAAAGCAGCAAATTTATGAAAATGTATGGGGAGAAGATTATGTCTATGATGACAGCAATATTATGGCAATTATCAGCCGTCTGCGGAAAAAGATAGAAGAGAATCCGGGCAATCCACGGTATATACAGACAGTGAAAGGGATTGGCTATCGTTTCAACAGGGAGGTGTGAATATTGTATACAGAAGCAGTTACGATGATTGCACTGGGTGTTGCGTTTGCTTCGGTTTGCGGGGCTGTTTTTATAGTCCGGCGTGTGAAAAAGCAGCTGTTAGAAATGTCTGACGCTTTGGAAGATGTAAAAAATGGAAATGGAAACAGGCGTATCTTATCGGAAACACATGAACTTGTGGCTCCACTTGCTTATGCAATCAACGATATTATCCTGTCCTACGAGAACAGGCTTTCTGCCTGTCGTCAAACAGAAGAAACCAACAGGCAGCTTATGACGAGCCTTTCCCATGATGTAAGGACACCGCTCACCACACTGATAGGATATTTGGACGCTGCACATAAGGGGATTGTTGATGGGAAAGAACGTGACGATTATATAGAAACAGCCCGCCGGAAAGCCCACGATTTAAAAGAATATATAGATGTGCTTTTTGACTGGTTCAAGCTGGGTTCAAATGAATTTTCGATGAATATATCTATTGTTGATTTAACGGAACTGACACGGAACATACTGATTGACTGGATACCCATATTTGAGGATACACAGATAGATTTCACAGTGGACATTCCGGAGCAGCCGTTCTGGGTGCAGATTGACCCGGACGGATATATGAGGATATTAAACAATCTGATACAAAATGTGATTTCCCATAGCCATGCGGATAAAATAGAAATATCTTTATCAGGGCAGGGAGGAAATATAAAAATTCTTTTGTCGGATAATGGAGTAGGGATTGAGAAGAAGGATTTGAAACATATTTTTGAGCGGCTTTATAAATGCGATAGAGGGAGGTCTGAAAAAGGCAGCGGACTTGGTCTGTCTATCGTACATCAACTTGCAGCCAAATTGAATGGAACAATAACAGTGGAAAGCACACCGGGAGAGGGAACCGTTTTTACCCTGTTTTTTCCACTGGCAGAATGAATCAGCGCTGTTTTTTATGGTGGCAATAGAATCTCCGTCCTGCGGGGATTTTATTTTTTTAGAGATTTGCTTCTTTAAATGCAAGGTTAATGCAAGGTTCGTGCAAGGTTAATGCAAGGTTGGCGTGATAGAATAGTAGACATGAAAAGGAGGTAAAATCCTCTGTTCCTGCAAAGGCAGTCGCATTTTACTCCGCAAAACAAGGAGGATTGCAATGAGCAAATATGTAATTGAAACAAAAAATCTCACAAAACAATATGGAACACAAAAAAGTGTTGCCAATCTGAATATCCATGTTCAGAAAGGGCGTATCTATGGTCTGCTTGGCAGAAATGGAGCCGGAAAGACAACAACCATGAAGATGCTGCTTGGACTTACACAACCGACTTCCGGGGAAGTGACGATTTGGGGGAAACCCTTACAGGCAAATGAAAAAAAGCTGTTGCCCCGTATTGGCAGCCTGATTGAATCCCCCGGCTTCTATCCTAATCTCACAGCTACCGAAAATCTGCGCATTTTTGCTACCCTGCGGGGTGTGCCGAACCGAGGCGCAATTAAAAACGCACTTGATCTGGTTGGTCTGCCTTACAAAGATAAAAAGCTGTTTTCCCAATATTCACTTGGTATGA
>CAJUNX010000072.1 GCA_910587865.1 uncultured Roseburia sp.
GGAACGGCAAAATTTTTTACACTTCTTTTACTTCTTTATCTCACATGAGCAAATGGCGCGGGCGTGAAACGCAACAAAAACTGCGCCCTGTTTTGGCAGAAATACAATAATCCGGTTGACAAAATGCATCTTTCGTACTAGTATTATAAATCATATCATACAGGTATGATATGAAATGAAAATGCCGTGCAAAGAAAATCTGCTTCATACGGCAGAGAAAGGAACAGGGTGCAGGAATATGGACAAAAAGATCATCTATATGGATCATGCTGCGACGACCCCGGTAAGGCCGGAGGTGTTGGAGGAGATGCTTCCGTATTTTACGGAGAAGTTTGGTAATCCGTCCAGTATATACAGTATTTCATCGGAGAATAAAAATGCGATTGCAAAGGCGCGTGAGACGATTGCGGGGACGATTCACACCACACCGGAGAATATTTACTTTACCGCGGGCGGTTCGGAGTCGGACAACTGGGCGTTAAAGGCGGCGGCAGAGGCGTATGCATCCAAAGGAAAGCATATTATTACGACAAAGATCGAGCACCACGCGCTGCTGCACACGTGCGAATATCTGGAGCAGAAGGGGTTTGAAGTGACGTACCTGGACGTCGATGAGAACGGGCTGGTGGATCCCGCGCGGCTGGAGAGCGCGATCCGCCCGGATACGATTCTGATCTCGATTATGTTTGCGAACAATGAGATCGGCACGATCGAGCCGGTCGCGGAGATCGGAAGGATCGCAAGGGAGCACGGCGTGCTCTTTCACACGGACGCCGTACAGGCGTATACGCAGGTGCCGATCGACGTCGAGGAGATGAAGATCGATATGCTGAGCGCGAGCGGGCACAAGATCAACGGGCCAAAGGGCGTCGGTTTTCTGTATATCCGCAAAGGGGTAAAGATCCGTTCCTTCGTACACGGCGGAGCGCAGGAGCGCCGCAGAAGAGCCGGGACGGAGAACGTGCCGGGGATCATCGGTCTGGCTGCAGCCGCGCGGATTGCGACGGAGCGTATGAGCGAGCGGACGGCAGCGGAGCGAAAGATCAGGGATCACCTGATCGGGCGCATCGAATCGGAGATTCCGTACGCGAAGCTAAACGGCGACCGTACGAAGCGCCTGCCGAACAATGTGAACTTCAGCTTCTCGTTCATTGAGGGAGAATCCATGCTGATCATGCTCGACGGAAAAGGGATCTGCGCCTCGAGCGGCTCCGCCTGCACGTCGGGTTCGCTCGACCCGTCCCATGTGCTTCTGGCGATCGGCCTGCCGCATGAGATTGCACACGGTTCCCTGCGCCTTACGATCGGCGACGGGACGACGATGGAGGAAGCGGACTATGTGGTGGATCAGTTAAAGGAGGTTGTGGAGTGGCTGCGCAGCATGTCGCCGCTCTATGAAGACTTTGTGAAAAAAGAGCAGTCCCGATAGCCGGGATGGCGCAGGGCAATGACAGAAAAGACGGAGGGTGTGACAGATGTACAGCGAAAAGGTAATGGATCATTTTCAGAATCCGAGGAATGTAGGTGAGATTGAGAACGCCAGCGGCGTCGGTACAGTGGGAAACGCGAAATGCGGCGATATCATGCGGATTTATCTGGATATCGATGACGATCAGATCATCCGCGACTGCAGGTTTAAGACATTCGGCTGCGGGGCGGCCGTGGCGACCAGCAGCATGGCGACGGAGCTGGTGAAGGGAAAATCCATCTATGAGGCGCTTAAGATCACGAACAAAGCGGTGATGGAGGCGCTCGACGGGCTGCCGCCGGTAAAGGTGCACTGCTCGCTGCTCGCGGAGGAGGCGATTCACGCGGCGCTTTGGGATTACGCCGAAAAGCACGGCATCACGATCGAGGGTCTCGAGAAGCCGAAGACGGATATCAGCGAGGACGAGGAAGAAGAAGAATATTAAGCCGATACGGATCATCGGGGAAGGAATGCGTGCCGGCGGGGATGAAGGCGGACGACAAATGTAAACCGAAAGGCGTCTGATGAGGTGCGCCGGCGGCGGGGAAGGGAGTATGGATACCGATGAAGATTACGACAAAAGGAAGATATGCGATTCATATTCTTTATGACCTCGCGGTGCGCGGGGAGGATCAGCCGGTGTCAGCCAAGGAGATCGCGACCAGACAGGAGATTTCGGTCAAATACACGGAACAGATCATCTCCATCCTCAACAAGGCGGGATATGTGAGCAGCAGCCGCGGTCATCAGGGCGGCTATCGCCTGACGAAGTCCCTGAGCGAGTATGTGATCGGAGACATCCTTCGTCTGACCGAAGGATCACTTGCTCCGGTGGAGTGCCTGACCACGGACGAGAATCCGTGTCCGCGCCACGGGAAGTGTGCGACGATCCTTCTGTGGGAGAAGGTGGATCAGGCGATCCGCGACGTGGTGGATCATGTGACACTGCAGGATCTGGTGGAGTGGCAGCAGTGAGTCTGCGGTGAAGAGGATCAAATGGTGGAAGCAGTGATTCCGTGACCAGAGAGGATCAGGCAGAGCGGAAGCGGTGATTCCGTGACCAGAGAGGATCAGACAGAGCGGAAACAGTGATTCCGTGACCAGAGAGGATCAGACAGAGCGAAAGCAGAATGGGATGCATAAAAAAACTGCCGCGCCGGCGAATTCAGAGATCGCCGGTGCGGCAGTTTTTTGTGCTGTTACTGTACCAGTCCGTTTAACATGGCAATCAGCCCGTCGGCCTGATCTAAGGTCATTACGCCGAAGCTGATTAAGGATTTTAACGGCATGGCCGTCATCATGGCCTCCATCATGGCCTTGTCTGACTCGGATCCGGTCAGATTTTCCTCGCTGCTGAAGATTGAATTCTTCATCGCATCCTGCATCATCTTCTGGAGCGCCGGAGCCGTGCGCGGATCGGCGAGCAGCTCGCCCATTGTCGTCGCGCCGGTCACATGGAGCGGCAGAAGCTTTGCGGTGGTGAAATGGATCGCCGCGGTCTTTTTGATATCGTCGCTGGCGTGTCCGATCAGAAGCTCATAGTCGCCGGATGCTGCGTACCAGTCGCCGAGCTCCTTGTGCCAAAAGCTTAAGTCGCGCGCGTTTATCGTCATCGTGACGGTCTTTGTCTCGCCGGGAGCGAGCGCAACCTTTGCAAAGCCCTTTAACTCTTTTACCGGACGGCAGGGCGTGCCTGTCTGATCGCTCACATACAGCTGTACGACTTCCTTACCTGCCACAGAACCCGTGTTGGTCACTTCCACGCTCACGTCGATCGTGCCGTTATCGTCCATGGTGTCGGAGGAGAGCTTCACGTCGCCGTAGGAGAAGGTGGTGTAGGAGAGGCCGTGTCCGAATGCCCAGCGCACCGGAAGCTTCTTCGTGTCGTAATAGCGGTAGCCGACATAGACGCCCTCCGCGTATGTTACGGTCTTGCCGTCGCCCGGGAAGAATAAGTAGCTCGGGTTGTCCTCTAAGCGGTACGGGAAGGTCTCAGCCAGACGGCCGGAGGGATTCGCCTCGCCGAAGAGCAGCATATCGCAGGCTGCGCCGACGCCCTGACCGCCGAGATAAAGTTCTAAGACAGCGGCGACATCATCCGCCCACGGACATTCCACCGGGCTTCCGTTATGTAATACGACAACCGTATTTTTCTGAACGGCCGCAACGGCTGCGATCAGTCTGTCCTGGCACGCCGGCATCTTCATCGTTGTCCGGTCATATCCCTCGGATTCAAACACATCCGGAAGGCCGGCGAAGATCACCGCGACATCGGCGTCTTTTGCTGCCGCAACGGCTGCCGCAAGCTCTGCGTCGTCGAGTTCGTCCTTATCGCTCGGGAAACCCTTTACATAAGATACATTTCTGCCCTTTGCCTGTGCCGTCTCGAGTGCGGAGGTCACCTTGCTGGAGTTGATGTGGCTCGAGCCGCCGCCCTGATAGCGCGGTTTTTCCGCGAATTCGCCGATGTAGACGATCTTCTGGCTGCCGGTCAGCGGAAGTACGCCGTTATTTTCGAGCAGCACCGCACATTCGGTCTCCACGGCGACTGCTTTCTCATGATCCTTGTCGCGGTCAAACACCGCTTCCGGATGTCTGTGATCCACGTAGGAGAAGATCACCTTTAAGATGCGCTCCACCGCAAGGTCGAGAAGCGATTCGTCGAGCGTGCCGTCCTTTACCGCGGCGACGATTCTCGCGTCATTTGCACCGCCGGAAGCCGGCATCTCAAGCTCAAGTCCCGCGCGGATGCCCTGTACGCGGTCGTCGATTGCGCCCCAGTCGGTCATCACGTAGCCCTCAAAGCCCCAGTCGTCGCGCAGTACCTTTGTCAGCAGCCATTCGTTGTCGGAGGAGTAGGTGCCGTTGATCTTGTTGTAGCTGCACATCACGGTCTTCGGCTGGGAAGCCGTTACGGCCTCCTCAAACGGCGGGAAATAGATCTCGCGCAGCGTCCTCTCGTCCACTTCGGAGGAACAGCTCATGCGGTTGTATTCCTGATTGTTTGCCGCAAAATGCTTGATGCTGGTGCCCACGTCCCATTTCTGCACGCCGCGGATGTAGGAGGCAGCCATCTTTCCTGCCAGGTACGGATCCTCAGAGAGGTACTCGAAGTTACGTCCGCACAGCGGGCTTCTCTTGATGTTGACGGCCGGTCCTAACAGGACGCTTAAGTCTTCCGCCTGGCATTCTTCGCCGAGCGTCTCTCCCATCTGATGAATCAGATCCACATCAAAGCTGGATGCCGTCGCGCAGGCCGCCGGGAAACAGACTGCCACGATACTTTCGTTTAATCCCAGATGATCGCCGGCCTCGGCCTGCTTTCTTAAGCCGTGAGGTCCGTCGGATACCATTACGGCCGGGATGCCGAGCCGCTCAACGGGCTTGGTGTGCCAGAAATCGGCGCCGGAGCAGAGTCCTGCCTTTTCTTCCAGCGTCATTTCGGAAATGAGTTTTCTGATGTCTCGTTCCATAGCATTTTGTTCCTTTCTTATTTGTGATATTGCAATTATAACAAGGTTGTGATAGCATTACTATATAAAAAAACGAATTATTATCTGATTTCATGGTATTACGATAAAAAATCAATGCGGAACTTTTGAATAATTTTGTGCAGATATACCAGATATGACCGCGCAATCCGTGCCGTTTCGCCGCTGAAAGCCCGCCGGCGGGGGAAGTATTGTATGGAAAGCCGTTCTGTGTCATCCTGCGGGGTGAGGCCGGTCGGAGACAGAGAAGGAAAAACCCGTTTCGCCGCTGAAAGCCCGCCGGCGGGGGAAGTATTGAGGAAAAGGATCAGGAGGGACGATATGGCGTTTCAGATGTTTCACAGCTTTTATTATCCGGAATATATGGAGGAGACGGATCAGGAGCGGCAGATTTTTGCCCGGCCGTTTGCGGAGGTGCTCGAGGAGGGAAAAGGTGCGCGGAGCCGGAGAAGAGAGGGAGAGAAGCACTTTCTGTCCTATATCACACTGGGAAATCCCGCGCTGTTAAAGCAGCTGTTTGAGCATGCCTTTCAGAAAAATACATTGTTTGAGCTGGGACAGCTTTCGGAGAACGCCTTAAGGCAGGCACGTTATATGATGATCTGCCATGTGACGCTCTGCTCGCGAGCCGCGATTGAGGGCGGACTGCCGGAAACACTCGCCTACTATATGAGCGACAGCTATATCCGCTATCTGGACGGGCAGACGGATATCCGCAGGATCAACGGTCTTTTGTACCCGGTGTGCCTGTCCTACGCGGAGGCGGTGCATGAGTGGCGGCTGTCCGCGTGCGGCGAACATGTCCGCAGATGCTGTGAATATATCTTTTCAAATATTCTTGCGCCGGTGACGCTGACCGACCTGAGCGATGTCTGCGGACTGACGCCAAACTATATCACGGAGCTTTTTACGAGGGAGCTTAAGATGAGCCCGATGCGCTATATCCGCAGTCAGAAGCTGGAATACGCCAGGATCCTGCTTGCGGATCACAGCCGTTCGGTGGCACAGATTGCGGAGCACCTCTCCTTCCCGGGACACAGCAATTTTACAGAGCAGTTCCGCAGACAGTACGGCGTGACACCGTCGCAGTACCGGAAGGGGAAGCAGGGGATGGTGTGACGGTCCGGACGCGTGTCTGCGGGGAAAGATGTAACGTAACCGCGCTGAATACGGATTATGCGCATAGCATTGCGTTTCCGCCCCATTTTCTTTAAAGCAGAACGGACAGGATCAGATCTGCCAGATGGGGAGCATATCATTCTGCGGACTTTTCTGGATTTCATTTGTTTCGATACGTTTCGCTGACTTTTCAAATTTTCATGGAATCATGGACGGAGAGGCGTGGCGGCTGTCTCTGTAACAGGGCAAAACCTGTCCTTTAAGTATTCCAGAAGTCGTTCCGCGATAGGGGTAAATACCTGATATTTTTTCCAGATCAGGTAAATCTTTGTTTCCAGGATTGGTGACAGTGGGCGGAAAACAAGTCCGCTGCCGGGGCTTGTATCAATGAGATGCTGAAAGGTCAGGAGATATCCGAGCCCTTCCTTTACAAATAAAGAGCCATTATAGGACAGGCGGAAAGACCCTTCGAGATGCAGCTCGTCCAGTTTATTTCCGCACCATCTGGAGATATCATGGTTCCAGCCCTGCTCCGAGCAAAAGAGCGGGAGTCCGGCCAGGTCATCGGCACAGACAGTCTGCCTGTCTGCCAGAGGAGAGTCCGCTTTCATGACGACGCCCCATAGATCGGCTTCGGGAAAGGTAAGGAAATGATATTTTGCGGTACCTGGTTCTTCGGCCAGGACAGCGAAATCGATTACGCCTTTATCCAGCTTTTCCGTGACCTGTTCCGTGTCGCCGCTTGTAATATGGTAACGCATATCAGAAAAGGTATTTTTAAATTGTCTGATGGCGGAGGCAAGATGCCTGATCTGGTAAGATTCCGCCAGACCGAAGTAAACATCGCCCCCAAGAGTATCGTCCAGGGCAAGAAATTCCGTTGTGATCTTATCGGCCATTTTTACCAGGTCTTCCGCACGTTTTCGAAGCAAAACACCTTCCTCCGTCAGCTGTATGCTGAAGCTGTGGCGCGTGAACAGTTTTTTACCAAGCTCTTCTTCAAGCACCTTTAACTGTTTGGAAAGTGTAGGCTGGGTAACGTGGAGCAGCTCTGCCGCACGGGTCATATTTTCCTCCCTTGCCACTGCAAGGAAGTATCTCATGGTTCGCAGTTCTATATTGTCCCCCCCCTCTCTGTGATATTCCTAAAATTCATATCATGATATAAATTATAGCAATTAGCGAAAGAAAAATCAAGAGGATATAATATTCATGAAATCCAAAAGCAGTGCGGAAAAAGACGAATATAAAGCAGCGTTGTGCTGGCACATAAGCAGCTGTATATTTGTTTTTTTCCATAGGGCCGCAAGGCCCGTGAGCGAGATGAAGCGCAGTGGAATCGAGCTGCACTGCGAACACACGGCAGGAAGGGAGGCGGTCATACGGATGATTTGATTCAGAATCTAAAGGATGCAGGCTGTGGTGCTCAGACCATTGAGCAGATATGCAGGCTGTATGGTAACGGTCAGGTTCAGGATGCCGTCAAAACACTGCGGAAGCACCGTTGCAGCCTGATGGACAGTCTGCATGAAAGTCAGAGAAGGGTTGATTGTCTTGATTTTTTAGTATGGCGGATGGAAAAGGAAAAGTAATCATTAAAAATATGGAAAAGAAAGAGAGGTATTACATAGTGGAACATATTGCAAAACCGGAATTAACAAAGGAATGGGATAAGACGTTCCCGAAAAGTGAACAGGTGAGCCATCGCAAGGTAACATTCCCGAACCGTTACGGAATTACACTGGCGGCAGATCTTTATGAGCCGAAAGGGGTGGAAGGGAAGCTGGCTGCGATTGCGGTATGCGGGCCGTTTGGCGCGGTAAAGGAGCAGGCAGCCGGACTGTATGCGCAGACAATGGCGGAGCGCGGTTTCCTCACGATTGCCTTTGACCCGTCCTTTACCGGCGAAAGCGGCGGCACACCCCGTTACATGGCTTCGCCGGATATTAACACGGAGGATTTTCAGGCAGCGGTTGATTTTCTTTCCGTACAGGAGTATGTTGACCCTGAGCGTATCGGTATTATCGGAATCTGCGGCTGGGGCGGTCTGGCGATCAATGCGGCGGCGCTGGATACCCGCATTAAGGCGACGGCTGCGTCCACCATGTATGATATCTTAACGTACGGCAATGAGATCCGCAGCGCAGTCCTTATCATGCACGGGGAGAAGGCACATTCCTGCTATTTCAGCCGCGATGCTTATGACGCAATGGTGAAGGATAACCCTTATACAGATAACAAGGAGCTGCTGATCATTCCGGATGCAGTCCATACAGATCTGTATGACGGCGGCGGAAAGGATGCGATTCCGTTTGATAAGCTGGAGCAGTTTTTTTCGGAAAATATGAGATGACATTTCTAATTTTAAAATACAGGGAGGAAGACGATGTTAGGAAATTTTATGTATTGTAACCCGACGAAGCTTTATTTTGGCGAGGATTCCCTTGCCGGACTGAATGAAGAACTGCCTAAGTATGGACAGAATGTACAGCTTGTGTATGGCGGCGGGTCGATCAAAAAGAATGGTATCTATGATAAAGTCATGGAGATTTTGAAAGCAAATGGAAAAAATGTGTTTGAAGATGCTGGCGTCATGCCAAATCCGACCGTACAGAAACTGCAGGAAGGATGTATGATTGCCATCTACAATACAGAAAACAGGCTGTCCTGAGCGTTGCGCTTCCTGATAAATAAC
>CAJUNX010000073.1 GCA_910587865.1 uncultured Roseburia sp.
TTATACCAGAAAATCCGGCGGGAAGAAAGAAAAAACTGAAATTGCGGGGAGAAATTAAGAAAAGGGGGGGCCCGATGTACAATAGAGGAAAAAAATACAGACAGGAGGCACATGATGGAATATGGCTATGTCAGGGTTTCCACAAGGGAGCAGAACGAGCGGAGGCAGCTTGCGGCGCTGTGGGAATTCGGGATTGAGGAGGACCGGATCTATATGGATAAGCAGTCCGGGAAGAATTTTGAGCGGGCGCAGTATCAGCGGCTTCTGGGCAGGCTGGAGCGGGGGAGATACACTTGTCGTCAAAAGTATTGACCGCCTGGGGAGAAATTATGAGGAGATCCTGGAACAGTGGAGGATGATCACAAAAGAAAAAGGGGCGGGGATCGTCGTGCTGGATATGCCGCTTTTAGATACCCGTCAGAGCCGGGATCTGACGGGGACGCTGATTGCGGATATTGTGCTGCAGCTTCTCTCCTATGTGGCGCAGACAGAGCGCGAGTTCATCCGTCAGCGGCAGGCGGAGGGGATCGCTGTCGCAAAGCAACAGGGCGTGAGGTTCGGCCGAAAGCCCATGGAGCGCCCGCCTGCATATGAAAAACTAAAAAGGCAGTGGGAAAAAGGGGAAATCTCCGCCAGAAACGCGGCAGGACAGCTGGGAATCACCCACAGAACCTTCCTGCTCTGGGCCAGCGGTAAGACGGGTGGATAAAGAAGTACACAAAACATACGGTAATTGGTAAACTGGTTGAAATGGGATTTCCGATTGCACCGGGCATTCTGCTATGATACAATAAACTCATATTTCTATCCCCGATCCTGCCATATGGCCGGGGAGAATGAGGGAAGATACCCTGCTGCTGCACCGGTAACAGGAGATCTGATCGAAGAGAGATGCAGGAAGAAAGGATGGCAGAATGGATTTTCAGATATTGGATATGGCGGGAGCCAGACCAGAACATTCCGCAGTTATCGTAAATTTTGTGGCTGCGATCAGAGAGCAGCTCTTAAACAGCACGTGCTATGTTTTTTCAGATAATGTACAGTATAAATGGCATACAAAGGACGGAGAGGAAAAAACGGTGATTCCGGATGCCTCCATTAACTGCCGTACAAAAGTAAGAAAGGGGAATTCATTTTTAGATATTCCACGTTTTGTGATGGAAGTGTTAAGCCCGTCAACGGAGGACTATGACCGGGGCGAAAAGAAAGAGCTGTACAGGCAGCAGGAGATTGATGAATACTGGATTGTAGACTGGCAGAAGAAAACGGTTGAGATTTATAATCTTGATTATGATCAGAATGGAGAACCGAAGTATTATCTGTGGAAAACAGTTACGGAACAAAACAGGGAAGAACTGAAAATCGTTCATTTTCCGGGACTGAACATTACATTTGACAAACTGTTTGCCGAAATCGATATGGAATATTAGGACCGGAGGCTTTGCTTTATGGCATTTCCGTTAAAACAGACATATACAATTGACGATATTTATGCACTGCCTGAGGGACAGCGTGCAGAGCTGATCGACGGGCAGATGTATCGGATGGCGCCGCCGGGGACCATGCATCAGAGAATTATACATCTGCTGGAATGGAGAATAGAAGACTACATTCGACAAAAAGAGGGGGATTGTCAGGTATTTGCCGCCCCGATGATTTTTCCGTTTGATCAGACGGTCGTGGCTGGCATTTACGGGGATCTGAATATTACGATCACAGAGCTGCTTTCATAACAACGCAAAGCGAACGGAGGAGGAAACTGCATGAAAACCGTATATTCCGGCGGAGAAGGGGAAATCATAGAAAAGAAGTCAAGATTTATCGCGACCGTGCGCCCGGTCTCTGCGGAGGAGGAAGCGGCGGCATTCATTGCGGAAATGAAAAAGAAGTACTGGGACGCCAGGCACAACTGTTCCGCTTTTGTGCTGGGCGAGCGGCAGGAAATAAGCCGCTGCTCGGATGATGGCGAACCGGCGCAGACCGCGGGACGGCCGATGCTTGACGTGCTGCTTCGCGAAGGTCTGACGAACACCGCGGTTGTCGTGACGCGCTATTTCGGCGGAGTGCTGCTCGGGACGGGCGGGCTGGTGCGCGCCTATCAGAAGGCGGTGCAGGAGGGGCTTGCGCACAGCGTCCTGATGGAAAAGAAGCGTGGCAGAAGCCTTTCGGTGGGAACGGATTATGCAGGGCTTGGAAAGCTGCAGTACCTGATCACACAGAAAGGGCTGGCGCTGACGGACACCTGCTATACGGATCAGGTGGAGCTTCAGCTGATGATTCCGACAGAGCTTATGGAGGAGACGGAGCGGGAAATCGTGGAGGCGGCAAACGGAAACGTGCGTCTTTCCTGGGGAGAAGAGGTATATTATGCGATGATCGAAAAAAAATTGGAAATTTTTAAATTTTAGGCTTGATTTTTGCGGGAAACCTGATATAATACAATTTGTTGACAGCACAAAGGGCTATCGCCAAACGGTAAGGCAACGGACTCTGACTCCGTCATTTCCAGGTTCGAATCCTGGTAGCCCTGCTAAAAGACCTCGGCAGAGAGATTTGCCGGGGTCGTTTTTCGTATAACAGAACATGATCACGGTTCGGATGGGAGAGCATTGCGCTGCCGGGTGTCTGAACGGTGTGAAATGATCGCGGTTCGGCGGGGAGAGCATTGCGCTGCCTGTGCCGCGTGGTATCTGAATGGTGCGAAATCATTACGGTTCGGATGGGAAAGGATGCAGAGCGATGTACCGGTTTGAGAGCAGAGTGCGTTACAGTGAAGTGGACAGTGAAAAAAAGCTGACCCTGTCGTCCCTTTTGGATTATCTGCAGGACTGCTGCACGTTTCAGTCGGAGGAGCTTGGGATCGGTGTGGAGTACCTGGCCGGTCATCAGGCGGCATGGGTGCTTTCCTCCTGGGAGATTGAGATTCTCCGATATCCAGAGATGGGGGAGCGGATCGTCACCGGCACATGGCCGTATGATTTTAAAGGATTTTTCGGATACCGGAATTTTCTGATACAGGGAGACGGCGGGGAGGTTCTGGCGCGGGCGAATTCGGTCTGGGTCTATATGGATCTTCTGCGCATGCGTCCGGCGCGGATCCCGCAGGAAATGCAGCGGATTTATATGGAACAGTTCGGGGAGGCGCTTCACGGGGACTGGGGCGGCCGCAGACTGCCCGTGCCGCAGGACGGGATCCGGCAGCCGGCGATTGCGGTTGCAAAGTCGCAGATCGATACCAACCATCATATGAATAACAGCAGATATGTGCTGGCTGCGGAGGAATATCTGCCGGACGGATTTGTGACGGCGCGGCTGTGCGTGGAATATAAAAAAGCGGCTGTGCGCGGTGACCGGATGATTCCGGTGGTGACGGCGGAGGGAAATACGGTGACGGTGCGGCTGCTCGATGAGACGGAGACGCCTTATGCGGTGGTGCGGTTCTGCGGGCAGGGTGTCATTCCGGCGCCGAATACGGCGGGATACCTGGCTGACAGATAATGAGAAAGGATGAAGGGAAGAAAAACATCACACGGATGTGCGGATGTTTCAGCCGCGGGTTTGTGCCGGAGCAACAGACACTGAGTCACTGACCTTACAAAAATGCTTTGGCAGGGAGGAAAGAATGAGATTAGGGGAATATCAGGAACTTACAGTTGTAAAAATAGTGGACTTCGGGGTGTATCTCGCTGAGCACGGGGACGGCAGAGAGGGCGAGTGCCGGGTGCTTCTGCCGAAAAAGCAGGTGCCGGAGGGAACCGGGCAGGGAGACCGGATCGTAGTATTTTTATACAAAGATTCCAAAGACCGGATGATTGCGACGACGAACCGGCCGAAGCTGGTGATCGGGGAGCTGGCGGTACTGCGTGTGGCTGAGGTGGGAAAGATCGGCGCATTTCTCGACTGGGGGCTGGAGAAGGATCTTTTGCTGCCGTTTCGGGAGATGACGCGGAAGGTGCAGCAGGGGGACGAGATACTGGTCACGCTCTATCTGGACAAGAGCAGCCGTCTGTGCGCGAGCATGAAGTATCTCTATGATCTTCTGGAACAGAACCCGCCCTATCAGAAGGACGATATGGTAAAGGGGAGGGTGTATGAGTTCAGCCGGGATTTCGGTACGTTTGTCGCGGTGGATGACCGTTATTCCGCGATGATTCCGGCGCATGAGGACTGCAGCCATTTAAAGATCGGCGATGTGATCGAGGCAAAGGTGCTGGGGGTGAAGCAGGACGGGAAGCTTGACATTACACTGCGCGAGAAGGCATATCTCCAGATGGATGCGGATGCCGAAAAGGTGATGGAAATCATAGAAGAATTTGCCGGTGTGCTTCCGTTTACGGACAAGGCATCGCCTGAGGTGATCATGCGGGAGACGGGACTGAGCAAGAACGCATTTAAGCGTGCAGTCGGAAGACTTTATAAAGAACGCCGGATCGAGATCACGGAGAAGGCAATCCGAAAAATATAGTGGCGGTATCCGGAAAAATATGGTATGCTTGAGACGATACAAAGCGCAGAAGCTGCTTTGGTCAATAAGCGAACAGAGAGAAGGAGAAGAGAATGAAAAACGTAATCAGCACAGATAAAGCGCCGGCAGCGATCGGCCCGTACTCGCAGGCGATTGAGGTAAACGGAATGGTCTATACATCCGGTGTGATTCCGGTGGAGCCGCAGACCGGTGAGATCCCGGAGGGTTCTGCGGCGCAGGCGCGCCAGGCGCTTACTAATCTGTCCCATCTGCTCACGGCAGCGGGCAGCAGTATGGAGAAAGTGGTAAAGACGACCGTTTTTATTAAGGAAATGAATGATTTTGGTGCAATCAATGAGGTGTATCAGACCTTCTTTACCGGGGATTATCCGGCGAGAAGCTGTGTGGAGGTTGCGCGCCTTCCGAAGGATGTCATGATTGAGATTGAGGCGGTTGCGGTAAAGGAATAACGGACACACAATGAAAAACGGGTTGCCGGTCAGGATGCCGGGAACCCGTTTTTACACATATGCCGGAGGGCGCACGCGTCAGATGTAAAGGTCGATGCTGCCGCCGAGCTCCGGCGTGACGGAGCGCTCCAGCATCTGAACCATGGAGTCACCCATCTCGTCAATCAGATCGAGAGACTTGCCAAGGAGCGCTGTGCCGATGGCGTAGGTGAGACCTGCGGGACCCATGGCAGGGCCTGCGCCGTAAGAAGACATCATATTCGAAACTTCCATGATAATTCCACCTTTCTGGGGTAATATATGTCATGACGGCTGCATCTGTGTCTGAATATAGATAGATGGTCAGATGCATCGCAGACAGTATCTATGATGTCAGTATGCCATAAAACCATAAGAAATGCAAGCGAAGAAAAGGAGAAAAACGATGTATGACGTGATTATAATAGGAAGCGGACCTGCCGGCCTTGCGGCGGCGATCTATGGACAGCGGGCGGGACTGTCGCTTCTCGTGATGGAAAAGCAGCCGATGAGCGGGGGACAGATCATCAATACCTATGATGTGGACAACTACCCGGGACTGCAGGGAATCGGAGGATTTGATCTTGCGATGAAGTTCCGTGCGCATGCAGATGCGCTGGGTGCGTCATTTGTGACGGAGGAGGTCCGCACAGTGGAAACATCGGGAGACGTCAGATATGTGGTGACGGATCAGAATCGCTATGAGACAAAAACAGTCGTGCTGGCGACGGGAGCGGTTCACCGAAAACTCGGCGTGCCGGGGGAGGATGCGCTTTCCGGTATGGGGGTTTCCTATTGCGCAACCTGTGACGGAGCGTTTTTCCGCGGAAAGGATGTGGCGGTGATCGGCGGCGGTGATGTGGCGCTCGAGGATGCGCTGTTTCTCTCGCGCACCTCATCAAAGGTCTGGCTGATTCACAGAAGAGATGAGTTCCGCGGCGCAAAGATTCTGCAGGATCGCGTGAGAGAGACGGAGAATATCGAGATTCTCTGGGATACGACCGTGGAGGAGATCGGCGGCGAAAGTCAGGTGGAATCGCTGCTGCTGAAGAATAAAAAAACCGGTGCGGAGACGCCGCTTTCGGTGCAGGGCGTTTTTATCGCGGTCGGGATTCTGCCGGATTCCGCTCTGCTTGAGGGGATCGCAAAGCTGGATGAGGGGGGCTATGTCTGCGCGGGCGAGGACGGCTGCACCAGCTGTCCCGGGATTTTTGCCGCAGGGGATGTGCGCACAAAGCAGCTGAGACAGATCGTGACAGCGGCTTCGGACGGTGCGAATGCCATCACGTCTGTACAAAGTTACCTCGCCCGGTAGTTTCGCGGTGCTATGCCCTGACGCGCCGTGACCGCGGCGCCATCCGGCTGAACATGAACCGGTCAGAGTACCTTCAGGTATCAATTCCCGGATACAAGATCATGTGCGAAACGGGTGTTCTCTACCAAACATAGCGGTTGACAGACATGGATACCTTTGTTATAATAACTGCGTAACAAATTTAACAAATTCGTAATAATTTGGAATTCGCTGGAGGCATTCATGAATCGAAGAATAACCAGAATCACAGGGACGATCTTAACAGGAGTACTGCTGATGGGAAGCCCTGTTTTGACTGCATATGGGGCGCCGGTGGCAGGCGCTTCCGCCATTACATCGACGGACACCACAATCGCGGGAGTTCCGTCAGCAGGAGCTTCCCTCGCCGTATCCGACTATCTTACGGCGAGCAATGAGACGGCTGCCGAGACGGCTGCGGCATCGGCTGAGCAGGTAAGTGAAAATGAGACGCCGGTGGTCACGTCCGAATATGCGGATATCGCAATCGCACAGGTTGACAATTACGTTAATGTGCGTTCGGAGCCGACGACGGAGAGTGAAGTGCTCGGCAAACTTTATGACAATTCAGCGGCGACGGTTCTCGAGACGACGGAGAACGGCTGGTACCGGATTACTTCAGGCAGTGTGACCGGATATGTAAAGTGTGAGTATGTGGTGACGGGAAATGAGCAGCTGGCCCGCGAGGTCAGTACCAGATATGCGAAAGTTACGACGACGACGCTTTATGTGCGGACAGAGCCGACGACGGAATCGAGCGTGCTTACCATGGTGCCGATCGAGGATGATCTCGTCGTGATCGATGAATCCACGCCGGGCTGGGCGAAGGTGACGACCGAGGAGGGCGAAGGCTACGTCTCCATGGATTATGTGACGCTGACGACCGAATTCGTGCAGGCGGAGTCAAAAGAAGAAGAAGCGGCAAGACTGGCAAAGGAAGAGGCGGACAGGCAGGCTGCAGCGGAAGCAGCGGCAGCGGCAAGGAGAAAAGCAGAGGCGGAGGCAGCAGCTGCTGCGGAGGCACAGCAGAGCAGCGAGGGAGAAGCATCCGGCAGTACGGGCGAGTCGAATCCGGCTCCGGTTTACAGTGCTCCCACAAGCTCGAACGGACAGGCTGTTGTCAATTATGCAAGCCAGTTTGTTGGCAGACCTTATGTATACGGCGGAACCAGCCTGACGAACGGTACGGACTGTTCCGGGTTTGTTATGGGTGTGTACTCCGCGTTCGGAATCAGCCTGCCGCATTCTTCGAGTGCGATGAGAGGCTATGGCTATGAAGTAAGCCTTTCCGAGGCACAGCCGGGAGATATCGTCTGCTACAGCGGACATGTCGGCATCTACACGGGTAACGGCACGATCGTCCATGCGAGTACGCCGGCGACCGGTATTACATATTCAAATGTGAATTACAGAAGCCCGATCTGCGTCAGAAGAATTTTCTGATTGCGACGGAAACGGACTATGGAGGCCCCGCAGACAGCTGCGGGGCCTTCCGTCTGTCCGGGAGACGGCAGCGATGAAAAAGCAGGGTGTACAATATGCACAAATCGAAACGGCCTCACGGAAAAAAATGCCAGAATCAGGAGGGCCGCAGCAAATGTTATCCACAGACAAAAAGACCAGAAAGCGGAAAAAATCGAGTTATACACGAAGTTATGCACATTATCCACATAAAATTCGCGAAAAAAACTGATTTACATCCTTCAGAAAGCGAATGTATGTTTTGTAAATAAATGATAAAGTTGAAGGTTTCCGGGGGAAAAAACGGAAAACGCTTGACTTTTTTAATATGAAAAAAAATGGCCGGGATTGCCAAAATTGTCTGTAAATTACAGGGTATCCAGCGATAAACGTCATGTGAGACCACGACAAACGCATGAGTAAATAAAATGTGAACAAACTGCTCCATTATCCGTTA
>CAJUNX010000074.1 GCA_910587865.1 uncultured Roseburia sp.
ATCGGAGGAGAACCGGGGAGAGGCCGTCGGGAGCGCGCAGGGAGAAAGCGCGAAGTCGGCATCGGAGGAGAACCGGGGAGAGGCCGTCGGGAGCGCGCAGGGAGAAAGCGCGAAGTCGGTATCGGAGGAGAACCGGGGAGAGGCCGTCGGGAGCGCGCCTGAAGAGAGTGCGGAAAACGAAGCCGGAAGGATTTCTGGCAGTGGAATTTCTGGAGAAAGCAATGGAACGATCGGAAACGCCGGCGGAGAAGAGATGAAGGAAGACGGTTCAGGAGCCGGAGCGGAAGGTGCCACCCGGGAGGAGGCGCCGGAGGGCGAAGGCATCGCGGCATCCGCCGGAGAAGATACCGCGGCGGTTGCGGATTCTTCGGATGCAGAAGATGCGCAGTGGTCCGGAGTAGAGATGGGTGATGACTCAGAAAGTACTGTACAGGAGCAGACAGGGGACGCGGATCAGGAAGCTGCGATGAGACAGGAGAACTGTCTGCAGCAGATTTTGGATTATGCCGGTTTTTCGGAGCAGGAAAAGGAGTCAGCGGAGGAGGCGATTGCCCGGTATCAGAGTCTGCCTGATGTATTTTCTGCGGATAAGGAGATTTTCGCGCTTCGCAAGGAGCTGATTAAAATCTTCTATGACGTTTATTTCAAGATTTTTATGAGAACAATGGAAGAGGAGACGCAGCCAAAGCCCGTGATCCGCATGTTTCTGAATTTCGGATTTATGGATGAGCGCCTTGCGGGGGAGGAGAATACCGGACTTTTGTACGGGCTTGCGGAGCACCTTGACGCCTGCCGTTCGGAGCATGTGTATACGATTTATGAATGGCTGAAGAGTATTTATAACGGGGAAAATCAGCCGTCAAAGAATGAATTTGATTTGGATTATCCGGCGTACCTGGCGGATCTGCGCAAAAACGGAAAAATTACCGCGGATCAGGAAAAACGACATCTGTACAACCAGGAATACAAGGTGCGCTATGAGCTGCAGAATATGTTTGCATCCGGAAATCGTGCGACATACGGAAAAATGTCTGCATTCTGTCCGATGCTGGGTGAGTATGATCTGATTAACTCGGCGGATAAGATGCTCGTGACGGCACAGCGCTTAGAGGAAGCGATGGATAAGGTACGGCAGATAGACTTTTCCGTATTTTACCGCGAGATTCAGTTTTCGGATCCCGCAAAAGGAATCAATCGTGAGATGATCATGAAGGAAGTGATACCGGATATCATTCTTATGCCAAATGCCGGGACACGTGCGATGATGTGGCAGGAGACGGTGGGAGTGAAGAAGGATACGCCGGCAAGATTCCTTTTCCCGGTATTTACGGTTGCGGACATTGATGATCTGATGATGGAGACGATGGGAAGATACCGCTGGGAGATCTGTCGTAAGATTCAGGGCGTGCACTGGAATGATATCCGCGAGAAATCCCTGACCTCAGAGTTCTGTGATTATCTGCAGTTCTACCGGAAAAACAACGAGATTTCTCCGGAGGTGAAGGAGAAGATTAAGAGTGCGCTGCTGCGGGGAAGAAATAATTTCAGGGAAGTGTTTGTCAAGGATTACCAGAGCTGGATCAAATATGAGTCGAGAGGAAGCTACCGGCTGAATAAGGTTTCCAGAGCGATTCTGATCCGGTACTGCCCGTTTGCGAAACGGATCCGCGAGGAGCTGAAATCCAATCCGATGTATCAGAACGAGCTGGAGCGCTATGACCTGCTGAGGGCGAAAACGGTTCAGCGTATCCGGGGCGTCTATGAGAAGTATCAGCGTGCGGGCGGTATGATTACGAAAGAGCTGGAAGATAATATGGATTATTATGATTTGTAAGATGCAGGTATATTTTTGCGAAAACTCCAAATACTAGCTTTGCAATAAGCAAATAAGTTGATGTGGCGTTCCAAAGGGCGCCGGATTGGAGGAAAAAATGGCGAAAAACGCAGATTCGCAGAACAACTCTTCTAACAGCAGAAATGGCTATGAGAATAGCAACGGACAGAACAGCAACGGACAGAACAGCTCTAAGAATAAGTCCTCGAATAAGTCTTCGAACAAGACGTCCAATTCGACCGGATCTAACGGCACAGGTTCGAACAGCTACGAGCAGTAATCCAGGAACCGGACAGGAAACAATCGCATAAGATGTATAAGAAAAACAGATTGCAAAGCATGTCTTTGTAATCTGTTTTTTGTCTCATGAAAATCGGAGATATTCGTACATGGACTGCTGTAATCTGTGACAGTCCGGAAAGGAGAGAAATGAGATTTCAGACCATACATCCGGGAGATATCAGCCATCTTATGAGAACAAAAGGGGCGGTTCTGATTGATGTGAGGGAGAGAGAAGCATATCAGGAATATCACCACCCAAAGGCAGGGAGCTGCCCGTTTGATCATATTGATACATGGATGTGTTCACTCCCGAAAAACCGTCCGCTGATTGCATATTGTGATTATGGAAGTACCAGTCTGATGGCAGCGCGTATTCTTGGAAAAGAGGGATACGAGGTGTATACGGTGGTCGGCGGAATCGAAGCGATGAAAAACGACGGAATCTGCTGAGTGAGCCGTCGGATACAATTGCGAATTCCAGTAAGATGCCGGTTGACAGGCAAATATAGAACGGATACAATACGAGTGTACTCTCTGTTTTTCTTTTTATAGAGGAAAACAGAGAGCTGCACGATCTGATTTGCGTCAAATGATGAAGGTACGGATAAAAGGAGAACGGATGAAAACATATAAGCTCGTTGCGCCATGCCATTTTGGCCTGGAGGCTGTGCTGAAAAGAGAAATATATGACCTGGGATATGAGATTGACAGGGTGGAGGACGGACGGGTCTCGTTTCTGGGAGATGCTGAGGCGATCTGCCGGGCGAACCTCTCGCTGCGGACAGCGGAACGTGTTCTGATCGAGGTGGGCAGGTTTGCTGCGGTGACGTTCGAAGAGCTGTTTCAGGGAATACGCGCACTTCCGTGGGAGGAGCTGATTCCGGTAAACGGAAAATTCTGGGTGAAGAAAGCCTCCTCCATCAGGAGCAGACTGTTCAGTCCGTCCGATATTCAGTCCGTTGCAAAAAAGGCGATGGTGGAGCGGCTGCGGCAGCACTATCACACGGAATGGTTTCAGGAGGACGGAGCGCCGTTTCCGGTGCGGATATTTCTGTTAAAGGATGAGGTGATGGTGACACTCGATACGTCAGGTGAATCGCTCCACAAAAGGGGATACCGCCCGGCGGCCGGAACGGCGCCTCTGACGGAGACGCTTGCGGCAGCGCTTCTTATGCTTACGCCCTGGAAGCCGGACCGGATTCTGGTTGATCCGTTTTGCGGCAGCGGCACGTTCCTGATCGAGGCGGCGATGATTGCGGCCGGTATCGCACCGGGACTGCAGCGGTCGTTTACGGCGGAGCAGTGGACGGATCTGATCCCGCCCGGCCTTTGGAAGGAATGCCGCGAGGAAGCGCGGGAGAATCAAACGACAGATATAGATTCTGATATTCAGGGATATGATATTGACGGGGAGGTCATTAAGGTTGCCAGGGAGAATGCAAGGCGCGCCGGAGTGGATCATATGATTCATTTTCAGCAGAGACCGGTGGCGGAACTCCGCCATCCGAAAAAATATGGTTTTGTGGTGACAAATCCGCCTTACGGGGAGCGTATGGAGGATCAGAAGACACTGCCCGGGATTTATCGTGACCTCGGAGAGGCGTACCGACGGCTCGACGCGTGGTCGATGTATGTGATCAGCAGTTATGAGGATGCGGAGCGTCATATCGGAAGAAAGGCGGATAAAAACCGTAAAATCTATAATGGGATGATAAAAACATATTTCTACCAGTTCCAGGGGCCAAAACCGCCGCGGCGGAGGGCGGAGTGACCGTATATGCAAAAGTGGAGGGATAGATGAAATATTCGAAGCGATATCTGTTTTTTTTCGCGCTTCTGCTGATCGCTCTGGCGGTAAAATATGATCCGTCTGCTGCCGGAAGCGGGGAGGTCAGGAGCTTTCGCGGGGCAAATCTGGACAGTGAGGTGTGGAATCCTCTGATCGCATCCAGCGTAAATGACAATCTGCTGTCAGTGGTGATTGACAATCGGGAATATACAAATGAGGAATATCCGTTTTATATGGATGATCAGCTGAGTATTATGGTTCCTGTGACCGTACTCCGCGATGCAATGAACTGCAGTGCACATCTGTATAACGGGAAGAGACTTCTGGTGGAGAAGCATTCCAGCGGGATTGAATTTTCGCTGGATTCGGATACGGCGATTGTCAACGGTGAGGAGAAAAGCGTCGTGTCTCCGCTCACCAGAAAGGATGATGTCTTTTATGTCAGCCTGAACGATCTGTCGGCTTATCTCGACTACACATATACCTGGAATATGCAGGAGAATATGGCGTCTGCACTGGATAATTCGGGGAGTGCGGTGATTCCCGCAAAGTATGATCTGCGCGAGCGCGGAAGGGCCGGGATTGTTCAGAATCAGGGGATTTACGGGACCTGCTGGGCATTTGCCGCACTGGGAGCGCTTGAGTCCTCTCTGCTGCCGGAAGAGCAGGCGCAGTATTCTGCGGATCATATGACGCTTTGCAACGGATTTTCGCTGACGCAGGATGACGGCGGGGAATACACGATGGGCATGGCATATCTCGCAGCGTGGAAGGGGCCTGTATTTGAGGCGGACGATCCGTACGGGGATAATGAGACGGACGAGACGCTCACAGCGGTAAAGCACGTGCAGGAGATGCAGATCATCGACGGAAAGGATTACGAGAAGATCAAGGAAGCCGTGTTTAAATACGGCGGGGTGCAGACCTCGATTTACAACAGTCTGCGGAGTTCACAGTCCTATTCGCCGGACTATAACAGCAGGTCACATGCATACTGTTATATCGGTACGGAAAAGCCGAATCATGATGTGGTCATCATCGGATGGGACGACAGTTATCCGAAGGAGAACTTCAGTGTTGATCTGGAGGGCGACGGCGCATTTATCTGCCAGAACAGCTGGGGCAGACAGTTCGGCGATGACGGCGTGTTCTATATTTCTTATTATGACACGAATATCGGCACGCATAATGTCGTCTATACGCGTGTGGAGGACACGGATAATTATGATAATATTTACCAGAGCGACCTTTGCGGATGGGTCGGTCAGCTGGGATATAATAAAGAAAGCATGTACGGGGCGAATGTTTTTACCACGAAAGGTCAGGAGGAGCTGGTAGCGGCCGGCTTTTACGCGACAGGGAAAGATTCTCAGTATGAGCTTTATGTGGTGCGGAATTTTGAAAATGAGGAATCGCTGGAGCAGAGAATACCGGTTGCTTCGGGCAGACTGAGCAATGCGGGATACTATACGGTATCTTTTAACCGCGGCATCGTGCTGGAAGCGGGGGAACGATACGCAATTGTACTTCATATCATCACGCCGAATACCATTCATCCGATGGCGATTGAATACAGGGCGGACGATGCGACGGAACATGTGATTCTGGATGACGGTGAGAGTTATATCAGTGCAAACGGAAACGGCTGGAAAAGTGTGGACACGGTGGAGGACTGTAATCTTTGCATCAAGGCCTTCAGCAATAATCAGTAAAAGGAGCTTTACGGCAGAATGAACTTAACGATGGAAGAAAAAGCGCTGAGGTTTGCGGCATTGTTCCTCACTGCGCTCACAATCGTCACATGCGCGTCGCTGCGCTATCTGCCGCTCCTTCGCACGAGGGAGCAGGAGATGCGGGAGGAGCGGCTGGCAGAGCAGGAGTTTGCGGAAAGCCAGCTTGAGATGCAGGATCTTCAGATGCGGGAGGAAACACAGGAGGAAGCGAGAAAAGGACAGATCAGCATAAGGCTTCCCGAGGGTGTGACGGGCAGCAGTGTGACGGTCAGCTATGATTATGTGACACAGACGATACAGGCGCGGCTCCCGTGGACGGATATGGCGTATTTCGACAGCTATCCGGTATCCGGCAGCAGCAATTATATCAATACGCTCTCTTATGCCAGACAGGGGGAGGAGAGCGTCATTGAGATTGTGACAGACCGCGTATATGAGCTGGACACTCTTTACGACGATCAAAACTATTATTTTAATTTTTTGACACCGCAGGAGGTTTATGATAAAGTAGTCGTGATTGATGCCGGACATGGCGGAAAGGCGCCCGGAGCGACGAAGCAGGGAGTCAATGAAAAGGATATTGATCTGGCGATTCTGCTTGAACTGAAACAGATTTTTGAGGAAAGCGAAGAGAATATCGGCGTGTATTTTACGCGGACGGATGACAGTAATCCGACCTTTGACCAGCGGGTGCAGCTGGCAAATAAATCCCAGGCGAATCTGTTTATCAGCATTCATAATAACTCGACGCGCAGCGGGCGTATGTCGTCCACGCACGGGACGCAGGTGATGTATGACGAAAGCTCCGAGGCGAGCAGAAAGTTCGCGCAGATTTGTCTGGAGGAAGTGACGGAGGGACTCGGAAGCCAGGACAAAGGACTGGTGGAGGGGGACAGCATCTATATCATCCGTACCAGTGACGTTCCGGTGGCGCTGATTGAGGTCGGTTTTATGACAAATCAGAGAGAGCTGGATCTGCTGCGCACGGAAGAGTACCAGAGACAGGCGGCAGGAAGCATTTATCAGGCGGTTCTGCGGGCGTTTGAGGAGGGATACTAGGAATGAAAAGAATCGTTTTTGCAACCGGAAATGAGGGAAAGATGCGCGAAATCCGTGACATTCTCGCGGATACCGGCGCTGCGGTTTTATCGATGCGGGACGCCGGGATCGACATCAGCGTCACGGAGGACGGAGCGACGTTTGAGGAGAACGCCGCGATCAAGGCAAAGGCGGCTGCGGCGCATATGAATGAGCGGGATGTAAACGGGCCGCATACGGATACGTATGTGCTGGCGGATGATTCCGGACTTGAGGTGGATTATCTGAACAGAGAGCCGGGGGTTTTTTCCGCGCGCTATATGGGAGAGGACACCTCGTATGAGATTAAGAATCAGGCGATTTTAGACCGTCTGTCCGGCGTACCGAAGGAGCAGCGCACGGCAAGATTTGTCTGCGCAATCGCGGCAGTGCTGCCGGACGGTGAGACGAAGATTGTCAGGGAGACGATAGAAGGGTATATCGGGGACCGCCCGGCGGGAGAGAACGGGTTTGGCTATGATCCGATATTTTATGTGGATGAGTACGGCTGTTCGACGGCGGAGCTGACAGAAGAAGAAAAAAATGCGATCAGCCATCGCGGAAAAGCGCTGCGTTCGATGAAAAAGCTGCTGGGATTATGAAAATACTGATTGTGAGTGACACGCACCGGAAGCATGAAAATCTGATCCGGGTTTTACAGTGCGTGCAGCCGTTGGATCTTCTGATCCATCTCGGGGACGCCGAGGGGGCGGAGGATGATATCGGCAGCATGGCAGGCTGTCCGCTGGAGATTGTAGCCGGGAACAGTGATTTTTTTTCGACCCTCCCGCGGGAGAAGGAGCTGCAGATCGGAACCTGCCGCGTGCTGATGACACACGGGCATTCTTATTATGTGAATGAGGGGATTGAGGATCTTCAGAAGGAGGCTGCGGCCCGACGGTTTCAGATGGTCATGTTCGGACATACGCACTGCCCGCTGATTGATTACGGTAAAGATATCATCACCCTAAACCCCGGGAGCATTTCTTATCCCAGGCAGGAAGGCAGAAAGCCGTCATACATACTGATGGAGATCGACGAAAAAGGAAAGGCACATTTTGAATTAAATTATATCTAATCCGAAAAAAAGTGTTGACATTTTCCGACGAGTCCTATATAATAACATTTGCGTCACAGATAGGTTATAGATTTGCTGTTTGGGATCGGGATGACGTGGCGGATACCGGTTACCTTCGGGGTGTGGCTCAGCTTGGCTAGAGCGCCTGGTTTGGGACCAGGAGGCCGCAG
>CAJUNX010000075.1:0-6406 GCA_910587865.1 uncultured Roseburia sp.
AAGAAACATATTTCCCCGATATAAACGCTTACCCTTGACGGGACAGCACTCAATAGAAATTGATACTGTCCTGCCCGACTTTCCTGCTGTGCAATGATTCCCACGGCAATCCCAGTCAAAAACGGATATATGATACCCAGCATTTCAAGAAAAGCACTTATCTTACGTGTCCTGTCCCAATTTGAACTATGAAAATAGCCTGCAAATGCCAAAGCCAGTACAAAAGGGATACATACATAAATAACGCTCAGTATAGAACGCTTCGTTTTAAGATAATTCGCTCTTATACACCTAAATATTGTTCCCACTATTTTACCTCCTGCTGTGAAAAGCTTTTAGCACCAAGCCTTATCAGAACAAAACTTAGTATCACAGAACATAGTAATGCTAAAATAATCATTGCAGCCGGCACTGGTAAATCACCTGCCTCTTCAGAAACAAGTACACCGTTTGGCAATATCCCGATTGCAGGAACCATTAAACGGGATATCCAACTATACGGGCAAAAAATCCAATACTTAGTATTCGCCAGTGCTACACCTAAGAATGAGCCTATTCCTGCATTTATCACAACGGTTGCAAATGCACCAACCTTTTTCGACAGCCACAGGCAGACTGGTATTTCCCACATAGATGCCACAATAATACAAAAGATGCCCGTTGCAGCCTGACTCAGCGATATACTGACCGGAATTTCGTAAATAAGGAAAACTGCCACACCGCCAAGCATATTCAGGCTTAAAAATACTAAGTTTGCTGCAATGTCAAAAAGCAGTATAACAGTCGCTTTTGCAATCCAGACATTTTCAAGCTTTATGGAAAGAGGGATAAGGCTTCTGTATTTCAGCTTTCCCCCGTCCCGCTGCTCGCATATCGTGCAAAGCAACGTAAGGAAGCCAGGGAAAAGCAAAATATACCACCAGTTAAATGAATTTTGCTGATACCACATTGGTGCAAAAACATTCATAAGCAGCGTAATAACCGGGGCAAGGATAAGAAGTTTCATTACAAAAGTCCGTCTGTGTTTCATCCATTCGGAACGTATATATTTTTTCATCCTGTTACCTCCTGCTTTCTTCAACGACCTTGAGAAACAGTTCCTCAAGATTTCCACTACGCTGCATTTCGCCTTCATATCCAAGCGTACCGTTTGCAATAATGCCTATGTCATCTGCAATAAGCTGTACCTCTGAAAGAATATGACTTGACAATATAACTGTTATCCCTTGCTGTGGAAATGAGCGGATTAAGTTTCGCAATTCTCCGATACCAATCGGGTCTAATCCGTTTGTCGGCTCATCCAGAATTAACAAAGACGGATGATTCAGCAATGCTATTGCAATCCCCAACCGCTGTTTCATTCCCATTGAGAATTGTCCTGCCTTTTTCTTTCCTGTATTTTGCAAATCTGCAATCTTTAATACATCATTTATTCGCTGCTCTGGTAAACCCAGCAAAATAGTCCTTACTTTTAAATTTTCATATGCCGTCAGATTTTCATATAAAGGGGGATTTTCTATCAAAGCCCCAATATACTTTAAGTCCTGTCTGTTCCATGCATGGTTTGAAAATTCAATCGTGCCGGATGTTGGACGGATCATACCTGTTATCATCTTTAGGATTGTAGATTTTCCTGCCCCGTTCGGACCTAATAGTCCGTAAACACTTTTTTCCCGTACATGGATGGACACATCCGTTACTGCAGAATGTTTCCCAAAATTCCTGCTAAGATTTGTTGTTTTCAATATGAAATCCATCGTGTTCATTTCCTTTCCTGATTTTGATAGGAAAAGGGTACTGTACAGTTTTGAAGATTTCATAAAGATATACCATGATGTTGGGGTCAAAAACATCTGACCCCATGACGCCTTCGGATTTCTGCGTGTTTCACACTCCCGAAATCCGAAAAACATTCGAAATCCGCTACTTTTCCTGTGGAAAACAGCTACTTTCTCACTGTTACATAATATATTTGTCAACAAAAAAATCCCTTAAAAAGGGATTTTCTTAAAAAACGATATGAGAAAGCGTCTCTCTTACACGCGCTGCCCAGGTATGCCGGATTTTTGCTTTCTCATAGCCGCGCTGAGCAATCCGTGAGAGTCGATCCTGATCCGAGAGAAGCCGTTTCGTCTGATCCGTCAGCTCTGACAGCCGCGTGAGCGGATAAAACACGATCTCCTCTCCGTCCGCAAACTCTTCCCGCAGATACCGGCTCGCATCCGTAAGAGCAGCCGTTCCCTGCAGCATCGCCGTAAAGACCCGGTCATGCGCGCCGTCCTGAAACCAGGGCATCACGTTCAGCGAAATCTTCGCGTTGCGGACCGCCTGCACACAGGCGGCCGAATCGACCTGCCTGCCGTTTAAAATCAGATTGTGCGGCTCTCTGCACGGCATGCGCTCCCAGTCCGCGCCGAACACATGCACACGGATATCCGCCTCCGCGAGTGCATTCAAAACCGCTTCCCGGTAAAAGGCCCGGGCACACAGGTCAATTGCCGCCATCCCTGCCATCGCCTCCCGCCGCTCCCGGTCCGGCCGCTCCCCGAGCTCCTCCGTGATGTGCCGTTCCATCACCGCATCCACGGACTGTCCGGGCCGTGCGGTCAGATCGTCGAGAATGCCCCGGTAAAACGCTTCGTATTCCGGACCCTGCTGACCGAGACGCGCCGTCAGCTCGTCAAAGCTGACATAATTTGCCGTGAAGACAAGATCATAGCCGCGCTGTTCAAACGGAACCGGTTCCGGTACGCCGCTTCCTGCGCCCCCTGCCCGCATTTCCTCTTCTGGCAGGTTCCCCGCCGTCGCAAGGAACTCTGTCCGGATGCCGGGGTAAAACCGCCTCACGTACCGCACATGTTCCCGGTCAATGCAGAAAAGCAGCATGTCCTCTGGCGCACAAAGCAGTTTTTTGTGAAAATACATCGGATGATCCACCAGAATATTTACACACCGCATCCCGCAGCGTTCAAAGACGGTTCTCCCCGCCTTTGAACGCCCCGGCATCGTGCTCCCAGATTTTGGAACGCCCGGTCTTTCGCCGCGCTCCTCCTCTTTGCCTGACAAAAAGATATCCTCCCCGCCGATCCCGATAAAATTAAACGTGATGAGAACCGTCTCATTTCCATTCGCAAAGCACGAGAGCCCGTCAAGGCTCTCATACATCCGGTCGTAGTCGATCCAGTACAGTTTTGCTCCCATGCGCTCTAATTCCCGCCCGATCTGCCCGGAAAAATAGCCGAGCGTCTCCACGGCATTCCGGATGAGCACAACGTTTCCCGTCCGCATCAGTTTTTAAAGCTGTGGATCGGCGCGGGGATCCGCCCTTTCCGGTTGATAAACGCATCGCAGGAGAAACGGTTTACCGGCATGATCGGCGCATAGCCGAACAGACCGCCGAATTCCACGGTGTCCCCCACTCCCTTGCCGATCACCGGGATCAGCCGCGCCGCGGTTGTCTTCTGATTCACCATTCCGAGCGCCATCTCGTCCGCAATGATCCCGGAGATCGTCGTCGCCTTCGTATCGCCCGGAATCGCGATCATGTCAAGTCCGACCGAGCAGACGCAGGTCATCGCCTCGAGCTTTTCGAGCGTGATCGCCCCCGCCTGCACCGCGTCGATCATGCCCTGATCCTCGCTGACCGGAATAAACGCACCGCTTAAGCCGCCGACGTAGGAAGATGCCATCACGCCGCCCTTTTTTACCTGATCATTGAGCAGTGCAAGCGCTGCCGTCGTCCCCGGCGCACCGGCGTATTCCAGTCCGATCTCGCAGAGGATGTCCGCCACGGAATCCCCGATGGCCGGCGTCGGCGCAAGCGAGAGGTCCACGATGCCAAACGGGATGTTAAGAAGCCTTGACGCTTCCTGCGCCACCAGCTGTCCGACCCGCGTCACCTTAAACGCCGTCTTTTTGATCGTCTCGCAGAGCACCTCAAAGCTTTCCCCCCGCACCGCGCCGAGTGCGGTCTTGACGACGCCAGGCCCGCTGACCCCTACATTGATCACAGCGTCGGCCTCTGTCACGCCGTGAAACGCTCCCGCCATAAACGGATTGTCGTCCGGCGCGTTGCAGAAGACCACAAGCTTCATGCAGTCCACGGAATCCCGATCCTTTGAGCGCTCCGCAACCTCTAAGAGGATCTCTCCCATCAGGCGCACCGCATCCATGTTGATCCCCGTCTTCGTCGACGCGAGATTCACCGAGCTGCACACGCGCTGTGTGCCGGTCAGCGCCAGCGGGATCGACCGGATCAGCAGTTCGTCCGCCTGCGTCATCCCTTTTGAGACCAGCGCGGAATAACCGCCGATCAGATTGGCTCCGACCGCCTCCGCCGCACGGTCTAACGTCTGCGCGATCGTCACAAAATCTTCCGGCGTGCGGCAGGCCGCACCGCCGATGATCGCCGCCGGTGTGACGGAGATCCGCTTATTTACAATCGGGATCCCGTATTCGTTCTCGATCTTTTCCGCGGTCTGCGCGAGATCCTTTGCCACTGTCGTGATCCTGCGGTAAATCTTTTCATTCAGCTTCGTCAGGTCGGAATCGATACATTCCAAAAGGCTGATCCCGATCGTGATGGTTCGGACGTCCAGATTCTCCTGCTCCACCATTTTGTTCGTTTCATTTACTTCCCAGATATTAATCATCGGTAACCTCCGCTCAGATTCTGTGCATTTTTTCGAAAATCTCTTCCCGCTGGCACCTGATCGAGACGCCGATCTCCTCCCCGATCGCATCGAGATCCTTCTGACACTCCATAAAAGACTTCGTCGACCGGTTCATATCCGCAATCATCATCATATTAAAAAATCCGGAGATGGTCGTCTGTGAGATATCCAGCACATTGATCTGATTCTCCGAGAGATAAAGGCACACCTTTGCGATGATCCCGACCACATCTTTTCCTACAACCGTAATAATTACTTTATCTGCTGTCTGTTCCATTCTGTCTGCTTCCTCCTTTTCCTGCTCCGTTTTCCGTCACATGACGGTTTTCTGCCCGTTTTTCATGCGACAAAGCGTTTCTTTCTGCCCGTCTGCACACAATTTCCACACTGCCGGTCTGCATCTGCCGCTTTCAGATCACCAGCCGCTGCGACGGCTCGTCGCGCTTTGCCACGCAGATCGGGAAATCGTCCCCCCGGTATGGATTGTCTCCCATGGTAACTTCCAGCCGAACCGTCTCATATGCGAGCTCCGCCAGATTATTTTCTTTTGACAGATGCCCCAGAACCACTGTCCCGAAATGGTCGTGAAGCACTTTCCCAAGAAGCTTTCCGCTCAGCTCGTTCGATAAGTGTCCTCTCTCCCCCAGAATCCGCTGCTTCAGCGGGTACGGATAACTCCCCGCCTGCAGCATATGTACATCATGATTTGCCTCGAGAAACAATGCGTCAAGCCCGGTCAGCTTCTCGACAATATGTTCATCGTAAACTCCCAGGTCCGTCATCACTGCCATCGCCTTTCCCGGCTGTGTGAGCCGGTACGCCACCGGCTCCGCCGCGTCATGCGAGACTGCGACCGGCTCTATGGTCAGATCTCCGATCATAAAATCCACGCCGGGCGTCACCTCGCGGTACAGGCTCTCGTCGATCGTTCCGACCGACTTTGTATGCCGGATCGCCTCGATCGTCCCCGCCGTGGCATAGAGCGGCAGCCCGTATCGCCGTGCCAGCACGCCGAGTCCTGCGATGTGATCGATGTGCTCGTGGGTGATCAGAATGCCCTGCATCTCCGATGTCTTTAACTCCAGAGCGTTTAAGCCCTGCTCAATCCTCTTTCCGCTGATCCCGGCATCGATCAGAAGATGGCAGGTGTCCGAGCCGACGCAGATACAATTTCCGCTGCTGCCGCTTGCTATACTGCATAATTCCATCTTTCTTCTTTCCACCTCATTCTCTGTTCTTTCGTTCCTCTGCACGCTACTGCCATCTGAGCTCGATCTGGTCTCCGTTGGTGAGAAGCGCGGAAAAATGTGCGTTTTTCCCATTCAGCTTTGTGATAATGCCCCGTCCTGCGGACGCCTTCAGATCAAAATCATAAAAGTCGAACAGATCGACAAAAATATAGCTTTTCTTCCCGGTCAGACACACCCGTTCCCCATTGACTAAGATCGTGACTTCTGTCGTGGCAGACGCTTCTTCGCTGACAGCGGACGACGCTGACGGCTGTCCCGGCTTTTTCATCGGTGTAAACCGCGGGAGCTGCCCAAAGTGTCGCTGCGGCAGAGGCTGCTGCTGTTCCGCCGCTGCGGACGCATCACGCTCCCCGAATGTTTCCCGGGCCGGCATTTCACGATCCGGCAACGGCTCCCTCACGGGCACTCCGCGATCCGATGACACTTCACGGGCCGGCATTTCACGATCCGGCAACGGCTCCCTCACGGGCACTCCGCGATCCG
>CAJUNX010000075.1:6506-6991 GCA_910587865.1 uncultured Roseburia sp.
ATGACACTTCACGGGCATATGCAGCAGACGCATCCGTTTTCTCCCGGCCCGGCAGCTCCTGCTCTGCGATCGGCTTCTGCCCCTTCGCGCCGGATCTATCCCGTCCCTCCTCCTCGACTTCCGAGGCGGACGCATCACGCTCCCAGAATGTTTCCTGCCTTACAAAAGTATCGTGGTTCCCTGCTTCTTCCTCTTTTACAGAAGTACCGCGGTCCCCGGCGCCTTCTGTTTCTGCGGACGCAGCACGCTCCCCGGATTTTTCCTGCTCCTTAAGCATGCCGCCCTCCGTTTTATCGACGCTGTCCATGACAGGCAGATTTCTGCCCGGCCGGTCATCATACCGGCTCTCTTCCGGCAGATCACGCTCCCCGGGCAGGCTCCTCCCCGGCAGCTCCCCGTACCGGCTCTCTTCCGGCAGGCCCGGCTCTTTGGGCAGGCTCCTCCCCGGCAGCTCCCCGTACCGGCTCTCTTCCGGCAGGCCCGGC
>CAJUNX010000076.1 GCA_910587865.1 uncultured Roseburia sp.
AAATTATAATACCAATCATTGAAGTAATCTTTTTCATGAATGTTTTCCTCCGATATATTCCGATTTGTTGTCGCTTTATTATATATCCATTTTTTAAAAAATGGAAGCGATTTCTTATACTTCCTGTTCATTAAAACGGAACCGCCAGCGGGTGGCAGATGGACACGGCGCAGCACAGCGGTTCCCGGGAAAGCTCCAATCCGGCACATCCGCGTAGCTTAAGCATGACGTCGTCAAAAAGTCCGACTACCACGTCAATATCGCGGCCCAGACTGCCAGGGATATCCCTGGCGTTTTCCACGGAATTTTCAGAGGGAATGATCCGGAACTTGATTTCCGGGCACTGCTCATGGATGGCGGGCCACAGATTCATCAGTGCCTGGGCGGGGGTCATGGGAGAGGTGTCGATCCGGATGATGTCCGTATCTTCCTGCATGACATTCTGGGCCCGGCTGACGGAGTTCCTGCAGTACTGGATGATATATTTTGCATCTTTGTACAGCGATACGCCGGCCTTTGTCATGGTCAGACCTCTGTGAGTGCGCTCGAATAATGTTACGCCGAGAGAATGTTCGAGCAGATTGATCTGTTTGATCACCGCGGTTGGCGTGATGAACATTTTTCCGCCGCTTTGCCGAAACTGCCCGCATCGGCAGCGGTGAGGAAGGTTTTCAGCTGTGGATTATACATGAAGAGTACCTGCTTTCCATAGAGTTTATACCGCAAAGTATATACCGGTCGGATTTCGCTGGCAGGTATGATCCATGAAAAAAGAAATCCATGAAAAAGATCCATTAAAATCCATTAAAAAAATGTTAAGAAAAGCTTCCTGATTCTTTAAGATTATGCTATACTATTTCAATGGGAGATTTTTTGACAAAAGCATTGTGATAAGGGGAGCGGTCATTATGAAACTGTCATGGAAGATGCTGGCGGCAATGATGTGCTATACGTTTGGCGTGATCGGATGGTGCTATGTCGGCGGCTGGATGATTCTGACGAAGCCGGTGAAGGGGCTGATTCTTGCGCATGTTGCAGGAAATCTTTCACTGGGGATGCTTGTTACTGCATTTGTGCAGGGATTTATTTATCTGTCGCTGGCCGGAGCGGTATGGTGTGTGGGCTATATGCTCGCCAGCCATTTTCGCGATAAGCGGTGAGCGGTCTGACCATTAAATTACATAACCAAAAAGGGGCAGTTGTAACGCATGCCATGTTACAGCTGCCCCTTTTTATTCCCGTGAGCAACGAGCCGGTGACTGCCCGCAGGCATCTGGCGACTGCCGCGAGGGTCAGATATCCCGCTCCTGGGGCGTTTCAGGTTTGATGCCCCGCTGCCTGCGGCGGGGTCTCTGCCTGCGGTTCGTTTCGCTGCCGTTCTGCCTGCAGCCGTTTTTTCTGCTGATCCCGCCAGTCCAGGATTTGTGTGAGCCGCTCTTTCAAAATACCCTCAGCGCCTTCCTCTGTGGGATGGTAGTAGCGTCTGTCGGCGAGCGAATCAGGCAGGCACTGCATATCCGCGATTTTATCCTCCATGTCATGGGCATACTGGTAGCCCTTCCCGTAGTCCAGCTCCTTCATCAGGCCGGTCACCGCATTGCGGATGACAAGCGGCACCGGCTCCGCAAGCTGTTCGATGGCGTCGAGCTTTGCGGTCTCATACGCTCTGTAAAGCGCGTTTGACTTCGGGGCGAGCGCCATATAGACGACCGCCTCGGTGAGATGCACCGTACATTCCGGCATCCCGATAAAATGGCAGGCCTGATAAGCCGCGACGGCCAGCGGGAGAGCATGGGAATCCGCAAGACCGATATCCTCGCTGGCAAAGCGGATCACGCGTCTGGCGACGTAGAGCGGATCCTCGCCGGCCTCCAGCATCCGTGCAAGCCAGTAGACGGCAGCGTCCGGGTCGGAATTGCGCATGGATTTATGAAGCGCGGAGATCAGGTTGTAGTGCTCCTCCCCCTTCTTGTCGTAGAGCAGCGATTTTTTCTGTGTGGCCTGTGAGAGCGTTTCCATGGAAACCGTAATCGCGCCCGTCTCGTCGATATCCCCGTTTAAAATCACCATCTCAAGCGTGGAGAGCGCCCCGCGTGCGTCACCGTTCGCGAAGCCCGCGATCAGGGCAAGCATATCCTCAGTGATGTGGATCGTCTGATTGCCATATCCTTTTTCGGATATTAAGGCACGTTTTAATAAATAGATCAAATCCTCACCGGTCAGGGACTGAAGGACAAATACACGGCAGCGGGAAAGAAGCGCGCTGTTGATCTCAAAGGAGGGATTTTCGGTGGTCGCACCGATCAAAATGATGCTCCCTTTCTCGACATAGGGAAGAAAAGCATCCTGCTGCGCCTTGTTGAAACGGTGGATCTCGTCGACAAAGACGATTGTTTTCTCACCGTACCGCCGGTTGTCCTCCGCCTGCTGCATGACGGTGCGGATTTCCTTAATCCCGCTTGTAACCGCGGAAAAATCGATGAACGTGGCGCGTGTTCTGCCTGCGATGATGCGGGCAAGCGTGGTCTTGCCGACGCCTGGAGGCCCCCAGAAAATCATGGAGGAGATCTGATCCGCTTCGATGAGCCGGCGCAGTACCTTTCCCCTGCCGAGCAGATGGGGCTGTCCGGCAAATTCTTCCAGATTCTGCGGGCGGAGCCGTTCTGCGAGCGGCTGGACGATCGTTCTGTCAAATAATGTCATCTGTTCCATATGTATTCCTCACTTCCGGTAGTTGTCAGAATATGTTCGGGCAGGGAAGACGTTTCTGTCCCGGCAAACTGCGCGCGGGGATGCGGGCGGTCCGGTCAGTCCCGGAGCGCAGGAGGCCGGAGAACGGCCCGCGGCGGTCCGGTCAGTCCCGGAGCGCAAACGGTCTGCGGTCGGTCCGGTCAGTCCCGGAGCGCAGGAGGCCGGAGAACGGCCGGCGGCTGTCCGGCCGGCAGATCAGCCCTGCCTGGTGGTCTGCCGTTTTAAGAGTGTCGTCGAGATCTGGATCTTGACCGGCGGCTGTCCGGGGTGCTCCATCAGTTCGATCAGCCGTCTGGCGGCAACCTCGCCCATGTACTGTTTTGGCACGTGAACCGTGGTGAGCGCCGGTTCGATAACGCTGCTGACCGGCAGATTGTCAAACCCGATGATACAGATATTCTCCGGGATGAGAAAGCCGCACTGGCGGAGCGCCTTCATCGCGCCGACGGCGATCAGATCGTTGTCCGCAAAATAACAGGAGGCCGGTGTTTCGCCCGAGCGGAGGATTTCAAGCATATCCGCGAAGGCACCGTCGATGGAGGGCGGAAGCCGGTGCACGATACTTTTGGAGGCCGACATGCCAGAGGCGCGGATCGCATTGTAAAATCCGGTTGCGCGCGTGGCAAAATTGCTGATCTGGTAGGAGGAACGCAGATAGCCGGGCTGTGTGCCGCATTTGCGGATCAGATACTGAGTGGCGACAAAAGCGCCCTGCAGGTTGTCGATCAGCACGGAATCACAGGGGACCGTGTCAAAACAGGCGTCCAGAAGAACAAGGGGAAACGGCAGGGAGAGAAACGGCCTGATGTCCTCCGCAGCCATCTCCGTGCCGAGGAGAAGCATCCCGGCGCAGTCGGAATACTGAATATCCCCGATCTGTTTTGCGATCGTTTCCTCTTCCTCATAAATATAACTTACTTTTAATTTATAGTCCTGTTCCTTGCAGCCCAGGGAGGCTCCCTCTGTCACCTCCGAAAAAAACGGTGTGTCGGTGACGACGGTGCCGTGTTTTTTGTAGATGGCCAGGTAGATGGAGCCGCCGAAGCTTTTTTTGTCGGAAATCTTTGTAAAATCATATCCATATTTAATGGCAGCGTCATACACAAGCTGCCTGGTCTGCGTGCTGACACCGGGTTTGCCGCGCAGCGCCATGGAGACGGCGGCGGCGGAGAGGTTCAGTTTTTTTGCAAGTTCCTTTGCGGTGATTCCCATCGTATCATTCCTCCATATTGAATAAAAATAGATGGACTGGGAACGGAAGCGTATCGCTTTTGTTCCTTTTTATTATGAATGGAAATGAGCAAAAAGACAACGATTAAGTGAAAAATAAAGTGAAAAATACTTAATAGCGCACTGAACTTAAGGAAAAACAGAAAAATGAAATAGATTCTAAAAGCATTTCCAGAATTTATTCTAAAAAGCTTGACAAAAACGAAACGGCGGCTTAGGATAAAAAACATAGAATATATTCTAGAATAAATTCAAGAAGGAGAACGGAATGAAAAGGAATATTGTAAAAGTACTTGCATTTGGGTTGTCAGCAGTGATGGCGGCTTCACTGGCGGCCTGCGGATCAGGCGGAGGGGCTCCTGCCGGCGATGCGGCGGGGACGGCATCCTCCAGCGAGGCGGGCGCGTCCTCAGACGTCGCCGCCGGAGAGAGGAGGACGGAGGACGGAAGAACGCTGCTGCGTCTGGGCTGGAATTATGCCATTACCAGTCTGGCGCCGTTCCAGGCCGAAAGCCCGGCCAAGAATCTGTTTCGCGCCGCCTCCGCATTTGAATCTCTCTGCTATTATACCCCCGATAGGGAGCTGAAGAATCTGCTGGCAAAGGAATGGCATCAGACGGATGACGACGGATATGAGTTTGAGGTGGAGATTTATGACTATATCCATGACTGGGAAGGAAATCCGATTACGGCGGATGATGTGGTATACAGCATAGAGCAGATTGACAGAAACGATGGTGATAAAGAAACTCCTGGGATTTGTGCTGACTTCCATAAAGCGGGAGGAGATTCGGGAGGTCGGCGTCGTGGGACTTCGCGTGTTCGGAAATAAAAAGCGGACGGGAACCAGATATATCTATTTTTCCAGAGAGAGGATGGATGAGCGCGAACGCTTCGGCATGTGCCTGAAATGGCCGCCCGGAAATAAGATCTATATGACCTGGAACAGGAAGCGTTATCTTGTGACGCAGACATACTGGGATTCCAGGATCGAGGAATACAATGCCGGTAATCTCGGAGTATAACAGACAGGACGCTCACATCGGATGCAGATGTGAGCGTCCTGTTTCCGTCTGTAAAAATGTGACGGACAAAAGCCCTGTCAGACACGAAAGGCGTCCGGGTAATTCTTAAGATATGTCTCGGATACGATTCCCCTTAAGTAATTCCGCATGATGGAACCTGTGCTCTCCACGAGACTATAGCTGTTGTCGCATAAGCACCAGTCGAAGATACATCCCTTCTCAATGATCGCCAGGTCGGAATTGATCTCCTCCGGAGTGGCGTCGATGGCGATATAGCCGCTGTCGATCGCCTGCCTTAATATGGCCTCATTCTTCCGCACGATCGGTATATCCATGGAGTGTGCGGCCCTGTTGCCGTAGGTGTAGAGGGATTTGTTGCGGTGCGTATAGAAATTGCTGATAAAGTCAGCGCCCTGAGCCAGCATAAAATTATTATACAGGCCATAGGAGTCGATGATATTTTTCACAAAATCGTCGTTCTGAATATCCATAAATTCCCTGGCGTACACATCGAATGCCTCCCTGAAATAAAACGAGAGGAGATTATCCTTGCTGTCAAAGTGATGATAGAAGCTTCCGACGGAAACGCCTGACAGTTTGCAGATATTGGTCACGGTGACATACTCAAATCCCTTTGTCTTTAGTATTTTTCGTGTGGTGGCAAGAATCCTGTCCTTTACCTGCTGTGTCTTTACGCGCCTTGGAAGCTTTTCTGCGGTGGCAGTATCTGCCATATCCTTCACCTCATTTCTGTATGGTTTCTTTGTTTAGTTTATATGATGGAAAAGAAAAAGTCAATTAGAATTCTAGAATGCATTCTAAAATGTATAGGATTGTCGATGCGAAAAAGGCAGGCGGCTCAAAAAAGGCAGTCTATGAGGCATCGAAGCCTGCGATGTGTTTATAGCCGTGAAGAAAGGGGAAAAGAAATATGGCGAATTTTAAGATACAGCAGATTGCGGATCGGGTATTCAGTATTTTAGATGAGGGGCAGGCATCCTTTTATGTAATAGAGGGAACGGAGCGGGCCGCGGTGGTGGACACGGGGATCACGCGCGGTGAGAGGATCATGCCGGTCATCCGGCAGATCACGCAAATGCCGCTGATCCTGGCCGTCACCCACGCTCATCTGGATCACATGTTTCATGCGGATGAATTTGAGACGATCTATCTGTCACGCAGGGAGCTGACCGTCGAGCCGGATGTGCTGGAACAAATGACGGGCGGAAAGCAAAGCTTTCTGGAGACGGCGATTGATATCGGTACGGATTCCGTGATTGATCTCGGAGATGACAGTCTGGAGGTCTGCGGGGTGCCGGGACATACGCCAGTGAGGCGGAGCAGCTGCTGCGGGAGCAGTGCGCGGATCTGATCGGTGTGGGCCGCGCACTGCTAAGGGATGCCGACTGGGCCAGAAAAGCGGTCGGATGAATTTATAATACCTGACATCTGGCCTGCGCAGCACAATTTGATGCAATGCACTCAGGCATGACTCTGGGTGCAAACGTTCCCGATGCTTTTGTATATGTTCCCTGCTAATTTTGTGGATTTTATAATGATTTGAAAAAAGGACGGCGTATAAGCCGTCCATGATGTCAATATGGTATTTTGATTATAACCTGTGCGCCGCCAGTCTTTTCAGAGTTGCTTAAAATAAGCT
>CAJUNX010000077.1:0-2349 GCA_910587865.1 uncultured Roseburia sp.
GTCGGCTCCACTTTGGGACAAACAGTCCCAAGGTGCGGGGCGGCTCCCCCGGGTGCCGCTCCCCGCCGCCCTCCATATCGTTTCCCGGCAACCCAACCACAAAAAACGATATGGAGGTACATACCATGACTATTCAAGCGTACCTGCTTCGAAACAATCTGCCACCTAGTAAGCGGCTTTCCGCATGATCAGTGCATAGATTTTGCCGAATTTACCATTTTCAGCCAATTTCAGCTGTTCTGCTGTGAAAGAAGCCGCATCTTTGTATGAGAATTCCTGTAAGGCATTGCGCTGACAGTAATCCCTGACATGCGAACAGCAGCAAGAGTAGTACTTTACTGTTGCAGGAGCCATAGGGATACTTTTCAAAAAGGAAAGCACTTTTTTGATGGCTTCATCAATTGATAGTGACATGGATATGTCCTCCTTTGCTGTGGTTTATTTTAATAGCATAACAAAGGAGTAATCACTTAGGCAGGGGATTAAGAATTATTCCGATTTTTTCTTATGGGGGGACTGTTAATATCAAGGTTTCTATGCTAAAATCGGAATAATATGGACCTTGTTTTTTATAATTATATCCTGAAATGTTTTGCACTTTATTTTACACTCTCTTCTCAAATCTGATCAGTGCTGATTCTGCATGTAAAACCGGCAGCTTTGAAAACTGCCGGTAAGGAAATATGATAAAACTTACACACTTTACCTGACAAACCCTGATCCCCGTCCTCTGTCCCTCGGAAATAATGTCATGTCATTCCTCAAACCCGTTATCCGCGATCACCTGCCGGTACCAGCCCGCTGATTTTTTCGGCGTCCGCTCCAGCGTCTCATAGTCCGTATAGTAAAGCCCGTACCGCGGCGAAAATCCGGCGGACCACTCGAAGTTATCGAGCAGAGACCAGATATAATACCCGCGCACGTCGATTCCTTCCTCCATCGCCTGATGCAGCGCCTTTAAGACACCTGTCACGTAGTCAATGCGCTCCTGATCGTTTAAAATCTGCTCCTTCGGCACACCGTCCCCCTCCTGCGGAAGTCCGTTTTCCGTGATATAAATCGGCACGTCCACATGATACAGATCGATCAGCATATGCAGGACGTCTGCCAGCTTTTCCGTGTGATATTCCGGCCTGTCCTGATAGTTGCCGCCTGCCTGGGCGGCCGCCCGCCTCGCTTTTTCCTTCTCTGCGTGGTCAAACAGCCCGTTGTAAAAATTCAGCCCGTAAAAATCAAGTTTCTGGCTGATGCATTCCATATCGCCGTCCATCATCACCGGCATGATCCCCTGCTCTTCCATATACGTCAGATGCACATCCGTATACTTTCCGAGGAAAATCGGATTTAAAAACATGCCGTAGCCCCGGATCTCATTGGCCTCCACGGTCAGCGCGATATCCTCCTCGTTTCCCTCTCGCGCCGGAAAATGTTTCCACACGTCCACGACAATCCCTATTTTTGCATGTTTCAGATGTTTGGAGCGGAATAATTTTACCGTCTCACCATGGCATACCAGCAGATTGTGCAGGCACTGTCTCGCATACTTCTCATTGCGCAGTCCCGGCGCAAAAAATCCTGCCGCCGTCCCCACAAACACCGCGATCGGCTCGTTAAACGTCACCCACATGTCGACATCGTCACCGAAATTCTCCAGCAATACGTTCGCATACTCCGTAAACCACGTTATGATCTCGCGGTTGCCGAATCCTCCCATGATCTGCAGCTTATACGGCAGATCCCAGTGGTACATCGTCGCGTTCGGAACGATCCCGTTCGCCTTTAGCGCGGCGATCAGCTTTTTGTAATACGCGATTCCCTCCGGGTTTACCTCCCCGGTTCCCTCCGGAATGATTCTCGACCAGGAAAACGAAAACCGGTAGCTCTTCACCCCCATCTCCTTCATCATTTCAATGTCCCGCTCATACAGATGGTAAGAATCGCAGGACACATCAGGGACGTCACCGTTTTTAATATTTCCCGGCAGATGCGCAAACGCGTCCCAGATCGACGGCCCTCTGCCGCCCTCCGCCGCACCGCCTTCCATCTGGGCTGCCGCCGTCGCGACGCCCCACAAAAAATCCTCCGGAAACTGATACTTCATATGTCGTTTCTCCTCTCCTTCCTCAATCTCCCGGCCTGCTTTCCGCCGGCGGCATGCCGATTTCTTCTGACCAGCTCACGCGGATTTCGCTTTCCGCCGCCGGCATGCGCTTTCTTCCGCTTTCTTCTGACCGGCTCACGCGGATTTCGCTTTCCGCCGCCGGCATGCGCTTTCTTCCGCTTTCTTCTGACCGGCTCACGCGGATTTCGCTTTCCGCCGCCCGCATGACCCGCTCGTCCGGTTCCTTC
>CAJUNX010000077.1:2449-6170 GCA_910587865.1 uncultured Roseburia sp.
GCATGACCCGCTCGTCCGGTTCCTTCTGACGCGCTCACGCGGATTTCGCTTTCCGCCGCCCGCATGACCCGCTCGTCCGGTTCCTTCTGACGCGCTCACGCGGATTTCGCTTTCCGACTCCGGCATGCCGCTCTCACCCACAAAATGCCGCGTCACACTCAGGCCGTCGTAAATTCCGCCGTGCTCCACGGCCCGATTCCGGTCCGCACCCGCCAGTAATACGTCGCCCCGCTCTTTAACGGCAGCCCGTCATACCGCACAAACGTATTTCTCGTGTCCGTATACATCACCGTCTGCTTAAATTCCGCATCCGCGCACAATTCCACCGTAAACTGCCTCTCATCTGTCGCCTCCCAGGAAAATATCACGTCGTCCACGGCAATTCCCGCCGGAGACGCCTCCTGGTTCACCTTCAGTCCGCCTGTCATCCTCTCACCCGCTTTCTGTCATCCTTCTTATTTATTTCTCCGGCTGCACGCCCGACCGGCCCGGCGACCTCCGTTTTGACGGCCCTCTGTCCGCCCGGCGTCATTTCCCTTTGGCCTCTCTCTTCTTCCCGGCTGCACGCCGACCGGCCCGGCGGCCTCCGTTTTGACGGCCCTCTGTCCGCCCGGCGTCATTTCCCTCCGGCGCCTTTGCTCCGCCGCTCTCACACAAACCGAAACCGTTTCAGATCGCACAGCCGGTGTCCGTCTCCGCCTTCCCGCGCGATCAGATACAGCGCGTGATCTCCTGCCGTTTCCTTTGTGTTCACTTTGCAGCGGTATTCCTTCCAGTCCGCCCAGCCGCCCGAATGCGTGATCCGGCAGGAGCCGAGCAGCGGCCCGTCCACCGCATCGACGCGAAGCCAAAGCTCCGTCTCTGCCCGGTAACTCGCCGCCTCGCAGACAAACTCCGTCTCCTCCCCCGTAAAATGCACGTAGCGAAAAATCGCCGCATCGCCGTCCGCAAACCGCGTCAGGTATTCGGAATGCTCATCCCCTTTTATGACATGGGCCGTCCTGACCCCGTCGTCCTTCGCGTTTTTCAGCCGGTACTCGTTCATCTGCTGATTCCAGCCGCGCAGCGGGAAATGGAGAAAAAACGGCGTCCACTCCGGCGCCGGTTCCGCCGCGGCGCCCCAGTCAAATTCACAGGCGCGGTACGCGTCGATCCACTCTGCTGCGGACAGCGGTTTTCCCGTTCCCTGCGTGGTCATGCAGACCTCCCTGATATCGCCGTTATCGTCAAACGTAATTGATTCCAGGCACACCCTTCTGCCGCCTATCTCACGCCCCAGCGTCGCGCGGTGGTAGACGATATACCACTGACCGCGAAATTCCAGCATGGATCCGTGATTATTCCAGGATATGATGTCGCACTTCTCATTATCGATGATCACGCCGCCCTTCACATACGGCCCCAGCGGATGCTTTGATTTCGCGTACGACAGGCAGGTCGGCTTTCCCCTGGTGGTATCCGCGTACAGCAGGTAATAATACTCCCCTCTCCTGCGGATTGAGGAGCCCTCGTGAAACCCGTGCTCCTGCTCCGTTAAAATCATCGTGTCCACGGTATCCGGCTCCAGCTCATACATATTGTCCTTCAGCTTTCCGCCGCGCAGATAAAACTGTCCCCAGAACAGATACGCGCTCCCGTCCTCGTCCACCAGCACCGACGGATCCCCGCAGCTCGGGAATTCCGTGCCCACGATGGGCTTCGGATCGGTAAACGGCCCCCCGGGCCGGTCGGAGGACGCCACGCACTGCATCAGCACGCCGTCCACCGGCGCGGTAAAATAATAGTAATATCTGCCGTCCTTCTCCGCCACGTCAATCGCAGGCAGATTGTCCACCTTTGTCCAGTTCACCGCGGTGCGCGCGTCAAACGCGATCCCGTGATCCTCCCAGTGCATCAGATCCGCCGAGGAAAAACAATTCTGATACGGATCCATCCCGCCCCCATCGATCCGGTCGTTCGAGCAGTACAGATACACCCGGTCCGGATCGCTTTTCCACACATGCGCCTCCACATCCGGCGCGGCATAATATAATGGTAATATCGGATTCATCCTGTTTGATTCCTTTCTTTTGTCTGATCCGTTTTCCCGAATCAGAATCTCTGGGTTTCCTGCCGCAGGCCCGCCGGTATTCATACCGTTTTGTCCGCAATCCGGATCTCTGTATGCCCGAAAGCGAGCCCGGGACTCTCCGCCGTCACCGTCACAGTTCCGACATCCGTCGGCCGGAGTACGGCAAGAACCGTCCCCTGTGCCGGATGCGGTTATCCCTTCACCGACCCGAGCGTCAGCCCCTTCGCCAGATATTTCTGGAAAAACGGGAATGCTGCCAGCATCGGCGCGATCGAGATCACACAGGTCGCCATCCGTGCGCCGATCGTCGGGAAATTATTTGCCGTATTCATATACTGCGCATTCTGCATCACGTACTGGATATTGGAAATGATTTTGTACAGCAGCAGCGGCAATGGCGTCAGCTTCATGTCGTCAATGTAGAGCATTCCCTGATACCAGTCGTTCCAGTAGCCGAACATGATCAGAAGCCCCACGGACGCCAGCCCCGCCTTCGCCAGCGGCAGCACGATCTTATAATACGTCTGAAATTCCGTCGCGCCGTCGATAAAAGCAGCCTCTAACAGCTCCATCGGAATCCCCGAGATAAAGCTGCGCATCAGGAACACATTCCACGGTGAGACTAACATGGTCAAAATCAGCACCCAGAGCGTATTCCCCAGATGCAGCCACTGCGTCACGACAATGTAGGTCGGAATCAGTCCGCCATGGAACAGCAGCGCGAAGGTCACATACCGGTTTAAGGTTTTGCTGGCGAGAAAATCCTTTCTCGACATCGCGTACGCAAGCCCTGTCGTGATCAGAAGCCCGGCCACGGTTCCTGTCAGTGTCACAATGATCGAGATCTTATAGGAATCCAGAATCTGCGCCGGATTTTTGATCAGATAGGTATAAGCCTCAAACGTGAGCTCCCTGGGGAACAGCGAATATCCGATCTCCGCGATGCTGTCCGGGCTCGTCACCGACATCACAAAAATAAACAGGATCGGAATCAGCCACAGCACGGTAATGATCCCCAGTATCACATATAAAATGATTTTCCTTGTCTTTGCATTCATCGTTTTCCCCCTCTCCCCCCTAGAAAATGGAACCTTCCTCATCGATTTTCCTGGAAATCTTATTCGCCGTGATCACCAGAAGAAAGCCCATGACCGACTGGAACAGACCGACCGCGGCTCCCATTCCCGGATTATTAATCGTCTTTAAGGCACGGAAGATATAGGTGTCGATGACATCCGTCACCGGATAGAGCATTCCGTTATCCTTAGTCAGGAAGAAGTACATCCCGAAATCCGAGTAGAAAATATTTCCGATCGCAAGCAGCACCAGCATGACGATCATCGGGCGCAGCATATACAGGGTGATATAGCGGATCTTCTGCCAGGTATTCGCCCCGTCGATCTCCGCCGCCTCGTAGAGGGTCGGATCGATGCTTAAAAGCCTCGTGTAATAGAGGATCGAATTGTACCCCGCCACCTTCCAGACATTGCAGATGACAAGAATGACATACCAGTATTTCGGCTCGTAATAAAAATTAATGTTATTTCCGCCGATGGACGTCAGAAAATGATTGATGACACCGTTTCGCGGATCGATAAACGCCTCAAGCGCGTAGCTCGCGACCACCCAGGAAATCAGATAGGGCAGAAA
>CAJUNX010000078.1 GCA_910587865.1 uncultured Roseburia sp.
ATAATTCAATAAGCGCGAGACGGCGCACGATGTCCGGTGGACATCGGCTCTGCGCGGACCGGAGCGAAGCGGAGACCTCGAACGTGCGAGTCCGGCAGGACTCGATGAAAAGAAAAAAGACATTCAAAGGAATGTCTTTTTTCTTTTCATCAAGCGCGAGACGGGACTCGAACCCGCGACCCCGACCTTGGCAAGGTCGTGCTCCACCAACTGAGCCACTCGCGCAAACCAGTATGAAATTACTTCATCCCGTCTTCGGGATAAGAGCGCGAGACGGGACTCGAACCCGCGGCCCCGACCTTGGCAAGGTCGTGCTCCACCAACTGAGCCACTCGCGCATCTGTGTGACATGTCTGTCAGACACATATGGTATAATACTACGTCCGGGAATATTTGTCAACCCTTTTTTGGAAAAAAGTTCGGTCTGAAAAGTGAAAAATTCCGGGAATCGAAAAAGAGCGATAGAGTGATGGGATAAAAGATCAGACGGTCAGGGTATCCGATTCTATGCCTCTTATCATGGGCAGTATATGCAGAGGTTCGAAAGGAAATATAAAATTACAGAATGATAACAGGATGCTTCGATGGGACGAATTTATCAAAACAGGTACGGGCATCGATTATCAGGAATATCCCTGCGAAGAGAATCAATCATCTTTGATTTTACATATGGGAGGTACAACGGGTTCACCGAAGGGGGTGATGCTCACAAATGACAATTTTAATTGTATGGCTGAGCAGTTTATTTTACAAGTACAAATTTGATTTTGTTTCCGGGATCTGCTATGATTTGATCAGACGGATGCAGGAAAGAAAAAGATGATCGGGGTGAAAAACGGGATGAGGATAAGATTGAGACGTCTGTCGCTGCGCACACAGATGATGACGGTTCTCTGTGTGGTTATGATACCGATGTATGTGCTGGTGGTCACATCGGGGCTTGTATCTCTGAACCATGCAGAGCAGCATCTTCTGACCGTTTACGAGAATAAGGCAGATATGCTGGCGGACAGTTTGGACAGGATTGAAGAGGAGCTGGGGACTGAGATGGACCTGGTGTTTTTTCACTATTCCCAGGAGCTGTTATCAGAGACGGAATGGAATCCGATGCTGGATATCAGAATCGTGACGGAGCTGAAAAATATATGGAAGCGCATGGATATGATCTATGGCGTTTATCTGAAGGACGCAAATGACGGACAGGTCTTTATTTCCCACGACAACAGCAGGGTATCCTTCGAGGATGTGGAAGAAATCAGGCAGATTCTGTCGGAGGAGCCGCGTGAGGAATCTGCTGAATCATGTGATTGAACGATGCCGCCATATAATACGTTTCCCGGGATCGCGCCTGTTTGCAGTCAATCCGGTAGTCCATGTGATCCGCCTCGACCTCCTTCATCGCCTGGTTTATCCGCTGGATGGATACAGCACGTCCTTTACCCCGCGGTTTTTCAGGTCATTGAGCATCCCAAGCCAGAACCAAGGGATGCATCCATCTCGGCCTCCAAAAGTTCCTGGAGGATGTCTTTGAAACTGTCCCTAAGCAGAGCGTATACATCGGTAACGCAGCTGATGTTGTTTTCTGAAATAATCTGTCGGATTTGCTCCTTTGCTACTGGCATAAAAATACTCCTTTTCGATAAAAAATTTCATGTCCTAATTCTTACCCCAAAGGAGCCATTTCGTTCCCAGAACACAATTTATTTTACGCTACCGTCGGAGGAGAGCTTCTTCAAAATTTCTCGAACAGTCTCGACGTCTGCCTCGAGCTCGTCTGCAATGGCAGCTGCATCCTTCCCTCGCAGCAGCTTTTTATGCACCTGCTGTTCCAACAGGTGCTGTTCGCCCCTATCGAAGCCGGCCTGCTCACCCTTGCCAAATCCGTCCTCATATCCCTCCCGATACAGTGTCCGCATATGTTTTTTCTCGTCATATTCTGTCAGCAGCATGCCAGGCACCTCCGCTCTGTTGGATAGCAGGATATCGGTCAGAATTCCCTTCTGGATGCAGGTGTCCATGGCCTGGACGGTCGCCGTTTTTAAGGTTATGTTCCGGTCGAGGTTGTCGTTTACCTCCGCGATGAATTCGGAATATTCCCACAGGCGTCTGCACTTTTCCATCAGCTCCCCGTTATGCCCCCGGTTGATATTGAACATCACCGCCCGGCATTCCAGGCATCCGGTGCCGTGCCCGGTCTCGAAGGCGTCGGATAAGAACAGCTCTGTGCGGTCCGGCTGTTCCTTTCTCCCGTTGTAGAAGATGATGTACGCCGGTGTGGGCAGCCGCAGCAGCTTTGAACCGTACAGGCTTTCATCCTGGCGGGTGAGCAGCCCCTCATACTGATGCGTAAAGTAGATCAGGCCGCGCAGGGGCATATTGGGAGAGTAGGTGCTCTGATGCTCGTACAGGTTCAGCTGGTTCGAGATCATGAAGGAGAGATCGTTTTTCATTTTCATGAAGATCACGTCGTCAAGGGTGACGATCTCCAGTCTCTCCGGGTCGCTGTAGGAGCTCCCGTTCACCGCGTTGTACAGTGCCAGCAGGTCCGTTTTGTTCCGAAAAAGGAAGCGGAACAGGCGGTCCTTGTACTTTCGGTTGATCCGCAGCCTTTTCCAAAAGAAATTCTTCTGATACCATGTTGCGTTTTTTGCCACAGGCTTTCCTCCATTATACGTGTTTTTGTGTGTTTTCTCAACCATTCCTGTCTGAAAAATTCAGGGAATACAGAAAGAGCGATAGCATGATGGGATGAAAGATCAAAAGATTTACGGGATCATTATACGACGAATGTGGATGAAATGCAAGACAGTTTTTTGGCAACAGGTTAGGCGGCATGGACGGGATCTCTGCCATCCATATAAATCCAGCCCCTGAAGTATATCGGAAGAGACAAATTTTTCAAGTGTAATTTCAGCTTTTTTCTTTACTTCCGCTTATGGGCAGTCGCAATTTGGGTCTATGGACATCCTGATTTTCGGAAAATGATATAATTACGCTGCCGGAGCTGGCGATTTGTTTTTATATCTGTCTGCCGGCCCTTAATTTTCAAGGGTTTCCAACATCGAAACTTATTGAAAAAAATTGATGGTGAATTCAGATCATCTCATTAGAAGTTCTTATATGTCGGTATAGCCCGTATTTTTCCGGGCTTTCCCGGCATTTTAGATAGGGGGAGAAGTTCTTATATATCCTCATAACCTCTTAGGTTTTCCCTCTGGGTGGTAGTAAAAAAAGTAGTAAATCCGTCTGCAGCTATGCAGCAATCAGCCTTTGGACAACTATCAGGCGGCCCGTCCGGTCAGGCGGTGGGAAACAGCGTTTCAGGAAAAAGCAGCCGCCGGCAGAATGCGCCCCTGGCAGGCGCTTGTGGCAGGAAAAGTCCTGTGAGATCGTTGTCATGTTCTGCCGTCCGTCTCATATAATGTAATAATCAGTATCTGGAGGCAAACGGTGAGCGCAAAAACAAAGATCGTGGTTCTTCACATGAAGGAACTCATTTATACATTGATTTTTGCGGGGCTCGGAATACTTCTCGTTATTCTGCTGCTATTTATGTTTTTACCCCGGGAAAAAGAGAGAAAGACAGAGGAAACGGCAAATTATGTGGCGGGAGTCTATACGTCTTCCGTTCTGTTCGGGGATCACACCGTCGACGTGCAGGTGATCGTGGATGAAAACCGGATCCAGTCCATCTCAATGACAAATTTAAATGAGACGGTAACGACGATGTACCCGCTGATGGAGCCTGCGCTTGAACACATCGGACAGCAGGTGATCGACCGGCAGTCGACGGAGGGGATTACATATAGCACCGACAATCAGTATACCTCGGTTGTCCTGCTGAACGCGATTGAGAATGCGTTGTCAAAGGCGCGGATCGTGGATGAGCCGGAGGAATAGATCCGGATCATCCCATCCGCTTCCGGAATTCGCCCGGTGTCATGCCGGTGGCTTTTTTAAACTGCAAAAGAAATGCGGCCTCGCTGGGAAAGCCCGCGAGAGCCCCGATCCGGTAACCCGGCATCTGTGTCTGCTGCAGCAGGTTCTGCGCGTACAGCAGACGCAGATGCGTCACATATTCCTTTGGCGCAAATCCGGTATATTTCTTAAACTGCCGGCACAGATAATACCTGCTTGTCCCGGCCATATGGGCCATCTCATCGAGCGTGATGTCCGATGTAAAATGCTGTTCGAGATAATTCTGCAGCAGTCGGATATGTTCCGGGATCACACTGCCGGAAGATTCTGCATTCTGACATTCTATCAGGTAGAATAACAGCCGTTCCAGCTCAAAGGAAAACTGAAAATCCCGGTGAACCGCCGCGGAGCCCTGGATGCGGAGCAGCTTCTCCAGCTGGTTCTGGAACACATCCTGATCCGGAGCATGAAACAGCGGGCTTTTTCCGCAAAAATTTTCCTGATAGAAAAATGCGGACTGGCCTCCGTAGAAATGCAGATCCCCGTGCAGCCAGTGGGAGCCGCCGGTCCGGTAGAAATGCTCGCGCCGGCAGTCGATGAGAAAACCGTCTCCTTTTTTCAGAGTATACGAACTATTATTATAGTTTAAAATGCCGGAACCGTCATAGGTATAAAGCATCAGGAAGGAATGATCATTCGGGGATCCTGGCGGGCAGGGGAATGCTGTGATCCCCTGCCCTGCACAGGTGTATTCAGGACGCTGTGTCAGAGGAGGATCCGTTTTGGCAAAACAGCCTCTGATAGAAAACATAAAATATCAGCAGTGAGAGTGTCATTCCCATTGTCACATCGCTTAGGAAATGCGCTCCCATAATGATCCGGCTGAGCATTACGCATCCGATCCACAGTATGGCGAAGATTTTCAGCAGTGTCTCCCGTTTTGCCAGTGCCGGAACAAAATCCGGGAGCAGTGTGAGCCACATGATAACTGCGGCATTTGCACTGTGTCCCGACGGGAAAGACATGAATTCATTGTCTGTGACCAGCCCCTGGGGGATCATCCACATGGAAAAACCGCTGAAATCACCGGTGGATACCATATGGCGGTACCGCTCTCTGCCCCAGCCCAGTTTAATGAGATTAAAGAGCAGAAGAACCGTTACAAACAGCTGCAGGCCAAGCTTTGCGGCACGAAGGGCATCCGGATTTCCGTTTTTGCAGACCGTCTTTGCAAGAAAGGCATTTGCAATCAGGACGGCGGCAGCCGCGATCAGCCCGAGTGCCTTCGGGCCGTGCTGGTATGTAATCAGCAGCATGCCTGCCATCAGAGAGAGCAGAACGGTGAGTATGGCGCCGGACACGCGTTTCCAGATCGATATGTTTTGGAAAACGCGATGATCATGGCACACAGGGACGCAAGGTAGCTGGCCGGAAATTCTCCAATGGCTTCAAACAGTTTTCCGAACATGCTCCCGGGGTTATATAAAAAATGTGATATCTGCAGATCCGCCGCTGCTCCGATCAGCAGGAGCACGGCAGCAGTCACTCCCAGAATCTTTAGATCGTTTTTGGTTTTCATTTGCCTGCTCCTCACAATGTTTTAAAATAAATGCTCCCATTTCGTCAATGCAGTCCTCACACTGGGGATACACGCCGGTATTGTCAAAAAAGGCGTGGCCGAATCCGTGATACAGCACCATTGTGGTTTCCACGCCGGCCCGGTGAAGCTTTGCGCCATATCCGAGCGTTTCCAGCTTCAGAAAATCGTGCTCTCCGACAGTCAGGAAAGTGGGAGGATTATCTGCTGCGTCTTTTGTATAGGGATTCAGATAATCATTACGGACGTCGTCTGTGCAGAGGATCGGTTTCAGACCGGAGGTCATGCCGGAAAACATCCTGATCATTTTTGCAAGACTGCGTTTTTGTTTTGGTGCCATCACGAACTGATCCATACCGGGATGGAAGTCGGCATCCTCCACGCCGGCCATATTGAGTGTCGGATAGAGCAGCAGCTGTCCTTTCAGCAGACAGAGTTGTTCTTCCCTGTCCCGTGTCGCGCAGTACTGCGCCAGGTTGCCGCCGGCGCTGTCTCCCGCGACGAATACGTCTTCTGGTCATTCCGGTTCCGGCGGATCCATTCCAAAATGATGTACCGGGTGAATACGATGGTGGTATGGCTGACCATGGCATCGTAACTG
>CAJUNX010000079.1 GCA_910587865.1 uncultured Roseburia sp.
CTAACTACTATGTTTCATACAGATCAGAAAGTGGTTTTCCCTTATGGCAATAAATACGGTTGGGGAATCGGACATTATAAAAAGAAAAAGCTTATGTGTAATATCTTTGCTGAAGATGGTGCATTTACAGTTATGATGAGATTAACAGATGCGCAGTATGCAGCGGTTATGCTGCGCCACTGTCATGGATAAGTATGGTGTATGTTGGTGGATTGCGATCTGACAGACGAAGCATCTTTCTTTATGTAAATACGCAATGACGTCCGTTTTATTAATACCGGAACAGGAGGAAAGATACAATAATCGTTGAATATTATGGTTTTTTCAAACCGGAAGCTGGTACGCATGAGTATTGTTATTTGTATGTTCCGGTGCGGGAAAAGAATCCGATGGCAAAAGGTATCATGGGGTCAGATGCTTTTGCCCCCAACATCCTGACATTGGGAGTGAACAGTGACACCTGACGCAGCGGATGCAGTGAGAATCATCCGGATGCTTGACATTTAAATCGGATACAGATATAATTGACAAAAGAAGAAATCAGATGTAACGTCAGGGGAGGGTGAAGATTGAAACAATACCGTTTAGACGGATCACCGATCGTTTATTATACCAGCAGAAAAGAAAACGCCGAGTGGATTCTTCTGATACACGCTGCCTTTGTAAATCACAATATGTTTCAGACGCAAATAGACTATTTTCAGGATACCTGCAGTATCCTTACCCTTGATGTGATAGGTCACGGCAAATCAACGGATACACGAAAAGGTGACCGGATCGATAAAATGTCGGTCTGGATCAGTGAAATCCTGAAAACGGAAAAAATCGAAAAGATACATATTGTCGGGATTTCACTGGGGGCCGTATTAGCGCAGGATTTTGCGAACCGGTATCCGGAAGCCGTACAGTCGCTTGCCTGTTTCGGCGGTTATGATATCAATAATTTTGATGTCGGAATGCAGAGAGAAAACGGTGCTTCACAGATGCTTATGATGTTAAAAGCGATCTGTTCCGTCAGATGGTTTGCTGAGTCGAATAAAAAAATATCTGCTTATACGCTGCAGGCACAGACGGATTTTTACGAGATGAATCTTCAGTTTCCGAGAAAGTCGTTTCGGTATCTCGCTTCTTTAAACAGCATGATAAATGTCCGGCAGGCAAAGCCGAGGAACTATCCTTTGCTGATCGGCTGCGGAGCGCACGATATCCCCATGGAACGATCAGCTGTGGAAATGTGGAAGAAAAACGAGCCGGAATGCAGTGTGATGATTTTTGAGGGAGCGGGACACTGCGTGAATATGGACACACCCGATCGCTTTAATGCTGTTATGGAAGAATTCTGGCGAAACGGAAGCTGTAAATGCCAAAACTTACACATTTTACCTGACAAAGCCCAAAAGTGACGGGATCCGCGCTTTTGGCATTTGTATTCAGTAAGAAACCGCACCTTTATCGTCTGTGCCGTCATTGTTCTGCCTGTGGTCTTTACAAGGTGAGGGCGGCGTTCCTGTGTTTGCCGGCTCTCTCCCTCCGTGAGGGGCGGATTCCCTTTGACATTTCCCTCAATCGGTCCGGCAGCAAAACGGTTGCCGCCATGCTGGAGGCAGAAAGGCCTGCGAAAGACCCGGCAGTGGCAGGGTATCCCGATCTGGACGAACTGTTCACAGACCTGAAAGCATGAGGAACGCAAAATATACCGTAAAGTCCCCACACAATTCAGGAAAGATTACAAGCTGGCAATGAGGCGTGGGCCGGATATGAGAGACTCCCCTTACGGCAGACAGAGGAAAGAAGAAGGCTGCCGTCGGGGGAGTCTTTTCTGCTGTCGGTGAAAAGGCCGGAGGTGATCTTTTCACGGAGAAAGCAGACAGAGGAGCACTGTGGGCGTTGATGAGGGGGGATTTTTTTACGGGGAAAGCAGAGAACGTTTTCGATTCGGTGAAGAGGCCAAAGAGGATCTCTCATGGAAAAGAGCAGTCACATTCTGAACTTCTTACAGCTGCCGCTTTCATCTTTTGAGAGTCGTGATTTGGTTTCATAATTCGAAACAATGGTCTGAATGGTGAAATATGCACCAAAAACAGGAAAATCAGTTGAAATTTATTGTTGATATTTGGTAAAAATATGGTATTATAAATGTGTGCGTGTTTTGGGACAGGCACACGATTCGTAGCAGGCAACAGAGGTCAGGTCTGCTTTTTCGTCTGCACTCTGTTGTTAAGTTATATCAGTTTAGGAGGAATTGGCAAAATGGCAAACAAATGGGTGTATTTGTTTACGGAAGGCAACGCAAATATGCGTGAGCTTCTCGGCGGCAAGGGTGCAAACCTTGCAGAGATGACCGGTCTCGGACTTCCTGTTCCGCAGGGCTTTACGATCACGACGGAAGCCTGCACACAGTACTATGAGGACGGCAGAGAGATCAACGATGAGATTCAGGGTCAGATCAATGAGTATATTGCAAAGATGGAAGAGATCACCGGCAAGAAATTCGGTGACAAGGAGAATCCGCTTCTGGTATCTGTCCGCTCCGGTGCGAGAGCATCCATGCCGGGTATGATGGACACGATCTTAAATCTTGGTCTGAACGAGACGGTTGTCAATGTTATCGCTGAGAAGTCCGGAAACCCGCGCTGGGCATGGGACTGCTACAGAAGATTCATCCAGATGTATTCAGATGTTGTTATGGAGGTCGGCAAGAAGTATTTCGAAGAGCTGATCGATAAGATGAAGAACGAGAAGGGCGTGACCTACGACGTCGAGCTTACCGCTGACGACTTAAAAGAGCTTGCCTCCCAGTTTAAGGCCGAGTACAAAGAGAAGATCGGCTCTGATTTCCCGGATGATCCGAAGGAGCAGCTGATGGGCGCAATCAAGGCGGTATTCCGTTCCTGGGACAACCCGCGTGCAAATGTATACCGCCGCGACAACGATATCCCGTATTCCTGGGGAACCGCTGTCAACGTACAGAGCATGGCATTCGGTAACATGGGCGATGACTGCGGTACCGGTGTTGCATTTACGAGAGATCCGGCTACCGGCGAGAAGAAGCTGATGGGCGAGTTCTTAATCAACGCACAGGGCGAGGATGTGGTTGCAGGTGTGCGTACCCCGATGCCGATCGCGAAGATGGAAGAGGAGTTCCCGGAGGCATTCGCTCAGTTTAAAGAGGTATGCCAGAATTTAGAGAACCACTACAGAGATATGCAGGATATGGAGTTTACCGTAGAGAACAAGAAGCTCTACATGCTTCAGACCCGTAACGGCAAGAGAACGGCTCAGGCTGCGTTAAAGATCGCATGTGATCTTGTGGATGAGGGTATGAGAACCGAGGAGGAAGCGGTTGCGATGATCGATCCGCGTAATCTCGATACCTTACTTCACCCGCAGTTTGACGCGGCTGCATTAAAGGCTGCAACACCGATGGGCAAGGGTCTTGGCGCTTCCCCGGGCGCTGCATGCGGTAAGATCGTATTCTCCGCGGCAGACGCTGAGGCGTGGGCTGCAAGAGGCGAGAAGGTTGTTCTTGTACGTCTCGAGACCTCTCCGGAGGATATCACAGGTATGAAGGCTGCTCAGGGTATCTTAACCGTTCGCGGCGGTATGACCTCTCATGCAGCGGTTGTTGCGCGTGGTATGGGAACCTGCTGTGTATCCGGTTGCGGCGATATTGCAATGGACGAGGAGAACAAGAAGTTTACGCTGGCAGGCAAGGAGTTCCATGAGGGAGATCCGATCTCCATCGACGGTACAACCGGTAATATCTATGACGGAATCATCCCGACCGTTGACGCTACGATTGCAGGTGAGTTCGGCAGAATCATGGCATGGGCGGACAAGTACAGAACCTTAAAGGTACGTACCAATGCGGATACGCCGTCTGATGCAAAGAAGGCACGTGAGCTTGGCGCAGAGGGTATCGGTCTCTGCCGTACCGAGCATATGTTCTTCGAGGAAGACAGAATCGCTGCATTCCGCGAGATGATCTGCTCGGATACCGTGGAGGAGAGAGAGGAAGCGCTCGAGAAGATTCTTCCGTATCAGCAGGGCGATTTCGAAGCATTATACGAGGCTCTCGAGGGGAACCCCGTTACGATCCGTTTCTTAGATCCGCCTCTTCATGAGTTTGTTCCGACCGAGGAAGAGGATATTAAGAAGCTTGCAGATGCACAGGGCAAGAGCGTTGAGGATATCAAGACGATCATCGCTTCCCTGCACGAGTTCAACCCGATGATGGGACACAGAGGCTGCCGTCTTGCAGTGACCTATCCGGAGATCGCAAAGATGCAGACAAAAGCTGTCATCCGTGCGGCGATCAACGTTCAGAAGGCACATGCGGACTGGAATGTGAAGCCGGAGATCATGATCCCGTTAATCTGCGAGATCAAAGAGTTAAAGAACGTTAAGAAAGTAGTGGTTGAGACGGCTGACGCCGAGATCGCAGCGGCTGGCGCGAAGTTAGAGTACGAGGTAGGTACGATGATCGAGATCCCGAGAGCAGCTCTCACCGCTGACGAGATTGCGACAGAGGCTGATTTCTTCTGCTTCGGTACGAACGACCTGACGCAGATGACCTTCGGATTCTCACGCGACGATTCCGGTAAGTTCTTAGACGCTTACTACGATGCAAAGATCTTCGAGAACGATCCGTTTGCGAAGCTGGATCAGACAGGCGTCGGCAAGCTTATGGAGACTGCAATCAAGCTTGGAAAACCGGTGAACCCGAAGCTGCACGTGGGTATCTGCGGCGAGCACGGCGGAGATCCGTCTTCCGTAGAGTTTTGCCACAAGATCGGTCTGGACTATGTATCCTGCTCACCGTTCCGCGTGCCGATCGCGAGACTGGCTGCGGCACAGGCGGCGATAAATAATGTAGGAAAGTAGATTACAAATATATGTACTTTACGGAGTATCTGATAACCAG
>CAJUNX010000080.1 GCA_910587865.1 uncultured Roseburia sp.
GTGATACAGTGACTTGTCGCCAGTTTCCTAACTTGACATTCGCTCCACGGAAAACCTGCAATGATATGCAGCAACCTCACGCTTCAACGCTATCAATGTCACAGCATCGCTTAGTATACACGATAACACACGGAAAAGCAAGTACTTTTCAGAAAAAAGTTCGGCCATCCTCATCGGAGCTGTTTGTTCTACCGGAACCGCCGGTCCGTCCTGTCATAAATGAAGCTGATCGCAAAACACAGCACACCGCTCACGAAAAAGCTGACGGCACGCAGCAGCATACTGTCGTATGAAATATCGATCAGCACAAGCTTGATCACACTGACGAGAGACAGCACAAGCCCGTAAATACGCACCGTTTTATAATTCTGCCCGCTCTTTCTCTCTGCCAGAAACCCGGAGACAATGCAGACGATCGCAAACGCCAGTCCTGCCAGACTGATCAGGTGGCCGGGCGCCTCATACGATCCCAGAATCGACAGAATCAGGATCAGATATTTGCTCCCTGCATACAGGCCGAACCCCTCTCCGCCTGCCCGGATCAGACCGGTAAAGTTTACGGAAAACACGATTGCTCCAAGTACGGCCGCACTGATGTGATAAAGCGGCTCCTCCATCAGCCATATACAGGCCAGCGCCGCCAGCATCAGAAGAACCTGGACGACCCCGGCGCCGATCAGAATCTCCGGTTCCTCTTTTCCGGACCGCGGATCCCGATACAGCGCCGGCAGTTTCTGCATGGCTATATTGGCTGCAGCGAGCAGTACAAGCGTCACAAGCACCCGCAGCTCCGCCGGTGCGGTCCCCCTCATCCCGGATATCTGTACACTGCTTTTTGTCAGAAACGCCAGGAACAGAAGATATGCCACAAGCTTCATCCACACCCGGTACTGTTCCCGGAACCGGACAAGCAGGAAAGCCGTGCAGGCCGCGGCCGCCGTTCCCCAGCACACAAACGCATAACCGTTCATCGGAATAAGCAAAAGCAGCACCGCATAGCTCGATCCAGCAATCCGGTAAACGTTATTGTTCCGGCAGAATCCGTAAATCAGGCACGCCAGCGCAAAAGGCGCCACCGAGACATATTCTCTGTATGACGCGTTGTGAAGCACGGCGCAAAAAGCCGCAAAGAACAGCGCACACTGAAAAATCGTCCGCCCGTAATGCACCTGCGCACGAAACCGCACTTCCAGAAGCACAAGCATCACGACGGAAAAGACCGCCATCAAAATCACTGCATCGCCGGGCCTGCGTGCCGCTGTCAGAAACAGCTGAAACGTTCCGATCAGATTTATGACGCCGAAGGATATGCCGTCCTCTTTTACGTGCATGGCAAATATGCCGGTCAGCATCGGCAGAAGAACCGCCGCCGCTGTCACAAGCGCCGCTGCCGTCCCGGCCGGCGTTCCCTCCGTGTATCGGGCGCACACCCCGGGCAGCAGAAGCGCCGCAATGAAGCACCAGAAAATGTGACTGATCAGATTCCGGTGATACTCTTTCTGAAAATGAGCAATATAGTATATGGTTTCCGATATCACCCCGTAAATTACCAGAAACAGCAGCTTTGACGCATCCTGCGCAATCGCGCACAGACTTACGCCCAAAAGCACCGACAGCGCAATCCCCATCTGTCCGATCACCTGAAACAGCTCTGACCGCATCCCGGATAATCCGCACACAACCGCCGCCCACACAAAAAGCCAGAGATACAGCGCGGTATCTCCCAGCGACCCGAAATAAAAGCAGCTTAAAAACAGCGAGAGATAAATGATCCCCATCCCGCATCCCGCAAGCGCCAGAAACCATTTATTCCCCCTGTCTCTGACAAGAAAAAGAATCCCCGCCGATGCGCACGCAATACCGGCTCCATACATCAGAACCTGCTTTATCGTGTCATTTAAATAAGGAAGCACCAGCGCCGCAAAGAAAATAATACTGATGAAAATCAGGCCCGACGCGCAGATCCCCATAACGGACCGGCCGATGGTTTTTTCCATGTCCGACCGCACCGGCGCTGCCTGCGGCGCACGTCCATACGCCACCGGCCCGCAGCCCCGGTTCCCGGTATCATTGCCGGGCATAACTGTCCCCGCAAACGGCATTCCTGCTGCATGGCCAGGATTCTGCCAGCGGTTCCCCGACGGCTCATACAGACGGTACTCCCCTGCCGGTGTCTGCCACCTTCCCGGCTCTCCGTTCGCTCCCGGCATTCTCTGTGTACCAGGCGTACCGTTCGCTCCGGCTTCTCTCTGCATTCTCTGCGCCCCCGGCATCCCGTTCATTCCGGCTTCTCTCTGCATTTCGGGCTCACTGCGCATTCCCGGCTCTCCGTTCGTTCCCGGCATTCTCTGTGTACCGGGCGTACCCGGCATCCCCGGCGTTATCCGGGCACGATCCGCCTGCGTCATCTTTGCCCGGGCGGCCTCCTCCCCGCTTTGCCGCCGCATCGCAGCCTCCAGCGCTTTCACCTGCTTTTCGAGCGATTCGATCTCCCCCGAGAGTTCATTTATCTTCAGCCGTGCAATCTCATCCATGTGCCCCGGCGCACACGCTCCGAGCAGAGCGTTAAATTCCGTCCGCATCCCGAACAGCTTCCGTTCGTATTCGACAATCCTGTTCATCATGGCCGTGCCCCTCCTCTCTGCGCTCTCCCGGCAGAATGATGCTTCACCCTCCCGCGTATCTCAGTAAATCCCTCCGAAATCATGTTAAAACCATACCGTCCAAAAGTCAATAACCGTCCCGTCTTCCTTCGGCGGATTTCAGTCATTGACGGACGGCGTAATCTTTGTCATACTGAAATCAGAACACAAAAACCGGAACAGAGCGAGGTGTCTATGAGCAATAAGAAAAAAACGTTCAGACGAATTTTTACAATTGTAATTGATTCTCTCGGGATCGGCGCGGCAGATGACGCAGCTTTCTACCACGACGCCGGAACCGACACACTCGGCCATATTGCGCAGCATGTGCCGGGCTTAATGATCCCGAACCTCCGGCGTCTCGGACTCGCCAGTCTGCACCCCCTGGACGGCATCACCCCCGCGGAATCCCCTGCCGGCTACTTTATGGCGCTAAGCGAGGCGAGCCGCGGAAAAGATACCATGACAGGCCACTGGGAAATGATGGGACTCCACATCACCACGCCGTTTCAGACGTTTACGGAGACCGGTTTTCCGCAGGAGCTGATCGACGAGCTCTCCGCGAGAACCGGACGCACGATTATCGGCAACAAAAGCGCGAGCGGCACCGCAATTCTCGACGAACTCGCGGAGGAGGAAATCGCGACCGGACACATGATCGTGTATACGTCAGCCGACTCCGTCCTCCAGATCTGCGGAAACGAGGAAACCTTTGGCTTAAACGAGCTGTACCGCTGCTGTGAGATTGCGCGTGAGCTCACCATGAAGGATGAGTGGAAAGTCGGGCGCGTCATTGCACGGCCCTATGTCGGAAAAAAGCGCGGAGAATTTGTCAGAACCAGCAACCGGCACGATTATGCCTTAAAGCCCTACGGCCGGACGGTGTTAGATGCCTTAAAGGCAGCCGGTCTTGATGTGATCTCTGTCGGGAAAATCCATGATATTTTTGACGGGGAGGGCATCACGGAATCAAACAAATCCAAAAGCTCCGTACACGGGATGGAGCAGACGATCGAAACCGCCAGACGCAGCTTTCACGGGCTGTGTTATGTCAATCTGGTCGATTTTGACGCTTTGTGGGGGCACCGCCGCAATGTGGAAGGATACGCGAAGGAACTCGAAAAATTTGACGTTAAGCTCGGAGAGCTCCTCCCTCTGCTCACCGAAGCGGATCTGCTGATCATCACGGCCGACCACGGGAATGATCCCACCCATACCGGGACCGATCACACGAGGGAAAAGGTTCCTTTCCTCGCCTTCTCGCCGGCCTTTTCAGGGAGCGGCAGACTTTCCGATGCGCCGTCTTTTGCCGTCATCGGCGCTACCATAGCCGATAATTTCGGCGTGGCGATGCCCGCGGGCACCATCGGGTATTCGATCCTTGATCTGCTGGAATAGGGAAAAGCAGAGAAACCCGCAAATATTCGATCATTTTTTTAGTTTTTCCCCAAAAATTTATGGTGAATTTAGATTATCTCTTTAGAAGTTCTTATATGTCGGTATA
>CAJUNX010000081.1 GCA_910587865.1 uncultured Roseburia sp.
CCTCAAAACACTTTGTGAGGAAATCATCATCAAGCAGGCGAAAGCCTCTTAGCCTTTGTAAATCTTCCTGATGTTTCTGGTCTGTCTGTTCCGTCACTGTCAATCTTCCCACCTGCTTTCCCTTCCGTTTTGTAGCTCTATACTACCATACAATCCGAATATTTTCAATCATATCCAGATTTGTATGCCCGTGCCGGAATGGGTCTTTAAGGTGAAACCTGACAATTCCTCCGTTTCCAATCAAAAGCACCTATCCGTTCCCCCTGCTTATTGTATATATCGAAACACCCCGCCTCGCTGTCCGGCACAATCCTGTAATTCCCGGATTCGTATGTTTCATTCACAGCAGATTGCTTCTGGTGAATATCAGGATGCAAATGAGATTATCGTGGAGGTCAGGAAAGAATATGGCATATAAAGCAGTCCTGACTTCTGCTGCCAAAATACAGCCTGAGACCGGCGGTCTGAAGTTATGCGATGACAAAGGGGTGCCGCAAAACCCGGTATTTCCGCAGGATATGACGGAGCTGTCGTAAAGCTCCATACCATATCCTGCGTCAGCCGTTGTTTTGCGGCACCCCTTTTCTGTACGCCGGTATCGTCCTCCCGGCTCTGAACTGTCGTCTCTGGCTTCAGGAAACCTGTTTTTTTGCGCCCAGCACCCGGATCACTAACAGCATACCCACCATCAGAAGAATGGCAATCGGAAGCGCAATCAGCGCATTCGGCACAAATCCGGCCACCAGATAGGCCACAAAACTCACCGCGGCAGCAACGACCGCATAGGGCAGCTGGGTGGACACATGATCCACATGATCGCTCTGCGCGCCGGCGGAAGCCATGATCGTGGTATCGGAAATCGGCGAGCAGTGATCACCGCAGACCGCGCCGGCCATGCAGGCGGACACGCACACCACACCGAGCGGATCCGTCAGCGGGAACACATTTAACGTGATCGGAATAAGGATTCCGAAGGTTCCCCAGCTCGTCCCGGTCGCAAACGCCAGGAAGCATCCGATCAGAAATACCACTGCCGGCAGGAATGCCTGAAATGCTCCCGCGGAGCCCTTCACCACGCCGGCCACAAATTCGCCCGCTCCCAGTGAATCCGTCATCGCCTTTAAAGACCATGCAAACGTCAGAATCAGAATCGCCGGCACCATGGCGCGGAACCCCTCCGGAAGACAGTCCATGGTCTCGCGGAAGGTCATCGTCCTGCGCAGGCAGTAGTAGAGAATGGTAAACACCAGCGCAAACACGGAACCTAACATCAGGCCCACCGAAGCGTCCGAATTGGAAAATGCCTCCACAAACGTGGCCCCCTCGAAAAAGCCGCCGGAGTAGATCATGCCGATCACACAGCAGAAAATAAGCACCGCAATCGGAAGCACCAGATCCAGAACAATGCCTTTCTTTTCCTCCGCCGCCCCCGCAGCCCCTGCATACGGATTTTTCCCGCCGAACAGGTCTCCCTTTGTGCGGGCCTTCTCCTCAAATCCTGCCATGGGGCCGAACTCCTGCTTCATAACAGCCATGCCGATCATCATCACGATCGTGAGAATCGCATAAAAGTTAAACGGAATCGCCCGGATAAAAAGCGTCAGGCCGTTCCCGTCCTCCACATAGCTCGCGACAGCCGCCGCCCAGGAGGAAATCGGGGCAATGATACAGACCGGCGCAGCGGTCGCGTCGATCAGATAGGCAAGCTTTGCCCGTGAAATCTTATGCTTGTCCGTCACCGGCCGCATAACGGAGCCGACGGTCAGACAGTTGAAATAATCGTCGATAAAAATCAGCACGCCGAGCGCCACCGTGGCAAGCTGCGCGCCCACGCGCGTCTTAATGTGCTGCGCCGCCCAGCGCCCGAATGCCGCGGAGCCTCCTGCCCTGTTCATCAGGGAGACCATCGCACCCAGGATCACCAGAAAGATCAGGATACCGATGTTATAGCCGTCCGAGAGCACGCCGACAATCCCGTCCTGAAACACATGAAGCACCGTATCCTCAAACGAATATCCCGAATAGAGCAGGCCGCCCATCAGGATCCCCACAAACAGCGAGGAATACACCTCTTTTGTGATCAGTGCAAGGGCGATGGCGATCACCGGCGGCAGAAGCGCCCACGCCGTTCCGTAAAATCCGCTGCCCTCCGCCGCGCTCTCACCGCTGCCGGCCAGCATCGGGATCACAAATACCGCCAGCAGAATCACTGCCAGCAGCACGCCTTTTACAGCATTTGTCTTTGACTTGTTCATTTTCCACACTCCTCTCGCGTTTTTCATGATCACTCTGTCAAAAGCCGGACGGTGCGATTCCCGAAGGGCTTCTGACATGGAGCTGCTGCAAAATAATGTATGAAACGGACGATTTTTGCGGCAGTCCCATCATAAAAAGTCATGACATACCCTGCCATGACTCCGCAAATATACGTGTGAATCACAACAGCGCTCCGTCTCCGTTTCGGAGACGACAGTCCGTGAGATCTTCTCCCGCGGCCCGGCAAATGAACCCGGCAATGCTCCTATGCCTCGGCGAAATCCCCTTTCCGCCCCCTCCCTCTGCCAGGGATATCAGGGAGACGTACTCATGTCATCCGCGCCTCTATCATGCTAACGGTGTTATCATAGTTGAAAACTCTGAACTTGTCAACCATTTTCTCATAATCTCCGATACCGTTCCAGCACTCCCGCCGTGCTGCCTCCGTCAAGAAAATAGTAATCGATCTGCTCCGTCCCGTCGGTGTAAAGATATGGGCCGTAAGCCGGGATATCGCAGCAGAGAACCGTCTTTTCCGCCGCGACGGCGATTCCGTAGCCGTATTCGGAGATCAGAAGCGGCATGCGCAGCTTCTTTCCCCCGTAACTGATATATGCCGCCTTCTGGCTCATCCTAAGCTGTTCGTCCGCGAGAATCCCTTTTGCAAAAAGCTTCTCCTTTTTCTGCCAGTCAAAATAATTCCATGTTTCCAGCGTCATCGAATCAATCTGCCGCGGCAGCGCCGCTTTTTCTGCGAGCAGCAGGGTTTTGTCGCGGCGCAGAAACTGAACGGCGCCGGTTTTTTTATCCGTTCTGACCGTGAGCCCAGCGGTGGAAACCTCCACCAGTCCCCTGCCCTCCTTTGCCGTCCAGGAGATATTCTGCGACGCGGCAGCGGAAAAACAGCCCGGCTCAAACTCCGCCATCCCGCCTTTTTTAAACTGCACGCGTATCAGGTCATCCGCAAGCGGCGTGAGCCGGAGAATCCCGTAACTGCTGATCAGGTCAATCTGCTTTTTCGTCTTTTTTACCATGCGGACCGAACAGTCAATCCGGCTGTGGCCCTTAGGGCGCAGCCGGCTGTTGTCCGGGATCTCGCCGAAGCAGTACGGCGATGTGCAGACCGCCTGGTTTCCCCCTGCGGCGCGGCTCCCGGGCTCCCGCGACGACTCTCCCCGACGGATGCTCCCCGCGGCGTGGCTCCCGGGCTCCCGCGACTCCTGCCCCGAACGGATGCTCCCCGCGGCGCGGCTCCCGGGCTCCCGCGACTCCTGCCCCGAACGGATGCTCCCCGCGGCGGTCTCTTCCTGACCCCCGCGTTTTACCGGCTTTATGACCTCAACCGGCCTTGGGCCGAGGAAATTCCGCTCCGCCCGCACCTTCTCTCCCCAGGCGGCATTGGCGCGCTCGATCTCCTTCGTCGTGTATTCCTTTTTTTCAAACCGGTGAACTTCCTTTAAAATCTCATTTTCCAGAGAGCTCATCCGCTTTTCCTCCGACACCGCAGCTTTGATCAGATCGGTGAGATCCCCCCTGTGAAGAACCGCCAGCTCGTGCAGCGCGCGGGTCGCCGCCACATACAAAAGCTTCACACAGGCATCCCCGGGCGGGTAGGAGGTCATGGACGGATCAAAAAGGAC
>CAJUNX010000082.1 GCA_910587865.1 uncultured Roseburia sp.
AAATATAACAGTTATTAAATTTCTTAAAACAGGTGAAATCTCAATCGGGATTTGAGGAGGAAAATTGATATGACAAATACAGAACGGTGTGATAAAGGTATGGTCTATGTTGGAGACGAACAAGTATTTGCAGAAATGGCTGAATGTAAAAAGAAACTGAAAAACTATACGGAACACATATTTCCACTGGAAAGAATTCTTTTGTAAAACTGTGTTATGATCGATGTTGCTACCATCAGAATCGGTGATAACTGTATGTTTGGACCGAATGTTTCTCTATACACAGCAGGTCACCCAATCCATTCCTCTACGAGAAATAGCGGTTATGAGTATGTCACTATTATTACAAACGTGAAGAAATAGATGATGAAGCATGGAAAAAAATCACAGATGCATATGGTGTGGAAATGTTTTGGCAGTAACTTAACAAATTTATGTTTGAATAAAAGAGAAAATTCCATTTATCGGTCTGATAAAAGTCCAAAACAGGGCGGCGGGTCAGGTGTGACAATCCCGCCGCTCTGTCTGTTATCGCTCCATATCCTGCTTTCTGTGGGGTAGCTGTTCCCGCTGTTCCTGCCGCAAGATACTGTAAACGCTCTTTCTGATTTTCTCTGCTTCTTTCACTTCCTCTTTCGATTCAAGATACCTCTGATTGAGTGTTGCTCATAAACGGGCGCTCCGCTCATGCTTCGCAGAATGTGCTCATTCATGCGAGCATGATTCGCCCATTTTGTGAAGCATGGCTGAACTATTCTCCTAAAATTTAAAAAGACAGCTGTTTTTTCAGTTACTGTACCGGTACCTCCGGCTGCTGTTCTGGCGGCTGCTGTTCTGGCGGTGGCTGCTGTTGCGGCTGCTGGTCAGCAGGCTGCGCATTCGGATCGGTAATGCCCGGCAGGGTCGGCTGGAACGGCACCCCTTCATGCGGGATATCCGAGGCGTTGTGGTAGGTGCAGGTTAAAGCCAGTGTCTCTTCCGTCAGCAGATACGGGGTATCCTCCGTGCCAGGCGTCCCGCCGATCACATACACGCCGGAAGGAAAGACCGAGGGGCAGTTTGCGCCGGCGAGCTGTCCGGATTCGGAACAGACGTTGACCAGAATATGGTGATCGCAGTATTCGGTGGGCCTCGTCCCTTCTGCGAAATATTCCGTATATGCGCGGTTGCCGCGCGGATCATTGGTACAAACGCCGTCTATGGCAAGCTTTCCGGATTCCCGGCAGACGGTTGCGGTCACGATGCCGTCCGGTTTTACAAAGTCCTTATCCGGCAGATCTTCATGAATCCGGCGCATCACGGACTTCCAGATCGTCTTTGGGTAATTGGTTCCCTGACCGGACTGGATGGTATTGTCGTCATAGCCGCCCCATACAACACAAGTGTAGTAAGGAGTATAGCCTGCAAACAGGGCATCGCGGCTGCTGTTGGTCGTACCGGATTTGCCGGCCTGTGTCATACTGCTTCCGAAATAAGCGGGAGAGCCGGTACCCTGGGTCATGACATCCTCCATGGCATCGGTTAACAGCCAGGCGGTCGTCTCCTTTAAGACGGTGTGGGATTCCGGCAGGGTATTGTCGAGCAGGACATTGCCGTCGTGGTCCAGAATCCGGGTAAAAAACTTCGGTTTGATATAGGTGCCGCTGTTTGCGATCGTGGCGTAGGCGGCAGTCAGCTCCAGATTGGTAACGCCGTAAGTCAGACCGCCGAGCGCGAGCGTCTCGTTGCCGCTCTCGTCGATACCGACCGTGGTGAATCCGAAATTACGGATATAGTCATAGCCGAGGGACGGGCCGATCTCGGCGAGCGTTTTTACGGTTACGATGTTGATGGACTCGATAATGGCCTCCCGCGCCGTCGTAAAGCCGCGGTAGCGCCCGTCGTAATTGCGCACGCCTTTGCGTTCGCCGGTTCCGTAATTGTAAGGGGCGTCGTCCTGCACAGTGGCCAGTGTCAGGCCGCCCGCGTCAAGTGCCGGCGCATAGGCAGCGATGATTTTGTATGTGGAGCCGGGCTGCCGCGGGGTATCCGTGGAACGGTTTAAGGTCTTGTTTGCGGTTTTATCGCCGCGTCCGCCCACGATCGCCTTGACTTCTCCGGTTGACTGGTCAATCACGGTCAGCGCCGTCTGGGGCTGCAGCGTGTAAGTGATGGTCTCGCTGCCTTCGATGATCTGATCGCCGTCCTGCATGATATCGAGCTTGTACTGCTCGATGGCTGCTGCCGCGTCCTCCTCCGTGGCGAAATTGATGTTATATTTCGAATTGGAAGCGCGGTAAAAGGAGAGCATGGTCTGGTCGCTGTAATGGTTGATCGTGCCGTCCGCGGATTTGATCGAAACGCGGTAGGCAAATGAGATCTTCGGAGCGCTGGGGTAATTGTCGAGGTTGTTGATCTCCTCGTCACAGATTGCCTGAATCGCCGGATCCTGCGTGGACTCGATGACGAGTCCGCTCTGATAGAGCGCCTTGGTCGCCTGCGTCTCCGTGTAGCCGAGCTGGCTGATCAGCGCCTCAATCACCTGGTCGGTCAGCTCATCCACAAAGTAGGAATTCACGTTTCCTTCATTTGATTCGATATTGACAATCTGAATCCGGTCGTAGACATTGTCCGCGATGGCGGCATCATATTCCAGCTGATCGATGTACCCCTGATCGAGCATCTCGTTTAACGTTTTAAGCCGGCGTTCCTGATTATGGTCCGGGTGGATGATCGGATCATAATAGGAAGGGCTCTGCGTGATCGCAGCGAGCACGGCGGACTCGGAAAGTGTGAGATCCGAGACGCTTTTTCCGAAATACCGCTCGGAGGCAACGCCGACCCCTAAGGTATTGTGCCCGAGATTGATGGCGTTCAGATAGTTCTCTAAGATCCAGTCCTTGTCCACAACCTTTTCAAGCTGGAGCGCCAGATACTGTTCCTGGAATTTACGCTCGAACTTGTCCGCCATGGACTCCTCGTAAACCCATTCGGTAAACACGGTGTTTTTCAGAAGCTGCTGTGTGATGGTACTCGCACCCTGGGAAAAATGAAACCCGTTGGCAACTCCCGTAATGCCGGCCCGGACGATTCCCTTCAGGTCAATGCCGTTGTGCTCGTAAAAACGGGCGTCCTCAAGCGCGACAAATGCGTGCTGCAGATCTAACGGAATCTCGTCGATGGTTACGTATTTCCGGTTGGAGCCGGATGCGACGAGCACCGCGGTCTGATTTCCCTCGCTGTCGAGTACGACGGTCTGATAGCCGGTCGGCGTCGCGTCGATATCATCAATGTCCGGTGCGGAAGCGATGATCCCGGACACCACGCCGAACACGGAGCAGCAGCCGGTCACAATCACGGCAAAAAAGCATATCAGTAATGCCTTACAAAAGATCACGTTAATTTTTTTTCGAAGCATGGCCGCTTTGGAAACAAGCTCCCGCTCCCGCTTTCGCGTACGTTTTCTTCCATAATTCATAATGGTCCTCCTTGTCCTTAAAATTCACCACTCTTTATTATACCAGAAAATCCGGCGGGAAGAAAGAAAAAACTGAAATTGCGGGGAGAAAT